>CAWHJY010000036.1:0-180930 GCA_963829775.1 uncultured beta proteobacterium | reverse complement strand
AGATGCCGGCAGCGACGGCGCCCGCGGCGAAGACCGCTGCGGCGGCGAAAAAGGCGCCGGCGAAGCTGCCGCGAAGACCGTCGCCGCCGCGAAGGCGCCGGCGACGAAACCGACCGCGAAGAAGACCGCGACCGCCACCGCCGCGCGCAAGCCGGCGGCGAAGACCGCGAAGAAGACTACGAAGAAGTAGCCGGCAATGCTGCGGACGATCGTGATCTTCGTCGTGGTGATCGCGGTCGCGAGCTTCGCCTCGCCATGGCTCACCCGCCTCGGATTCGGCCGGCTGCCCGGCGACTTTCACGTCGTGCGCAACGGCCGCCGCTACGTGGTGCCGGTGATGTCGACGCTGATCCTGTCCGCCGTGCTCACGCTGGCGCTGCGCGTGTTCGGCCGCTGACCGGCACGCGCCCGCCGCCCGACGGGTCGCCCGCCGGGCGCGTTCGGCCGCGCTCCGGGCCGGGGCTCCGCGCAAACGCGCGCGTGTTCAGCCGAACGGCCGCACGCCGATCAGCCAGCCGTGCAGCACGAAGGCGAACGCCGCCCACGCGACGACGCCGATCGCCACCGCCAGCACGTCCCTCGAAACGGGACCGACGGCATAGCGCGTGCCGGCGGCGCGGTCGCGACGGCGCGAGGCGATGAAGTCGGCGATCGCCCACGCGAGGAATGCGCCGAACAGCACGACGTCGCCGAGGCGCCCATTCGACAGCAGGTGCGCGAATGCCCACAGCTTGACGCCCGCCACCATCGGATGCCCGACGGCGGCCTTGATCCTCGTGCCGGGCACGTACGCTGCCGCGAGCAGGACGAACGCCGGCAGCGTCAGCAGCGCCGCGGCGTGGCGCGTCCACACCGGCGGAAACCACAGGTCGACCGGGGCGAGCCGCGTCTGGCCGTACCCCCAGACGATCATCGCGAAGCCGGCGAGCGAGACGATCGAGTAGATCGCCTTCCACGCCCCGAGTCCGGCGCGGGCGATCTGCGCGCTGCGCCAGCCTTCGGCGAAGATGCGCACCGAGTGCGCTCCCAGAAACAGGACGAGACCGGCGATCAGTGTGGTCATGCGGGGACTCCTCGAAAGGCGGCCAGTCTAGCGCGTTCCGGCGGCCGCGCGACGCGCCGGCAGGACGCGCCGCACGGCGCGGCGCCCGGGTCCGCAGCGCGGGGTCGCGCCCGTCGTCACAGCCGGAGCGGCGCACCGTAGCCGGTGAGCTCGAGGTACCCCAGCCCCGTCGGACGCCCGCCGCGCGCGAGGCGCACCGCGCCTTCCCAGTAGACGGTCCCGGTCGACGCGCGCGAGTCGAGTTCCTGGTCGTCGAACAGCGGCGCGATCGTGTAGTCGCCGCCGCCCGCGCGCAGCGCGAACTCGACCGGGTACGCGACCCCCGTGCGCGGCGAGGTCCAGCGCCGCCCCGGATCGAAGCGCACCGCCTCGGGCCCCAGGATGTCGGTCCGGCCGTCGGCGTGGCGAAACGCGCCACCGGCCCAGAGGGCGCCGCCCGCGCGGTCGCGCATGCGAAATGCCATCAGCGCGCCGCCGTCGTCGAGGTCGACGCCGACCCAATCCCAGCCGACCGCTTCCGGCGCCATCACCTGGCTCGACCACTCGTGATCGAGCCAGGCGCGCCCGGTGACCGCGCGCGTTCGACCGCCGACCTCGATCGATCCGGCGACGGCGAGCTGCGGCCGGCTGTAGTACCAGCTCGCCTGCTGCGGCAGCGGCCCCTTGCGCGAGTAGCCCCGGTCACCCTGCACCAGCATCGGCTGCGTCGCGCGGAACGAGAGATCCAGCGCGAAGTCGCGCGCGACGATCTTCGCGGCGTAGGTCTCGCCGTCGAGCGCCAGCGACCAGTCGCCGATCCACGCCCGCGTCGTCGCGGTCGCCGCGCCGGCGAGTTCGAACACCGCGCGCGCGGCGCGCTGGTCGTGGCGCAGCCGCCCGTGAGCTGGATCCGCGATCGCGGCGTGCGCGAACACGAGCTGGCGCGGAGCGAAGGCGCTGGGATTGTCCTCGGCGACGTTCGGCCGGTTGCGGAAGAAGGTCACCTGGATCCCGATGTCGGCGCCGCTCGCGTCGCGGACCCAGCCGGTGACGTACCACCACTCGGTGCGGAAGTCGGGATGGCTGCCGTGGTCGCGCGGGAACGACAATGCGCGCCCCGGCACCACCGCCGGGAAACCGCCCTGCGCGCGCGCCCTCGGCGCCGCCAGCAGCAACGGCGACGCGAGGAAGGCACGACGCCTCACCAGTCCTCCTTGACCGCGCGCACGACGTCGTCGCCCATCGCCCGCCGTCCGCTCGCCACCGCGGTGAGCGTCGCCAGCGCCACCACGGCCAGCGCGAACAGCGCGAGCTCTCCCCACGGCAGCGTCACCTCCATCCCCCAGTGGAAGGACTGCCGGTTCACCACGTAGATGAGGATGAGGCTGATCGCGGCGCCGAGCGCGAGTCCGACGCCGACGCCGAGCCCGGCCGTCGCCAGCCCCTCGGTGGCGAGCATCGAACCGACCTGCCGGCGCGTCATTCCGATGTGGCGCAGCACGCCGAACTCGCGCCGCCGCGCGAGCACCAGGGCGCCGAACGCCGACGACAGGCCCATCAGGCCGATCGCGACGGCGGCGATCTCCAGCGCATAGGTGACGGCGAACGTGCGGTCGAACGCCTTCAGCGACAGCGCGCGGATCTCCCCCGGCAGCGCGATCTCGAGCCGATCGCCGCCGGGCAGCTCCCGCTCGATCGTCGCGCGCAGGGCATCGGCCGACACGCCCGGCGCGACGTGGATCGCCGCGTTGGTCGCCGCGCGGTCGCCGGTCAGCGCGATGAACGTGTCGCGCGCGATCTGCACCGCGCCCTGCGGACGGCTGTAGTCGCGATAGACGCCGGCGACGAAGAACGCAACGTCGCGGCCCGCGAGCGGCAGCACGATGGTGCGGCCGGGCGTGAAGTCGTAGAGATCGGCAGCGGCCTCGTTGACCCACGCGGGGGGCGGCGCCCCGGGGGGCCGGGTCGACGGTGCGGCGACGAGCGCCAGCATCGACGGCGCGTCGGCCTCGGTGACCGGACGCGCAAGCAGGACGAGGCGTGGTCGCGCCGGATCGAGCAGCAGCTGCTCCTCGCGGCTGAATTCGACCCGCGCGACGCCGGGCAGCGCGGCGACGCGCGCCTGGTCGGCCGGCGCGAGCTGCGCCGCGTCGGAGGCCGGGGTGCGGAAATACAGGTCCGCCGGCAGGACGTGCTCCAGCCAGGCGTCGAGCGAGCTCCGGAACGACGTCACCATGATGGCCATCGACACCACCAGGCTGACGCTGGCGACGATGGTCGCGAGACTGACCGTGACCTGTCCCGGCGCCCCCCCGAGCTGCGCCAGCGCCAGCGCCGGCGGGGCATGCCGCGGGACCGGCAGCCGCCGGAGCAGCGCGACGGCGAGCCAGGGCATCAGCAGCAGCGTCCCGACCAGCAGGCACGCGATCGCCGCATAGCCGGCCAGCGGCAGGCCGCCGATCGGCGGCAGCGCGACCAGCGCCGCGCCGAAGGCGAGGATGGCGAGGCCGCGCGACGGCGGGCGCAGGCGCGCGAACGCGTTCTCCTCGTCGCCTGCCTTGAGTGCGCGCGCGGGCGGCGCGCGCCCCGCTTCGCGCGCCGCGGCGATCCCCCCCAGCACCGCGGTGGCGACGCCGAGCAGGAAGAAGATGACGGGCGTCAGCGGATCGACGTCGATCGAAGGCTCGACGCCGCGGAAGAAGCCCGCGCCCAAGTCGCCGCCGGCGATGCGCATCGCGGCGCGGGCGATTCCCCAGCCCGCCGCGACGCCGAGCGCCCCGCCGGCGACGCCGATCAGGGCGGTCTCGAGCGCCACCAGCGCCGTCAACCGCCGTCGCGTCACCCCCAGCACGCGCAGCAGCGCGAACTGCGCGCGCCGGCGGACGACGGCGAGCGCCTGCGTCGAGAACACGAGCAGCCCGCCGGTGAACAGCGCGACCAGCGCCAGCACGTTGAGGTTCACGCGATAGGAACGCGAGACGCTTTCGCTCGCGGCGAGCGCGGCGGCAGGGCGCTCGATGGTGACCCCCGCGGGCAGGCCCGTCGCGATCCGCTGCCGGAAACCGTCGACCGCCACGCCCGGCCGCAGCCGCAGGTCGATCCGGGACAGCCGGCCGACCCGGCCGAACGCCGCCTGCGCGCCGGCGATGTCCATAACCGCGAGCCGCTGCTGCCCCGCGCCGGCGAGCGTCCCCGCGACTCGCAGCGGGACATCGGCGAGGCCGGCCTGCACGGCCAGCGTCTCGCCCGTGGTCCGGCCGACCCAGCGCGCAGCCGCCTGCGACAGGAAGACGGTGTCGGAACGCAGCGTGTCGACGCCGTCGGCGGCCGCGGGGACGAGGGCCGGCTGGATCGTCGCCGCGCGGAGGAGGTCGAGTCCCAGCACGCGCAGCGTCTCCGTACGGTCCGCGACGAGCGCGTCCACCTCCACCACCGGGCTCGCCACCGCGACGTCCGGGTCGCGGGCGAGCGGCGGAAACAGCGCCTCGTCGAAGCCGCTGCGCGGGCCGCGCACCGACAGGTCGGCGTCGCCGGCGATCGTGCGCACGCCCTGCGTGAGCTCGTCGACCGCCGACTGGTTGACGAGCTGGACGGCGAACCCGAGCGCCACGCCCAGCGCGATCGCCAGCACGGCGATCAGCACCCGCACCCGATTCTGCGCGAGCGAGCCGCGCAGCACGGCGCCGACGTCCGAGACCGAACCGCGCGCCATCGACGTCTCAGTCCGGGTCCGCGCGCCCGCGCAGGCCGTCGCGGCCGAGCACGAGGATGCGGTCGGCGGTGCGGGCGGCCGCGAGCGAATGGGTGACCAGGATGGCGGCCGCGCCACGGTCCTTCACCTGCGCGCGCAGCAGCGAAAGGACCGACGCGGCGCTGTCGGGGTCGAGGTTGCCGGTGGGCTCGTCGGCCAGCACCAGCAGCGGCCGATGCACCAGCGCCCGCGCGATCGCCACGCGCTGCAGCTCGCCGCCGGAGAGTTCGCGCGGCAGCGAGCCCGCGCGGTCGGCGAGCCCGACGGCCGCCAGCATGTCGGCCGTCCGGCGCTCGCGCTCGGCGACCGCGACGCCGAGCAGCGACAGCGGCAGCGCGACGTTCTGCGCGACCGTCAGGTACGGCAGAACGTGGAACGCCTGGAACACGAAACCCAGCCGCTCGCGGCGCAGGATGGTCAGCGCGTCGTCGTCGAGCGCGGTCAGATCGGCGTCGCCCAGCCGGACCGAGCCGCCGTCGGGCCGGTCGAGGCCGGCGATGAGGTTGAGCAGCGTGGACTTGCCGACCCCGGACTCGCCCATGATCGCGACGTACTCGCCGGCGGCGAGCTCGAGGTCGACACCGGCGAGGACGACGCGCTCGCGCGGACCGGGGTAGCGTTTCTCGAGCGCGTGCAGCGACAGCATCCGGCGAGACTAACCGCGGGCGCCGGGTCGGGCAAGGTGGACGCCAACCCGTTTGACCCGCCATGGCGAATGGTGGACACTGGCCCGGCTCCCACTTCCTGCCCGCGCCCGCCCGACCCTCGAATCGCCGCCCGCCACCCCACGACCTGTCCGCCAGCCCCCGCATGAGCAGCGTCGCGCACATTCCGGCCCCCCTCGCGACACTCGACGAGGACGCGTGGGACGACCTCCTCAACTACATCGAGGAGCGCCGGGTCATCCCGATCATCGGGCCCGAGCTGCTCAAGGTCGAGACGGAGACCGGTCCGGAGCTGCTCTACGACTGGATCGCCGCGCGGCTGGCCGCCAAGCTCGGCGTCGACACGACGCAGCTGCCGAAGCCGCACACGCTCAACGACGTCGTCTGCTGGTATCTGTCGTCGCACGGCCGCCGCGAGGAGGCCTACACGCGAATCCGCAGCATCCTGCGCGACGCGAGCTTCGCGCCGCCGCTGGCGCTGCGCCAGCTCGCGCAGATCACCGACTTCGACCTGTTCGTCACCACCACCTTCGACCCGCTGCTGGAGCAGGCGATCAACGCCGAGCGCTTCGGCGGCGCGCAGTCGACCGAGGTCGTCGCGTACTCGCCCAACCGCGTCGCCGACCTTCCCGCCGAGCGCGGCCAGCTGCACCGGCCGGTCGTCTACCACCTGCTGGGGCGGCTGTCGGCGTCGCCGACCTACGTCATTTCCGACGAGGACATGCTCGAGTTCATCTGCGCGCTGCAGAGCGAGCACCTGACCCCGGAGAAGCTGTTCCACGAGCTCGAGCACAACCACCTGCTGTTCATCGGCAGCAGCTTCACCAACTGGCTGGCGCGGCTGTTCCTGCGCATGGCCAAGCGACGGCGGCTGTCCGATCCGCGCGACGTCGGCGAGGTGCTGGCCGACAGCCACTCGCCCGGCGACGGGCGGCTGATGGGGTTCCTGCAGCAGGTCAGCGTGCGCACGCGCGTCTACAGCGGCGCCGAGAAGTTCGTCGACGAGCTGCACCGCCGGTGGACCACGCGCCGGGGCCCGGGAGAGGTCATCCCGCTGGGCACGGCGCCCCAGCGTTTCCTGCCACCCGAGCGCGAGATGCCCGACCGCGCGGTGTTCATCAGCTACGCGCGCGACGACCTGCCCGCGGTCCAGCGGCTCAAGGCGGGCCTCGACGCCGCCGGCGTGACGACGTGGTTCGACATGGAGCGGCTCGAGGGCGGCGACGACTACGACCGCAAGATCCAGCGCAACATCAGCCGCTGCGCGTACTTCATTCCCGTCGTCTCCGCGACCACCGAGCGCCGGCTCGAGGGCTACTTCCGCCGCGAGTGGAGCTACGCCACCGACCGCGCGCGCAACATGGCCGACGGGTCGGTGTTCATCCTGCCGGTGTGCATCGACGACACCGACGGCGGGACCGCCAGCGTCCCGGACAAGTTCAGGTCGGTGCACTTCACGCGGCTGCCGGGCGGCGAGGTCACGCCGGAATTCGCCCGGCGGCTGCGCGACTTCCTGGCCTCCCGCCCGTGACCTCGGCGCTCGTGGTCGAGGACGCGCGCACCGGCTTCGGCGGCGACCGGTCGGCATGACCCCGGACCCGTTCGGCGAAACCCCGACGGCGGCCGGCGCGCCGGCCGTCGACGCCCAGCACCCCTGGCTGGGCCTCGCGTCGTTCACCGAGGAGACCCGCGGCTACTTCTACGGCCGCGAGGAGGAAGTGGGCGAGCTCGCGCGCCGCGTGCAGCGCAAGCTCCTGACGATCCTGTTCGGCCAGTCGGGCCTGGGCAAGACCTCGATCCTGCGCGCGGGCATCGTGCCGCGGCTGCGGCCCGAGGGCTATTGCCCGGTCTACGTGCGGATCGACTACTCGCGCGAGTCGCCCCCGCCGTCGGAGCAGATCAAGCGGGCGATCTTCGCGGAGACGCAGGCCTCCGGCGAATGGACGCAGACCGGCGTGGCCGCCAGCGGCGAGTCGCTGTGGGAGTTCCTGCACCACCGCGACGACGTGCTGCGCGACGCGTCGGGCAGGACGCTGATCCCGCTGCTGATCTTCGACCAGTTCGAGGAGATCTTCACGCTCGCGCAGAGCGACGACTTCGGGCGGCAGCGCGCGGCGCAATTCCTCGAGGACCTGGCCGACCTGGTCGAGAACCGCGCGCCGAAGGCACTGGAAGTGCGGATCGAGCAGGACGATGCGACCGCCGAGAAATTCGACTTCGCGCGCGCCGACTACCGCATCCTGATCGCGCTGCGCGAGGACTACCTCGCCCACCTGGAAGGGTTGAAGGGGCTGATGCCCTCGATCACCCAGAACCGGATGCGGCTCGCGCGGATGACCGGCGCGCAGGCGCTGCAGGCGGTGATGAAACCGGGCGGCAGGCTCGTGTCCGAGGAGGTGGCGGCAGCGATCGTGCGCTTCACCGCCGGCGGTTCGGAGTTGCCGAACGCCGAGGTCGAGCCGTCGCTACTCTCGCTGATCTGCCGCGAGCTCAACAACGCACGAATCGCGCAGGGCCGCGCCGAGATTTCCGCCGACCTGCTCGCCGGATCGCGCGACACCATCCTTTCCGAATTCTACGAGCGCGCGCTCGCCGGCGAGCCGCCGGGCGTGCGGCAGGTGATCGAGGACCACCTCCTCACCGAATCGGGCTACCGCGAGAACCTCGCCGAGGAGCGCCTCACCAGGCTCTTCACCGCGGCGGGCGCACCGCCCGGCACGCTGGCGAAGCTCGTCGACCGGCGGCTGCTGCGCATCGAGGAGCGCCTCGACGTCCGCCGCGTCGAACTCACCCACGACGTGCTCTGCGGCGTGGTGAAGGCGAGCCGCGACCTGCGCCTCGAGCGCGACGCGCGCGACGAGGCCGAGCGGCAACTGGAAGCGCAACGCCAGCGCGAGCGGGCGACGCGGCAGGCGCTGGTGCGGGCGCGCAAGATCGCGGCGGCCTGCGGCGTGCTGGCCGTGGTGGCCGTCGCCGGCGCGATCTTCGGCTGGTTCAGCATGAAGCGCGCGCAGGAAGCGGAAGCGCAGGCCGAGCAGACTCGGCTGATGGCCGAGGCCGCGCGCGGCGAGGCGGAGAAGCTGGTCGTCTACCTGCTCGACGACTTCCATCTCGAGCTCGCGCCCGTCGGCCGGCTCGACATCGTCGGCGAGCTCGCCAAGCGCGCGCTGGACTACTACAACGCGCTGCCACAGGCGCTGCGCACGCCGCAGACCGAGCGCAACCGCGCGCTGGCGCTGGTGCGCTACGGTTCGGTGCTGCGCACGCAGGCGCGGCTCGCCGAGGGCAGGAAAGCGGTCGACGACGCCGTGCAGGTCCTGGGCACGATGCGCGCCGAAGGCGACCAGTCCGAGACGACGGCGATCGGCCTGGCGCTGGGCCTGAGCACGCAGGCGCGGCTCGCTTCCAGCGTGAACGACGACGCGGCCGCGCTCCCGATCAGCACCCGGGCGGTCGAGGCGATCCGCCCGCTGGCGACGGTGCCGAACGCCTCGGTCGCGGCGCGCCGCGCTTACGGCGAGGTGTTGAACATGCACGGGTTCCTGCTGATGCGGAACCGGCAGCTGGAGTCCGCCCTCGCCGCGCTCGACGACGCCCGCGCGGCGTTCCGGGGGATCGACGATCTCGCGCTGACCGACCTGGCGTCAGCCGCAGGCTACGCCGAGGCGTCGTCGTGGCAGGTCCAGGCGTACGCGGTCCTCGGCCGGCGCGAAGACGCCAAGCGCGCCGGGGGCGAGGGCCTTGCCGTCGCCGCGAAGGTGATCGACAAGCGCCCCGGCCACATGCAGGCGCTGCGCGCGCAGGCGCTGGCCACGTCGCCGCTGTCCGGGGTGCTCGCGGACGAAATGCGCCTCGCCGAAGCCTTGGCCATGGTCGATGCGACGCGGCGCGCCTGGAGCGAGATCGTCCGCATCGACCCGAGCAACGCGATCTCCTGGAACAACCTGGCGGTATCGCATTTCATCAAGGCGAACATCCTCGAGACCATGGGGCGGCCGACCGACGCCGCCGCGACCTGGCGCTCGACGCAGGCCCTCGAGGCGCAGGGCCCGGCCAACCTGATGTTGAAGAACTCGCTGGGGCTGCACGCCGGCCGCCTGGCCCTGCTGGAGGCACAGCGCGGCAGGCGGCGCGAGGCGGATGCAGCGCTGGCGCTGGGCGCCTCGCACAACGTGTGGGTTTCCGAGAACGCCCCCGCGGGCTCGTGGGACAAGCTGTCGCGACCGGCGTTCCGCAAGATCTGGCCCGTCGCGGTTGCCGACGCCCTAGGCGACCACCGGGCGGCGCTGGAGCTGGGCCGGGTAGCCGCGCCGGAACTCGAGCGTCTCAAGTCCTCGGTGCCGAGCGCCGCCTTCCGGGAGCTTGCGTTCACCCGCCTGATCCTGCACAACGCGATGGCGACGTCGGCGTACGCGCTCGGCGATCTTGCCGCCGCCGACCGCGAGACGGCGCTGGTGCTGGCGGCGCGCAACGAGCTGCGCGACAGCGACGACATCCGCGGCGGCGTCTACGAGCGCACGTTCGCGGCGCTGGTCAAGGTGCGCCTGAATCAGCCGGCGGAAGCGCGGGCGCTGATCGAGCCGGCGCTCAAGTTCCAGCGCGAACTGGCGGCGCGCAACGTCGACGATCCGAGCCAGCGACTGGACCACGCCGCCGCGCTCTGCGTCGCCGCCGTCGCCGGCGTCGGCGACCCGGCCGCGCAGCTCGCCGAGGCGGCCGCGCTGATGGACAAGCTGCCGCCGGAGATGCAGCGCCTGTCGTACGTCGAGATCTGGCGCAACCGCATCGCCGACGCGCGCTCCGGACGACGGCCGACCTAGGCCGCACGCGCCGGGACAACGCGTGGAGAACCGCCCGGCCGATGCCGCCCGCGACGCCTGTGCGCGCATCCGCGGCCACCTCGCGCAGGGGGCGCCGTGGGCAGGGTGCGATGCCTTCCGCGACGCCATCGAGCAGCACCCGGACGACGCCGAGCTGCTCTACTGCGGCGCGCTCGCCCACGCGCGGGCCGGCGCGACGAGCGAAGCCCATGCGTTGCTCGATCGCGCGCAGGCCGCCGCGCCGGATGCGCCGGCGCTGCTGTCGGACATCCTCAGCCTGCGCGGTCGGTTGTGGAAGGACCAGCTGCACCGCGCGCCGGACGCGCCTGACGCGGCGACCATCGCCCGGCATGGACGCGACGAATACCTCGCCGCGTGGGCGCTGCTGCGCGACCCGTATCCGGGCATCAACGCGGCGACCCTGTCGATGCTGCTCGGCGACCGCGCGGCGGCACGGGAGCTCGCGCAGACCGTCGCCGCAAGCCTCGCGCCGAACCTGGCGATGGCCGCGGCGGCCCGTCCCGGCGCGGGTACGGCGGCGCCCGGCGCCGTCGCGGCGGCGTGCTGGGACCAGGTCAGCGCGGGCGAAGCCGCGCTGCTGCTGGGGCATCACGACGAGGCGCGCCAGCGCTACGCCGCCGCGCACGCGCTGGCCGCCGGCGACGCGGGCAGCGTCGCCACGATGCGCCGGCAGCTCGTGCTGCTCGCGCGCGTGCTGCCCGAGGCGGCGGCGATGCTGCCGCTCGTCCCTGCCGCCGACGTCGTCGCGTTCACCGGTCACATGGTCGACGTGCCGGGCCGGGCGATGGCGCGCTTTCCCGCCGCGCTGGTCCCCGCGGTCGAGGTCGCGGTGCGCGAACGGCTGGCCCGTCTGCACCGGCCGGTGTTCTACGGCTCGGCGGCTTGCGGCGCCGACCTGATCGTCCTCGAGGCGGCGCTGGCGCTGGGCGCCGAGGTCAACGTCGTGCTGCCGTTCGATCGCGCCGACTTCGTGCGGACCAGCGTCGAAGTCGGCGGCGACGGCTGGCTGCCTCGCTTCGACGCGGCGCTCGCGCGGGCGACGCGCATCGTCCACGCGACCGAGGAGCGTTACCTCGGCGACGACGTGCTGTTCGAGCACGCGGCGCTGCTGGTCGAGGGGCTGGCGCAGCTGCGCGCATCGCAGCTGCAGACTTCGCCCGTCATGCTGTGCGTGATCGACGAGCAAGCAGTGGGGCGCGTTGGCGGCACGCGGTCCGTGTTCGAGCGCTGGACCGGCCGCGTCGGCCCGCCCGAGGTGATCGACCTCGCGGCGCTGCGCCGCAGCGCGGCGGCGCAGGGTCCCCGTGCCGACGTGGCCGCGGCGGGGGGTGCGGCGGCGCGCGCGAACGCGGGCGCGGCAGCGAAGCGCGGAGCGGCTGGCGCGACGGCTGGCGGGTCGGCGACGCCCGCCGTGACGGATTCGCTCGAGCCTGCGCCCCAAGGAGCCGCAGCGACGGCCGCGTCCCGATCGCCGCGCTCGCTCAGAACCATGCTGTTCGCCGATTTCGCCGGCTACAGCCGCCTGCACGACGCGAACGCCGCGCACTTCCAGGCCGATTTCTGGACCATCCTCGCGCGCCAGATCGAGTCGTCCGCGGTCAAGCCGCTGTTCGCCAACACCTGGGGCGACGGCCTCTACCTGGTGTTCGCGTCGCCGTTCGATGCCGCATCGTTCGCGCTGCGCGTCGTCGACGACTTCCGCGCGGTGGACTGGACGGCGGTCGGGCTGCCGGAGACCAGCCAGATCCGGATCGCGCTGCACACCGGGCCGGTGTTCTGCAGCTTCGATCCGATCATCGGCCGCGACAACTACTTCGGCTCCAGCGTGACCCGGGCCGCGCGCATCGAGCCGATCACGCCGCCCGGCACCGTCTACGCGAGCGAGGCGTTCGCCGCGACGCTGGCAGCCTCGGGCCGGCAGGATTTCGGATTGGAGTACGTCGGCCAGGTGGCGCTGGCGAAGGGGTACGGCGAGTCGCGGGTCTACCGGCTGACCTCGCGCTGAGCGGGTCGCTCAGCGAGCACGAGCCCGGCCCTCAGGGTGCCGCGATCACCCGCCGGACCCGACGGCGCCGCGGCGCTCGCCGATGGAACCAGTGTTTGGTCAGTTCGGCCGCCGCGGCGTAGGCGAGCGCAATGCCCGTCAGCGCCACGAACAGCGTCGCCGGCATCGGCACGAAGCCCAGCGCCGGGGCGATCGACAGCGAGGGCAGGACCACCGCGACACCGATCACCGCGGCGGTGGTGAGCACCAGCGCGCGGCTCGGCCGACTCTTCCACAGCGTGCGCCGCGTGCGCAGGACGAAGACGATGAGCAGCTCGGTCAGCAGCGACTCGAAGAACCATCCCGTGCGGAAGGTGGCGACATCGGCGCTGAACAGCCAGAGCAGCGTCCCGAAGGTGGCGAAGTCGAACAGCGAGCTCAGCAGGCCGAACTCGAGCATGAAGCGGCCGATGAAGCGCACATCCCACCGCTCCGGCCGCGCGACGACCTCGGGGTCGACCGCATCGCCGGCCAGCGCCATCGCCGGCACGTCCGACAGCAGATTGTTCAGCAGCACCTGGCTCGCCAGCAGCGGCAGGAACGGCAGCACCAGCGAGGCCACCGCCATGCTGATCATGTTGCCCAGGTTGGCGCTGGTCGTCGTGAGCACGTACTTCAGCGTGTTGGCGAACGTGGTGCGGCCTTCCGCCACGCCACGACGCAGCACGTGCAGATCCTTGTCCAGCAGCACGAAGTCGGCCGACTCGCGCGCGACGTCGGCCGCGCCCTCCACCGAGACGGCCACGTCCGCGCTGCGCATCGACGGCCCGTCATTGATGCCATCGCCCATGTAGCCGACGACGTGCCCCCGCCGCTTGAAGGCGCGGATGATTCGTTCCTTCTGGCGCGGATCGACCTCGGCGAACACGTCGGTCCGGTCGACCGCATGCCACAGCGCCTCGTCGCGAAGCTGGTCGAGCTCGACCCCGGTCAAGGCGTGCTCGTGCCTCAACCCGACCGCGCGTGCGACGTGCAGCGCGACACCCGCCGCGTCGCCGGAGACCATCTTCACCGCCACGCCCATCGCCTTGAGCTCGGCGACGGCGGCCGCCGCGTCGGCCTTGGGGGGGTCCGCGAACAGCACCGCGCCGAGATAGCGCAGCCCGCGGTCGTCCTGCGTGCGGTCGTCCGACGCCGGGTCGTCGCCAAGCGGGCGGTCGGCGACGGCGATCACGCGCAGGCCGTCGCGGGCGTACCGTTCGAGATCCGCCGCGATTCGCTCGCGCTCGGCGGGATCGAGCGCGCAGGCCGCGAGCACCTGCGGCACCGCGCCCTTGGTGATCAGCCGGTCCCGGCCGCGCAGCCGGACGGCGACCGACAGGCGCTTGCGCACGAAGTCGTACGGCAGCTCGCCCAGCTTGACGGTCGCCGGCGGCAGCGCGCACGCGGCGGCCAGGCAGTCGTCGAGGGGCGAGGGCAGGCCGGCCTGCAGGTGCGCGTTCGCTGCGGCCGCTTCCAGCACCGCCGGCGACGGCGCGCCGTCGGCACCGACCGCCGCGTGCAGCTGCGGCGCCCCGACCGTCAGCGTGCCCGTCTTGTCGGTGCAGAGCAGATCCATGCTGCCGAGGTTCTCGATCGCGTCGAGCCGACGCACCAGCACGCCGCGGTCCGCCATCGCGCCCGCGGCGTGGGCGAGATTGATCGACAGGATCGTCGGCAGCAGCTCCGGGGCCAGCCCCACCGCGAGCGCGAGCGAGAAGAGCAGCGAATCGGCCGGCCCGCGGCCGAACAGCACGTTGGCTGCGAACAGGCACAGCGTGATCGCCAGCATCGCGATGGTGAGCAGGTAGCCGAAGCGCTTCAGCCCGTGCTCGAACTCCGTCTCGGGGCGGGCCTCGGCCAGTCGATGGGCGATCGCGCCGAACTCGGTCTGCCGGCCGGTGCGCACGACCAGCGCCCGCGCCGAGCCGCTGCGCGCGTTGGTGCCCATGAAGACGCAGCCGGCGCGCTGGCCGAGCGGGGCACCCGGATCGGACGGTCCGACGCGCTTGGCGACCGGGAAGCTCTCACCGGTCAGCGTGGCCTCGCTGGTGAAGAAAGTCGTTGGCCTCGAGCAGCACGGCGTCGGCGGGAACGATGCTGCCCGCGTTCAGCAGCACGACGTCGCCGGGCACCACGTCGCCGGCGGGCACCGCCTGCTCGGCGCCGTCGCGGAGGACCCGGGCCTTCAGCACCAGCCGGCCGGCGAGCTTTTCCAGTGCGCCGCGGGCCCCGCGCTCGCGCCAGAAGCCGATGCCCACGCTGGTGGCGACGACGAAGCCGACCAGTGCCGCCTCGGTCAGCCCTCCGGCGAACAGCGAGACGCCCGTCGCGAAGACGAGCAGCAGCACCAGCGGCGACGCCAGCTGGCGCCCGAGCAGGCGCCAGTCGCTGTCGCTCTGGCGACGCTCGACGAGATTGGGGCCGGACTCGTCCAGCCGTCGCCGCGCTTCGGCGGCGGACAACCCGGACGGCGACGACTCCAGCGCCGCGAGCAGTTCCGCGGGAGAGGATGCCGGATAGCCGTCGCCAACGGTTGGCATGGATGGGGGCGCGCCCGCCCCGCCGGCCGAGCGCCTCGCTACAGCGTCGGCGTCCTCGCGTGCGCGAAGGTCCGCTCGTGCTGCCCCTGGCACCCGGTGCAGCGCGTCGCGGTCGGGAAGGCCTGCAGCCGTGCGTAGGTGATAGGGTCGCCGCAATCGGTACACGACCCGATCTCGTGCTTCCGGATCCGCTCGAGCGCGGCGTCGATCGCGCGGATCTCGTCGACGTGGCGCTCCGCCATCGTCTCGTTCAAGTCGCTGACCAGCATCGCGACGGACTCATCCCCGGTGTCGGGCACCTCCCCGGCGACGTCGGCCAGCGTCTGGTCGTGGACGAGCCTGCGCTCCTCCTGCGCCTGCTCGAACAGCGACTGCCTCTGCTTCAGCAGCTGTTGCTCGAGATGATTCAGCTGGCTGCGCGTGATTCCGTTCATGCTGGCTCCGATGCTGCGTGCCGGGACCGCCGACGATTGCGATCCCCGGAAGCGCAGCCTAACGCCGCACGCCCGCGCCGGTTTGACGCAGATCAACCGGCCGACTTCCGCGCCCCGGAAGGGCCCCTCAAGGGCACCTCACCGGTGCCAGAGCACGCGCACGCTGTATTCGTTCTCGGCGAACTTGACGTCGAGCTCGCCGTCGTAGGCGCGCTTCAGCGCCGTGCCGATGCGTCGCGGCAGGTGGATGTCGGTCGTCATGACTTCAAGCCGGTCCGGCAACTCCCGGACCTCCACCAGCCGGTTCATCGGATGCTCGCGGGACTCGCGCTCGGCCTCGTTGCGGATCAGGTGCACGAGATCGTCGCGGTGCAGGCCGACGAACGGCCCCTCGGCGACGACGGTGCCGGCCGGCAGCTTGTCGTGGATCCGATGGCATGCCGGACAGGTTGCCGCCTGCGCGCCTGGGGGCGCGGCGCCCCACGTCCAGCGGCCGGCGTTGTACACGGCTCCGCAACTGCTGCACGTCACCGGCTGCTTGTATTTTCCGGTCGCCTGATACGGGTCACCCCGCTCCGCTTCGAAATTGTGCTCGCCATAATGCATGACGCCACCGGATGGCGCATGCGACGTCGGCGGTTGGGTTCTGGCGTTCATTGCAGACTCCTTCCGATCACCTCTCAATAACCCCCATCCCTCGTTTCATCCTGCGCCGCGCCCGCGGGGGGGTTCTTGATTGCCGTCAACGTCGCGGCTGCGTCCGGATGTCGCGCCTCGGCAGGGCAACAGGCAGTGCGGCGCGCCGGCCTTGTCCCCGGGGGCCTCACGCCCGCACGACGTGCTCGTAGTGCGCGCGGCACTCGGCCTCGCGGCCGCGGACGACGCGCCGGCCGGCGAGCGCGCCGTGGTGCTCGGTGACGACAGTGCGCTGGCTTTCGGCGCGATGGTCATCGTAGAAATAGAGCACGACCCAGTCATCGGTGCGCCCGAGTTCATGGGCCTTGGCCGTGTTCGAGAACAGCGCAGTGAAATGCCAGGCGGCGCGTGCCGTGTGCAGCACCGGCAGCCAGGCTTCGTGCGCGGGGTTGAACCGCCTGGGCGCGATCGTGGGCAGGCGGCGGGCGCGAGCGCCCTCGAGGTACTCGCGGTCGACGTCGAGCAGCACGTCGACGGACGGCTCGTGAGCGGATGTGCCAAGGGGCCGGTGCCGCAGCCGTGAGCGGTCGAGGATGTCGGCCAGCGCGGCGCGGATGGTCGCAGTTCGGCGCGCGCCGACTCCCGGCACGGCTTCGAGCCTGCCGTCGTGCGCCGCGGACTCCAGCGCTTCCAGTGTGTCGACGCCCAGCGCGTCGTGGATGCGCCGCGCCAGCTCCGGGCCAATGCCCGGCACGGTCCGGAATAGCTGCACGGGATCGAGGCTGCCACGCAGCCGCTCCAGCTGGATCCAGCGTCCCGTCTCCACCATCTCGGCGATGGCCGCCGCGATGCCGGGGCCGACGCCGGGAAGCTCCTCCAGTCCCGGCAGGCCCTTCGCCGCAAGCAGCTCGCGCAGGCTGCCCGTATATTGCTCGACGCTTTCGGCCGCCTTGCGATACGCGCCCACGCGGAACGGGTTGGCCTCCTGCGCATGCAGTAGTTCGGCCACCTGGCGGAGCCACGCGGCGACCTGCTCGTTGTCCAGCCGCGGCGGCTGGCTTGGCTGGGACATCGCGGGCACCTCCGGACGCCGGGCGGGGGCAACCTCCACTGCGGCAGCCCTACCGCACCAGCTCGTTTCGATTGTGCGCCCGCGGGCACATGGCCGCTTGACCGGGGTCAAACGGCGCGGCGACGCACGCGCCTACGATCGATGATCCAGCAGTCCAGCAGTCCGGCAGTCCACAGCGCGAGCGCGCGGGAGCAGCGCAAGACTCCCATGGCAGCAACGGCCCGAGGACGCTTCCCATTCCGCCGGCAACACCGCGGGGCATCGCCGTGGCCGGCGGCGTGACAACCGAGCGCGCCGCGGACGCGCACGACCCCGGCCTGGCGGCCAAGGTCGCATTCCTGTCGCAGCCCGGCGCCTACCCCGAGCCAACCGCGCGCGTCGTTCGCGTCGAGACGCACATGTCGTGGGTGTTCCTGCTCGGCGCGAACGCGTACAAGCTCAAGAAGCCGGCGCGCCTGCCGTACCTCGACTTCGGCACCGTGGCGTTGCGCAAGTTCTTCTGCGACGAGGAACTGCGCCTGAACCGCCGCCTGTCCGAAGGCGTCTACCTCGACGTGGTCCCGCTGACGATGGGCGCGGACGGGGGGCTCCGGGTTGGCGGCAGGCCTGGCATCGATGGCAGCGGCGGCGATGTCGTCGACTGGCTCGTCCACATGCGCCGGCTGCCAGCGGAGCGGATGCTCGACCGGATGGTCGTCGGGCTCGGGCCAGCCGATCCCGACCTGCGTCGCGTCGTCGAAAAATTGGCTCATTTCTATCGCGCGGGGCCGACGGTGCCGACGACGCCCGACGACTACCGCGCGCGGTTTGCCGCCGCGATCCGCCAGAGCCGCAGCGAACTGGCGAAGCCGCGCTACGGGCTCGCTGCGGCGGACGTCGAGGCGACCTTCGACCGGCAGCTGGCGGCGCTCGAGTGCCACGCTGCGCTCGTTGGCGAACGCGCCGCCGCCGGCCGCGTGGTCGAGGGGCACGGCGACCTCCGACCCGAGCACGTCTGCTTGGAGGCTCGGCCGCAGTTCATCGACTGTCTGGAGTTCTCGCGGGAGTTGCGCGTGCTCGACCCGGTGGACGAACTCGGGTTCCTGGCCCTCGAATGCGAGCGCCTGGGGGCGCACTGGGCGCGCGAGTGCATTTTCCGGACCTACACCGAGGTGACCGGGGACGCGCCAGCGGACGCGCTGGTGGCCTTCTACCAGAGTTACCGCGCGGGCATTCGTGCCAGGATCGCCGCGTGGCACCTCGACGACGACAGCGTGCAGGACCCGGCAAAGTGGATCACCCGGGCCGGCGAATACCTGCGCCTGGCGCGCGTCAGGATCGACGCCTGTAGGCCGTGCTAGCTTTCCGTCAGCTCCGTCAGCGAAGTCCCGGCGTGCAGCCGGCGAATCGCCTCGGCGACCAACGGGGCGGTGCGGACCTGCCGGATCATCGCGGCGACGCGCGGGTCGGTGATGCGCCACGGCGGAATGCTGTCGGTGACCACGATCTCGTCGATGGCTGCGGCGGCCAGCACGGGGTTGGCCTCGGTCGCGAACACCCCGTGCGACGCGCAGGCAACGACGCGCGCCGCGCCGCCGTCGCGACAGGCGCGGGCGGCGCGCGCGATCGTGTTGCCGGCGCTGATCAGGTCGTCCACGATGATGGCGAGCTTGCCGTCCACGTCGCCCACGAGCGCTTCGCCGCGCAGCTCGCCGCCGCTCCGGTATTTTTCGGCGAACGCCATGTCGATCGGCCGCTCCAGCGCGCGCGCCAGGCGCTGGCGAAACGCATCCGCCCGCTTGATCCCGCCGGCGTCCGGCGACACCACGGCGACGTCGGCAGTGGCGAGCTGCGGCAGCAGGTGGCGGACGAACAGCGGGGCGGCCTCCAGGTGCTCGGTGCGGCAGCGGTAGGCATTCTGGTACGCCGCCAGGTTGTGCACGTCCATCGTGACCACGCAGTCCGCGCCGACCGCCTCGAAGAAGGTCGCGACGTAGCGCGTGGTCACCGGATCGCGCGCCTTGCTCTTCTGGTCCTTCCGCGAATAGGCGAGATACGGGGCCACGACCGTCACCCGCGCCGCGGCCGCGTCGCGCAGCGCACCGACGAACAGCAGCAGGCGCACCAGCTTGTCGTCGACGCTCTGGTCCGCGTCGCCGTACAGCGACTGGACGATGTAGACGTCGCGGCCGCGCACGCTTTCGAGCGCCCGGGCCTTGTGCTCGCCGTCCTCGAATTGCCGTTCCTCGTGCGCGGCGAGCGGGACTCCGAGCTCCCGGCACACCGACTCGCCGTAGGCGCGCCCCGAATTCAGCGCGAAGACCCGCAGGCTGCTCTCGCTCATCGCTCTCGCTCTCCGGGATCCGCCGTGCGCGGGCGCCCGCAGCCGCCCGTCGGCGGAAGGTGGACATGACCCATTTCGACGTTTTCAACGGCGACGCGGACGGCATCGCCGCGCTGCTGCAGCTTCGCCTCGCCGCGCCGATCGACGCCGTTCTCGTCACCGGCGCCAAGCGCGACGTCGCGCTGCTCGATCGCGTCGCCGGCCGCGCCGGTGATGCCGCAACGGTGCTCGACATTTCGCTTGCGGTCAACCGGTCCGCGCTGCAGCGACTGCTCGACCGCGGCGTCACGGTGGAGTACTTCGACCACCACTACGCGGGCGAGATTCCTGTCCATCCCTGCCTCGACGCGCACATCGATCCGGATCCGTCGGTCTGCACCGGCATCCTGGTCGACCGCCAGCTGGCGGGCCGGCATCGCGTCTGGGCGGTCGTGGCTGCCTTCGGGGACAACCTCACGGCAGCTGCGGAGGGCCTGGCCTCGTCGCTGGCCCTCTCCGGGCAACAGATGGCGGCACTGCGTGACCTCGGCGATTGCCTCACGTACAACGCCTGCGGTGTCGGCGTCGAGGACACGATCGTCCATCCCGGCGAGCTGTACCGCATCCTGCTGCGCCATGCCGACCCGTTCCGGTTCATGGCGACGGACACCGCCTTCGCGGCCATCGACGAGGCGCGTCGCCGCGACCTCGACCTCGCTCGCCGGACGCGGCCCGCGCAGGTGCTGCCCCGCGCCCGCGTCTACGTGCTGCCGGATGCGGCGTGGGCGCGACGCGTGCGCGGTATCTTCGCCAACGAGCTGGCCAACGCCGAGCCGGGCCTCGCCCACGCGCTGCTGACCGCGAACACCGGTGGCGGCTTTGCCGTCAGCGTTCGCGCGCCGCTCGCGAACGCGAGGGGCGCCGACGCGCTGTGCCGACAATTTCCGGGAGGCGGCGGGCGGGCGGGCGCGGCCGGGATCAACGACCTCCCTCGGGAATGTTTGCGTGAGTTCGTGGAGGCGCTGGGTACGGCTTTCGGTTGACGCCTGCGGCGTGCGACACCCGCGCGCAGGCAGCGCCGATTGAGCAGGGTCAAACACGCGCTCGCCGGTTGCGCTATGGTTGATATGAGCGATGTTCATTCCGCGACGGAGGTTTCGGCCATGACCGCCACCCTGCAAGTTCCCCTCCAGATAACTTTCCACAACGTGCCCCGGTCCGATGCGCTGGATGGGCATATTCGGCAGAAGGCCGCCAGGCTCGAAGCGTTCCAGCCGCGCATCACCAGCTGCCGCGTGACCGTCGGGGAGATCGGCAAGCACGAGCACCAGAGTCGCCAGTTCCGGATCCGCGTCGACGTGCGCATGCCCGGCCACCAGGAGTTCGTGGTCAATCGCGACCACGACGACGATCCGTACGTAGCCGTGCGTGAGGCCTTCGACGCGATCGAGCGGCAGCTCCACGAGGTCGTCGCCGCGGAGGTCCAGGCGAAGCGCACGGGCGCAGGGAAGCAGCCCGTGTAGGCGGGCCCGGGAAGCAAAGGCCCTTCCGGCGATGCCCTGGAACGCCGTCCACTATCCCCCGTCGATGAGGAACCTTCCGCCGGTCGTGCGGGCAAAGGCCATCGAGATCGCCAACGCGCTGCTGGCCGAGGGCACGGGGGAAGGCATGGCCATTCGAGTCGCGATCGCGCGCGCCAGGGAGTGGGCGCGCCGCCACCTGGGGCTTGCCGAATAGCGCTCGCCCCCCGCATACCGGAGTGGTCATGCCAAGCCTCCACCCGACGGACGTCGAGATCCGAGCCGGCGACGCGCTGCTGAAAGGCGCGTTGACGCTGCCGGCGGCATCGAGCGGCATCGCGCTGTTCGCCCACGGCAGCGGCAGCTCGCGCCACAGCCCGCGCAACGCCTTCGTCGCGGGCGCGCTGCACGACGCGGGGGTCGGCACGCTGCTGTTCGACCTGCTGACCGTCGACGAGGATCGCGTATACGAAACCCGGTTCGACATCGGCCTGCTGGCCAAGCGCCTCGCCGCGGCGACCGCGTGGCTGCGGCAGCGGCCCGAAGCCGCCGGCCTGCCCATCGGCTACTTCGGCGCGAGCACCGGCGCAGGCGCCGCGCTGCTCGCCGCCGCCGCAGCGGGCGCCCCGGTCCGCGCCGTGGTCTCGCGCGGCGGCCGACCCGATCTCGCCGGCGCGGACGCTTTGGCCCGGGTCGTCGCGCCGACGCTGCTCATCGTCGGCGGCGACGATCCCCAGGTGATCACGCTCAATCGGCAGGCCTACGCGCTGCTGCAATGCACGAAGGCGATGGAAATCGTGCCCGGCGCGACGCACCTGTTCGAGGAGCCCGGAACGCTCGAACAGGTCGCCATGCTGGCCGCCACCTGGTTCCGCCGCTGGCTCGGTGGCGTCGAGAGGCCCGCCGCCGGCTAGGCCTGCTCCGCGAATTCCGGCGTGTGGTGGTGCGCCGGCTTCTCGACGATGATGCAGTCGGTGGTCAGGATCAGACTGGCGATCGACGCCGCGTTCTGCAGCCCAAGCCGCGTGACCTTGGTCGGGTCGATGATCCCCATCGCCACGACGTCGCCGAACTCGCCGGTGGCGGCGTTGTAGCCGAAGGCCCCGGTGCCCGCCAGCACGCGCTCGAGCACGATGGCCGGCTCGGCGCCCGCGTTCGTCACGATCTGCCGGAGCGGCTCCTCCAGCGCGCGGCGGACGATCTTCACGCCCGACTGCTGCGCCAGCGTCTCGCCGTGAACGGCGTCCAGCGCGGAGCGCGCGCGCAGCAGGGCGACGCCGCCGCCCGCGCCAATCCCCTCCGCCACCGCCGCGCGCGTCGCGTGCAGAGCATCCTCGACGCGCGACTTCTTCTCCTTCATCTCCATTTCCGTCGAGGCCCCGACCTTGATCAGCGCCACGCCTCCGGCCAGCTTGGCCGCGCGTTCGCGCAGCTGCTCGCGATCGTAGTCGCTGGTCGACTCGGTGATCGCGCGCCGGACCTGCTCGATGCGCGCCTTGATCCGCGCCGGATCGCCGGCGCTGCCGATCAGCGTCGTGGTGTCCTTGTCGATCTCGATGCGCCGCGCGCGGCCCAGGTCGGCAAGCATTGCCTTCTCGAGCTTGAGTCCGGCCTCCTCGGAGATGACGGTCCCGCCGGTCAGCACGGCGATGTCCTCCAGCAGCGCCTTGCGGCGATCGCCGAAGCCGGGGGTCTTGACCGCGCAGGTCTTGAGCACGCCGCGCAGAGCGTTGACGACCAGCGTCGCCAGAGCCTCGCCGGTGACGTCCTCGGCGATCAGCAGCAGCGGCCGCGTGTCGCGTGACACCTGCTCCAGCAGCGGCAGCAGGTCGTGAACAGCCGAGATCGACCGATCGTGGATGAGCACGTACGCGTCTTCGAGCACGACCCGCTGCTTGTCGGCGTCGTTGATGAAGTAGGGCGACAGGAAGCCGCGGTCGAGCTGCATGCCCTCGACAACCTCGAGCTCGTTGCTCATGCCGCGGCCATCCTCGGTCTTGATCACGCCGTTTTCGCCGACCTTTTCCATCGCCTGCGCGATCATCGAGCCGATGGCGGCGTCGCCGTTCGCGGAAATCGTCCCCACCTGTGCGATTTCGCCGCTGGAGCTGCACGGGCGCGAGTTCTTCCTGAGCTCGGCGACGATCGCGTCAACCGCCTTCTCGATGCCGCGTTTCAGGTCCATCGGATCGTGGCCGGCCGTGACGTACTTCATCCCCTCATTGACGATCGCCTGCGCGAGAACAGTCGCCGTCGTGGTCCCGTCGCCGGCGGTCTCGGAGGTCTTCGCCGCGACTTCGCGTGCCATCTGCGCGCCGAGGTTCTCGAACCGGTCTTCGAGCTCGATCTCCTTCGCCACGATGACGCCCGAGTTGATGACGGTCGGCGGCCCAAACGCGCGCTCCAGCACGACGAGGCGGCCCTTGGGGCCGAGCGTCACCTTCACCGCGCTTGCCAGGATGTTGAGTCCGGCGCACACGCTCTCTCGCGCGTCCTGATGGAACTTGAGCAGCTTCGCAGCCATCGCCATCGCTCCCTTGGATGTCGCAAGCCTGCCGACCCCCCGGGCGCTCTCGCCCTTGCCCGGCACCTGAAACGATTCTGACCTTCCCCCCGGGACCCGGGATTGACGGCCGTCAACACGGCGGCTCCCGGGTTGCCGTAGCTTGAAGCGACAGGCGCCGGGAATGAAGTGCAGGCGCCGGCTCGACGAGGGGTTCGGCCATGTTCTTTCGCGATCGTATCGACGCGGCGTCGAGACTCGCCGACGCGCTCTCCCGCCTGCGCGGCACGCATCCCTTGGTCGTCGCGATCCCGCGCGGGGCGGTGCCCATGGGGCAGCTGATCGCCGAGCGGCTCGACGGAGAGCTCGACGTCGTGCTCGTGCGCAAGCTGGGCGCGCCGGGCAGCCCCGAGTTCGGGATCGGCGTCGTCGACGAGAGCGGTTGGACCTACATATCCGAATTCGCCGAGGCCGCCGGCGCGAGCGCGGCGTACCTCGAGCGGGAAATCGCCGAACAGACGGCGACGATCCGGCAGCGCCGCGCGCAGTACACGCCGGCGCGGCCGCCGATCGATCCCGCGGGGCGCACAGTGATCGTCGTCGACGACGGGCTCGCGACCGGCGCCACGATGATCGGCGCGCTGCACGCGCTCCGGGCGCGCCGGCCGGGCCGGCTGATCTGCGCGGTGCCGGTCGCATCGCCGGAAGCATTCGCCAAAGTCGAGGCGCTGGCCGACGAGATGGTCTGCCTGCACGTCGCGCCGGACTTCTACGCCGTCGGGCAGTTCTACGCGCGCTTTCCGCAGGTCGACGACCGGGAAGTGATCGAGCTGCTCGCCGCCGCATCCGCAGACGCCCGGTCCGCCGCGCGTTGAGCCAGCCCGCGCAGCGCGCCGATCCCACGGCGCCGCGCTGCCCGACATCGCCCGCGGCGACGGCGGGCAGCGTTCGCGTCAGCCGCCGGCGCCGCGCGCCGCGGGCTTCAGGAACGTCACCACCTGCGAGTCGGGCGCGTTCTTGGTCGAGCAGCTGCCCTCGCCGACGCCCGCGTCGCGCTCGGCCTCGTGCAGCAGGTTGATGGTGTCGACGTAGAACTTTTCCTTGACCATCATCAGCGCGGTCAGCCCGCCGTCGTTGCGCGCCAGGACGTCCGCGCCGGCCTTCAGCAGGGTGTCGACGACGGCCGTTTCGCCGTAGCCGGCGGCCAGCATCAGCGGGCGGATGCCGTAGGTGATCGGCGTCTCGATCCCGGCGCCGGCCTCGACGAGCGCCTGCACCACGTCGGCGAACCCCCGGTCGAGGTCGGGGTTGTAGACCGCCTTCATCAGCGCCCCCCAGCCCCGCGCGTCGGTGGCGTTCACGTCGGCGCCGGCTTCGATCAGCGCGCGCACGACGTCGAGCTTCCCCGCATGGGCGGCGAGCATCAATGCAGTCGCGCCGTCGGCGTCGCGCGCCTCGCGGTCGGCGCCGGCGGCGAGCAGTTCGTGCACGCGCGCAAGGTCGCCGGCGGCGGCGGCTTGCAGCAAGGTTCCGGACATCTGCATTCTCCCGATGGGGTGGGATCGGAGGGCGCGCGGCGCGCCGGATCCCGGGGCGGGGCCGGAGCACAGCCAGGGGCCTCGCGGAAAATGTAACACTTCGGTCCGCGCGGCGGTACCCGCGCGCAGATGTCGTGGCAGCGCCGCGGTGGCATGGCGAAGGCGGCGCGGCGGCGCCCGCGGTCAGTCTGCGCGACGGTCTCCCAGCGCCCGCTTCGCTCCGACCGGAACAGCGCGTCGATCACCCGCATGTTGGCGATCGCGTCGTCGACGCCGTACGGCAGCGCGATCTCGCCGCGCACCGCGCGCGAGAACGCCTCCCCCTGCAGCTGGTACTGGTCGCTCCCGGGCAGCGTCTCGGTGACGATGCCGGTCCCCTCGAGCGACGAGCAGTCGTCGATCAGGATCCGCGTCGTCGCGCCCTGCGGCGCGTTCACCGGGAGGGGGAGCTCGATCCGGCCCTTGCTGCCGCAAAGCTGGATGCGCTGGTGCGGCGCGACCTGCGTCGACACGGTGAAGTCGAGGCGCCGGCCGTCGCCGAAATCGACCAGAGCGCTGGTGAGGCGGTCGGTGCCGAACGCCGGGTCGCGGTCGACGAGCGCGATGCCGCGGACGGGTTCGGCGCCGAGGAAGAAGCGTCCGGCAACGACGGCGTAGCAGCCGATGTCGTAGAGGCCGCCGCCGCCGATGTCGGCCTTGTTGCGGACGTTGGCGGGGTCGACGTTGTTGTAGCCGAAGAACATCTGCACGGCGCGCAGCGTGCCGATGCGCCCCTCGCGCACCAGCTCGCGTGCGCGCAGCCACTGCGGATGGAAGCGCACCATGAACGCCTCGGCGATCAGCACCTTGTCCGCCGCCGCGCGCAGCTGCATCGCCTCCGGCGCCGTCAGCGCGATCGGCTTTTCGCACAGGACGTGCTTCCCCGCGGCTGCCGCCTGCAGCGTGAGCGGCACGTGCAGGTGATTGGGCAGCGGGTTGTAGACGGCCTCGATCTCGGGATCGGCCAGCAGGGCTTCGTACGAGCCGTAGGCTCCGGGAATGCCCAGCGCGTCCGCGGTGGCGCGGGCGCGCGCCAGGTCGCGGGACGCAATCCCCCGAATCTCGATCAGCGGGCTTTTCATCATGCCCGGAAGCACGCGCTCCCGGCCGATTTTGGCGGTGCTCAGCACCCCCCAGATCACTTTCTTCATGCGCGACTTCCCCGTCTGCCGCAGGCGCGGCGAAGTGGTTTCGGAACCTGCTCGCTGATACTACCCCGGCGCCTCCCGGACGCCGACGCCCGGTCGGCTGGTATGAAGTTTGCATGTGGCGGGCCATGGAAAAGAACGCTTCCAAGAGCGATTCCTGGACGCTCGAACTCGTCAGCGACCCGCCGCGCGCCGGCAGCGCCGGTCTGACGCTCGTCCCGGAGGCCCGGCCCGACGGCACCACGGGACCGGCGCCGGTCGACCCGCCCCGCGCCTCGAATTGCCGGCACCGAACCCGGCCGCTGCCCCGCAAGCCGCCGCTGTGCCGACGCCGGCCGTTGCCCCGCAGCGTCACGAATCCCCCAGCCGCGCACCCACAGGCAGCGCCACGGTCGCCACTCCGGCCGGGGCCGGCACCACGACCCCGGCCGGGATCGCGACGGGCGGCGCCGATCGGTTCCTGGCGGAGGCCATCCGCGAAATGCACGACGGCCACATCGACCGGGCGCTGTGGACCCGCGCCATGGACCTTGCCGGCGGCGACAAGGAGGCGGCGACGCCCGGTTACATCAAGGCGCGCGCGACGGCGTTGAGGCTCAAGCGGCGCGAACGCGTCGCGAAAGCCGCGCAGCGACGCGCCCTCGCGGCGACGTCTGATGCCGGGGACGACGGCGACGACGGCAACGGCGGTGGACCCGCGACGGCGACGAAGCGGCCGGCTGGATGCCTGCCTCGAAGTCGAAACTGACGCTGCTGCTTGCCGCGGGGCTGGGCGCGGCGGTCGTCGCCTGGTCTGGCTGTATGCCTTTCCCGCGGCGGACGCACCCGCGTCGGTCGCCGCGTCGGCGCCTTCACCCCGGCCTGCGGCCCCCGCGCGCCGCGACGCCGTGCCCACCCCCGAGCAGGCCGTCGCCAGCGCGCGCGCGCTGGACGACGAGTTCTCCGCCCGGGTGCAGGCCTTGCGGGAAGCCGGCAACTGGAACGTGCTGGTGCTGCAGGCGTCCGAGTGGACGCGCCGGCGGCCGGACAACGCGAAGGCGTGGGGCCAGCTCAGCATGGGCTACGCGCGGCTCAAGCAGCGCGACGACGCCTACGAAGCGGGAAAGAAGGCCGTGCAGCTCGCGCCGGAGGATCCCGCTCTGTGGCGCAATCTCGGCCAGGTCGCCCAGACGCTGGACTCGCCCGACGAAGCCATCGCCGCCTACGGGCAGGCGATCGCGCGCAACGAGAGGGACATCGAGAGCCTCACGCAGATCGGCGCGCTGCACGCACAGCAGGGCCGCCTGCCGGAAGCCCGCGACGCCTTCGACCGCGCGCTGGCGCTAATTCCCGAGGACACCGAGGCGCTGTGCGGGCAGGCGATGATCGCGCAGAAGCAGGGTCGGGGAAGGGACGCGGAAGCGATCCTGCAGAGGCTGAAAGCGAGCGACCGCAGCTGCGTAGACCGCAATCCGGCCCCCGCTGCCCCCGCAGTCGCCACCGGCGTCGCGCCGGGCAAGGCCGCGACTTCCGGACGGCGCTAGGAGCGTACCCACAGCAGCCGCGGCCCGGATGGTTCCGCCCGGGAGCCTGTCCCCGCCCGCGCGACGGATCAGCGCGCCTGCGGAACGTTCACCGAGAACACGTCCACGGCGACCAGCTTGCCCCGGATCGGAACGGTGCCGAGCGCCTCGACCGCGATCGTTTCCTTCAGGGCGGCGCGCGTGACGCCGTCGATCAGGATCGGGCGCTGCGCGACCTTGGTGTGCGCTTCGAGCCGGGACGCGAGATTCACCGTATCGCCGATGCAGGTGTAGGTCGCGCGCTCGTTGGTGCCGGCGTAGCCGGCGACCATCTCGCCCGAGGCGATGCCGATGCCGATCTTTATGCGCGGCTTGCCCGCGGCGTCGCGCTCCAGATTGAACAGCTCGATGGTCTCGATCATCTCCAGCGCCGAGCGGACCGCGCACTCGCAATGGTTGGCCAGCGGCAGCGGCGCGCCGAAGATCACCATCAGGCCGTCGCCGATGATCAGGCTGACGATCCCGCCGTGGCCGCTGACCGCGTCGAACATCAGCGTGTAGTAGGTGTTGAGGAGTTCGATGGTCTCCTCGGGCGGCAGCGTTTCCGCCAGCGTGGTGAAGCCGCGGATGTCGGTGAACATGACCGTCGCGTTCACCCGCTTGCCGCCGAGCGCGAAGCCCGAGTCCTGCAGGTCCTGCGCCACCTCCGATGTCGCGAACCGCCGGACGAATTCCTTCTGCTGGTCGCGCAGCCGCTTCTTCTCGAGGCTGGCGCCGATCCGCGCCTTCAGCAGCCCCGGATTGACCGGCTTGTTGAGATAGTCCTCGGCGCCGAGCTCGATGCAGCGGACGACGTTCTCGACGCCCTCCAGCGTGGACGTGACGATGACGGGAAGATCACGCAGCTGCAGGTCCCGGCCCAGCTGCTCGAGGACCTGGAAGCCGTCCATCTCCGGCATCTCGATGTCGAGCAGCAGCAGGTCGAACGGCTCGCGCCGCAGCATCTCCAGCGCGATGCGGCCGTTCTCCGCCGTCGCCACGCGGTGCCCCTGCAGCTCGAGGCTGCGGGTCAGCAGCAGCCGGTTGACCTTGTTGTCGTCGACGACCAGGAGGCGGGCCGGCCCGCTGCGCAGGTCAGCCATGGCGCAGGACGGCCAGCGCGGCCGCCACCCGCGCGTATTCCGCCTCCAGCGCGGCGAGCGGCTCGCCGCCGCGCGCGCCCACCTTCGCCGCGCCGGTGAGCTCGAGGTCGCGGGCGAGCTCGCCCAGCGCCAGCGCGCCGAAGGTGTTGCCGTTCGACTTCAGCGAATGCGCGGTGCGGCGGAAATTGTCGGCGTCCTGCGCCGCGAGCGAGCGCCGGAGTTCGGCGAGCATCGCCGGCGCCTCCTGCAGGAAGGTGTCCACCAGCTCGAGCGCGAACTCGGCGCCGGTGGCGTCCTTCAGCGCGTCGAAGGTGGCGGCGTCGATCGTCGGTGCGGGCATCAGCGGTCCTTCCGGGGGGGCGTGTTGTTCAGCGCCTCGACCAGCGTCTCGACGCGGATCGGCTTGGTCAGGTAATCGTCCATGCCGGCGGCGAGGCACATTTCGCGGTCGCCCTGCATGGCGTTGGCGGTCATCGCGACGATGCGCGGGCGTTCGCCCGGCTCCCACTTCGCGGTGATGCGGCGCGACGCCTCGAGGCCGTCCATTTCCGGCATCTGCACGTCCATCAGCACGACGTCGTACGCCTGCCGCTCGACGGACTCGACCGCCTCGATGCCGTTGGAGGCGAGGTCGGCGCGATAGCCCATCTGCTGCAGCAGCCGCAGCGCGAGCTTCTGGTTCACCACGTTGTCCTCAGCCAGCAGGATGCGCAGCGGATGGCGCGCGGCCAGGCCGTGGTCGAGCTGCGGCTTGCCCGGCGCCGCCGACACCTTCGGCGCCGGCTCGTGGGCGAGCAAGCTCACCAGCGTGTCGAACAGCTGCGACTGGCGCATCGGCTTCGCGACATAGGCGCTGAAGAGGCCTTCGGTGTCGCCCGCCTCACGCCGGCCCAGCGAGCTGAACAGGACCAGCGGCAGCGCCGCGCGACGTCGGCGAACCTCCCGCGCCAGCTCGAGGCCGTCCATCTCGGGCATGTGCATGTCGAGGACGGCGAGATCGAAGTCGTCGCCGGCGTCGAGCCACCGCAGCGCCTCGGCCGGGGATCCGGTGGGCCGGCACAGCATTCCCCACTTGCCGGTCTGCAGCAGCAGCACGCGGCGGTTGGTCGCGTTGTCGTCGACGACGAGCACGCGCCGGCCCTTGAGCTCGGGCTGGACGCCGACGAAGTCGCGCTGCCGCGCGGCGGGCAGGTCGGCGGTCGGCGCCGCGATGGTGAAGAGGAATGTGGATCCCTTGCCCGGCCCTTCGCTCTCGGCCCACATGCGCCCGCCCATCAGCTCGGCCAGGCGCCGGCTGATGGCGAGGCCGAGGCCGGTGCCGCCGTACTTGCGCGTGGTCGACGAGTCGGCCTGCGAGAACGACTGGAACAGGCGGCTCATGCCCTCGGGCGACAAACCGATGCCGGTGTCGCGCACGGCGAAGGTCAGCTCGACCCGGCCGTCGGCGGCGGGAGCGGCGCTCACGGTCAGCACGACCTCGCCGGCCTCGGTGAACTTGACCGCGTTGGCGAGCAGGTTGAGCAGGATCTGGCGCAGCCGCGTCACGTCGCCCAGCACCGCGCGCGGGATGTCGCCTTCGAACAGGTACGCGGTTTCCAGGTGCTTCTCGACCGCGCGCGTCGACACGAGGTCGAGCGCCGACTCGACGCAGTCGCGCAGGTCGAACGGATGCGCCTCGATGTCCATCCGCCCCGCCTCGATCTTGGAGAAGTCGAGGATGTCGTTGATGATCGTCAGCAGCGCGTCGCCCGAGTCGCGGATGGTCGCGGCGTAGTCGTGCTGCTCGGCGTCGAGCGGCGTGTCTAGCAGCAGCCCGCTCATGCCGATGACCGCGTTCATCGGCGTGCGGATCTCGTGGCTCATCGTCGCGAGGAAAGCGCTCTTGGCCTCGTTGGCGGCCTCGGCGGCGGCGCGTGCTTCCTGGGCGTCCTTGAACAGGCGGGCATTCTGAATCGCGATCACGCCCTGATCGGCGAAGGTCTGCAGCAGGTTGATGTCCTTGTCCGAGAACGCGAAGGCGTCCTTCCTGGCGGCGGCAATGCAGCCGATGCGCCGGCCCTGCCAGATCATCGGCGCGATCACGAGGGAACCGCTGCCCGACTTCTGTGCGAACCGCCGGATGAGTTCCGGTACGCCTCCGCCGGTCCGGCTATCGGGGTAGTACAGCGGCCGGCGGGAGTCGAAGGCGAGGCCCATCACCGTCCGGTCGATCGGGCGCGGGTAGCCGCGCGCGAACCCCTCGGCGCGAGGGTCCTGCGGCGGGCCCCGGACGGCGCCGACGTGCACCTGCTGCTGTTCATCGACCACCAGAACGGCCTTGCTGTCGGTCGGGATCAGGGCATCGCAGCTGTCCAGGATCTTCTCGAACACGGGCTTGGCGTCCGCCACCGAGTTGCTGATCACCTGCAGCACCTCGGCGGTTGCCGTCTGCTGCTCGAGCGCCTCGCGCGTCTCGTTGAACAGGCGCACGTTCTCGATGGCGATGACCGCCTGGTCGGCGAACGTCTCGAGCAGCTTGATCTCGCTCGGTGCGAAGGCGCGCGGCTCGCTGCGCAGCAGGGAAATGACGCCCAGCGCTTCGCCGTCGCGCAGCAGGGGCATCGTGAGGATGGCGCGCACGTTGTACTTCTGCTGCAGGGCCCGGGTGTCCGGGTACTCGCTGTCGACCAGCGGCAGGACGTCGGCCTCGTGGATCGACCGGCGCTCGAGCACCGAGCGTCCCGCGACCGAGCCGGCGCGCAGGGGCAGCCGCTCTTCCAGCGACGCGTCGTCGTAGCCCGGCCCGTAGCCGGTCATCCCGCGAAGCTGCCCGCCCTCGACCAGCCAGACCCGGCCGCCGTCGGCCCGGCACAGCAGGCGCGCCCGTTCGGCCACGGCATCGAGCACCGGCTGCACGTCGTTGGGCGACTCGCTGATGACGCGCAGGATCTCGCTGGTGGCGGTCTGGCGCTCGAGCGCCTCCTTCGTCTCGTTGAACAGCCGCGAGTTCTGGATCGCGATGACCGCCTGGTCACCGAAGGATTTCAGGAGGTCGATCTCCTTGTCGGAGAACGGCCTGGGCGGCTGGCGCAGCACGCAGATCGTGCCGATGCCGCGGTCTTCCCACAGCATCGGCGCCCACGCGGCCGAATAGTTGCCGATCATCTGGACCACATTGGAGATCGAGGCCGGTGCGTCGGGCATCGCCACGGCGTCCGGGATGTGGATCGCGCGGCGCTCGGTAATGACCCGGCCCGACATGCTCTGGTCGAGCGGCCGGGGAAAGGTGTGCGCCACGGCCTCGAGTGCCGCGCCGCGCCAGGCGCCCATGCGCACCTGGGCGTCGTCGCCGAGCAGGAAGATGCCCAGCTCCTCGGTGGCGAACAGGTGCTGGCAGCTGTCGAGGATCTTGTCGAACACCGGCGCGGTGTCCGCCACCGAACTGCTGATCACCCGCAGTACCTCGGACGTGGCGGTCTGCCGCTCGAGCGCCTCCCTGGTTTCGTTGAACAGCCGCACGTTCTCGATCGCGATCACCGCCTGGTCGGCGAACGTGGCCAGCAGCGCCATCTGCTTGTCCGACATCGCCCCCGGTTCCGGCGACGACACCGAGATGGCGCCGACGGCCACCCCGTCACGCAGGAGGGGCGCCGAAGCGGCCGCGCGAAACGCGAGTCGGTCGGCGTTCTTGCGGGCGTAGGGGGTGGCATCGGGAGCCCGGGTGTCGGTGACCTGCAGTGCTCGGCACTCGAGCACGGCCCGGCCGACGAGACTTTCGCGGTCGATCGGCATCACCTCGGCGCCGTGGAACTCGTCGTCCGCGGCGTAGCTTTTCGCCCGACGCCGCAGCCCGTCGGGCTCGACGGTGCGCAACGCCGCTTTACGACCGAACAGCCGCGCGGCGCTTTGCACAATGGCGTCGAACACCGGCTGCGTGTCCGTCGGCGAGCTGCTGATGACGCGCAGCACCTCGGCCGTGGCCGTCTGTTGCTCCAGTGCTTCCTTGGTCTCGTTGAACAGGCGCGCGTTCTGGATCGCGATCACCGCCTGGTTGGCGAAGGTCTCGAGCAGGCGGCATTCTTTCTCGCTGAAGGGGCGCATATCCAGACGCGCGACGTTGAGCGCGCCGATGCCGCGGCCCTCCCACATCAGCGGTGCCTGCGCCAGCGCGTAATTCGCCTCGAAGCGCCGGGCCACGTCGCGCAGCCCGGGGGGAACGCCCTCGCCGTGGACCACGTCGGGGAAGCTCATCACGCGACCCTGCTCGATGGACAGCTCGGTCGCCGAACCCTCGAGCGGTATCGGGAACAGCGCCTCGATGCGCTCCTTGAACTCGCCGAGAACCGCGGCCGCGTGCACCAGGCCGTCGTCGCCGACCAGGTAGATGCCCCGGACGTCGGCGTCGAACAGCTCCTTGGCGCTGGACAGGATACGGTCGAACACCGGCTTCGGGTCGGCCATAGAGCCGCTGATGACCTGCAGCACCTCGGCGGTGGCCGTCTGGCGCTCGAGCGAGGCGCGGGTCTCGTCGAACAGGCGCGCGTTGTTGAGCGCAATCACTGCCTGTTGAGACAGGCCGACCAGGAACTCCAGGTCGCGCGAATCGAACAGGCCGCCGCCGGTGCGCCACACGGCCATCGCGCCCTGCACCTCCGTGCCGGCCATGAGCGGCACCACCATCAGGCGCTCGTCGCGGCGCTGTTCGGTGCCAGCCGCCCGGACCGCGCGCGGGTCGGCCGCGGTGTCGTTGACGAACTCGCCCCGGCCGCTCTGCAGCAGGCTGCCGATGATGCCGCGGCCCGGCTCGATCACCGTGGCCTTGAGTTCGTCGGCGATCTCGCCCAGCGCCACGATGGTGCGGAAGCGGTCGCCATTGCCCTCGGGCACGAAGATGGCGCTGTTCTCCGCCACCAGCAACTCCTTGGCGTGGGCGGCGATGCGGTCCATCACCGTGGCCAGGTCGAGCGTGGACGACAGGTCGCGGCCCACGTCCGACAGCGCCGACGACTCGCGCGCACGGCGCTGCGTCTCTTCCAGCAGGCGCGCATTCTCCAGCGCGACGCCCATCGACGCGGCGATGGTCGACAAAAGATTCACCGCGGATTCGTCGAAGGCGTTCTCGCGCTCGAAGCTCTCGATCCAGACCTTAGCGATGAGCCGATCGCCGACCATCACCGGCACGAACACGCACGACAGGCTGGTGTCGGTGCCTTCGACGGTCTTGAGGCCGAGGGCATCCATCGCGGCGCGGTCGCCCAGCACCACCGCCCGCCCGGCCTGCAGCGCCCGGTTGACCGGTGCATCGGCCTTGTAGGGGCGCGCCGGCACCGCCAGGCGCTGGCCGCGCTCGTAAGCATAGAGGGGGTGTTCGGTTTCGGTCTTCTCGTCGCGCCAGACGATCGTCATGTCGCCGGTGTCGAACATTTCGCGCAGCTTGTCGCCGACCAGGTCGACGATCGCCTGGAAGTTGAGTTCCTTCGCCATCCCCTGCTGGATGCTGTTGATGACCGCCAGCTCCGACGATCGGCGCTCGGTCTCCTTCAGCAGCCGCTGCGTCTCGTCGAACAGGCGGGCGTTCTCGAACGCGACCGCCAGGCTGCCGGTCAGCGTCTCGAGCAGGCGCACGTCGGCGTCGGTGAAGGCGTCGAAGCGGTCGACGTTCTGGATGCTGACGTAGCCCTTGACCTCGTCGCCGACGATCATCGGCACGAAGACGGCCGACTTCGCGGGCGGCGTGTCGCCGATAAGCGTGGCCTCCCACTGGGCCAGCACTTCGGGGGTGATGCGGGCATCGACATGGTCCGCCGCGTATCGATCAGGTGCCGGCGCAGCTTGTTGATCGGGCGCGGCGCGTCGACGCAGTACTCGCCCTTCTCCCAGGCGTAGGTGAAGACCTCGAGCTGCCGCTCGTGGTCGAACAGGCCGATCAGCACCGACTGCGCGTCGAACACGTCGCGCACCTTGTCGCCCACCAGCTGGTGGATCGCCTGCACGTCGAGCTTGGCGGCGAGCGCCGCCTGCACGCTGTTGACGATGGCGAGCTCAGCGGCGCGCTGCTCGCTCTGCTTGAACAGGCGCTGCGTCTCGTCGAACAGCCGCGCGTTCTCCAGCGCCGCGCCCATGCTCGCGACGACCGTGCCGAGCAGCCGCACCGCGTCCGGCCCGAAGGCGTTCTCGCGCTCGTAGTCTTCCAGCACCACGCTGCCGAGCACCCGGTCGCCGCCGATGATGGGCATGCAGAGCGCCGATAGGCTCTGGTCGGTGCCCTCCAGCGCATGCATCCCGATCGCGATCGACTCGGCGCGGTTGTGGACGAGCAGCGTCTCGCGCCCGTCGAACAGTCGCTCCCATACTTCGCCGGGCTTCACCTTGTAGGGTTCGTGGTGGTGGCGCACGCCGTGCTCGAACACATAGCTCGAGTGCCCCTGCCGACGCTCGGCGTCCCACCACCAGATGCCGATGTCGCCGGTGTCGAACACCTCGCGCAGCTTGTCGCCGACGAGGTCGATGATGGCCTGCAGATCGAGCTCGGCGGCGATGCCCTGCTGCACGCTGGCGATCACCGCCAGCTCGGCGTTGCGCTGCTCGGTCTCCTTCAGCAGGCGCTGCGTCTCGTCGAACAGGCGGGCGTTCTCCAGCGCCACGCTCATGCTGTTGGCCAGCGTCTGCAGCAGGCGCACGTCCGAATCGCCAAACGCGTGCTCGCGGTGCATGTCCAGAATGTTGATCAGCCCATTGGCACGGTCTCCCGCGATCAGCGGCACGAAGACACTCGACTTTTCCAGCGCAGGTCCCAGGATCCGCGACCCGTATTTCACGATCGCGCTCGGCATGTCCTCGTTGATTACGAGGGCTTCGCGCGTGCGCAGCACGTGCGACGTGATCCCAGCGTCGTCGAAGGGCACCGAAGCGATGCTCAGCCGCCGTCCATCCTTGACGAAGTAAGGGAAGTAGATGAGATCGGACTGTGCATCGTGGATCCGTATGCCGACGTCGGCCTGATGGAAGATCTCGCGGATCTTGTCGCCGACCGCTTCGTAGATGCCCTGGATGTCGAGTCTCGCCGCCAGCGCGGACTGCACGCTGTTGATGATCTGCAGTTCGGCCGCACGTTGTTCGGTCTCCTTCAGCAGCCGCTGCGTCTCGTCGAACAGGCGCGCGTTCTCCAGCGCAACGCTCATGCTGCCCGCGAGCGTGCTCAGGAGGCGCGCATCGTTCTCGTCGTACGCGTGCTCCCGGTAGCGCTGCACGCTCACGGCGCCGCACGCGCGGCCGTCCCGGAAGAGCGGCACGCCGAGGAAGGTCCGGTTCAGGTCCCGCGTCGCGCCGGGCGACGCGATGTGGACTGCGCCGTGCGCCTCCTGCTCCTCGACGGTTCGGAGCAGCAGCGGCTTGCCGGACTCGATGATGGTTTCGGTCAGGCCCTTGCCGTAGGGCCGGCCGTGTTTCCATTCCGCCGGGGTGGCGGGGCGCACGCCCCGGTCGACGTAGTACGGCGCGAAGAGGGAGTGGTGCGCGACGTCGTGGTAGACGATGAACGTCGTGTCGGCCGCGAAGACCTCGCGTATCCGGTCGCCCACCAGGTCGTAGATCGCCTGCATGCCCAAGCGGGAGGCCAGTGCGTCCTGCACGCTGCCGATGATGGCGAGCTCGATGCCGCGGTCCGGCCGGCCGGCATCGCCCGGTTCCGCGGCGGGCCCGGCAGACGGCGCGGCGGTCTTCCCGCGCGCCGACGCCGTCCGCGGTCGTCGCACCGCCTGTTTGGTCCGCGATTCCGACATTGGGTGCTCGACGTCTCCATTCGGCTGCGAGCCTCCGTCACGACCGGCGTCGTCCGGGGCCGGTCGACCGCGCGCATGGGGCGGGTCCGACAGGCGCCCGGCGGAGGGTGAGGCGGTAGTCTACCGGCAGCCTTCGGCCAATGGCGAGTTCCCTCGGGGGCGCGCGACTCCGGACGATTCACGCGTATGATCCTGCGCGCTGTCGACGAAGCGCGCGGCCACGGGGCCGCGCGGAAGGAGGCCTCGTGAAACGTTACGCCGACCTGCTCGCCGACGCGCTGCGGCGCGTCCCGGAAATCCAGCCGTGGGATCTGCGCGAGCGGCTCGCGTGCGACGCGCCGCCGCTGCTGCTCGATGTCCGCGAGCCGGGGGAATTCGCGCTGGCGCGGATTCCGGGCTCGATCAACGTGCCGCGCGGCGTGCTGGAACAGGCCTGCGATTGGGACTACGACGAGACCATCCCCGAACTGGCGGGGCGGCGCGTGCCGTCCGTCGTGGTGGTGTGCCGGTCGGGCAATCGCTCGGTGCTCGCCGCCGACGTGCTGCGGCAGATGGGCGTTGCCGACGCGGTGTCGCTCAAGACCGGCGTGCGCGGCTGGAACGACTTCGAGCAGCCGCTGGTCGACGGCGCAGGTCGCCCGGTGGACGCCGACGAGGCGGAGCGCCTCCTGGCACCACGGGTGCGCCCGGAGCAGAAGCGTCCGGCCTGACGCGGCGCCGGGAAGGGCCCCGCGCGCCAATGTGGCGACGCGGCGCGCCCGGCGGCTGTCCCGACGAGCGGAACTGCCGCAGAATACTTGCGAAATGGGCACCCTCGTCGCTCTCACCCTCGCCGCCTCGGCGCTGCTGCAACTGGTCGCCGCGCTGCTGGCGCTGCGCGCGATGCCGCACAGCGGACCGCATCGCTACCCGTGGATCGCCCTGTCGCTCGCCTTGATGCTGATGGTCGAGCGCCGCGTCCATCCCCTCCTCCACTTTCACGATGGCTTGGCGGATCTCGTCGACGCGCTCCTGGCGCTGCTCATTTCCGCGTTGATTGTCTTCAGCCTGCTCGGGCTGGATCGCCTGCTGCGAACGATCCGGACAAATCAGGTGCAGCTCACCCGGCTCGCCACCACCGACGCCCTGACGGGGCTTGCCAACCGGCGCCATCTGCTCGCCGAACTGGAGAAGGAATTGCGCCGCACCGGCCGCAGCGGACGGCCACTGTCGGTGCTTATGATCGACCTCGACCGGTTCAAGGGCATCAACGACCACCACGGGCACGCGGTCGGGGACGAGGTGCTGGTCGCGGTGGCCGCGCGGTGCCAGGCGGCGCTGCGGGCGATCGACCTTTGCGGCCGTGTCGGCGGCGAGGAGTTCGTCGTGTTGCTACCGGAGGCCGACGCCCGGGGAGCGACGATCACGGCGGAGCGCCTGTGTGCCGACCTGGCCGAAGCGCCGATCGACACCACCAGCGGCCCGCTCCGCATGACGATCAGCATCGGCGTGGCAACTCACCAGCCGCAGGGCCCGCAGCCAGACGAAACCACCGACGCAGTCGTGACCCGCCGCGCGCAGGTTCTGCTGCAACGCGCCGACGACGCGCTCTACCGGGCCAAAGCGGCCGGGCGCAACTGCGTGCGCAGCGCCTCCGGTGATGCTCCGGCGGCGACCGGGATCGAGACCGCCGTCGCGCGGTGAACCCGTCGGTAAGTCATGCGCCGCCGGGACCGCCGTCGACGTCGTCGATCCGGCCGTCGGCATGCCGGGCGAAGCGGCCGCGGTCCCTCGCGTGAACGGGGCCGCCGGTCGGCCACGGCCAGCCGCCGAACTGCGTGCGCTGGTAGTCGAGCATCGCCTGCTGGATCTCGGCGCGGGTGTTCATGACGAACGGGCCGTACTGGACCACGGGCTCGGCGATGGGCCTGCCCTGCAGCAGCAGGAGTTCCGCGCCGTCCGGCCCCGCCGCGAGCTCCACGTCCACCGCCGCGTCGAGGACGGCGCGCGCGTGCGTTTCGAGCCTGCGCCCGGCTAGCCGCAGTTCGGCACCGCGGAAGAAGTACACCGAGCGGTTCACGCCCGCAGCGGCGCGCGGCAGCGTGAAGCGGGCGAGCGGCGCCATGCGCAGCGTCCAGATCGCGACGTCGGTGTCCTGGCGCGACGCCCACGATTTCGGCGGCGGCGCCGGCGCGCGGTCATCGGCAAACCGGCCGGCGGCGATCGTCACTTCGGTCACGCGGCCTTCGGCGTCGCGCACCGATTGCTTCGGCACGCGGTCCCGCCACAGCATCGTGAAATGCGGTTCGGCGAACTTGTCGGCGGCCGGCAGGTTGAGCCAGATCTGGAACAGCTCGACGGGGTTCGCGGCATCGCGATCGCGCAGCGGGAACATCTCGGCGTGAACGATGCCGCGACCGGCGGTGAGCCACTGCACGTCTCCGCTGCCGAAGCGCGCCGTCGCGCCGAGCGAGTCGGAATGGTCGATGAAACCCTGCCGGACGATGGTGACCGTCTCGAAACCCCGGTGCGGATGCTGCGGGAAGCCGGGCACGACGTCGCCGTGGTACATCCGCCAGCCGTCCCGGCCGTCGAAATCCTGACCGATGGAGCGGCCTGCGAGCGAAGCGTCGGGCCCCATCCGCTCGTTGCCCCTGGGGTACGCGTCGTCGTGATGCACGCAGAACAGGAACGGGTCGTCCGTCGCCCAGGGGAAGCCCAGCGGCGTGACGGCGAGCACGGGATCCTGTCCGGGACGGTGCGGGGCGATGGCATTCATGACGGCCAAGCTTAGCATCCGGCCGCCGCGCCGGCGGTAGTCGTGCCGCGCGCCGCGACGATCAGGCCAGCGCCGAATCGACGCGGATCCGCGCCTGCATGCGATGCTCGCCGCCGGGCGCGAGCGTCAGCGCGTCGTCCAGCACGTTCGCGGTCTCGACGCAGAGCATCGAGGTCCATTCGTCGTCGCCGAAATCCGGCATCGCCTTCGCCTTCGCGATCCAGGGATTCCAGACGACGGTCGCCCGCGAGCCCTGCTTCTCGACCACGATCCGCCGCCCCAGCGCAGGGTCGACGATCGCGGTCGCAGCCGCGGTGTCGAGGTAGACCCGGTCGGTCTCGCCGGTGAACCGAATCGGCGCCGCGTCCTGCACGAACCGCTCGCCGCCGCGCAACTTGTCGACGAAGGTCGCGCCGGCGAGGCCCTCGACCGCGACCTGCCGGACGTCGCCCACCGAGAAGTACGTGTGCAGCGCTTCCTGGACGATGCAGGGCGCATCCCCGACGTTGCGGATCGCGAGTTCCAGCGCGAGCTGCCGGCCGAACGTCGCCGTGGACGTCAGCAGGCACCGATGCGGCCACGGATGCGACTGGCCATCGGTGCGCAGCGACAGAGTCACTGCCACGGCACCGTCCGCGCCGCGCTCGACCCGGTCGAGCGTCCACGCCGACAGCCGCGCGAAGCCGTGCGGGGGCTGCGACGGATCCGACGGGTGCGGGCCGAACCACGGAAAGCAGACGGGAACCCCGCCGCGAATCGGCTTTCCCGGCTCGAACGCGCTGTGTCCGCTAATCCAGATCACGGGAGCGCTTCCCCGGGGTTGCCAGCCGGTCACGTGCGCGCCGTGAAGGTGGATCTCTCCGGTGCAGGCGTCGGTGTCGATCGACACGCAATCGAGTCCGCCGCGGCCGGGCCGCAGGGAGGTGCCCGGAGGCAACCGAATCGGAGCGAAGGTCATGGCGCAGGGCCCTTGTGCTGATATCCGACGGCGGCGCCGGTGCGCGGCGCGTAAAGACGGGTGCGCGGCTCACCGGGAACGTGCGCGCGACCGCGCGCGCAGGGCCGGGCCGCCGCCGATCGCAGGACGCGTGCATCTTCGATCGCCGCCCAAGAATAACCGAACCCGGCCCGAGGCGCCTGCGCGACCCGAGTCGGCGACGAATGCCGCCGCGAGGCGACGTGACCGCTCCCACGGGTGAAACGCGAGGCAACGACGGTGCCTATAATCGGCTCTGTCCCGCCGCCCGCGTCTTCCCTCCCGGGGCTCGCCGATGGAATGGATTGTCCTCCTTGCCGCCGTCCTGCTGGGCGTGCCCGCCGCCGCGTGGTTCGCGCAGGAGCGGCTGATCTTCTTTCCGCAGCCCGTCGTTGCGACAGTCGACCTGCCGGCGGAGGCGAAGCCGCTCGAGATCGTGGCGGCCGACGGCACGCGGCTGCGCGGGTGGATGCGCCGTGCGGATGCGGCACCGGCGCCGGTCGTCCTGTATTTCGGGGGCAACGCGGAAGAGGTCTCGGGAACGCTGGTCGACCCGCGCTGGCCGAGCGACTGGACGATCGTCGCCGTCAACTATCGCGGCTACGGGACGAGCGAGGGCGCGCCCGGAGAGACCGCGCTGGTCGCCGACGCGCTGGCCGTCCACGACGCGGTGGTGGCCCGGCCCGACGTCGACGCCAGGCGGATCGTCGCGTTCGGCCGCAGCCTCGGCACCGGCGTGGCGGTGAAGCTGGGTGCCGCACGGCCGCTCGCCGGGGTGATCCTCGTTTCGCCGTTCGACAGCCTGGTCGCGCTGGGCCGCACCCACTATCCGTGGCTGCCCGTGTCGGTGCTGCTTCGGCACCGTTTCGATTCCGGGGCCGACGCGGGCCGCATCCAGGTGCCCCTGCTCGCCATCGTCGCGGACCGCGATTCGATCATCCCGCACGAGCGGTCGCGGGCGCTGTACCACGCGTGGGCCGGACCGAAGTCGTGGCTCGTCGTGCCTGCCGCCGATCACAACACCCTGAGCGTGCCGGACGCGTTCTGGGCCGGCGTCGCCGGATTCCTCGGCGCCCGGAGCGTCGACCCGAGCGGCGCTACCGGCTCCCGCGCTGCGAGATGACGATGCCGGTGACGATGAGCAGGAAGGCCGCGGCGTGGAATGCGTGCGGCGGCTCGCCGAGCAGCGCCGCGGACATCAGCGCGGCGAGCAGCGGCGTCAGGTTGGCGAAGAACGACGGCAAGAGCGGGCCGGCGCGCGCGATACCGCGATCCCAGCACCAGTAGGCGAGCAGCGAAGGACCGATCGCGACCCACAGCACGACCGCGGCCGTCCGGGGCTCGAGCTGCAGCACGAACGATCCCGCCAGCCACTCCAGCGCCGTCACCGGTACCGACAGCGCGACGCCCCACGCGGTCTGCAGCAGCAGCAGCGTCAGCACCGGTACGTCCGGCCGCCGCTCGCGCAGCAGCCACGAGTACAGCGCCCAGACGATCGTCGCGGCGACCATCAGCAGATCGCCGCCGGCCACGCGCAGGCGGGCGAGCTGCGCGAACTCGCCGCGGGTGAGCACGACCAGTACGCCGGCGAGCGAGAGCCCGGCGCCGATCCACGCCCAGCGGCGGGCGTGCGCGCCGAAGAACATCCGTCCGATCAGCAGTACGAACAGCGGGCCGCCTGCAGCGATCAGCGTCACGTTGATCGCCGTCGAGGTGCGCAGCGCCATGTACTGCAGCGCGTTGTAGCTCGCCACGGAGAGCAGCCCGAAGATCGCATAGGTGCGCCACGCGCCGCGCGGCCGCGCAATTGCCGCGGCGCCGGCCGCTGCACGCCCCGCGCGGCCGGCGCCGCGGCGGGACAGAACCAGAACGATCGGCGCGACGATCACGAGCACCACCGCCCAGCGCAGCGTGTTGAGTGCAATAGGGGAGATGAGCGGATCGCCGCCGGAAACGGACAGCCGTCCGACGATGGCATTGCTCGCCCACATCAGCGGCGGCAGCGTCAGATAGAACAGCGTGGCGGGGCGCAGGTCGACGGACATCGCGGCGATGGGGCATGAAACGGAACACGCATGATAGCGGACCGACAGCCCCGACTTCCGGAGTGGCCCGATTCCGGAAAGATCATCCACGCATGCGCCGCGCGGTCGGCCCTCACAGTCGGAGTGTGCCCCGCAACCGTCGCGCCGTCGCTTCGACAGCGCTGACGGGGCACCCGCGTGGCCGTCGAAGACGACCCAGCCCAACGGGCGACCGAATGCCTGGTTGGATCCTACCCACCCCGGATGAGCGCGTCCGGCAGCTCGTAGCGTTCGTCTGCGCCGAACTTCACCACCGTGCGATCGCCGTCGCGCGAATGCGCGGTGGCCTCCGTCGAGTCCGATGCGACGGGCGCGCCCCCGACGATCAGGATGCGGCGCAGCATCGAATTCGGCCCGCGGAGCTCGACGGTGGCGGTCCCGTCGACGCCGCGCCGGATGACGAAGCCCTCGCACTGCTGCGGCCTGGTTTCGAACGGCGGCGTGCACGCCACACTGGCCGACGCGTGGAATCTTGTGCCGGGGATCAGCGCGTCCTTCGATGCAGCCAGCGGGGCGAGCGCCTTGCCGGTGACGCCGACGGTGAGCGTGTAGTTGCTGGTCTCGTTGCGTCGCGCCGCATTGCGCATCAGGTAGACGCGCACGACGTAGATGCCGTCGTCCGGCAGCACCACGGTCGCCGTGTCGCCGCTTGTGCTGCCCACGAACATCGAGACTTCGGAACCGGGCGGGTTGATGTTGAAGTAGGACGACGCGTTCGACGGCTTCATCGTGACCGCAAGCGTCTGGCCGGCGCGCGCGTCGATCCTGTAATCGACGCCGGCATCGCCCTTGATCGAGCCGCGCAATTGCGCCGAGGTCGCGTCCTTCGCAAACCGGACGGTCTGGGTGCGAATGGCGGGGTCGCCGGCGGCATGGGCCGGCAGCGGGATGTGGGTGGCGATCAGGATCAGTGCGGCCGAGGCAAAACGACGGGTCATGTCCGGGTTCCTCGCGAGACCAGCGAAAATGGTGCGAATGGCGCGGAGGCGGTCCAGGCCGCCGGGCATGGAGCGAAAGTCATTGCGCGTCGCGCGGGCGAAATTGCATGCCATTCGCGTCTGGGGGACTAACCAAAAAGCGAATGGCGGAATACGCGCCTGCTTCGGCGGTCCCCGACGACCACGGCCATGCTCACACGTCGAGGTTGCGCACTCCCAGCGCGTTGGTCTCGATGAACGCGCGGCGCGGCTCGACCTGCTCGCCCATCAGCGTGGTGAAGATCTCGTCGGACGTGATCGCGTCCTCGATCTGCACGCGCAGCAGCCGGCGCACCTTCGGGTCCATCGTCGTTTCCCACAGCTGCGACGGATTCATTTCGCCCAGGCCCTTGTAGCGCTGGATGCCGACGCTGCCGCGCGCCTCGGCGAGCAGCCAGTCGAGCGCCGCGCCGAAGGTCTTGACCGCCTGCTGCTTCTCGCCGCGCTTGACCGCCGCGCCGGGTCGGACCAGCCCCAGCAGCAGCGTCGAGGCGGCGCGGATCTGCGCGAAGTCGCCGCTGGCGAGCAGGTCGGCGTCGATGCCGGTGGCGTGCGGCGTGCCGTGGTGCGTGCGGATGACGACCAGGCGGCGGGCGCCGGTCAGCGAATCAGCACGTGACTCGACGCGGACTTCGTCGTCGGCGATGCCGGCCTGCAGCCGCACCGCGCTCGCCTCGGCCGACGCCTCGGTGTCGAGGTCGACCGCCACGCCGTCCAGCACCGCCCGCAGCGCCGCCGGATCGACCAGGCGCGACAGCCGCTCGATCACGGCGTCGGCAAGCAGGTACTCGCGCGCGATGTTGGCGAAGGTCTCGGCGGCGAGCGGCATCGCGCCGGCCCCGGGCACGAGCTCGGCGCCCTTCAGCGCGACCTTGAGCAGGTGCTGCTTCAGCTCGTGGTCGTCCTTGAGGTAGACCTCCTCCTTGCCCTGCTTGGCCTTGTACAGCGGCGGCTGCGCGATGTAGATGTGGCCGCGCTCGACCAGCTCCGGCATCTGGCGATAGAAGAAGGTGAGCAGCAGCGTCCGGATGTGCGAACCGTCGACGTCCGCGTCGGTCATGATGATGATGCGGTGGTAGCGCAGCTTGTCGGCGTTGAACGCGTCCTTGTCTTCCTTCCCGTCGTTCGCCGGCTTGCCGAAGCCGGTGCCCAGCGCGGTGATCAGCGTGATGATCTCCTGCGACGAGACGAGCTTGTCGAAGCGCGCACGCTCGACGTTGAGGATCTTGCCGCGCAGCGGCAGGATCGCCTGGAACTTGCGGTCGCGGCCCTGCTTGGCGGAGCCGCCGGCGGAGTCGCCCTCGACGAGGTAGATCTCGCACAGCGCCGGGTCGCGCTCCTGGCAGTCGGCGAGCTTGCCCGGCAGACCCATGCCGTCGAGCACGCCCTTGCGGCGCGTCAGTTCGCGTGCCTTGCGCGCCGCCTCACGGGCGCGCGCGGCGTCGACGATCTTCGCAGCAGATGATCTTGGCGTCGGCGGGGTGCTCGAGCAGGAATTCGGACAGCTTGGCGGAGACCAGTTCCTGGACGACCGGCATGACTTCGGACGAGACCAGCTTGTCCTTGGTCTGCGAGCTGAACTTGGGCTCGGGCACCTTGACCGACAGCACGCAGGTGAGGCCCTCGCGCATGTCGTCGCCGGTCGTCTCGACCTTCGCCTTCTTCGCGACCTCTTCCTTCTCGATGTAATTGTTCAGCGTCCGCGTCATCGCCTGGCGCAATCCGGTCAGGTGCGTGCCGCCGTCGCGCTGCGGGATGTTGTTGGTGAAGCACTGGACGTTCTCGGCGTACGAGTCGTTCCACTGCATCGACACCTCGACGGTGATGCCGTCGCGCTCGGCGATGCCGTAGAAGATCTTCGGGTGCAGCACGCTCTTGCTGCGGCTCATGTACTCGACGAAGCCCTTGATGCCGCCCGAGTAGGCGAAGTTCTCGCTCTTGCCGTCGCGCTGGTCGGTGAGCTCGATCTTGACGCCGTTGTTCAGGAACGACAGCTCGCGGATGCGCTTGGCGAGGATCTCGTAGTGGAACTCGACGCGGCCGAACGTCTCGGTCGCCGCCATGAAGTGCACTTCGGTGCCGCGCCGGTCGGTGGTGCCGGTCGTTGCCAGCGGCGACACCGGCTCGCCGCGACGGAATTCCATCTGGTGGATCTTGCCGTTGCGCCAGATGCGCAGCTTCAGCCAGTCGGACAGCGCGTTGACCACCGACACGCCGACGCCGTGCAGGCCACCGGACACCTTGTAGCTGTTCTGGTCGAACTTGCCGCCGGCGTGCAGCTCGGTCATGACGATCTCGGCGGCGGAACGCTTGAACTCGTCGTCGTCCTTGACGTCGGTCGGGATGCCGCGGCCGTTGTCGACCACCGACACCGAATTGTCGGCGTGGATGATGACCTTGATCTCGTCGCAGTGCCCGGCCAGCGACTCGTCGATCGCGTTGTCGAGGACTTCGAACACCATGTGGTGCAGGCCGGTGCCGTCGGACGTGTCGCCGATGTACATCCCCGGGCGCTTGCGCACCGCGTCGAGGCCCTTGAGGATCTTGATGCTGTCGGAGTTGTAGTCGCTGCTGGTGTCGGCAGCGGGCTTGAGATTGCTCTTGCTCATCGTGGCTTTCGTTGGCGGAGCATTGCCCCGAAATGACGGCGCCGACCCTTGGTTGTCGGCGCCGTCACGGCTCGTCGGTAGCGGCAGGGATCAGGCCCCGCCTCCGTCAGATGCGCATCGGCATCACGACGTACTTGTAGTTTTCGCGGTCCGGCACGGTGACGAGCGCGCTGGAATTGGCATCGCCGAAAGCGAGCTGGACGCGCTCGGTCGACAGGTTCTGCAGCACGTCGAGCAGGTAGGTGATGTTGAACCCGATGTCGAGCGGATCGCCGCCGTAGCCGACCTCGAGTTCTTCCTCGGCCTCTTCCTGTTCGGTGTTGGTGCAGATGATCTTGAGCTGGTCGCGCCCCAGCACGAGGCGCACGCCGCGGAACTTCTCGTTCGAGAGGATCGCCGCGCGCTGCAGCGCAGCGAGCAGCGTGACGCGGTCGAGGTCGAGCTTCTTGCCGTGGCCCGACGGGATCACCCGGTTGTAGTCGGGAAACTTGCCGTCGACCACCTTGCTCACCAGTTCGACGTTGCCGAAGCGGAAGCGCACCTGGTTGGCCAGCACGTCGAGCGTCACCGGCTCGTCGCTGTCGGCGAGGAGCTTCGCGAGCTCGAGCACCGTCTTGCGCGGCAGGATGACTTCCTGGCGGTTGTAGTCGCCCGGCACGCCGAGTTCGGCCCAGGCCAGCCGGTGGCCGTCGGTGGCGACCGCCTGCAGCGAACCGTTGTCGATGACCAGCAGCATGCCGTTGAGGTAGTAGCGGATGTCCTGCTGCGCCATCGCGAACTCGACCGACTTGACGAGCCCGCGCAGCGCGCCCTGCGACAGCGTCAGCGACTGCAGCTTCTCGTCGACCAGCCCGATGCGCGGATAGTCGGCGGCGGGCAGCGTCTGCAGGTTGAAGCGCGACCGGCCGGCGCGGACGATCATCTTGCTGGCCGAGGCCTCGACGTTGAGCACCGCGTCGTCCGGCAGCGCGCGCAGCAGGTCCTGCAGCTTGCGCGCCCCGACGGTGACCGCCTCGCCTTCCTTGCCGGCGAGTTCGGTGTGCGCGGTGATCTGCATCTCGAGGTCGGTCGCCGTCACGAAGAGACCGCCGTCCTTGTGCTCGAGCAGCACATTCGCGAGGATCGGCAGCGTGTGGCGCCGTTCGACGATGCCAGACACTGCCTGAAGCGGCTTCAACAGCGCGTCACGAGGTGTTTGCTTGAGTTGCATTGATTAAACCGAAGAACAGCTAATAGGAGCGGCGCGAAAACCGGTAGAACCTTGAAAACCGCTTTTCCGCCAATGATTTGGAGTGCCTTCGACGCTGTGGATAACCGGTGTCGGGACCGGGGATCGTTTGGGGACTTTTTGGCCGATGGCGCTCCGGGCCGCTTAATCCACAGATTATAGACGATAAACCCGCTTTTTTCCAGCAGGGAAAGCCCCTTCGGGCGACCCTTGTCGAAAGGGTCAGTTACGGAGGACCTGGAGAAGAAAATTCACGTCGTGGTTCATCTCCGGCACGGTGTCGCGCAGTTTGGCGATCTGCCGGCAGGCGTGCAGCACCGTCGTGTGGTCGCGGCCGCCGAAATTGCTGCCGATCTCGGGCAGCGACATCTGGGTGAGTTCCTTGGCCAGCGCCATGGCCACCTGCCGCGGCCGCGCCACCGCGCGCGACCGCTTCTTGCTGTGCATGTCCGAGGTGCGGATCTTGTAATAGTCGGCGACGGTCTTCTGGATGTTCTCGATCGAGATCTGGCGGTTCTGCACCGCCAGCAGGTCGCGCAGGCTTTCCTTGGCCACCGCGAGGGTCACGTCCTGGCCGTGGAAGCTCGAGTAGGCGAGCACCCGCTTCAGCGCCCCTTCGAGCTCGCGGACGTTGCTGCGGATGTGCTTGGCGATGAAGAACGCGACCTGCTCGTCGAGCTTGACCCGCACCGACGCCGCCTTGGCGAGCAGGATGGCGACGCGCATCTCGAGTTCCGGCGGCTCGAGCGCGACGGTCAGGCCCCAGCCGAACCGGGAGATCAGCCGCTCCTCGATGCCCTCGATTTCCTTCGGGTACGTGTCGCAGGTGATGACCACCTGCTTGTGCGCCTCGATCAGCGTGTTGAACAGGTAGAAGAACTCTTCCTGCGTCCGGCTCTTGCCGTTGAAGAACTGGATGTCGTCGATCAGCAGCAGGTCGAGCGACCGGTAGTAGCGCTTGAACTCGTCGAACGACTTGTGCTGGTACGCACGGACGACGTCCGAGACGTACGTCTCGGCGTGCGTGTAGCGGATCTTGGCGGCGGGGTTGCCGGCGAGGATGTGGTTGCCGATCGCCTGCACCAGGTGGGTCTTGCCCAGTCCGACGCCGCCGTAGACGAACAACGGGTTGTACGACGTCGGGTGGTCGGCCACCTGCAGGCCGGCGGCGCGCGCGAGTTGGTTGGCCTTGCCGGAGACGAACGCATCGAAGGTGAAGGCCGGGTTGATGCTGGTGGCGTCGTTGCGCCGCGACGGCAGGGTCGTGGCGCCGGAACCGGCGCCGAACGGGCTGGCGGCCGGGGCGGGGAGGACGGTATCGGAGACCGGGGGGACCGTCATTCCAGCGGTCGCCGGGGCGTCGCGGGCGGAATCCGGGGGAGGGCCGGCCTCGGGCGCCACGGTCGCCGCCGGTTCGGGTCGCTCCGCCGGGGCGGGCCCCTTCGGAGGTTCGGCGATCGCGTATTGGATGGCCACGGGCCGCCCTTCGGCGGCCTCGGCAAGTTCGCCGATCCGGGCCGCGAAACGGTCCCGGATCCACTGCAGCACGAATCGGTTGGGTACCCGCACCATGTAGCCGTCACCGGCCGGCTCGACCGACAGCGGACGAATCCAGGTGCCGTACTGCTGCGGCGTCAATTCCTCGTGGAAAGTGTCGAGGCAGCGCTGCCAGAAATGCGGAACGGCGGTCATGCGGCGAACGAATCCTTCTGAATCCAGGGGGGCGACGCGGGGCGGGAAGGCCCACGGGCGCGGGGACGACGGGGGTCGGCGCGCACGGCGTTCGCGGCGGCTGGCGGGGTTCTGCGCCTCGGTCAGGCGCCGCATCGTGTGCCCGATCGCTGTGGATTCTACGCGCCGCCGGCCAAGTTATCCACAGGCGGATCGCACCGCCCGGCGCCGGGAACCGCTCGCCGAACCCCGGGTACCCCGCGGCGGCGGCGGCCCGCGGGCGCACGCGGATGACGCCGATAGTGGTTGACAGCCAACCGCATAACGCGCTCTAATATAAGGCTTTTTAAACCAAGGCCCGACATCATGAAACGCACGTTCCAGCCCTCGAAGATCAAACGCGCGCGGACGCATGGCTTCCGTGCCCGCATGAGCACTGTCGGCGGTCGCAAGGTGCTCTCGGCGCGCCGCGCCAAGGGCCGCGTCCGCCTCGCACCCTGATCGCCGCTGGCGTCCCGATCGCACCCGCCGCCGCCGCTGTCCGCCGCGGGGGCGGGATGCCGAGCCACGAACGCCCCCGCGGTTCCCGCCGCTTCCGGCTCACGGGCGTTGGCGCCTTCGAGACGGTCTTTCGCGACGGGCGCCGGCGTGACGGCGACCTGCTGCAGGTGATCGCGGCACCGGCCGGCGCGCCGCCGGGAAGAGTCGGATACGTGGTGGGCCGCAAGGCATTTCCCCGCGCCGTGGACCGCAATCGCGTGCGCCGCCTGCTGCGCGAAGCCGTCCGGCGCGCCCGTCCCGCCATCGAGGCCTTCGACATGATCCTGCGCGCCAAGCGCGGCTGCCCGCGGCAAGAGACCCGACGCTTCGCCGCCGAGGCCGACCGGCTGCTGGCCGCGCTGGTCGCGGGCGCCCGGTCCGCCGAAGCCGCGCCCGCGCCATGAAAGCCCTGCTCGTCGCCTTGCTGCGCGGCTACCAGTACGTGTTCCGGCCGATGCTCGGCTCCAACTGCCGCTTCTACCCGAGCTGCTCCGATTACGCGATGGAAGCGATCACGAAGCACGGCGCGATCAAGGGTAGCTGGCTTGCCGCCAGGCGCATTTCCCGCTGCCACCCGTATCATCCGGGCGGATTCGACCCGGTTCCCTGAGTTCCCGCCACCCGATTTCCTCCCCGCGCCCTGACGGCGCAGGAACGCCGCCCATGCGCATGGACACGCAACGCCTGATCCTCTTCGTCATCTTCGCGATGTCGGTGCTGTTCCTTTGGCAGGCGTGGGAGCGCGACCGCAATCCGCCGCCGCCAGTGGCGAAGTCCGCGGCGCCGGCGCCGGGCGCGCCGGCCAAGCCGGCCGACGTGCCGGCGACGCCGACCGCCGCCGCCGTTCCCGGCGCCGTGCCGCCGGCGCCGCCCGGTGCCGCACCGGCCGTCGCGGCGGCGGCCAACGCGCCGATCACCGTCAGGACCGACGTCTTCGCCGTCGACATCGACCCGGCGGGTGGCACGATCACGCGCGTCGCGCTCGAGCAGCACCGCGACTCCGACGATCTCACCAAGCCGTACCTGGTGATGCTGAAGAACGGCGAGCGCACGCACATCGCCCAGTCCGGGCTGCTGGGCGAAGGCCTGCCCAACCACCGCTCGGCCTGGCAGGTCCTGCCCGGCCCCCGCGAACTCGCGCCGGGGGCCGACACGCTCGACGTCAAACTCAAGGCCACCGCGGCCAACGGCGACACCGTCGTGCAGACGCTCACGTTCCGCCGCGGCAGCTACGTCATCGACGTCAGCTACGAGATCACCAACAACGGCGCCGCGCCGGTGGCGCCGTACGCGTACTTCCAGCTCGCGCGCGACGCCAAGGCGGTCGGCCTGCAGAGCTCGTTCGCCCCGGTCGCCTACACCGGCCCGGTCGTCTACAACGACACCGACAAGTACAAGAAGATCGAATTCGGCGAGCTCGACAAGCTCGCCGCCGACCCGGCCCGCAAGGCGCCGTTCACGGCCAGGAACGACAACGGCTGGATCGGCATGGTCGAGCACTATTTCGTCAGCGCGTGGCTGCCGGGCGAGCAGAAGGCGCCGCGCGAGTTCTACGCGCGCAAGCTCGACGGCGGCCTCTACGCCGCGGGCGTGATCGCGCAGGCGGCGCCGATCGCGCCCGGGCAGACCGGGCGCATCACGATGCCGCTGTACGTCGGGCCGCAGGACCAGGACGCGATCGCCAAGCTCGCCAAGGGCCTCGACCTCACCGTCGACTACGGCATCTTCACGGTGATCTCGGCGCCGCTGTTCTGGCTGCTGCGCTGGTTGCACGGCATCCTCGGCAACTGGGGCTGGGCGATCGTCGCGATGACCATCATCATCAAGAGCGTCTTCTACCCGCTCAACCACGCGAGCGCGCGGTCGATGGCCAAGATGAAGGTCATCGGGCCGAAGCTGAAGGCGCTGCAGGCGCAGTACGCGAACGACAAGCAGCAGCTGCAGATGAAGATGATGGAGATGTACAAGACGGAGAAGATCAACCCGCTCGGCGGCTGTCTGCCGATCTTGGTGCAGATCCCCGTCTTCATCGCGCTGTACTGGGTGCTGCTGTCGGCGGTCGAGCTGCGACACGCGCCGTGGATCCTGTGGATCCAGGACCTGTCCGCGCCGGACCCGTACTTCGTGCTGCCGGTCATCTATGCGATCACCGCGTACCTGCAGGTCAAGCTGTCCCCGACACCGATCTCCGATCCGGTGCAGGCGAAGGTGATGCAGATCATGCCGATCGCGTTCTCGGTGATGTTCGTGTTCTTCCCGGCCGGGCTGGTGCTGTACTGGCTCATCAACAACTGCATCCAGATCTTCCAGCAGTGGCACATGAATCGCGTGCTGGAGAAGGAAGCGGCCACGGCCGCGGCGAAGCGGCGCTGACGCCGGCGCGGCCGCGCCGGCTCGCCGCGGCCCTTCGGCGCCGGGAAGGCGACCGGCAGGTCGCGGCGGCGCGTACGACCGTCCGGCGTCGCGCTATCCTCGCGCCATGGCGCCCCCCGCCCCACCCGTCATCGCCGCCATCGCCACGCCGCCCGGCCGCGGCGGCGTCGGCGTCGTCCGGGTCTCGGGCGCCGACCTTTCGCCGCTGATCGCCGGTATCGTCGGCAAGCCGCTGGTCCCGCGCGTGGCCACGCTCGCGACCTTCCGCGACGCCGCCGGCGCGCCACTGGACCGGGGCCTCGCGGTCCATTTCGCCGCGCCGCACTCGTACACCGGCGAGGCGGTTCTCGAGCTGCAGGGCCACGGCGGCCCGTCGGTGCTGCGCCTGCTGCTGGCGCGCTGCGTCGAGCTGGGGGCGCGTCTCGCCGAACCCGGCGAGTTCACCCGGCGCGCGTTCCTCAACGGCAAGCTCGACCTCGCGCAGGCGGAAAGCGTCGCCGACCTGATCGACGCGTCGACGGCCACCGCGGCGCGCGCCGCCGCGCGCAGCCTGACCGGCGAGTTCTCGCGCGAAGTCCGCGCGCTCGTCGCCGCGCTGACCGAGCTGCGCATGTACACGGAGGCCACGCTCGACTTTCCGGAAGAGGACGTCGAGTTCCTCGCCGCCGGCGACGTCCGCGGCCGGCTCATGGCCGTTCGCGCCCGCGTCGATCGTGCGCTCGGCCGTGCCCGCACCGGCGCACTGCTGCGCGAAGGGCTCGCCGTGGTGCTGGTGGGACGCCCGAACGTCGGCAAGTCGAGCCTGCTCAACGGCCTCGCGCGCGAGGAGGCGGCGATCGTGACGCCGATCCCGGGCACGACGCGCGACACCGTCGAGCGCGTCGTCGAGATCGCCGGGATTCCGCTGACCGTCGTCGACACCGCCGGACTGCGTGCGACCGACGACGCGGTCGAGCGCCTCGGCATAGAGCGGACCTGGGCGGCCGTCGACCGCGCGGACCTCGTGCTGCTTCTCGTCGACGCCAGCGCCGCGCCGGCGCCGCTGCACGACGACGACCGCGCCATCCTCGCGCGGCTGCCGTCCGCGTTGCCGCGGGTGGTCGTCCACAACAAATGCGACCTCGCCGGCGTCGCCCCGCGCGTCGCCGCCGCGGATGAAGCGGGCGCCGCGGGCCGCCACGTCTGGCTGTCGGCGAAGACCGGCGAGGGCCTCGCGCTGCTCGAGGCGGAGGTGCTCGCGGCCGTCGGCGCCGAAGGCGTCACCGAGGACACCTGGCTCGCGCGCGAGCGGCACGTCGCCGCGCTGCGCGCCGCCTCCGCGCACCTCGCGGCCGCGGCACGGCACGTGGCGCTGACGCCGCCGCCGATCGAGCTTTTCGCCGAGGAACTGCGGGAGGCGCAGTTGGCGCTGTCGGAAATCACCGGCGAGTTCACCGCCGACGACCTGCTCGGCGTGATCTTCGGGCGCTTCTGCATCGGCAAGTAGCGAATCGGCTTTCGGGCCGAAGCCGACGGGGATCCTGTATCGTTACCGCGGCTTGGCCCCCCCGGTGCCCAACCGCGGCACTGCGACCGACCGATTCCGCGAATCGACAACGACCGTCGCCCGCGCCGCGCGGCGGCGGCATCGCAACCAGGAGGAAGCAATGAAGGTGAATCGCATGTTCCGCGCGGCGGTGGCCGCGCTCGCGCTTGGTGTCGCGGGTGGCGCGCTCGCCATCGATCAGCTCAAGGTGCATGATCCCCGCCGGCCCCGGCGGCGGGTTCGACCAGACCGGCCGCAACCTCGCGGCGGCGATGCAGGCCGCCGGCAGCATCAAGAGCGCGCAGTTCGACAACAAGGGCGGCGCCGGCGGCGCGATCGGCCTCGCGCAGTTCGTGACCACCAGCAAGGGCGACCCCAACGCGCTGTTCGTCTCGGGCCTCGTCACCGTCGGCGCGACGGCGATGAACAGGTCGCCGGTCACGCTGGCCAACGTCACGCCGATCGCGCGCCTCACCGCCGAGGCCGGAGGCGATCATCGTCCCGGCCAACTCGCCGTTCAAGTCGATGAAGGACGTCGTCGCCGCGCTCAAGGCGAACCCCGGCGCCGTCAGCTTCTCCGGCGGCTCGGCCGGCGGCACCGACCACATCCTGGCCGGACTGATCGCCAGGGACGTCGGCGTCGACCCGGCCAAGGTCAACTACGTCGCGTTCACCAGCGGCGCCGAAGCCGTCGCCGCGGTGCTGGGCGGCCAGGTGAGCGCGGGCATCTCGGGCTACGGCGAGTTCGCCCAGCACATCAAGTCGGGCCGCGTGCGCGCGCTGGCGGTGTCCGGCGCCGACAAGCTCGAGGGCATCCCGTCGCTGAAGGAGCAGGGCATCAACGTCGAGCTCGTCAACTGGCGCGGCGTCTTCGGCGCGCCCGGAATCACGCCCGAGCAGGCGAAGGAGCTCACCGCCGCCGTCGAGGCCGGCACCCGGAACGCGAAGTGGCAGGAGACGCTGCAGAAGCTCGACTGGACTGCGTACTGGCTCGCCGGCGACGCGTTCAAGGCGTTCGTCGACAGCGAGCAGAAGCGGATCGCCGGCGTGCTCGACAGCCTGAACCTCACCAAGAAGTAAGTCCGCGGGCGGCGCCGCGCGCGAGAACGCGGCCCGCCGTCACCCAGGGGGAAGCGATGACCGGGTCTCACCGGCGCGACCGCGCCGAAATCGGCATTGCCGCGGGGCTCATCGCCATCGCGGCGTTCGTCTTCTGGCAGACCGGGCTGATCGACGCCGCCAGCGGCTATTCGGCGGTGGGCCCGCGGTTCACGCCGCTGGTCGTCGCGTCGGGGCTGCTGCTCGTCGGCGTGCTGCTGTTGAAGGACGCCCTCGCCGGCGGCTGGAAGGGCATGGACGGCGTGCATCCCCCCGAGCCGTTCTGCCCGCCGGCGTTCCTGTGGATCGCCGCCGGACTCGCGGTCCACATGGCGATCATCGGCACCGTCGGCTTCACGCTGGCGTCGACGTTGCTGTTCATCGCCGTCGCGCGCGGCTTCGGCAGCCGCACGCCGTTGCGCGACGCGCTGATCGGCGCGGCGCTGGCCGCCGCGGTGTTCCTGTTCTTCACCCGCGTGCTGAACCTCGCGCTGCCGGCGCTGGTGCCGGGCTGGATCTGACGGGGGCCGACCCATGGAAGCTTTCGCCGGTCTTGCCCAGGGGTTCGCCATCGCGCTGACCTGGACCAACCTGCTTTGGGCGCTGGTCGGCTGCGCGCTGGGCACGGCGGTCGGCGTGCTGCCGGGGGTCGGGCCGGCGGTCACGATCGCGCTGCTGCTGCCGCTGACCACCCAGATCGAGCCGACCTCGGCGCTGATCATGTTCTGCGGCGTCTACTACGGAGCGATGTACGGCGGCTCGACGACGTCGATCCTGCTCAACTCGCCCGGCGAGTCGGCGTCGATCGCGACGACGCTCGAAGGCAACATGATGGCCAAGAACGGCCGCGCCGGCCCGGCGCTGGCGACGGCCGCGATCGGCTCGTTCGTCGCCGGCACCATCGCCACCGTCATCGTGTCGCTGTTCGCGCCCGCGGTAGCGGAGTGGGGGCTCACATTCGGCCCGGCCGACAAGTTCGCGCTGATGATGCTCGCGTTCACGACGGTTTCGGCGGTGCTCGGCCAGTCGGCATTGCGCGGTTTCGCGTCGCTTTTCCTCGGCTTGTTCATCGGGCTCATCGGCACCGACGCGCTGTCCGGGCAGGTCCGCTTCGGCCTCGGCATCCCGGAGCTCTACGACGGCATCGACGTCGTCGTCGTCGCGGTCGGCCTGTTCGCGGTCGGCGAGACGCTGTACGTCGCCAGCCACCAGCAGCACGTCGTCGAGACCGTCGAGAAGATCAAGGGCAATGTCTGGATGACGGCGCGCGGACTGGAAACGCTCGTGGCCGGCGTGGCTCCGCGGCACCGCTTTCGGCATCCCCTTCGGCGCGATGCCGGCCGGCGGGGCGGAAATACCGACCTTCCTCTCCTACGCGGCCGAGCGAAGGCTGTCGAAGCGCCAGGAGGAATTCGGCCACGGCGCGATCGAGGGCGTCGCCGGTCCCGAGTCGGCGAACAACGCGTCGGTGACGACGGCGCTGATCCCGCTGCTGACGCTGGGCCTGCCGACGTCGGCCACGGCGGCGATCATCCTGACCGGCTTCCAGCAGTACGGCATCCAGCCGGGCCCGCTGCTGTTCACCACGCAGAGCGACCTCGTCTGGGCCCTGATCGCCAGCCTTTACGTCGGCAACGTCATGCTGCTGGTGCTGAACCTGCCGCTGGTGGGCATCTGGGTGCGCCTGCTGTCGATCCCGCGCCAGTACCTGTACGCCGGCATCGTGATCTTCGCGACCATCGGCGCGTACGGAATGCGCAACTCGTGGTTCGACCTCCTGCTGCTGTGGCTGTTCGGCATCCTCGGCTACGGCATGCGGCGCTGGGACATTCCGGTGGCGCCGGTGCTGATCGGCATGATCCTCGGACCTCGCGCGGACACCGAGCTGCGGCGCGCGCTGCAGATCAGCCAGAGCGACTTCTCGGTGTTCCTCACGCGGCCGATCGCCGGCACGCTGATCGTGCTGTCGGTGCTGCTGGTGGTCGTTCCGGTGGCATGGCGCTGGCGCGAGGCGCGCCGGCGGCGCCGTCCGGCGGGCTGATGGCGGGGCCGCGCACGGCACGCGTGCGCGCGTGCCGCGGTTCGGCGGCCCGGAAAATGGCCCCCTGGCTCGCGGGCATCGCGGTCGCGGTGGCCGCGGGTTACGCGTGCAGCCTCGCCCGCACGCCGATCCCCTGGATGCTGGGGCCGCTGTTCGCGCTGGCGCTGCTGCGCATCGCCGGCGCGCCCGTCGAGGCGCCGCCCGGCGCGCGCTTCGCCGGACAGTGGATCATCGGGACGTCGCTCGCGCTCTACTTCACGCCGACCGTGGTGCGCCAGGTCGCCGGGCTCTGGCCGTTGCTCGCCGCCGGCGCCGCGTTCGCCGTCGCGCTGGGCTACGTCGCCGGCGTGGCGCTCGCCCGGCTCGCCGGCATCGATCGCAGCACCGGCATCTTCGCCAGCGTACCCGGCGGCGCCGCCGAGATGGCGACGCTGGGCGAGCGCCACGGCGCGCGCACCGACCAGGTGGCGGCGGCGCACAGCTTGCGGATGCTGCTGGTCGTCGCGATCGTGCCGTTCGCGTTCCAGGCGCTGGGCGTGCACGGCGCGGACGCCTACGCGCCGGTGACGGGGGTCTTCGACGCGCGCGGGTTCGCGCTGCTGATGGCGGCGACACTCGCGGGCTGCGCGGCGCTGCATCGGTTCGGCGCGCCCAACGCCTTCGTGCTCGGTTCGCTCGCCGTGGCCATCCCGCTCACCGCGGCCGGCGTCGAACTCTCGAGCCTGCCGCCGGTGGTGTCCAACGCCGGCCAGTGTCTGCTCGGCTGCGCGCTCGGCGCCCGCTTCCGGCGGGATTTCCTCGAAGGTGCGCCGCGGTTCGTCGCCGCCGTGGTCGCGACGACGCTGCTGTCGATCGTGCTGTCGGCGGCGTTCGGCGCGGGGCTGGCGCGGCTCGCCGGACAGCCGGTGCCCACGCTGGTGCTCGGCACCGCGCCCGGCGGCATCGCCGAAATGTGCATCACCGCCAAGGTGCTGCAGCTCGGGGTCCCGCTGGTCACCGCGCTGCACGTCACCCGGGTCGTCGTGCTGCTGCTCGTCACCGCGCCGCTGTTCGCCGCGCTGAAGGCGCGGCGCCGGCGGTAGATCCGGGCTGTCGCGTCCGGGCGGTTCGCGGCATGATGGCGCCATGAGACCGCCGGGCAGTCCCGAGGTCGAATACCGGAGTGCGCAGCACGAAGGTGATCCATTGAGACCGCCGGGCAGTCCCGAGGTCGAATACCGGAGTGCGCAGCACGAAGGTGATCCATTGAGACCGCCGGGCAGTCCCAAGGTCGAATACCGGAGTGCGCAGCACGAAGGGGGTCCAGTGAGCTGGGATCCCGTCCAGTACCTGCGCTTCGAGAACGAACGGCTGCGCCCGGCGCTCGACCTGCTCGCGCGCGTGCCGGACGCCGACGCGGCCGCGGTCGCGGACCTCGGCTGCGGCGCCGGCAACGTCGCGCGCGTGCTGGCGGAACGCTGGCCGGCGGCGCGCATCGTCGGCGTCGACAGCTCGCGCGAGATGCTCGCCGCGGCGCGGGCCGCGACGGCCGGCTCGGCGCGGTTCGAATTCCGCGAAGCCGACCTCGCCGCCTGGTCCCCGGCCGGGGACGAGCGCTACGACGTCGTGTTCAGCAACGCGCTGCTGCACTGGCTCGACGATCACGGCGGGGTGCTCGCGCGCTGGTGCGCCGCGCTCCGCCCGGGGGGCGCGCTCGCGGTGCAGGCGCCGGACAACTTCGCCGCGCCGTCGCACGCGGAGTTGTTCGCCCTCGCCGGCTCGCCGCGCTGGCGCGAGCGGCTCGGCGGCCGCGTGCGCGCGGCGCCGATGGCGGCGCTCGACGCGTACCACGAGTGGCTCGCGCCGCATGCGGCGCGCGTGGACGTGTGGTCGACGACGTACCTGCACGTGCTGGCGCCGGGTCCGGACGGCGAGCACCCGGTCGTCGCGTGGACGAAGGGGACGACGCTGACGCCCTTTCCTGTCGGCGCTGGACGACCCTGCGCGCGCGGAGTTTCTCGCCGAGTACGCGAGGCGATGCGCCGCGCGTATCCGCCGCGCGTCGACGGCGCGCGTTTGCTATCCGTTCAAGCGGGTGTTCATGGTCGCTGTGCGGTCCCGCTAGTTGTGCGTCGACGGCCGTGTCCCGCGGCCGCCCGGTGGGGCGCTTCCGCGAGGACGCGGCATACGGTCGCAGCTGCACCGATCCCGCGCGATTGGTCAGGCCACCTGTCCACGCGTTCCCGCCTTACGAGCGCGGTTGCGCATGGTCGCGCATGGTAGATTGTGAAGCTCACGCCGCGTCAGACGGCGCACCCTGCCACTGCCCACTCCCCACCATGAACCAGCCCGAAACGCTTGCCACGCTCGCCGCGTCCGTCGCCGCGCCATCCTATGTCCGTCATCCCAGGCTGCTGGCGTGGGTCCGCGAGATCGCGGCGCTCACGCAGCCCGAGCGCATCGTCTGGTGCGACGGAAGCGACGCCGAATACGAGCGGCTGTGCGCGGAGATGGTCGCCGCCGGCACGATGAAGAAGCTCAACCCGACGCTGCGCCCGAACAGCTATCTCGCGTGTTCCGACCCGACCGACGTCGCCCGCGTCGAGGACCGCACGTTCATCTGCAGCGAGCGCCTCGCCGACGCCGGCCCGACCAACAACTGGGTCGAGCCGCGCGAAATGCGGCGCACGCTGAACGGCCTGTTCGAAGGCGCGATGCGGGGCCGGACGATGTACGTCGTTCCGTTCTCGATGGGTCCGCTGGGCAGCCCGATCGCGCACATCGGCATCGAGGTCTCGGACAGCCCCTACGTCGTCGCCAACATGAAGCTGATGACCCGCATGGGCCGCGCGCGTGTTCGACGTGCTCGAGGAGGACGGCCCGTTCGTGCCCTGCGTGCACTCGGTCGGGGATGCCGCTCCGCCCGGCCAGCGCGACGTGCCGTGGCCGTGCAACCGCGAGCACAAGTACATCGTGCATTTTCCCGAGACGCGCGAGATCTGGTCGTTCGGCTCGGGTTACGGCGGCAACGCGCTGCTGGGCAAGAAGTGCTTCGCGCTGCGCATCGCGTCGGTGATGGGGCACGAGCAGGGCTGGCTCGCCGAGCACATGCTGATCCTCGGCGTGACCGCGCCGGACGGCGAGAAGTCCTACGTCTGCGCCGCGTTCCCGAGCGCCTGCGGCAAGACCAATTTCGCGATGCTGATCCCGCCGGCGGGCCTCGAAGGCTGGAAGATCACGACCATCGGCGACGACATCGCCTGGATCAAGCCGGGGCCCGACAACCGGTTCCGCGCGATCAATCCGGAAGCGGGCTTCTTCGGCGTTGCGCCCGGCACGTCGTACGAGTCCAATCCGAACGCGATGGACACGCTGAAGGCCAACGTGATCTTCACCAACGTGGCGCTCACCGACGACGGCGACGTGTGGTGGGAGGGCATGACCCAGACGCCGCCCGCGCACCTCATCGACTGGCAGGGCAAGGACTGGACGCCCGAGGACGGCAAGGCCGGCCGGAAGGCGGCGCATCCGAACTCGCGCTTCACCGTGTCCGCCGCGCAGTGTCCGTCGCTCGACCCCGCGTGGGACGATCCGGCGGGCGTGCCGATCTCCGCGTTCATATTCGGCGCGCGCCGCTCCGACACCGTGCCGCTGGTCTGCGAAGCGCGCTCGTGGGAGGAGGGCGTCTACAAGGCGGCGACGATGGGTTCCGAGACGACGGCGGCGGCCACCGGCGCGGTCGGCGAAGTGCGGCGCGATCCCTTCGCGATGCTCCCGTTCTGCGGCTACCACGTCGGCGACTACTTCCGGCACTGGCTGGCCATGTCCGACGCCGTGCTGCACGACCCGAAGATCTTCAGCGTCAACTGGTTCCGCAAGGACGCGGAGGGCCGTTTCGTCTGGCCGGGTTTCGGGCAGAACATGCGCGTGCTGAAGTGGATCGTCGAGCGCTGCCACGGCCGCGCCGGCGCGGTGGAGACCCCGCTGGGCCTGGAGCCCTGCGTATGCCGACCTGACCTGGACCGGCGTCGACTTCCCGCCGGAGCAGTTCGCGTCGGTGATGCGGATGGACGCGACCCAATGGCGCCGGGAACTCGCCGAGCACGACGCACTGTTCACCAAGGTCGGCGACAAGCTTCCCCGGGCGTTGGCGGACGAGCGGGCGAAGCTCGCGCGCCAGCTGGCCCTTCGCCTAGGCGGTCCGGAAGCGGCTCATCGACCGATCGTAGCCAATGTCATATTCCATCACGGCGGTTTGCGATCAGTCTGCATCGCAGCCCATTGTTTTTGAAGTGCGATTAGTGGCTTCGGTCCGAGCCAGCATCGCCTCGACTTCGGGGCGGGACGGGGCGCCGCCACGGCCGCCGAAGCGCGTGCACTTCAGCGCCGCGGCGGTGTTCGCGAATCGGGCTGCATCGGCGACCGGACGACCTTCCCCGAGCATCAGGGTGAACGCGCCGTGCCAGACGTCGCCGGCCGCGAGCGTGTCGATCGCATGGACTTCGGGCGCCGGCTCGCGGTGCTCGCGACCATCCTCCAGCCACAGGAACCCGTCCGGGCCGAGCGTCACGCCGACCATCGCCGTGGTCGCGGCGGCGGCGTGGCGCAGCGCCATCCCGACCGAGAGTTCGCCGACCAGTCGCTCGAGGCCCGGCTCGGAGAACGCGGCGAAGGTCGCACGCCGGGCGAGGTCCGCGAGCGCTTCGGCCGGGCCCACGTCACCGTCGAGCACCGCCGGGCGACCGAGGGCGCGCGCGGCGTCGAGCACCGCGGCGGCACCTTGCGGCCAGCGGACGTCGGTCAGCACGGCGGCGAACTCGCCGATCCGCGCGAGCGGGAGCCACCCCGGATCCGGGTCGAGTCGCGGGTCGTTGTACGCGCAGACCAGACGCTCGCCTGCGAGGTCGATCAGGATCGCGGCTGACGGCGACACGCAGTTCGACAGTCGCCGGACCGCCGAAACGTCGACGCCTTCCCGCGCCAGGTCGGCCACGATCCGATCCCCCAGCGAGTCGTCGCCGACCCGCCCCCAGTAGTGGGCCTGCCCGCCGAGCCGGGCGACGCCGACGCTGGCGTTGGCCGCCATGCCGCCCCCGGACTCGATGAATCCGGTCGCCAGCACTTTGGTCGGGGTCGCGGGGATGGCCGGGACGCGGTAGATCGCGTCCAACGCCGACATGCCGAGGCAGAGGATTCGGGTCATGGTCGAGGTGCGGGGTTCGAGGGCGGTGGCGGGCGCAGGTGGCGGAGGCGGGTTCGTCCGGTGCGCGGCGGGGGCGCTTTCGGTGGGCAGGGCGGGCGGGACAGGCAGGGTCGGTAGCGCGGCTCCTGCGGGCCGGTTGATCGAGGGGGCTGAAGTGGCGAAGCCGCGAGCCGGACGCCTACGGACCGCGCCGCACGCCGACCCCGACGCAGGCCCCCATTCTACGCGGCGACCGCGCGGCCACGGGGCCGACGTTTCACGTGGAACATCGTCGCGCACCCGCTGGCGCAAAATCCCCGGCTGCGCGGGCCCATGTTGCCGGCGCAGCGGGCTGGCGTGATCGTGGACGGTCTCTTTGCCGCCCGTGCTTTCGGCGCCGGCGTTCTCGACGCCATCGTCGGGGGCCGCGGCCCGATCCGGATCCCGGCGCCGTTCGCGGTCTGCCCAAGGCGGCGGCGCGGCCGCGGGTCGGTACTCACGAACGGTCGTCGAACGCCGGCAGGGCGGTTCCGCGGCTCAGTACGCGCGGCGGGTGCGGCTCGATCCTGCGCGTGCCGGGTCCGGCGGCATTCGGCGCCGCGGTGTTCTCGCTCGCGGGCGTTCGCGTGGGCGGCCGGTGGCTGCGCGAGAGGCGCGGCGCGGAGACCCGGGGTTGCCGATCGCCGTGGCGATCCGGACGTTCGCTGTGCAGGGACTCTGGCGGCATCGATGCGCCGCGCCTCGGGCGCGAGGGGCAGGCCCTTGGACGAGCTTCGCGGCAGGGGTGGTCCCGGGCGTCGACGGGCTCCGTTCGGCCCGGGCGGGGGCGTCCCCGACCCACGACCGGTCTGGGTAGTTCGGTGTCAGGGTCGTCAACGGCGGCCCCAACCTCCCCGCCCGCGTGTTCCGTGCCCCGGCTGCCGGAGCACGTGGGCGGCTGGGGCGCTGGTCGCCACCGCTGACATCGCCGGGGAATCCCGGGAACGGGGTTGCGCTGGCCCGGGGGCCTTCGTTCGCATCGTACCTTCCTCGCCCTGGCCGCGGTGTTGATCGGGAAATTTGCCTTGTGCATCGCGGCGAGGGTGCGCCGATGTCGGCGCGGCCGCTCCCGGATGTTCCACGTGAAACGTCGGCAGCGGCCTTGCGAGCGATAGTCGACCGAATGGCGAAGGTGACGCCTGATGCCGCGTGCATTAGAATGGCGCCCTCTGCCGACCCGGAAACACGATGGCGGAAAATAAAAAACATCAATTTAATCATGAACTTCTGCGAGCGATTCGACGTCATCGTCGTCGGTGGCGGCCATGCCGGCACCGAGGCGGCGCTCGCCAGCGCGCGGATGGGACGCCGAACGCTGCTGCTGACGCACAACATCGAAACGCTGGGGCAGATGTCCTGCAATCCGTCGATCGGGGGCATCGGCAAGGGGCATCTGGTAAGGGAAGTCGACGCGCTGGGCGGGGCGATGGCGCTCGCGACCGACGAGTCGGGCATCCAGTTCCGGACGCTCAACTCCAGCAAGGGACCGGCGGTGCGCGCGACGCGCGCGCAGGCCGACCGCGTGCTCTACAAGGCGGCGATCCGCCATCGCCTCGAAAACCAGCCGAACCTCACGCTGTTCCAGCAGGCGGTCGACGATCTCACCGTCGACGGCGATGGCGCCGGCGCGCGGGTGACCGGCGTGGTCACGCAGATCGGGCTGCGCTTCGAGGCCGAGGCCGTCGTGCTGACGACGGGCACCTTCCTGTCCGGCCTCATCCACATCGGGCTGAAGAACTACGAAGCCGGACGCGCGGGCGATCCGCCGGCAAAGACGCTCGGCGCGCGCCTGCGCGAGCTCGCGCTCCCCGCCGGCCGGCTCAAGACCGGCACGCCGCCGCGGCTCGACGGGCGCACCATCGATTTCGCCGCGCTCGACGTGCAGCCGGGGGACGACCCCGCGCCGGTGTTCTCGTTCATGGGTTCGCGCGACCTGCACCCGGAGCAGCGCCCGTGCTGGGTGACGCACACCAACCCGCGCACGCACGAGATCATCCGCGCCGGCCTCGATCGCTCGCCGCTGTTCACCGGCGTCATCGAGGGCGTGGGTCCGCGCTATTGCCCGTCGATCGAGGACAAGGTCGTCCGCTTCGCCGAGCGCGATGCGCACCAGATCTACCTCGAGCCCGAGGGCCTCGCCACCAACGAGATCTACCCGAACGGCATCTCGACATCGCTGCCGTTCGACGTGCAGCTCGCGCTGGTGCGGTCGATGAAGGGCTGCGAGCACGCGCACATCCTGCGACCGGGGTATTCGATCGAGTACGACTACTTCGATCCGCGCGCGCTCAAGCCGACGCTGGAGACGAAGGCGATCGCCGGGCTCTTCTTCGCCGGCCAGATCAACGGCACGACGGGCTACGAGGAGGCCGCGGCGCAGGGGCTGCTCGCCGGGCTCAACGCGGCGCGGCGCGCCGCCGGCGACGACGGCTGGAGCCCGCGCCGCGACGAGGCCTACCTGGGCGTGCTGGTCGACGATCTCGTCACCCGCGGCGTCAGCGAGCCGTACCGGATGTTCACCTCGCGCGCCGAGTACCGGCTGCAGCTGCGCGAGGACAACGCCGACCTGCGGCTCACCGAGCACGGCCGCCGCCTGGGCCTCGTCGACGATGCGCGCTGGAACGCGTTCAGCATCAAGCGCGACGCCGTCGCGCGCGAGCTCGAGCGCCTGAAGTCGACCTACGTCAATCCGGCGGTCGTCGCCGCGCACGACGCGCTGCGCGTGCTCGGCCAGCCGATCGAGCGCGAGTACCCGCTGGTCGACCTCCTGCGCCGTCCGGACGTCGGCTACGCGAGCCTGATGTCGCTGCCGGCTGCGGGGCCCGGCGTCGCCGACGCGATCGTCGCCGAGCAGGTGGAGACCGCGACCAAGTACGAGGGCTACATCGATCGGCAGCGCGACGAGATCGCGCGGCATCGCGGGCAGGAGGAACAGCCGCTGCCGCTCGACTTCGACTACCGCGCGGTCCGCGGACTGTCGAACGAGGTGCAGCAGAAGCTCAATGCGCACAAGCCCGCGACCCTCGGCCAGGCCGGGCGCATTTCGGGGGTGACGCCGGCGGCGGTCGCGCTGCTGCTCGTGCACCTCAAGCGCGGCTTCGCGCCGGCGGCCGTGCCGGCCGAGGCAAATGCCGACGCGGCCGGCCCCGGCGACGACGCCGGGTGCGCGCCGCCTCGTGGCGCCAGCCCCATCCCGCGCAAGTCGGCATGAACGCGCTCGCCGATCTCGACGACGGACTCGCCGCGCTGGCGAAGGCGGGCGTCGACCTGCCCGAGGCGCTGGCGCCGAAGCTCGACGCGTATCTCGCGCTGCTGGCGAAGTGGAACCGCACGTACAACCTGACCGCGATCCGCGAACCGGAGCGCATGGTGACTCATCACGCGCTCGACGCCCTCGCCGTGCTGCCGCACCTGCCGGCGCGCGCGACGCTCCGGCTGCTCGACGTCGGCACCGGCGCGGGCGTGCCCGGCATCCCGCTGGCGCTCGCGCGTCCCGGCTGGCGCGTGGTGCTGCTCGACAGCAATCACAAGAAGGGCACGTTCCTCGCGCAGGCGGCGATCGAGCTCGGGCTCGCCAACGTCGAGGTCGCGACGACGCGCGTCGAGGACTACGCGCCCCCGGCGCCGTTCGACGTCGTCGTTTCGCGGGCGTTCTCGGATCTGGCGTCGTTCGCCGCGGTCGCGCTGCCGCTGCTCGCCCCCGGGGGCGCGCTCGTCGCGATGAAGGGCGTGCTGCCGCACGAGGAGCTCGCGCACCTGCCGCCCGACGTGCGCGTCGTCGCGACGCCCGCGCTGCCGGTGCCGGGCCTCGCCGCCGAGCGGCACCTCGTCATCATGGCGCGCGCATGACCACCGACCGCGGGGAGCGCGCATGACCACCGACCGCGGGGAGCCCGCATGACCACCGACCGCAGGGACCCCGCATGACCCGGATCATCGCCGTCGCCAACCAGAAGGGCGGCGTCGGCAAGACGACGACGGCCGTCAACCTCGCGGCCAGCCTCGTCGCGATGAAGCGGCGCGTCCTGCTGGTCGACCTCGACCCGCAGGGCAACGCCACCACCGGCGCGGGACTCGACAAGCGCGCGCTGACCGCGACCGTCTATCACGTGCTGCTCGGCGAGCAGAAGATCGCCGACGTCCGCGTCGCATCGCCCTCGGGCGGCTTCGACGTCGTGCCGTCCAATCGCGAGCTCGCGGGCGCGGAGGTCGAGCTCGTCGACCTGCCCGAACGCGAGATGCGGCTGAAGGATGCGCTGGCCGAGGCGCTGCAGCAGATGCGCACCGCCATCACCGAGATCGCTCCCGAATACGACTTCATCCTGCTCGACTGCCCGCCGTCGCTGTCGCTGCTCACGCTCAACGGGCTGTGCGCCGCCGACTCGGTGCTGATCCCGATGCAGTGCGAGTACTACGCGCTCGAGGGGCTGTCCGACCTGGTGCAGACGATCAAGAAGGTGCGCGCGCATCTCAATCCGCGGCTCGAGATCGAGGGCCTGCTGCGCACGATGTACGACCCGCGCAACACGCTGGCGCAGAACGTCGCCGCGGAACTCGAAAGGCACTTCGGCGACAAGCTCTACCGCACCGTCGTGCCGCGCAACGTCCGGCTGGCCGAAGCGCCGTCGCACGGCATCCCGGCGCTGCACCTCGACAAGGCGTCGAAGGGCGCGATCGCGTATCTCGCGCTGGCCGGCGAGATGCTGCGCCGGATGGAGACGGATGGCACGATGGCGCCATTGGCCGCCGCGGAGGCATCGCCATGATTCGACCGAAGGGACTGGGCCGCGGCCTCGACGCGCTGCTCGCCGGCGCCGACGAGGCCACGCGCACCGAGGCGCTGCAGACGCTGGCGATCGACCGGCTGAAGCCAGGCAAGTACCAGCCGCGCACGCGGATGGACGACGCCGCGCTCGACGAGCTCGCCGCGTCGATCCGCGAGCAGGGGATCCTGCAGCCGATTCTCGTGCGGCCGGTCGAGGGCGGGCGCTTCGAGATCATCGCCGGCGAGCGCCGCTGGCGCGCCGCGCAGCGAGCGGGGCTGAAGGAAGTGCCGGCACTGATCAAGGCGGTGCCCGACGCGACGGCGCTGCCGCTGGCGCTGATCGAGAACATCCAGCGCGAGGACCTCAATCCGCTGGAGGAGGCGCACGGCATCGCGCGGCTCGTCGCCGAGTTCGGCCTCACGCACGACGCCGCGGCCAAGGCCGTCGGCCGCTCGCGCAGCGCGGTGTCGAACCTGCTGCGACTGCGCGAGCTCGCCAAGCCGGTGCAGGAGTCGATGATGCGCGGCGAGATCGACATGGGACACGCGCGCGCGCTGCTGGGGCTGCCGGCGGCGCAGCAGGTCGCCGCCGCGGCGCGGGTCGTCGCGCAGGGACTCTCGGTGCGCGAGACCGAGCGCCTGGTCCACCACTACGCCAATCCCGGGCAAGCCGCGGGCCAGGCGCGGCGCGCGCGCCGTCGACCCCGACCTCGCGCGGCTCACCGAGGAACTCGCCGAAACGCTGGGCGCGAAGGTCGCGATCGAGCCGAAGAAGGCGGGAAGCGGGCGGCTGGTGATCACCTACGCCAGCCTCGACGAGCTCGACGGCATCCTGCGCCGGCTGCGCGGCTGACGCGCCGCGCTTCGCCTCCCCGAGACCGGCCGATGCCGTCCGTCCATGACGTCGGCATATGACGACGTAATAATCGCGCGCAACGCGGCGCCCGCGGCTGTTGCGCCCGCGATGAACGCCGGTCTATAGTCCGCCGTTGTTGCAGCAAATCGTGCGGGTTCGACCCGTGCCGACGTGCGGCGCCGTGGTCGATTCCGTCCGCGTTTCCTCGTCACGCAGGAGAACACCATGCGTTCTTGCTTCCGCTCGATGTTGCTCGGTCTCGCGGCCCTGCTCGTCGCCGCCCCGGCCGCCGCCGTGGTCGTCAGCTACACCAACAACATCCTCACCGTCTTCACCGACAACGCGGGGACGAGCGCGGGGATGTTCTGGGTGAAGACGGGCTCCGCCCACCCGAACCCGAACCAGAACGTCATCTACGACAGCCAGACGTCGTACATCACGCTGCGCGACGTGACGGCGGGCGAGATCTGGACCGACGCGGGCTTCGCGCCGAGCAGCAACATCCCGGGCTTCGTTTCCCGGTCGATGCAGGCGGCGCCGGCGACCGTCGCCGTGACCAACCTGCCGACCGGATTCCGCATGACGTACACGCTGCCCAACTGGGTGGTCGTGCAGGACGTCGTCGTCAACGGCACGACGCTGGCCGACACGAACGTGCGCCAGTCGGTGACGGTGACCAACACGTCGGCCGTGTCGCGCTCCTACGGGGTCCGTTACATGTGGGACTGGGAAATCGCGGGCAACGACAGCTCCGTGTTCCGCACGCGCAATCCCGACGGCACCTTCACGAACGTCTTCATCGGGTTCAACAGCCCGGGGTTCCAGGCGTTCGAGGAGCAGGACACGCTGGTGAATCCGACCTTCAGCGTGTTCGGCACCGTCGGCGGCGGTTCGCTGCTTCCGGCGCCGACGCAGCCGGAACGCGTCGCCTACGTGTCGTGGGGCGATTTCGAGAGCGCGCCGTGGGATTTCCCGATCACCGGCTCGAACAGCGACAGCGCCACGGTGCACTACTGGGGCTACGCCGCCCCGCTGGTGCTTGCCCCGGCGGCGTCGCGGACTTTCATCGAATACATCTCGACCAACCCGACCTCGGTCGGCGTCGGGCCCGGGACGACCGCGGCGACGCAGGTCCCGACGCTGTCGCAGTGGGCGCTCTTCGCGCTGGTCGGGCTGGTCGTGCTGCTGGGCATGCGGTTCGCGCGACCGCGAGGCATCGTAGCATCCAGCCCCGCGCGCTGGCGCACCAACGAAAACGGCGGCCCGCGGGCCGCCGTTTCCTTTCCGGCCGGCTGCGTCAGCCGAGCTGCTTCAGCATCGTGTCGCCGTCAGAAACCTCGTACTTCCCGGGACCTTCGATGTTCAGCACCTTGACGACGCCGTCGTCGACCAGCATCGAGAAGCGCTGGCACCGCATCCCCATGCCCTTCGCCGTGAGGTCGAGCTCGAGGCCGAGCGCCCGGGTGAAGTCGGCGCTGCCGTCGCCCAGCATCCGCACCTTGTCGCCGACCTTCTGGTCGCGCGCCCACGCGCCCATCACGAACGCGTCGTTGACCGACATGCAGGCGATGGTGTCGACGCCCTTCGCCTTCAGCGCGGCGTGCTGCGCGAGATACGAGGGCACGTGCTTCGCCGAGCAGGTCGGCGTGAACGCGCCGGGCAGGCCGAAGATCACGACCTTCCTGCCCTTGGTGAGGTCCTCGACCTTCACGGCATTCGGGCCGATCGAGCAGCCTTCCTTCTCGACGTCGAAATATTCCATCAGCGTGCCGGCGGGCAGCCGGTCTCCGACCTTGATCGTCATGCGCGTCTCCTGGTGATGCGGGGGGTGGACCTGCGGAAATGAATCGCGGGGAACCGGAGAATTGCAGGCATTGGCCGCGATTTCAAGTGCCGCGCGCGTCGCGGACGGTTGTCGCCCGGCCGCGCCAGGCGTAGGGTTACCCGTCCTTTGGCATGAGGAGGCCATGATGTCCGCAACCCGCCAATCCGGCCCCCGCAGCACCCGACCCGCGAAGGCCGCCGGGGTGACGCTCCACATTGCCACCCGCAAGGGGCTCTGGCGACTCAAGGGCGATTCCACCCGCCGGACCTGGACGCTGGCGGGGCCGCATTTCCTCGGCCACGTCGTCCACCATGCGCTGGTCGATCCGCGCGACGGCCGCACCCTGCTCGTCGCCGCGCGCACCGGCCATCTCGGGCCGACGGTCTTCCGCTCACCGGATCGCGGCCGGACCTGGGCCGAGGCGGTATCGCCGCCGGCCTTTGCGCCGGGCGGCGGTCGAGTGGTCGATCACACGTTCTGGCTCACGCCCGGGCACGCATCGGAGCCCGGCGTCTGGTACGCGGGAACTTCGCCGCAGGGGCTCTTCCGCTCGGACGACGGCGGCGCCACGTGGGCCGGCGTCGCCGGCTTCAACGAGCACCCGCGGCGGCGCGACTGGTGCGGCGGCGACCAGGACGGCACCCCCGACGGCGGCAAGCTGCACTCGATCATCGTCGACCCGGTCGATCCGCGGCACCTCTACATCGGCATGTCGAGCGGCGGGATTTTCGAGTCGACCGACGCCGGCGCCGGCTGGACGCCTCTCAACCACGGCGTGCGTGCCGATTTCCTGCCGCAGCCGACGCCGGAGTTCGGCCACGATCCGCACTGCGTCCGCCAGCATCCGCTCGAACCGGACCGCCTGTATCACCAGAACCATTGCGGCCTCTACCGGCTGGACCGCCCGTCGCGAACCTGGCGCGACATCGGCGCGTCGATGCCGAAATCGGTCGGCGCGATCGGGTTTCCGCTGGTGCTGCACCCGCGCGATCCCGAAACGCTCTGGGTGTTCCCGATGGACGGCAGCGACGTCTGGCCGCGAACCGCGCCCAAGGGACGACCGGCGGTCTACCGTTCGGTCAACGGCGGCGCGTCCTGGCAGCGGCAGGCGGTGGGATTTCCCCCGGCGCAGGCGTGGTGGACCGTCAAGCGCCAGGCAATGACCACGGATCGAATGTCGACAGTGGGCGTTTACTTCGGCACCACCAGCGGCGAGGTTTGGGGAAGCCGGGACGAAGGCCGCACCTGGAAATGCCTCGCGCGGCACCTCCCGCAGATTTACGCGGTCGAATGTGGTTGAGCGCGGCAAGGCCGAAACCGTGGGGGCCCCGGCCTCGCCGGTACGGCTGCGGGTGCTGATCCCCGGGTTGCTGCGCTCGTACTCGGGCGGAGCGCGGGTTGTCGAGCTGCAGTTCGATCCGCTCGCGGCGGCGGCCGGACCCGAAGGCGCGCCGGCCCCCGGGCCCTCGGTGGCGACCGCGCTGGCTGAACTGGACCGCCGGTTTTCGGGCCTGCGCTTCCGGCTGGTCGACGAGCAGGGCGACCTCCGGCCGCACATCAGGCTCTTTCTCGACGCCTCGGAGATCCGGCGGCTGGACGCTCCCTTGCCCCCGGCCGGGGAGCTGATGATCGTCGGCGCGCTGTCCGGCGGTTGAACACCGCGGACGCGGAACGCCCCTGCGCCGAAGGCGTTTGCACCGCAACATTGTGTTGCCGGGAGGGGCCGGAAGAAGCTAAAATCACAAGGTTTGCTTCGCACCTAATTGGTTCGAACCGATCGCCAGCGCGGCATACCCGCGGGAAGGATTTGCGGGCGTGACGCCGCCGCTTTCGACCAGGCCCTTCAAAGTCGCCCTCGGGGCGCAGGCCGCCACCACCATCGCCGTCGCGATCGTGGCCGGCGTCTGGGCCGGACGGGACGCGGCGCTGTCGGCCGTGCTGGGCGGGACGATCAACCTCGTCGCCGAGGTGCTCTACGGGCTCACCATCGGTATCGTGAATCCGTCGACGCCCACCGGCACCGTGTTCGCGCTGCTGCGGGCCGAGGCGAGCAAGGTCGCGCTGATCGTGTTCCAGCTGTGGCTGGTGCTGACGATGTACCAGGGGCTGGTAGTCGCTCCCGTTCATCGTCGCGTTCGTGCTCACCGTACTCGTGTTTCGACTGGCATTCATCGTCCGCGACTGAACCGACCTCCCCGCCTCCCATGGCCGAACAGCTCAAATCCCCCACCGACTACATCCAGGGCCACCTCACGCACCTCGCGCGACCGTTCGGCGGGCTGGAGGAGCATGCCGGGACGTTCTGGACCATCCACTGGGACACGCTGATCACCTCGGTCGTGCTGGGCGTGATCACCTTCGGGCTCATGTGGCTGGTCACGCGCAAGGCGACCGCCGGCGTTCCCGGCCGCCGCCAGGCGTTCGTCGAGCTGCTCGTCGGCTTCGTCAACGACCAGGTGAAGTCGATCTACGGCGGCAAGAGCGCCTGGGTCGCGCCGATCGCGCTGACCACGTTCGTGTTCGTGCTGGTGCTGAACTCGATGGACTTCCTGCCCGTCGACCTCACCGCGAAGATCACCCACCTGTTCGCGCCCCACTGGCGCATCGTGCCCACCGCCGACGTCAACACGACGTTCGCGCTGGCGCTGTCGGTGTTCTTCCTGATGATCGCCTGGGCGATCAAGTCGAAGGGCCTCGGCGGCTGGATCCACGAGCTGTTCTGCTCGCCGTTCGGCGGCAACCCGCTGCTGTGGATCTTCAACTTCCTGTTCAACATGATCGAGTACATCTCGAAGCCGCTGTCGCACTCGCTGCGGCTGTTCGGCAACATCTACGCCGGCGAGATCATCTTCCTGCTCATCGGCCTGCTCGCCTCGGTCGGGCTGGCCGGCACGGTCGCCGCGGCGTTCCTCAACCTCGGCTGGGCGATCTTCCACATCCTGATCGTCGTGCTGCAGGCGTTCATATTCATGATGCTCACCGTCGTCTACCTGTCGATGGCCGAGGAGCATCACTGACCGGCTTCACGATTCCGCAAGCAACACCGTTCAACCGTTCCACTTATCCCCCGCACGAAAGGAAGCACGATGGACAAGATCCAACTGCTGGCGATGGTCCAGGCGTACACGGCTATCGGTATCGGCCTCATCATCGGCCTGGGCGCGCTGGGCGCCTGCGTCGGCGTCGCGCTGATGTGCTCGAAGTTCCTCGAGAGCGCCGCGCGCCAGCCGGAACTGATGCCGCAGCTGCAGGCGAAGGTGTTCCTGCTGCTTGGCCTGATCGACGCGTCGTTCATCATCGGCGTCGGCCTCGCGATGCTGTTCGCGTTCGGCAACCCGCTGCTCGCGGTCCTTCGCTGAAGGCAGCCTTTCGCCACAACGCGTAACTGCCGGGGGCAGCAATGAACATCAACCTGACGCTGGTGATGCAGGCGGTGGCGTTCACCGCGTTCATCTGGTTCACCGCGAAATTCGTGTGGCCGCCGCTGATGCGCGCGATCGACGCGCGGCAGAAGCAGATCGCCGACGGCCTCGCGGCCGCCGAGCAGGGGCGCAACAGCCTCGCGACCGCCGAGAAGCGCATCGCCGAGCTCATGACCGACGCCAAGGCGCAGGCCGCCGAGATCGTCCAGCAGGGCGAGAAGTTCAGGACCGAGACGGTCGCGGCGGCGAAGGCGGAGGCGAAGGTCGAGGCCGATCGCGTGATCGCGGCGGCCAAGGCCGAGATCCAGCAGGAGGTCGCCCGCGCGAAGGAGCAGCTGCGCGACCAGGTCGCGGATCTCGCGGTCGCCGGCGCGCGGCAGATCCTGCAGCGCGAGGTGGACGGCAAGGCCCACGCCGAGCTGCTCACCGCGATCCAGAAGCAGCTCTAGGAAGCGGAGCCGCCATGGCCGAACTCTCCACCATCGCCCGGCCCTACGCCGAAGCCGCGTTCGCGCTCGCGCGCGACCGCAACGAGCTTCCGGTGTGGTCCGGGATGCTGCGCCTGCTGACGCAGATCGTCGGCGACGCGCGCGTCGCCGGCGCGCTCGACCACCCGAAGCTCACCGCCGGCGACAAGGAGTCGCTGCTGCTGTCGATCGCCGGCGACAAGCTCACGCGCGAAGGCCGCAATTTCGTGCGAGTGCTGGTCGAGGCCGACCGCGTCGGCGTGCTGCCGCAGATCCGGGCGCACTACGAGGCGCGCAAGGACGAGGCGGAAGGCGTGGCCAAGGCGACGATCGAGTCGGCGCAGCCGCTCTCCGAAGCGCAGCTCGCCGGCCTGAAGGCGTCGCTGGAAAAGCACTTCGGCCGCACGATCGAGGCCACGGTGTCGGTGAATCCGGAACTCATCGGGGGCGCGCGGATCGTCGTGGGCGACAAGGTGATCGACGGTTCGGTGCGATCGAAGCTGGCCGCGATGGCGCGGGACCTGCGGGCCTGACCAACAACAGCGCGACGTCGCCCCCTGAAACGGGCGCCGGCGCGACGCGAGGACATCATGCAGTTGAACCCTTCCGAAATCAGCGAACTGATCAAAGGCAAGATCGCCAGCCTGGACGCCGCGCCCGAGGTGCGGACCCAGGGCACGGTCGTGTCGGTCACCGACGGCATCGTCCGCATCCACGGGCTGTCGGACGCGATGCAGGGCGAAATGCTCGAATTCCCGGGCAACACCTTCGGCCTCGCGCTGAACCTCGAGCGCGACTCGGTCGGCGCGGTGGTGATGGGCGCCTACGAGCACATCACCGAAGGCGACACGGTGAAGTGCACGGGACGCATCCTCTCGGTGCCGGTCGGCCCCGAGCTGATCGGCCGCGTCGTCAACTCGCTCGGCGAGCCGATCGACGGCAAGGGCCCGGTGACGACGAAGGAAACCGACGTCATCGAGAAGGTCGCGCCCGGCGTGATCTGGCGCAAGTCGGTGTCGCAGCCGGTGCAGACCGGCCTGAAGTCGATCGACGCGATGGTGCCGATCGGCCGCGGCCAGCGCGAGCTGATCATCGGCGACCGCCAGACCGGCAAGACCGCGGTGGCGATCGACACGATCATCAACCAGAAGGGCAAGGACCTCATCTGCATCTACGTCGCGATCGGCCAGAAGGCGTCGTCGATCAAGAACGTGGTCCGCAAGCTCGAGGAGCACGGCGCGATGGAGTACACGATCGTCGTGGCCTCCAGCGCCTCGGAGTCGGCGGCGCTGCAGTACATCGCCCCGTACTCGGGCTGCACGATGGGCGAGTACTTCCGCGACCGCGGGCAGGACGCGCTGATCGTCTACGACGACCTCACCAAGCAGGCCTGGGCGTACCGGCAGGTGTCGCTGCTGCTGCGCCGGCCGCCGGGCCGCGAGGCGTATCCGGGCGACGTGTTCTACCTGCACTCGCGGCTGCTCGAGCGCGCGGCGCGCGTCAACGAGCAATACGTCGAGCAGTTCACCAAGGGCGCCGTCAAGGGCAAGACCGGCTCGCTGACCGCGCTGCCGATCATCGAGACGCAGGCCGGCGACGTGACCGCGTTCGTGCCGACCAACGTGATCTCGATCACCGACGGCCAGATCTTCCTCGAGAGCGACCTCTTCAACGCCGGCATCCGGCCCGCGATCAACGCCGGCATCTCGGTGTCCCGCGTCGGCGGCTCGGCGCAGACCAAGGTCATCAAGAAGCTCGGTGGCGGCGTGCGGCTGGCGCTCGCGCAGTTCCGCGAGCTCGCGGCGTTCGCGCAGTTCGCCTCCGATCTCGACGAGGCCACCCGCAAGCAGCTCGACCGCGGCCGCACGGTGACCGAGCTCATGAAGCAGCCGCAGTACGCGCCGCTGTCGGTGGCCGAGCAGGCGATCACGCTGTTCGCGGTCACCAAGGGCTACCTCGACGACGTGCCGGTCGACAAGGTGCTCGCGTTCGAGGGCGGCCTGCGCCAGTTCCTCAAGAGCAAGTTCGCGGGGATCGTCGACAAGATCGCCACGACGAACGAGCTGACCGGCGACGACGAGAAGGCGCTGTCGGCGGCGATCGAGGACTTCAGGAAGACGGGCACGTACTGATATCGCCGCAGCGTCCGGGCGCCGTCACGGCGCCCGCGGGCGCGCCGGCAGGGAACGAGCGATGGCGGGATCCAAGGAAATCCGCAACAAGATCAAGAGCGTGCAGAGCACGAGCAAGATCACCAAGGCCATGCAGATGGTCGCGGCCTCGAAGATGAAGAAGGCCCAGGACCGGATGCGCCAGTCGCGGCCGTACCTGATCGGCATGCTGAACATCGCCATCCGTGCGTCGAAGGCCTCGACCGAGTACCGCCACCCGTTCCTGGTCAAGCGCGAGACGGTCAAGCGCGTCGGCGCCATCGTGATCACCACCGACAAGGGACTGTGCGGCGGGCTCAACACCAACGTCCTGCGGCTGGTGCTGCAGGCGCACAAGGAGTGGCGCGGCAAAGGCATCGAGGTCGACTACTGCGCGATCGGCAGCAAGGGGCTGGGCTTCCTGCAGCGGCTGGGCGGGAACATCGTGTCGAGCGTCACGCAGATCGGCGACCGCCCGCACCTCGACAAGCTGGTCGGGCCGGTGAAGCTGCTGCTCGACAAGTACCGCGCGGGCGATCTCGACGAAGTGCACATCTTCTCGACGCTCTTCATCAACACGATGAAGCAGGAGCCGCGGCAAGGCCGGCTGGTCCCGATCCCGGAGCAGTACCGGCTGCCCGACGGCTCGGTGCAGACGCCGGAGACGCAGGGCGGATCGTGGGACTACATCTACGAGCCCGACGCGCAGACGCTGCTCGACGGCATCCTGCGGCGCTACGTCGAGGCGGTCGTCTTCCACATGCTCGCCGAGAACATGGCGTCGGAGCAGTCGGCGCGGATGGTCGCGATGAAGGCGGCCACCGACAACGCCGGCAAGATCATCAGCGAGCTGCAGCTCATCTACAACAAGACGCGGCAGGCGGCGATCACCAAGGAACTCTCGGAGATCGTCGCCGGGGCGGCGGCGGTCTGACCCGGATCACGAGGCGCCGACGGATTGCCGGCGGCGCGACGAAACGAATCAACGGAACACGCGGCAACGAACCTCGAAGGATTGCGACATGAGCCAGGGAACCATTGTTCAGTGCATCGGCGCGGTGGTCGACGTGGAATTTCCGCGCGACGCGATGCCCAACATCTACGACGCGCTCAAGATGGACGAGATCGGCCTGACGCTCGAGGTCCAGCAGCAGCTCGGCGACGGCGTCGTGCGCACGATCGCGCTCGGCAGCTCCGACGGCCTGCGCCGCGGCATGCAGGTCGTCAACACCGGCGAGCCGATCAACGTGCCGGTCGGCACGGAGACGCTGGGCCGGATCATGGACGTGCTGGGTCGCCCGATCGACGAGCGCGGGCCGGTCGCCGCCGCGAAGTCGATGTCGATCCACCGCAACGCGCCGATCTTCGAGGAGCTCTCGCCGTCGCACCGAGCTGCTCGAGACGGGCATCAAGGTCATCGACCTCATCTGCCCGTTCGCCAAGGGCGGCAAGGTCGGGCTGTTCGGCGGCGCCGGCGTCGGCAAGACCGTCACGATGATGGAGCTGATCAACAACATCGCGACCGCGCACTCGGGGCTGTCGGTGTTCGCCGGCGTCGGCGAGCGCACCCGCGAAGGCAACGACTTCTACCACGAGATGATCGATTCCGGCGTCGTCAACAAGGACGAGCTGTCGAAGTCGAAGGTGGCGATGGTGTACGGCCAGATGAACGAGCCGCCGGGCAACCGCCTGCGCGTCGCGCTGACCGGCCTCACCATCGCCGAGTCGTTCCGCGACGACGGCCGCGACGTGCTGCTGTTCATCGACAACATCTACCGCTTCACGCTGGCGGGCACGGAAGTGTCGGCGCTGCTGGGCCGGATGCCCTCCGCCGTGGGCTACCAGCCGACGCTGGCCGAGGAAATGGGCCGGCTGCAGGAGCGGATCACGTCGACGAAGACCGGCTCGATCACGTCGATACAGGCCGTGTACGTGCCCGCGGACGACCTGACCGACCCGTCGCCCGCCACGACGTTCGGCCACCTCGACGCCACGGTCGTGCTGTCGCGCGACATCGCGTCGCTGGGCATCTATCCGTCGGTCGACCCGCTCGACTCGACGTCGCGCCAGATCGACCCGCACGTGATCGGCGACGAGCACTACAACAGACACGCGCGATGTCCAGTCGATGCTGCAGCGCTACAAGGAGCTCCGCGACATCATCGCGATCCTGGGCATGGACGAGCTGTCGCCCGAGGACAAGCTCGCCGTGGCGCGCGCGCGCAAGATCCAGCGCTTCCTGTCGCAACCGTTCACTGTCGCCGAGGTGTTCACCGGCACGTCGGGCAAGTACGTGTCGCTGAAGGAGACGATCAAGGGCTTCAACATGATCGTCAACGGCGAGTGCGACGCGCTGCCCGAGCAGGCGTTCTACATGGTCGGCGCGATCGAGGAAGCGTTCGAGAAGGCGAAGACGCTGCAGTAGGCCCTCCCCACCAAGCGAACAGCGGAGCGAGCACCCATGGCCAACACCCTTCACGTCGACGTCATCAGCGCCGAAGAGCAGATCTATTCGGGGCCGGCGGAGTTCGTCGTGCTGCCCGGCGTCATGGGCGAGCTCGGCATCCTGCCGCGGCACACGCCGCTGCTCACCGAGATCCGCCCCGGCGCCGTGCGGATCAAGGTGCCGGGCCAGGAGCAGGAGGAGTTCGTCTTCGTCCAGGGCGGCTTCCTCGAGGTGCAGCCGACCAGCGTGACGGTGCTGGCGGACACCGCGATCCGCGCCAAGGACCTGGACGAAGCCAAGGCGCTCGATGCCAAGAAGGCGGCCGAGGAAGCGATGGCCAACAAGACGTCCGGCGAGGAAATCGCGACCGCCGAGGCGGAACTGGCGCTGGCGCTCGCGCAGATCGAGGCGATCCGGAAGATGCGCCACCGGGCCTAGACGGAACCGGCACCGGACGCCAGGGGCGGCTTCGGGCCGCCCTTTTCTTTGCCCGGATGCCCCGTGGCCAGGCGACCCCGGGTTGCGGTATCATTGTTGCGCTGCAGCATTCGACGCCGCGCCAGGTGTGCGGCACGAGCCCAGGGAGCTTCGTCATGCACGACTTCACCAACCGGACGTTCGAAGAAATCGCGGTCGGCGCCACCGAATCGGTGTCGCGGATGCTGACCGCCACCGACGTCGAGGCGCTGGCGCTCGCCGCCGGCGACGTCGAGGGATTCCACCTCGAAGGCGGCGCCGAGGCGGACCGGCTGTCGGCGCAGGGAGCGTCGGCGATCGCGCTGGTCGCCGGGCTTCTGAACCGTCGGCTCCCGGGGCCGGGCAGCCGCATCGTCGGCACCCAGATGCACTACGCGGGCGCCGCCTATGTCGGCGACCGGCTGACCGCCACGGTCACGGCCAAGGCCAAGCACCCCAAGCTGAACCGGATCGATTTCGACTGCCGCTGCGTCAACCAGGACGGCGACGTGCTGGTCGAGGGCCTGGCCACCGTCGAGGCGCCGGTGTCGCGCATCGCCTACGCCAACGTCGCCACGCCCGAATTCATCCTGCGCCGCAACGACGGCTTCGCCAAGCTGATCGCACGGTGCAAGGCGCTGCCGCCCACCACCTGCGCGGTCGTGCATCCCTGCGATGCCGCCTCGCTGGGGGGCGCGATCGAGGCCGGCAAGCGCGGGCTGATCGTTCCCATCCTGGTCGGGCCCGAGGCGAAGATCCGCGCCGTGGCCGAGGAGGAGGGCATCGACCTCTCGGCGTACCAGATCGTGTCGGTCGAGCACAGCCACGCGGCGGCGGCGAAGTCCGTCGAGCTCGCGCGCACGGGCAACGTCGAAGGCCTGATGAAGGGCAGCCTTCACACCGACGAGCTGATGGCGGCGATCGTGCCGTCGGCCACGGGGCTGCGCACCGCGCGCCGGGTCTCGCACGTGTTCGTGATGGACGTGCCGACCTACCCGCGGCTGCTGATGGTGACCGACGCGGCGGTCAACATCTTTCCCGACCTCGAATGCAAGGTCGACATCTGCCAGAACGCGATCGACCTCGCGCACATCCTCGGCATCGAGTCGCCGAAGGTCGCGATCCTCTCGGCGGTCGAGACGGTCAATCCGCGCATTCCCGAGCACGCTCGACGCCGCGGCGCTGTGCAAGATGGCCGACCGCGGGCAGATCACCGGCGGCATCCTCGACGGCCCGCTCGCGTTCGACAACGCGATCTCGCTCGAGGCGGCGCGCACCAAGCGCATCGTGTCTCCGGTGGCGGGACAGGCGGACATCCTGCTGGTCCCGGACCTCGAGGCCGGCAACATGATGGCGAAGCAGCTGCAGTATCTCGCCGGCGCCGACTCGGCGGGCATCGTGCTCGGCGCCCGCGTGCCGATCGTGCTGACCTCGCGCGCGGACAGCGTGCGCACCCGGCTGGCGTCGACCGCGGTGCTGAAGCTGCTCGCGCACGCGCGGCGCGAGAAACTGCTGCTGAAGGCCTGACGCGCTAGCCGCCGTCGGGCGCCGCGCCCGGCGCGCGCCGGCGCGGCGCGTCCTGCTCGCTCACCCATGCCGCGAGCAGCGTGTAGCTGACCGCGAGCACCACCGGGCCGACGAACAGCCCGACGATGCCGAACGCGAAGAGGCCGCCGATGACGCCGGCCATGATCAGCAGCAACGGGAGGTTGGCGCCCCGCCGGATCAGCATCGGCCGCAGGATGTTGTCGATCGAGCCCACCGCCAGCGTCCACACCAGCAGCAGCGTCGCCGTGACGTTCTGTCCGGTGTAGTAGAACCATCCGACCGCTCCCAGCATCGGCAGCATGGGGCCGAGCTGGGCGATGCAGAGCACGAACATCGCCGCGACGAACAGCGCGGCATACGGCGTGCCGGCGACGAGCAGGCCAACGCCGCCCAGCGCGGTCTGCACCAGCGCCGTGACGACGATGCCCAGCGCGACCGCGCGGATCGACGCACCGGCGAGGACGACGGTCGCGTCGCCCTGCTCGCCGAGCAGTCGGGAGAAGAAGCGCCGGACGCCCTTCGCCGCCGTCTCGCCGGTCGCGTACAGGATCGCGCAGATGGTCACGGTGAACACCAGATGCAGCACCAGCCCGCCGACGGTGCCGATCTGGCCGACCAGCCAGGTGCCGGCCTTGGCCGCATAGGGGGCGACGCGCACGATCAGCCCCTCGGCGCCGCCCTGCGCCACCTCGTTCCAGTACGCCGCGACGCGCTCGCCGACGAACGGGAGCTGGACCGACCCACGCGGGCGGCGGCGGAAGGCTGAAATCGGTGAAGGAGATCTGCTTGAACGCGTCGGCGTGATCGACGACGGTGACGACCGCCGCGATCAGCGGCGCGAACACGATCAGCAGCAGCAGCAACGTGCACAGCAGCGTTGCCAGACTGCGCCGGCCGCCGACCATCCGCCTCGACCTTCAGCATCAGCGGCCACGTGGCAACGACGATCATCGTCGCCCACAGCAGCGCGGGCAGGAACGGGAGCAGCACGAACACGCTGCCGCCGAGCAGTGCCGCGATCAACAGTACGCCGAACGCGATCCGCGGCAGGTCGCGGGAACCGGGGGGAAGGGCCATGGGGTCCGTGGGTGCAGTGGGGGCAGTGCGGTGCAGCGGGCGGGGTACGCGGCGTGGATAGGAGCCGGCTTCGCGGGGGCTGGCGGGCCGGTACTACGCGGGCGCCAACTGCTGCTCGGCCAGCGTCATCCAGTAGCTCGCGCCGATCGGCAGCGCCGCGTCGTCGAAGTCGTAGCGCGGGTTGTGCACGTTGGGCGTGTCCGGCCCGCGGCCCGCGCCCAGCCAGACATAGCAGCCGCGCTTCGCGTTGAGCAGGAACGAGAAGTCCTCGCTGCCCATGTTCGGCACCGGATCGGTCTCGACGTTGTCGGCGCCGACCACCGCCGTCGCCGCGGCCACCGCGTCGCCGGTCTCGGCCTCGGAATTCACCAGGGCGGGGTAGCGCCGCTCGTAGCGCACCGTCGCCGTCATCTCGAAGGTCGCGGCGAGCCCGGCGACGATGCCGCGGATGCGCTCCTCGATCAGGTCCTGCACCTCCTTGCGGAACGTGCGCACCGTGCCGCGCAGCACGACCTCCTCGGGAATCACGTTCCAGGTGTCGCCGCCGTGCACCTGCGTGACGCTGACGACGCCGGCGTCCTGCGGGTTCAGGTTGCGCGACACGATCGTCTGCAGCGCGCTGATGGCGTGCGCGGCGAACAGCATCGGGTCCTTCCCCGTGTAAGCCATCGCCGCGTGCGCGCCCTTGCCGGTGACGACGACCTCGAAGATGTCGTAGGCGCCCATCAGCGGGCCCACCCGCGTGGCGATGCGGCCCAGCGGCTTCTGCGGCCAGTTGTGCATGCCGTAGACCGCGCGCATCGGAAACCGCCGGAAGAGTCCCTGCTCGACCATCACCCGGCCGCCGCCCTCGTTCTCCTCCGCCGGCTGGAAGATGAAATAGACGGTGCCGGCCACGCTCTTCTTCCGCGCCAGCGCCTTGGCGGCGCCGAGCAGCATCGCCGTGTGGCCGTCGTGGCCGCAGGCGTGCATCTTGCCGGGAACGACCGACGCGTGCGGCACGCCGGTGGCCTCGTGGATGTGCAGCGCGTCGAGGTCCGCGCGCAGGCCGATCGCGTGCGCTTCGCCGCCGTCGTCGCCGACGCGCAGCGCCGCGACGACCCCGGTCCCGGCCAGTCCCTCGTGCACCTCGAGGCCGAAGCCGCGCAGCTTGTCGGCGACGAAAGCCGCGGTGGCCTTCTCCTCGAACGCGGTCTCGGGGTGGGCGTGGAGGTGATGCCGCCAGGCCTGCATTTCGGGCACCAGCGCGGCGATTTCGGGACGGATGTTCATGGGGGAGCCGGAAACGTTGACGTGCGTCATCGTAGCGCAAATCCCTCCGCTCCCGCGAACGCCGGCGCGACGGCGGCGCGTTAGAATCGACGCGGAGGAAGTCCTGCCATGCCCAATCCCGCGCAAGTTTTCGATCTCGCCGTCATCGGCGCCGGCATCAACGGCGCCGGCATCGCCCGTGACGCCGCCGGCCGCGGCCTGTCGGTCCTGCTGCTCGAGAAGGACGACATCGCCGCCGCCACGTCGCAGTGGAGCACCAAGCTGATCCACGGCGGGCTGCGCTATCTCGAGTACTACGAATTCCGCCTGGTCCGCGAATCGCTCGACGAGCGCGAAGTGGTGCTGCATTCGGCGCCGCACCTCGTGGCCCCGCTGTCGTTCGTGCTGCCGCACGAGCCGCACCTGCGTCCCGCGTGGATGATCCGCGCGGGCCTCTTCATGTACGACCACCTCGGGCGCCGGGAAACGCTGCCCGGGTCGTTCGGCGTCAAGCTCTCCAACACCAAGTGGGGCGCGGGGCTCAAGTCCCGCTTCGACAAGGGTTTCGTCTACGCCGACGCGCGCGTCGACGACGCGCGCCTGGTCGTCGCCAACGTGATCGCCGCGCGCGAAGCCGGCGCGGACGTCCGCGTGCACACGGCCCTGGTCGACGCGGCGCGCGGCGCGGACGGCTGGACGCTGACGCTCGAGGGCGCCGGCGGGATCCGCTCGACCGCCCGGGCACGGGCGGTGATCAACGCCACCGGCCCCTGGGTCAAGCGCGTCCGCGACCTGCTCGGCGCGCCGTCGGCGAAGGAGAACGTCCGCCACGTCAAGGGCAGCCACATCGTCGTGCCGCGCGTGCACGCCGAGGAGCACGCGTATCTCCTGCAGAACGCCGACAAGCGCATCGTGTTCGTCATTCCCTACCAGGACGCCTACACGCTGATCGGCACCACCGACGTCCCGGTCGAGGCGTTCGAGAACCCGGTGATCGACGACGCCGAGATCGACTATCTGCTGAAGCTCGCCAACGCCTACCTCGAGCGGCCGCTCACGCGCGCCGACATCCGGTGGACCTTCGCCGGCATGCGGCCGCTGTACGACGACGGCGCGTCGGATCCTTCGGCGATCACGCGCGACTACGTGTTCAAGCTCGACACCGGCGCCGACGGCGCCGGCGCGCCGGCGCTCTCGGTGTTCGGCGGCAAGCTCACCACGTACCGCAAGCTCGCCGAGCACGCGCTTGTCCGACCTCGCGCGCTGGCTCCCGGGGATGAAGGCGGCGTGGACGCGCGACGTGCCGCTGCCCGGCGGCGACCTGCCTGCCGGCGGACTCGCCGCGTGGATCGACGCGCTGGCGCAGCGCTACCCCGCGGTGCCGGCCGACGTCCGCCGCGGTCTCGCCCGGCGCCACGGCTCGCGCGCGACGCGCATCCTCGATCGCGCGGGCGCCGACGGCAACCTGGGCGAGCGCTTCGGCGCCGAGCTGACCACGGCCGAAATCGCGCTATCTCGTGCGCGAGGAATGGGCGCGCACCGCCGACGACGTGCTGTGGCGCCGCAGCAAGTGCGGCCTCGGTCTCGACGACGCGGGCAAGGCGCGGGTGGCGGCCGCGGTTGCCGCCGCGGTTGCCACCGAGGTCGCGGCCGCCGAGGTCGCCGCCGCCGGGGTGGCGGCATGACGGCGGCCGGGGCGCGGCGATGACCGTCGAGGGTCCGGCGAACCCCGGCGCGCCCCGACGGCCGGCCCGCAGGCGCTGATGTCGGCCTCCGCCGCGATGCGCCCGCTTGCCGCGATGCCGGAGGCGGTGCGGGCCGCCGTGCGCGGCGTGCTGTTCGACATCGACGACACGCTGACCACGCACGGCGCGCTGACCGCGGCGGCGTACGCGGCGCTCGAGACGCTGCGCGACGCCGGCCTCGTGACCGTCGCCATCACCGGCCGTCCGGCCGGCTGGTGCGATCACCTCGCGCGGATGTGGCCGGTCGACGCCGTCGTCGGCGAGAACGGCGCGCTGTGGATGCGCTACGACCGTGCCGCACGCAGGCTCGCCCGGCACTTCGTCGCCGACGAAGCGACGCGACGGGCCAACCGCGCATCGGCTTGCGGCGATCGGCGAGCGCATTCTGTCCGCCGTCCCCGGCGCTGCGCTCGCCAGCGACCAGCTGTACCGGGAGGCGGATCTGGCGATCGATTTCTGCGAGGACGTGCCGGCGCTGCCGCGCGCGGACGTCGACCGCATCGTCGCGCTGATGGAGGCCGAGGGCATGACGGTCAAGGTCAGCTCGATCCACGTCAACGGCTGGTTCGGCCGCTACGACAAGCTGACGACGACGAGGACGCTGTTCGCCGAGGTCTTCGCGGTCGACCTCGACCGCGACCGGGAGCGCTACGTCTTCGCCGGCGACTCGCCCAACGACGCGCCGATGTTCGCGTACTTTCCGAACGCGGTCGGCGTCGCCAACGTGCGCGCGTTCGCCGACCGCATCGCCACGCTGCCGGCGTACGTCACGCAGGCCGAAGCGGGCGCGGGCTTCGTCGAGCTGGCGTCGGCGCTGGTCGCCGGGCGGAGCGCGTAGGGCGGAGACCTCTCCTGCGCGCCCGGCGCCGTCACCGCGGCGGCCACGGCACCGCCAGCGCGCCGGCGCCGGCAAAGCGCGCTTCGTCGCCCTGCGCCTCCTCGATGCGCAGAACCTCGTTCCACTTGGCCATCCGCTCGCCGCGGGCGAAGCTGCCCACCTTGAGCTGGCCGGCGTTCCAGCCGACGGCGAGGTGCGCGATCGAGACGTCCTCGGTCTCGCCGGAGCGCGCCGACACGATCGTCGCCATCTTCGCGCGGCGCGCGGCGTCCAGCGCCGCCAGCGCCTCGGTGACGGTTCCGGCCTGGTTCGGCTTGATCAGCACCGCGTTGCAGGCGCGGTCCAGCGCGGCGGCGTCGACGCGCGCCGCCGAGGTGGCGAGGTAGTCGTCGCCGACGATCTGCACGCGCGACCCCGCGGCGTGCGCGAACGCGACCCAGCCGACGCGGTCGTCCTCGCCGAACGGGTCCTCGAGCGATGCGATCGGGAACCGGTCGAGCCACCGCAGATAGAGATCGGACAGCGCGTCGCGGTCGAGCGTGCGCCCGTCGAGCCCGAGCGTGTACACGCCGTCGCGGCCGAATTCGGAGGCCGCGATGTCGAGCGATATCGCCACGTCGACACCGGGATGCGCGCCGGCGCGCTCGATCGCGCGCATCAGCATCTCGAGCGCGTCCTCGTTGGAGTCGAACAGCGGCCACCAGCCGCCTTCGTCGGCGACTCCGGCCAGCCGGCCGGCCTCGGCCATCAGCTCGCCGGCGGCGCGGTAGACCTCCGCGACCATCGTCAAGGCGTCGGCGAACGTCCACGCGCCCACCGGCATGATCATGAAGTCCTGCACGTCGACGCGCCGGCCGGCGTGCGCGCCACCGCCGAAGATCTGGATCTCGGGGAGCGGGATCGAGATGGCGTGGCGGCCGGCCAGGTGGCGCCACAGCGGCTGCCCGCCCGCCGCCGCCGCCGCCTGCGCCACCGCCAGCGAGACGGCCACGATCGCGTTGCCGCCCAGCTGCGACTTGTCGGGCGTGCCGTCGGCCGCGACCAGCAGCGCGTCGACGGTGGCCTGCTCCTGCGCGTCGCATCCGGCGATCGCCAGCGCAAGCGTGCCCCTGACGTTGGCGACCGCCTGCGCGACATCCCACCCCCCCAGCCGCGTGCCGCCGTCGCGCAGGTCGACCGCCTCGCGCGAACCGCGCGATGCTCCGGCGGGGGCAATCGCCCGGCCGACCGCGCCCCCGGCGAGCGTCACTTCGGCTTCCACCGTCGGCCGGCCGCGCGAATCGAACACGCGGCGCGCGTGCACCCTGGCAATGCGGGAGTCGGTCATCGACGGTCATGGGGTCAGGTCCAATTATCGGGGTCAGGTCGAATTTTCAGGAATTCGACCTGACCCCATCCTTTACACATCCATCATGCGTACCAGGCATCGGCGATCGCCGCCAGCGTGGCTGGCGGGGCGGCGATCCGGGCTCGGGCGAAGGACCGAACCGCGGCGCGGTCGGACTCCGCAGTCAGGTACTCGACCGGCGACTTGCCGTCGACGCGCGCGAGCATCAGACCCGGCACCAGCGCGGCCACGCGGGCGTCCAGGGCGGGCCACGGCTCCCACTCGACGTGCGCGCGGTACGCGGCGGTCAGCGCCCGGAACGCGGCGTCGTAGCGCGCGCTCCACTGCGGCCGCCACGCCGCCTTGAGCAGCAGGTGATTGAGCACGAACGCGAGGTCGAACGCCGGGTCCCCGAACCACGCGCACTCGGCGTCGAGCACCACGGGGCCCCGCGGCCCGACCAGCAGATTCTTCGGCGAGAAGTCGCCGTGCACCAGCACCCGCCGCGTGCCGCCCGTCGTCCGCGACAGCCCCATCAGCGCCGGGGCGAGGTCGGGGTGCGCCCGCGCAGTTGCCTCCAGGTACGGCTCGAGCCGGATCGCGTGGAAGATCGCGTCGGTGGCGAAGCGGGCGGCGATATCCGGCCGGTCGGCGGTGGCGGCGTGGACGCGGCCGAGCACGTCGCCGATCCGCGCGGCGGTCGCGGTCTCGATGGCGCCGTTCGCGAGCTGCCCCTTCCACACCGGGTAGTCCTCCGGCGGCAGCCAGGCCATCGCGAAGGCGCCCGCGGCCCGGTCCTCGCCGAGGATCGCGGGAACGGCGTCCGGGACCACGTCGCCGGCGACGCGCATCCAGTCGACCTCCCAACGGTTGCGCTCGACCGGCGCCCGCCAGTCCGCCGCCACCTTCAATTTGGGCAGCGCCCGCTTGACGGCGCACGTCAGACTGCCGCATTCCGCGCGATAGATGTCCGAGGAAACGCCGCCGGCCAACGGGGTGAGACGCACCGGAGTGTGAGTGCACGCTTTCGCCAAATTCCTTACCAAATCTTCGAGCGAGCGCCGTGGACGATCGCGGTATGCTGCCCAGCCGGGCCGCCCGGGATCGGCGCAGGCGCGTTGTTTGCTTCTATGGTCATCCCGCGGAAACCCTTTGGCGACGCGGACTTGCTTCATCCGGCTGCGGCAGCACCGCAACTCCCCCTTCCAAGAACCTGACGCGCAACGGAACCGGGGGCCTGCGACGTGAACACGGGAGAACGACGATGGTTCGTTTCGGCTTCAACATCAGGACCCGCAACGGCCAGAAGGTCGACAACATTTCGATCATGGCCGGCACGCAGGCCGACGCCGAGCGGCGCCTGCGGCAGATGTACCTCCAGTGCGAGATCGTCGAGTGCGTCACGCAGTCGGTCCCGCGCCGGGTCGACACGCTCGACGTCGAAGGCATCATCGGCATGATCAGCGCCAGCGAGCCGGCCGTCCGCAACCTGGCCGCGGCCAACGACACGCCCGCCTACGCGGCCGCGTTCAGGTACGGCGCGCACTAATCCGCCGCGGCAGCCGCGTCCCGCGCCCGCCTCGCCCGCCCCCACCTCCATCCCGCCGGACCGCGTCTGGCTCAATCGACGAACCCCGCCGCCACCAGCTCGTCGACCAGCGACTGGTAATCCTGCGCGCCCTTGCTGCCCGGCGCGTGGCGAAAGACGTCGAGCTCGACCGAAGGGCTTTCCGCCAGCTTCACGCTTTCGCGGATCTTGGTCGTGCAGATCTCGTCCGGCCGGAACGCCGCAGCCATCCGCGCGACGATTTCCGCGCTCATCCGGCGCCGCGAATCGTAGCGCGTCAGCACGTAGCGGCGCGGCAGCCGCTGCTTGAACACCGGCTCCAGCGCGTTGAGCGCCCGCTCGACCTCGCGCGCCCCGTTCAGCGCCAGGAAGTCGCAGGACACCGGGATGACGATGACGTCGCAGGCGAACACCGCGTTGAGCGACAGCACGTTGAGCAGCGGGCAAGTGTCGATGACCACCGGTCCGGGCGGGATGTCCGGCGCGCGCAGCGCGTGGCGCAGCCGGGTGATGACGTTGACGCCCTTGCCCAGCAGCGAGTCGATCTTGGCGAGGTCGAGGTGCGCCGGGCAGAGGACGACGCCGGAGCGGGTGATCCGCGCGATGTCCGGGAGCGGCCGCTGCCGGACGAAGAAGCTGACCATCGACTCGTCGGCGAGCCGCGGCTGCGCGCCGAACACGTGCGACAGGTGCGCCTGCGGATCGAGGTCGATGCCCAGCGGTCGCTGTCCCCGCTGCGCGATCGCCGCGAGCAGGTTCAGCGCCGTGGTGGTCTTGCCGACCCCGCCCTTTTGATTGAAGACGGCGATGATGGCCACGGTCGGGAGGATACCGCAGGCCGCGGCGGGCAGCCCCGCAGCGCTGGATCTTGCTCCATAATTCCCGCATGTCCCGACCCATCCTCGACGAGCAGCACATCCACCCCGCCATCCGCGACAAGGTGGCGGGCCATCACGCCGACATCGTCCGCGAGGTGCAGGCCGCCATCGTCGCCAACGCCGTCGTCGTGGTGGGCATGGCGCAGAACCCGTTCCCGAAGAAGGCGAAGAAGGCCCTCGACGCCGCCGGCGTGCCGTACGAGTACCTGCAGTACGGCAGCTACCTCGGCGAGTGGCGGCGACGCAACGCGCTGAAGATGTGGACCGGCTGGCCCACGTTCCCGATGGTGTTCGTGAAGGGCGCGCTGGTGGGCGGCGCGGAGGAACTGGAGAAGATCATCGCCAGCGGGGAGTTGAAGCAGCTCCTGGTGCGACCGGGCTGACGCGCGCGGTCGGCCGCTACGGCGCGATCCGCTCGCAGGAACGGCAAGCACGGCCGCAGGCCCCGAATAGTGCCGGCGGCCCGTTGGCCTGAACTGCGGCGAAAGCTCGCCGCGGCAACTGGGGGCGCACTTTCAGCGACCCGCAGGCCGTGCGGCTATCGATGCCGCGACAGGGCATGGGCGTAATCGATCGCTTCGATGAGGCTCTGCTCCGACGCGATTCCGCGACCGGCGATGTCGAATGCAGTACCGTGGTCTACGGACGTGCGGATGATCGGCAGCCCCAGCGTGATGTTGACGCCGCTGAGCGCGTCCCAGCGGCCGGTCGCCGGATCCACTCGGAACCCGAGCAGCTTCACCGGAATGTGGCCCTGGTCGTGGTACATCGCCACCACCGCATCGTACTGGCCAGCGCGGAGTTTCACGAACACCGTGTCGCCAGGCACCGGCCCCTCGATTTGCCAGCCGTCGGCAACGAGCCTTTCGACCATCGGGCGGGTCACCTGCAGGTCCTCGCGACCCAGCATGCCGCCTTCCCCGGCATGCGGGTTGAGCGCCGCCACAGCGATGCGCGGCTGCTCGATGCCGAGGCGCCGGAGGGCGTCGTGCGTCACCGCGATCACCCGCTGCAGGCGCTGCGGGGTCAGGCGGCTCGGCACCTCGCTCAACGCGATGTGCGTGGAGACGTGGCTCACCCGCATGGGTCCGTGGGCCAGCATCATCACGGGGCCTTCGCCGCCGGAAAGGTGAGCCAGCAACTCGGTGTGGCCAGAGAAGGGGTGTCCCGCCAGGTTCAGCGCTTCCTTGCTGATCGGCGCGGTGACGATCGCATCGGCCCGGCCCTGCTGTGCCAGTTCGACCGCACGGGCGATCGCCGTGTACGCAACCTCGCCAGCCGCCGCAGAGACTTCGCCAATGCGGATTTCGCTTGCAGGGGCTGGAATTTCCTCGAGGGTGAACCCGCACGCGGCCGGGCCCTTCGACCACGCGGCCTTGTACGTTGCTCCCAGCATGTCGGCGGCCAAGGCCAGGCAGCTTCGCGGGGCGACCACAATGAGGCTTACCTCCGGGTGGCCGACAAATTTGGCGGCGGCCTTGAGGATGATTTCGGGGCCTACCCCGGCGGGATCGCCCAACGTGACGGCAAGACGGGTCATTCGCATTCCTTCGCTTGTTTGGGGGCCGCCGAGGCCGGCTCGCCGGACAGCAACCGGACCAGCGTATCGGACTGTCCAAATCCCCCTGACTTCGACAGCAACGGCGTCGCGGCCCAGAGCCCATCCGCCCAGGTTCCCAGCGGTATGCCGGGAACGCGCTCCGCGAACACTTCGAGCCTCGTTGCCCCCAGCGCGTTGCTCAACGCGCGGAGCGTCTCGCCGCCGGTGGCGACGACAAGCCGTGGCCTGGGCAAAGTCGCGACCACCGAAACCAGCGCGCGGGCGATCAGCGATTGAGCGTCCGGTCTTGCCGTGCCCGGAGGGACGGCAAAGCGGATCAGCACCACCGGCGTTTCCTGGGGACAGCCTGCCCGGAGTTCGTGCCGTGCGGCGCCGACGTCGAGCCGCCACGAAGTGACGCGCGACTCGGCTTCGAGTGCTCCGGCCTGCGCCTGCGCGATCGGGTGATCGGTTCCCACCACGATCACCGCGGGTTGATGACTGGCAGCGGAAATGCCCGGGGGCAACAGCGCAGCAGGGGTCGGGGCAGCGAGGCCCGGCGCGCCGATGTGCGCCGCCAGCGCCCGTGCGAGGCCGCCGGTACCGCACCAGAGCACGCGCTCAGGGCTGCGGCCGTATCGCGCCACGATGCCGCGAAGGTCTTCCGGAGTGCAGGCGTCGCAGACGATGGCGCGGGTGGCGTCCGCTGCGGCCGCTTCCGTCGTGGCGTCGAGTCCGGCGCGCCGGAGTTCGGCGGCAATGTCGCGGACGAGGCACCGTTCGCCGGACGCGTCGGCAACCCATTGGCCGCCGTCGCGGGTGACGCGGCCCTGCTCGGGGAACGCTGGCGCGACGACGACCCGCGCAAATTCTCCCCCGGCGCAGGCCGCGGCGATTTCCGCCGCCGGGTGGCCGCGCCACACGCTGTCGAGCTTCTTGAACGCGGTTCCGTGAAAGCCCCGCCAGAGGCGCGTGGCTGCGCGGCGCGTTTTCGCGACGGCGTCGCTTTCCGTCAATTCCCGCGTGCCGGTGTCGAGCGCGAGACGGGCGGCGCTTCATGGCGGGGTTGTCGTCGTCCCACAGCACGGTGAACGGGCCACAGCGCGCGGCGAAGGGCGCCGCCGCATCGAGCGCACCGCTGAGATCATCGGCGATGATGCGGACCGAGGGACCGGCCGGTGGTTGGCCCATTTACGGTCCGACGTCGACGAGGTGGACTTCGAGGCCCGCGTCTCGCCAAAGTGCAACGACGCCCGCATCGGCGCCGCGTGAGGTCACGATGCCGGTGACTTCGCTCGCGCGGCAGACCTGCGCGAAGGCCGGCATGCGGAACTTGGTGTGGTCGACGAGCACGAGCGTCCGCCGGGCCGCCCGCACGATCGAGCGCTTGATCCGCGCGATTTCGAGCGAGGTTTCGGTGAGCAGATCGCCGGTGATCGAGTGCGCGCCGATCAACGCCAGGTCGACGTGCAGTTCGCCGAGGAACCGCTCGGCAGCTTCGCCGAACAGCGTGGACGACCGCGGTCGGAGGGTGCCGCCAAGGACAACCAGCCGCACGTCCGGGAAATCGGCCATCACCCGCGCAATGCCGAGGTCGTTGGTGACGACGGTCGCCGGCACGCCTCGTTGCGAAAACGCCCGGGCGGCTTCCAGCACCGTCGAGCCACTGTCGAAGATCACGGACTGCCCCGGCTTGATCAGCAGCGCCGCGTGCCGGCCGATCCGCTGCTTTTCGTCGTGCTCCAGATATTCCGCGACGGCGGCATCCGGCTCGAAGGTGCTCATGGCACCGTCCTTGAGCGCGGCCCCGCCGTAGGTGCGGGTCAGCGCGCCATAACCGGCGAGACGATCCAGGTCGCGGCGAACGGTGCTCGCGGAGCCGCCAAGAAGGTCTGCCAGTTCGCGGATCGACGCGGCGCCGCGAACGCGCAGGATCTCCAGCAGGCGGGCGTGACGCTGCGCGGGAATGAGGTCCACCCGGGCATTGCGCGCGGCACCCGACCTGCGGGTCGGTTTCAGGGCCTTCTGCGTACGCCGTTTCATAATATTCCAAAGTATTTCACAGAATGATTGACATTGGAAATGTTGCGTGACAAGCTTTTTCGGCGCCGAGAGTGGCGCCCATGTCGGCGCCGCAGCGAAGCCGGCGCTCAAGCCATCCAGAAGAGCAGGGGGAAGTCGATGAAGACGATCAAGCGGCCGCTGGCCGGACTACTGATTGCCGCAGGGCTGCTGGTCGCGACGAGCGCGGCTGCCGCAGAAGTCGAGTGGAAGTTCTACACGTACTTTGCCGCGAACGACAAGCCGACCGAACTGCACAAGGCGTTTGCCGAGGACGTGTTCAAGGCAAGCCAGCAGCGCTTCCAGATCCGCGTGTTCGCTTCGGGGGAACTGCCCTACAAGGCGGCGGACGTGCTGCGCGCGGTTGCCACCGACCAGGTCCAGATGGGCGACGTGGCACTCGGTTTCGTCGCCGGCGACGTGCCCGAGCTCAATGCCTTCGCGATGCCGTTCTCGTGCACCTCGATGGACAAGTTCTACGACAAGGCGGCCCCTGCGGTCGCCGCCGATGTCGACGCGGTACTTACGCGCAAGTTCAAGACGCGTTCCATCATGCAGTGGGTCATGCCGCCCCAGCAGCTGTGGCTGGTGAAGCCGGTGAGTGGCATCGACGGCCTCAAGAACCTGAAGGTCCGTTCCTGGAACCGGGAGCAGGCCGACATGATGAAGCTGCTCGGCGGGTCGGGCGTCACGATCACGCCGGCCGAGGTGATTCCTGCGCTGCAGCGCGGCGTGGTCGACGGTGCGTTCACCGCCGCGGTGCCGGCGCTCGACTGGAAGTTCAACGAAGTGACGAAGATGGGGTACATGATCAACCTCACGCTCGCGCATCAGGTGTTTGCGGTGAACGAGGCGGAGCTCGCCAAGCTGCCGCCGGACCTTCGGCAGCTGCTGCTCGACAAGGCGCGCGAGTGGGCCCCCAAGTACCGGCAGGCGCTGATCGAGGCCGACAAGACCGCGCGCAAGACCCTGGCCGAGAAGGGCGTGGTCCTGCGTGACCCGCCGCCCGAGGAAATGGAAAAGTTCCGCTCGGTGACGCGGCCCATGTGGAAGGAATGGACCGACAAGAACGGTCCGGTGGCGGAGAAGATGCTCGCCGCCGCGATCGAGGCGTGCCGCTGATCAGCTCCACCCGCGCCGGCGCGTCCCTCTGGGGGCGCGCCGGCAAGCTGTTCGACCGGCTCGGCGACATCCTGGTCGGCGCGTCCGCCATCATGCTGCTGCTCATGGTGGCGCTGATGGGCGTCGAGATCGGGGCGCGTGCGCTGCTGCGGACCTCGACCCAGGTGGCCGACGAGTACAGCGGATACCTGTTCACCTGGATGACGATGTGCTGCTTCGTCTACGCGCAGCGCAACGATCGCTTCCTGCGGGTGGATTCGCTGCGCACCCGGGTTTCGCCGCGCACCAGGGCCTGGGCCGACGCGGTGGCGGCGCTGCTCGCGGCCGCGCTGACGGCCGTGTTGCTGTATGCGACCTGGTCGACATTCCGCGCCAGCCTCGCGTTCGAATCCCGCTCCATTCAGCCGTCGCAGACGCCGCTGTGGCTTCCGCAGGTCCTGATGCCGGCCGGTTTTGCCGTGCTGCTGCTCGCGTTCCTGCACACGTCCGTCACTTCGCTGCTGCAGGCGCTCGGTCGTCTGCCATTGCCGGCGCCGCCACGGGTCGAAGTGATCGACAAATGAGTTGGCAATGGGCGCTCGGTATCTACGGCGTGCTGCTGGCCGCCTCCCTGCTCGGAGGTGTGGGGATCGGCGTCGCGATAGGTCTGGTCGGCGTGATCGGGATCACGCTCGTTTCGGGGACCCAACTCTGGCTGTCGCTGGGCGACATCGTCTGGAACACGACCAACACGTTCACGCTGGTCTCGATTCCGCTGTTCGTGTTGATGGGCGAGATCATCCTGCGCAGCGGCATCTCGACCCGATTCTACGGCGGCGTGGGCGTGCTGCTGCGAAGGCTGCCCGGAGGCCTCGCGCAGACCAACATCGTCGGCTGTGCCATCTTTTCGGCAATCGCCGGATCGTCGGTGGCCACCGCCATGACGGTCGGCACGGTGGCGATCCCCGAGATGCGCAAGCGGGGCTACTCGGACCGCCTCACGCTCGGGACGCTGACCGGCGGCGGTTGCCTTGGCATCCTGATCCCGCCGTCGATCCCGATGATCGTCTACGCGTCGATGACGCAGGTCTCGGTGATCGACCTGTTCATGGCCGGCGTGGTACCGGGACTGGCGCTCGCCGCCATCTTCATGATCTACGTCGCCTTCCGGGTCTGGTCGTCGCCGGGGCTCGCGCCGCCGCGGGAGCCCGCCGCGACCGGGCCGCAACTGGTTCGCGGCCTGCTCGACGCCATCCCGGTAATCGTGCTGATCGCGGCGGTCATCGGAAGCATGTACGTCGGCATCGTCACGCCGACCGAAGCCGCCGCGCTCGGTTGCCTGATCGCGGTCGCGTTGGCGCTCGCCTACCGCGAGCTCACCTGGGCGCGGATGAAGGCGGCGCTGCGGAACGCGGCGGTGACGAGCGGCGTCGTGATGTTCATCACGCTGAATGCCCAGATTCTCAACTTCGCCGTCGTCACCTCGGGAATCGGGCAGGGGCTGGCGCAGGGGCTCGCGGGTCTTGGCCTCTCGCCGCTTGTCTTCTTCTGTCTTCTGTTCGTCGTGTATCTCGTGGTCGGCATGTTCATCGACGGCCTGTCGATCATGCTGCTCACCGTACCCCTGCTCTACCCGTCGTTCATCGCCATCGGCTTCGACCCGGTGTGGGTGGGCGTCATCATCGTCGTGTTCATCGAGTTGGGCGCACTGACCCCGCCGATGGGCCTCAACCTGTTCGCGATCCAGTCGATAGCCAAGGATCGCAGCCTTGCCGATGTCGCGATGGCGTCGCTTCCGTACACGCTGATGGTCTCCGCCTTCGCCTTCCTGCTCTATGCGTTCCCGACAATCGCGCTGTGGCTTCCTTCCATGATGAAGGCCGGATAGACATGTTCTTCGCCGCCCCTCCCGTCATCCAGACGACGCCCTTCGCGCGCCTGCCCGATCATCTGCGCCGGCGGGGTCACGACACCGAGTGGCATCGCGGGCAACCGGGAAGCCATCCGGAGCACTCGCTGCTCGAGGGTCCCGCCTTCGACCGCGACGGGACGCTCTGGTGCGTGGACATTCCGTACGGCCGCATCTTTCGGGTGTCGCCGCAGGGGGAATTCACGGTTGCCGCCGAATACGACGGCGAGCCGAACGGGCTCGCCATCCACAGCGACGGCCGCATCTTCATCGCGGACTACGCCAACGGGATCATGGTGCTGGACCCGGAGTCCGGCAAGGTCAGCGCGTTCGTCACGCGAGTCCGCCTCGAGCGCCTCAAGGCGGTAAACGATCTCGTCTTCGCCAGCAACGGCGACCTTTACTTCACCGACCAGGGCCTGACCGGCCTGCACGACCCGACGGGTCGGGTCTTTCGGGTGCGGGCCGGTGGGCAGGTCGACTGCCTGCTCGACAACGTGCCGAGCCCGAACGGCATTGCGCTGGATCCGGCGGAAACGAGCCTGTATGTCGCGGTCACGCGTGCGAACGCCGTATGGCGGGTGCCGCTGATGCCCGACGGTGGCGTGGCGAAGGTGGGCAATTTCATCCAGCTTTCCGGCGGTGGCGGGCCGGACGGGCTGGCCGTGGACCGCGACGGCAACATCGCCGTCGCCCACATCGGGCTGGGTTGTGTGTGGTTGTTCAGCAAGCGCGGCGAGCCGATGGCGCGGATCCAGTCCTGCGCCGGCCATCACACCACGAACATGGCGTTCGGCGGCCCCGACGGCACCACGCTGTTCATCACCGAATCGGAAACCGGGACCCTGCTGCGCGCAGAAATGCCCGTGCCCGGGCTCCCGCTCTTTTCCCACCTGGCGCGCTAGCGGCGCGTGCAATGCCGCGCCCAAGCCGGTTCTGAACCGCATTTCAGCCCGTAGATCTTCGGGGACGCGCCCGGGAAGCCGGCGGATCCGACGTTGACCACGTCCGGCTCCCCGCCGCAGGTCAGGCCTGCCCGCAGGCACGCGCGGACGGGAGTCCGGACGCCGGGCCATTTCCATCCGCGTAGTCAGGAAGCTATAGTTACGCGGAACGCAGGTTCCCCACACGAGAACAGCCGTTCCCGGACACAAGAACATCCGCGAGGCGAGACAGCGGGTGCAACGGTTCGCAGTCCACCACGAGGAGGAGTTTCATGAATTCGAAATTGCACCGCGCGCTCGCGAGCGCGCTGGTCGTCGCATGCGCGATCGGCTTCGCTTCGACGACGCGCGCGCAGGCCCCCAAGGTCATCAAGATCTCGCACCAGTTCCCGGCTTCGACCGGCAACGATGGCGACTTCCGCGACCAGCTGGCGAGGAAATTCGCCGCCGAGGTGGAGAAGCGCACCAACGGGCAACTCAAGATCGAGGTGTACCCGAACGGATCGCTGGTGAAGACGTTCAGCCAGTTCGGGGCGATCCGCAAGGGCACGCTCGACATGTCGGTGCTGCCGCTCGCGTACGGCGGCGGCGAGGTGCCGGAGATGAACCTCGGCCTGATGCCGGCGCTGGTGACGAGCTACGACCAGGGCCTGCGCTGGAAGACCGCGCCGATCGGCAAGGAGTTCGAGCGGATCCTGGACGAGAAGGGCATCAGGATCCTGACCTGGGTCTGGCAGGCCGGCGGCATCGCCAGCAAGACCGACCCGATCGTGTCGCCCGACGACGCCAAGGGCAAGAAGGTCCGCGGCGGCAGCAAGGAAATGGACCTGATGATCAAGGGGGCCGGCGGCGCGGTCACCAACGTGCCGTCCAACGAGATCTACAACGCGATGTCGAGCGGCGTGCTCGACGCGGCGCTGACGTCGAGCACGTCGCTGATCAGCTTCCGGCTGGCCGAGAACGCGAAGTCGGTCACCACCGCCCGCAACAAGGCGATCTGGTTCATGCTCGAGCCGCTGGTGATCTCGAAGGAGACGTGGTCGAAGCTCACGCCCGAGCAGCAGAAGATCATGACCGAGGTCGGCGCGTCGCTCGAGCCGTTCGCGAAGGACGCCGCGCAGGCCGACGACAAGGAAATGGCGAACGTCTTCGCCAAGGCCGGCGCCAAGGTCGTCGACATGGACGAGGCGGCGTTCCTCAAGTGGCAGGCGATCGCCAGGGAGACGGCGTACAAGGACTTCGCGACCAACGTGAAGAACGGGCAGCAACTCCTCGACATGGCGCTGGCGGTGAAGTAGTGGCGGCCGGCATCCCCACGCGCAGCGGCGGGATGCCGGTACGCGGCACCCCGGCCCGGCGCCTGGAGCCGGTTCGTCCGCGGCGTCGAGTGGTTCAACACGGCGACCGGCTACGCGTCCGGCGTCGTCATCGTGCTGACCAGCCTCGTGATCGTGTTCGAGGTGATCGTCCGCTACGTGTTCAAGTGGGCGACCGACTGGGAGATCGAGATGGCCGTGATCCTCCTGATCGTCGCCACGTTCATGAGCGCCGCCTACACGCAGCTGCAGCGCGGCCACGTGTCGATCGAGGTGCTCGAGCACCTGCTGTCGCCGCGGCTGAACCGGCTGCGTTTCCTCGTCGGCGACGTGCTGTCGCTGCTCTTCTGCGCGTTCGTCGCGGGCAACGCCTGGTACTTCTTCCACGAGGCGTGGGGCGACGGGCGGGTGTCCAACAGCGCGTGGGCGCCGAAGCTGTGGATTCCCTACCTCTTCATGGCGATCGGCATGACGGCGCTCGCGCTGCAGCAGCTGATCCAGATCGTCGAGAGCCGGCGCAGCCACAGCGCGGAGCACGAGGCGCGGCTCGAGGCGCAGAACGCGCCCTGGACCGAGTGATGGGCACGGCGCAGATCGGCCTGCTGTACGGCGGAGTCACCTTCGCGCTGCTCTTCTCCGGCATGCCCATCGCGTTCGCGCTGGGCCTTTCCGCGCTGGGCTTCATGGCGGTCTTCATGCCCACGGCCAACCTGTGGTCGGTCGCCGAGACCATGTACGCCGAGCTCGACAATTTCACCCTGCTGACGATCCCCCTGTTCGTGCTGATGGGCGCGGCGATCGGCAAGACGCGCGCGGGATCGGACGTCTACGGTTCGCTCAACGCGTGGCTGCACCGGGTGCCCGGCGGACTCGGCCTCGCCAACGTCTTCGCGTGCTCGGTGTTCGCGGCGATGTGCGGCTCGAGCCCCGCCACGTGCTCGGCGATCGGCTCGTCCGGAATTCCGCAGCTCTTGAAGCGCGGCTATTCGGAGGGCCTCGCGGCGGGCCTGATCGCCGCCGGCGGAACGCTCGGCATCCTGATTCCGCCTTCGCTCACGCTGATCCTCTACGGCCTCGCGTCCGAGCAGTCGATCGGGCGGCTGTTCATGGCCGGCTTCGGCCCGGGGCTGATGCTGACGCTGATGTTCGCCGCGTGGGTGGTGTTCAAGTACCGACTGGAGCGCCGCGCGGCGCTCGAGCGCGTGCGGGCGATCGGCGAGGGCTCGGCCATTCTCGAGGAGGAGACCTTCACGTGGAAGGACCGCTTCGAATCGCTGCCGCGGTTCCTGCCGTTCCTGCTGCTGATCGGCGTCATCATGGTCGCGATGTACGACGGCTGGGCCACGCCGTCCGAGGTCGCGGGCATCGGCGCGGCCGGCTCGATGATCCTCGTGGTCGTGCTGTACCGCTGCTACCGGATCGCCGACCTGAAGGCGATCCTGTCCGGGACCGTGCGCGAAAGCACCATGATCATGATGATCATCGCCACGTCGTTCCTGTTCACCTACGTGATGAGCTACCTCGGCATCACGCAGGCGGCGGCGCAGTGGCTGGTGGCGATGAACTTCGGCAAGTGGGAGTTCTTCATCTGGATCAACGTGTTCCTGGTCGTCCTCGGGTTCTTCCTGCCGCCGGTCGCGATCATCCTGATGGTGACGCCGATCATCCTGCCGTCGCTGAAGGCGCTGGGCATCGACCTCGTCTGGTTCGGCATCGTCATGACCATCCTGATGGAAATGGGGCTCATCCATCCGCCGGTCGGGCTCAACCTCTTCGTGATCCAGGGCATCGCGCCGGACATCAAGCTGCGCAACATCATCTGGGGCACGATGCCGTTCATCGGCCTCATGGTGCTCGGCATCGTGCTGCTCTGCTTCTTTCCCGAGATCGCGCTGTGGCTGCCCAACCACGTCTACAAGGGCCGGTAGCCCCGCGCGCGCCGCGGGGCGCCGAGCTGCGAACCGGGGCTCGGCGCGCGCCCGCGTCAGATCACCCGCTTGCGCAGTTGCGTCACCACCACCTCGGCGACGATCACCACCGCAAAGATCGACGCGAGCACGACGGCGACACGGTCCCACTGGAAGAGGTTGAGTGCCGAGTCCAGCGCCATGCCGATGCCGCCGGCGCCGACGAGTCCCAGCACCGCGGATTCGCGCACGTTGATGTCCCAGCGGAACAGCGCGATCGACCAGAACGCCGGGCGCACCTGCGGCCAGTAGCCGAAGGTCAGCCGCGAAGCCCACGGCGCCCCGGCGGCCGTCAGCGCCTCGATCGGGCCCGACTGCGCCTCCTCCAGCGCCTCGCCGAACAACTTGCCGACGAAGCCGATCGAGCGGAAGGCGATCGCCAGCGTGCCGGCAAGCGCACCGGGCCCGAAGATGCCGACGAACAGCAACGCCCACACCAGCGAGTTCACGCTGCGCGAGGACACCAGGATCAGCTTGGCGAGCAGGTTGAGCGTGATCGACGGCACCAGGTTGTTCGCCGCCATCACGCCGACCGGGAGTGCCAGCACCAGGGCGAGCAGCGTCCCCAGCGACGCGATGTGGATGGTCTCCATCAGCGCCGCGTGGATGGTCTCGGGGTAGTGGGACCAGTCGGGCGGCCACATCCGCTGCAGCAGGTCCGCCATCTGTTCCGGGGCGTCGAGCAGGAATTCCGGGATGATCTCGATGGTCTTCACCGACATCACGATGGCGGCGACGATGACCAGGTAGACCGAGAAGCGGGCGAGCCGCTGGCCTGGCGTGAAGCGGCGCCAGACGCGATCGGCGACGCCCGTAGCGGTCAGGCCGGCGCCCGTCCGGATCGCGGCATCCGGTCCGGCCGGCATCAGTCGTCCTCCAGCGGGCGCACGCGCGCGCTGCCGTCGCCGCGCCGGAACAGGCCGGCCAGCGTCTCGTTCTGCAGGAAGATCTTGCGCACGCCGGTGGCGATGATCTCGCCGAGCATGATGAGGCCGATGATCGACAGCAGGATTGCGCAGACGAAGTCGTAATCGAAGCGCTGGAAAGCGGCGAAAAGGGTGCCGCCGATGCCGCCCGCGCCGACGATGCCGACCATCGTCGAGTTGCGCGGTTCGGAACTTGCGCCGCCACGCCCGCCACGCGTGACACGTAGCCGAGGCGTCCCGAGAGCAGGTTTTCCATCACCGTCAGGCGCTCGACCAGGTTGTACTCCTGGAACACCATGCCGATCGAGCGCCGCGCGCGGCGCAGCGCCGCGCCCGAGAGCTTCGCGAGGTCCTCGCCCTCGAACAGCATCTCGCCGGCAGGACGGATCGGTGAGCCGGTTGACGCAGCGGATCAGCGTCGACTTGCCGGTCCCCGACGGCCCGATGATCGCCGTGATGCCGCGCGCGGCGATCGTCGAGGTCGATGTCTGACGAGGACGGGCTTGCCCGCGACGTACGACTTCGACTAGGCGCTTCAGCGTCGGCGATTACTTCTTCTTCGCCGCCGCGGCGTCCGCCTCGCGCTTGGTTTCCTTGTCGTAGGACGCCTTGTCGAAGCCCTGACCGGAACCCCTCGCGACGTCGCGCACCACTCGCCCAGCTCGTCTGGTAGTTGATCAGGAAGAAGCGGTCGGCACCGTCGAAGGCCTTCTGCATCTCAGCCGGGAAGCGGTAGTCGTAGAAGCAGCCGAGCATCCTGGTCGACGAGCTTCGGGTCGAGGTCGTTCGCATATGCGAACGACGACGTCGGGAACTTCTGGCTGCGGAAGATCACGCGGAAGTCGCTTTCCTTGATCTGCCCTCGCACCGCCATGCGGTGGAACACGTCGGAAGCGACCGCGCCGGCGTCGTCGTCGCCGGACTGCACTCCCAACACCGACTGGTCATGCTTGCCGGAGAAGACGATCTTGTAGTCCTTGTCCGGCGCGAGGCCCTCCTTCGGGAACAGCGCCAGCGGCGCGAGGTGCCCGGAGTTGGAAGACGGCGCGGTGTGCGCGACCTTCTTGCCCTTGAGGTCGGCGAGCTTCTGGTATGGCGAGCTGGCCTTTAGACCACGACGATCAGGTTGTAGCCCTGGAACTCCTTCGCCGTGCCCTTGACCGCGAACGGGACCGCGCCGGCGAGGTTGACCGCGAACGCCGTCGGGCCGTCGACCCGGTTGCAGCGAAGGTGCCTACTTTTTCGCCTTCGCCTCGGCTGCGACCTCGCGGTCGTACGCGGCCTTGTTGAACGGCGTCCCGGAGTCCTCGGCGACCTTGCGGACCAGGCCCCAGTCATCCTTGTAGCTGACCGGCCGGAAGCGGTCGTCGCCGAGGAATTCCTTCTTCATCTCGGGGCTGAATTGGTAGTCGAGGAAGCACTGGCGGATCTTCGCCGCGAGCGCCGGGTCGAGGTCGTGCGCGTAGGCGAATGCGGAGGTCGGGAAGGCGCCGCTGCGGAACAGGATCCGCGTGTCGTCGGCCTTCATCATCCCGCGGTTGACGAAGCGGTCGTAGATGTCGGAAGTGATCGTCGCCGCGTCGTAGTCGCCCGACAGCGCTCCCAGCAGCGACTGGTCGTGCTTGCCGGAGTAGACGACCTTGTAGTCCTTGTCCGGCGTCAGGCCCTCGGCCGGCAGCAGCGCGCGCGGCGCCATGTTGCCGGAGTTCGACGACGGCGAGGTGTGTGCGACCTTCCTGCCCTTGAGGTCGGCGAGCTTCGTGTACGGCGAGCTCGCCTTGACCACGACGATCTGGGTGTAGGTGCGCGAGCCCTTGTCGTCGCCCTTGATCGCGAACGGCACCGCGCCGGCGAGGTTGACGGCGAAGCCCGTCTGCCCGCTCGCGTAGCCGGCGATGTGCAGCCGGCCGGCACGCATCGCCTCGATCTGCGCCGCGTTCGACTGCACGGTGAAGTACGCGACGCGCTTGCCGGTGCACGTGGCCAGATGCTCGGTGAACGGCTTGAATAGACTCTGATAGACGGCCGGGTCCTCGATTGGCGTGTACGCGAACACCAGCGTCCCGGGATTCCTGAACTTTTTCGGGTCTTTCGGCGGGTCGGCGACGAGATCGCGGTTCTCGTCGCAGTAGGCGTCGTCGAGTTCGCCGCGGTAGGCGCAGTCGTCGGCCGCCCTTGCCGCGGTCGACGCGGCGCAGCACAAAGCAAGAACGAGAACAGGAAGGACGCGGGCGCGTCCGGTGGCGGATGGCATGGGCATCTCCTCGCACGGCCTGTCCCGGCCGTTGGACAGCCGGCATATTACGCGCAACGACACGCCCGCCGGTCGGCACAGGCGGGGCGCGGGCCACGCGATGCCGTAAAATGGCCCCTTCGGACCATTGCCGCCCCGCCGCTGCGAAGCCCCGGCCCGGTCCCGCGCTCGACCGATCCGCGCCGCACCCCATGCCCCCGTCCGCCGACCCACATCGTCGTTCTCGCCGCCGGCCAGGGCAAGCGGATGCATTCGGCGCTGCCCAAGGTGCTGCACGCGCTCGCCGGGCGGCCGCTGCTCGCGCACGTGCTTGCGGCGGCGCGCACGCTCGGCCCGGATCGCATCGCCGTCGTCGTCGGCCACGGTGCCGACGCGGTGCGCGACGCCGTCGCGGCGCCCGACGTCGTGTTCGTCACGCAGGACCCGCCGCGCGGCACCGGCGACGCCGTCCGGGTCGCGCTGGCCGCGCTGCCCGGCGGCGGCGTCACCGTCGTGACTTTCGGCGACGTTCCGCTCGTCCCCGCGGCGGCGATGCAGGAACTCGACGCGCTGGCGCGCGGCGGCCGGCTCGCGCTGCTGACCGCGCTGGTGCCGGACCCGTCGGGACTGGGTCGCATCGTCCGCGATCAGGCGGGCGCGGTGCGGGCCATCGTCGAGGAGAAGGACGCCACACCCGAACAGCGCGCGATCCGCGAGATCAACACCGGCGTGCTGGCCGCGCCGACCGCGCTGCTCGCCGGCTGGGTGGCGGCGCTCAGGGCGGACAACGCGCAGCGCGAGTTCTACCTGACCGACATCGTCGCGATGGCGGTGGCCGACGGCGTGCCCGTCGACCGCGCTCGCCGCGGCCGACGAAATCGACGTGCGCGGCGTCAACGACCGTGCGCAGCTCGTCGCGCTGGAGCGGGTCGTCCAGCGGCGCGCCGCCGACGCGCTGCTCGTCGCCGGCACCTGGATCGCCGACCCCGATCGCTTCGACCTGCGCGGCACGCTGGACTGCGGCCGCGACGTGCGCATCGACGTCGGCTGCGTGTTCGAGGGCGAGGTGCGCCTCGCCGACGGCGTCGAGATCGGCGCGCACTGCGTGCTGCGCGACGTCACCGTCGGCGCCGGCACGGTGATCGCGCCCTTGTCGCACCTGACCGGCGCCACCATCGGCGCCCGCTGCCAGATCGGGCCCTATGCGCGGATGCGCCCGGGGGCCGTGCTGGCCGAGGAGGTGCACATCGGCAACTTCGTCGAGGTCAAGGCGTCGGAAATCGCCGCGCGCACCAAGGCCGGCCACCTCGCCTACATCGGCGACGCGACCATAGGCAGCGACGTCAACGTCGGCGCCGGCACCATCGTCTGCAACTACGACGGCGCGCACAAGCACCGGACGGTGATCGAGGACGACGTCTTCATCGGCTCGGACTCGCAGCTGGTCGCGCCGGTGACCGTCGGTCGCGGCGCGACGCTGGGCGCCGGGACGACGCTGACCCGCGACGCCCCGGCCGGCAAGCTCACGGTTTCCCGCGCGAAGCAGATCGACGATCGACGGCTGGCAGCGGCCGCGCAAGAAGTGAAGCGCGCCATCGCCACCGACGCGGACTGAACAGGGGACACGCAAGCCATGTGCGGCATCGTCGGCGCGGCCTCGTCGCGCAACATCGTTCCGGTGCTGATCGACGGCGTCCGGCGGCTCGAATACCGCGGCTACGACTCGACCGGCCTGGCCGTCATCGCGGACGGCGACGGCGCGTCGCCGGCGCAGCTGCGGCGCGTCGTCAGCACCGCGCGCGTCGCGAACCTGGAGGCGACGGTCGCCGCCGGCGGCATCACCGGCACCACCGGCATTTCGCACACCCGCTGGGCGACGCACGGCGCGCCGACGCCGGTCAACGCGCATCCGCACACCTCGGGCGGCGAGATCGCCGTCGTGCACAACGGCATCATCGAGAACTGGGAGGCGCTGCGCGACAAGCTCGTCGCGCAGGGCTACGTCTTCGCGACGCAGACCGACACCGAGGTCATCGCGCACCTCGTCCACGCGCACTGGCACGCCCCCGGCGGCGGCGACCTGCTGCGCGCGGTGCAGGCCGCCACCGCCGAATTCCACGGCGCCTACGCGATCGCCGTCGTCTCGACGCGCGAGCCCGGCCGCGTCGTCGGCGCCCGCAACGGCAGCCCGCTGGTCGTCGGCCTGGGCGACGGCGACCACTTCCTCGCCTCCGACGCGGCAGCGCTGCTCTCCGTGACCCGGCGCGTCGCCTACCTCGAGGACGGCGACATCGCCGACATTCGCCGCGAGGGGTACGCGATCCACGACGCCCGCGGCGCGCGCGTCGACCGGCCGGTGATCACCGTCGAGGCGTCGAGCGCCGCCGTCGAGCTGGGCCCGTACCGGCACTTCATGCAGAAGGAGATCTTCGAGCAGCCGCGCGCGGTGGCCGACACGCTGGAGAGCGTCGGCGGCATCGGACCGGAAATCTTCGGCGCCAGGGCCGCCGCGGTGCTGCCGCAGGTCGACCGCGTGCTGGTCCTCGCCTGCGGCACCAGCTACTACGCGGGCATGGTCGCGCGGCAGTGGATCGAATCGCTGGCGCAGATCCCCTGCGCCGTCGAGATCGCCAGCGAATACCGCTACCGGGACAGCGTGCCGCATCCTTCCACGCTGGTCGTCGTGGTGTCGCAGTCCGGCGAGACCGCCGACACGCTGGCGGCGCTCAAGCACGCGCAGGCGCTGGGACACCGGCACACGCTCGCCATCTGCAACGTGCCGACGAGCTCGATGGTGCGCCAGACCGAGCTGACCTTCCTCACCCGCGCCGGCACCGAAGTCGGCGTCGCGTCGACCAAGGCGTTCACCACGCAGCTCGTCGCGCTGTTCCTGCTGGCGCTCGTGCTGGCGAAGTCCCGTGCGCGCCTCGCACGCGGAAGCGGAGGCGTCCTGGCTGCGCGGGCTGCGGCACCTGCCGTCGGCGCTGCAGGCCGCGCTGGCGCTGGAGCCGCAGGTCATCGCCTGGGCCGAGCGCTTCGCCAGGAAGGAGCACGCGCTGTTCCTCGGCCGCGGCGTCCACTACCCGATCGCGCTCGAAGGCGCGCTCAAGCTCAAGGAAATCTCGTACATCCACGCCGAGGCCTACCCGGCCGGCGAGCTCAAGCACGGCCCGCTGGCGCTGGTCGACGCCGGCATGCCGGTGGTGGCGATCGCCCCCAACGACGCGCTGCTCGAGAAGCTGAAGAGCAACCTGCAGGAAGTGCGCGCGCGCGGCGGCGAGCTCTACGTCGTCGCCGACCTCGACAGCCACCTCACCGCCGGCGACGGCGTCCACGTGATCCGGCTGCCCGAGTACGCGGGGCTGCTCTCGCCGATCGTGCACACGATTCCGCTGCAGCTGCTCGCCTACCACACCGCCGTGCTGCGGGGCACCGACGTCGACAAGCCCAGGAACCTGGCGAAGAGCGTGACGGTGGAGTGACGGCGGCCCCGCCCGGGCGGGAAGGTCGAGGCGGTCCCGGCGGTCGACCGAGCGGTATGGATTTCTCCATCCCGTTGGGCTAACCTGCTCTGCTCGTTGGCTCCCAACGCTGGCCCCGGACCCGACCGTGACGACGATTCGCCCGCAATCTGCGCTCGCAGCGCTGGCGCTGCTGGGTCTGCTCGCCAGCGGGCCGCTGGGCGCGCAGCAGGGGCTTCAGCTTCTCGCAGCCCGACGATTCCGCCCGCCAGCAGGAGCAGGCGCGCCAGGAGCGCATCGCCGAGCAGCTGTCCACCCCCTGCCGGGCCGAGCTGCGCAACAAGAAGATCATGGTGCTGATCGGCGAGGTGCTGTCGAACGGGACGTACGCCACGCAGCAGCAGAACTACGGCCCGCATTTCGACGCCATCAATTCCCGCCTGCGCTCGCTCGGGCTGCGCACCTACACGCCCGAGGAGATCCGCCGGCAGATCGCGCAGGCCGAGATCGACGCCTACTTCCGCAACGACCCTGACGCGGCGCTCGCCGCGTCGAAGCGGCTCGGTGCCAGCTTCGTGCTGCGCGGGCTCATCTCGCTGCAGGCGACGCGAAACCCGGTGATGGCGGTGAACCAGGTGTCGGTGAACATGTCGTTCACGCTGTCCGGCAGCAACGGAAAGCTGATTTCCGAGACCGCGGCGGAAACGGCTTCGTACGCCGGCTCCGACGTCCGCCGGATGGCGCTGACGCTGGTGAACGAGAAGGCCGACGAAGTCGTCGCCACCCTTTATTCGGACTACTGCCGCAACGCGGGGCTGCCCGCGCGCACCAGTCCGGCGCCGAAGTAGCGGTGCCGGTCCTGCAACGCCGTCAGATCTGACAGGAGAATCCGCGATGCGCAATCGAATCCCGCTCCGGCTCGCCAGTGTTTCGATCGCTGCCGTGCTGCTCGCGTGCGCGCCCCTGGCGATGGCGCAACCGACGTGGGGAAACCCGTCGCCGACCGCGGGCAGCGAAACGTCGCAGAAGGCGAACGCCGCCGCCGACCAGACGATCTACCGGCCGGTCGAGTACGTCAACGCGAAGAAGAAGGGTCCGGCGCTGGTCGTGATCCCCGGCGAGATCAAGAGCAACAACGCGAACTTCCTCCAGAAGTTCACCGCCAACAACATCGCCGACTTCGGCGAGATCGAGCTGTCGAGCGCCAATTTCCAGGTGCTCGAGCGCTCGAACCTCGGGCCGCTGCTGAGGGAATTCGAGCTCGCGTACAACCTCGGCGATCCCGCGCAGGCGCGCAAGTTCCTGGGCATGGGCAAGCTCAAGGCGACCAAGTACGTCGTGAAGTTCGACATCCTGAAGACCGAGCAGGTCGCTTCGGCGCAGTCCGGCTTCGACGGCAGGACGCTGGGGCAGATGGCAGGCCTGCTCGGCGTGTTCAGCGGCTCGCGCGGGGGCGCGGCGGCGGGCACCGTGGGCGGCACGGCGGTCGGCTCGGTGCATTCGGGCGAATCGACCAGCGTCTGGGTCATCGGCATGCGCTACAAGATCATCAACGCCGAGACCACCGAGCAGCTCGCGCAGGGCTACACCGAGGAAAAGATGGAAATCGGCGCGACGTCGTCGGGCGCGCTCGGCGTCAACCAGTCGCAGCAGGGCGGCGTCTCGCTCGACACGATGGTGCAGCGGCTGGTGCAGAAGAGCGTGTGGGAGATCGACAGCAAGTACAAGTAGCGGCTGCAGGCGACCCGCCGGTGGCGGGCATCCACGACGCCGCCCGCCGCCGGCGTCGCCGTTTCCGGCGCAACGAGGAACGTCAATTGGCAGAGATCAGCACCCTCGGCAAGTACGAAGTCCGGCGCGAGATCGGCCGCGGCGCGATGGGCGTGGTCTACGAAGGCTACGACCCGCAGATCAAGCGCGTCATCGCCCTCAAGACCATTCGTCCGGACCAGCTGCAGGGCGGGGATCCGGCGACGGTGATCGCGCGGTTCCGCCGCGAAGCCCAGGCCGCCGGGCGGCTGTCCCACCCCAACATCGTGGCCATCCACGATTTCGGCGAGGACGCGGGCGTCTGGTACATCGCCATGGAGCTCGTCAAGGGGCGGGAGCTCAAGGAGGCCTTCGAAGCCAACGAGCGCTTCAGGGCGGACGACATCGTGCGCATCATGACGCAGATCCTCGCCGCGCTCGACTACGCGCACCGCCAGGGCGTGATCCATCGCGACATCAAGCCCGCGAACATCTTCCTGCTCGACGACGGCACGGTGAAGGTCGCCGACTTCGGCATCGCCCACATCGACTCGTCGAGCCTGACGCAGGTGGGCGCGGTGCTGGGCACGCCGAGCTACATGTCGCCCGAGCAGATCCAGGGCCTTCCCGTCGACGGCCGCTCCGACCTGTTCTCCGCGGGCGTCGTCCTCTACCAGTTCCTCACCGGCGAGCGGCCGTTCGCCGGATCGGCGGCGACGACGATGCAGAAGGTGCTGAAGGAGGAGCCGCTGGCGCCGTCGGCGCTCAACGTCCAGGTGCTGCCGCTGATGGACGCCGTCGTGCGCAGGGCGCTGGCCAAGCGCGCCGACGACCGTTTCCAGACCGCGCAGGAATTCGCCGACGCGATCCGGGCCGCCGCGCCTGCGGCCGGACTCGCGGCGGCAAGCCGGCGGGTGTCCGACGCGGATCCGACGATCATCGCGCGCCGGACCCGACGTCGCCCGGTGCCGGCGCCGCCGGCGGCGACCGCCGCGCCGGCCGTGTCCGCTTCGACGGCGGTGGCCGCGCGGTCACCGGAATCCGCGGCGGCGAAGTCGTCGTCCCCCGTCGCGGCGATCGTCCTCGGCGTTGCCATCGTGGCCGTCGCCGTCGGGGCGTGGTGGCATGCTGCAGCGGCAGCCGGTCGACGGTCGCGAAGACCGCGCAGCCTGCGGCCGCGCAGGTGGCGGTACCGCGGCGCGCCGGCCGGAGCCCGCCGTCGCCACCGCCCCGGCGCCCGCCGCCACCCCCGCCGCGGTGCCGGTCGGCCCGGCGGCGAGCCCGGAACGATGACCATCTCCGCGGTCGGCCTGGTCGACCCCTCCGACCCGCGCTATCCAGACCGACAAGGGGCTGCTGCAGAGCGACGCTGCGCGCCGATTCGCGCGGCCAGCTCGTCGAGAAGGCCGTCGGCCTGCTGGTCGACCAGAAGTCGATCGCGGCGAACTACGACCTGCTGCAGAGCCGGCTGCTCGCCAACAGCGGCGACTACGTCCGGACCGTGGTCCGCGAGAGCGAGCCGCGCCTGGGCAAGGACGGCCTGATGTCGATCACGACCGAGGCCGTGGTCAACGTCAAGGCGGTGCAGAAGTCACTCAATCAGATGACGCGCGACGAGCGGGTCGAGATGATCCGCGCCAGCGGCGATCCCAGGATCTCGGTGCTGATCGACGTGCGCGACGCCGACCGCGCCGGACGCGCCGCCGCTGCCCTCGCCGGTGGCCGAGAACATGCTGAAGGAGCGCATCAAGTCCTTCGGGTTCCGCATGTGGGCCGACGCCGGGCCCGGCGGTGCACCGGCGGAGCCGCCGGACCGCAGGGCGCCGCGGGTCCCGATTTCGCGGTGATCGGCGAGGCGCGAATCCGGCGGCTGTCGGCGCGGCTCGAGGCTTCGGGCGTCGTCATCACCAAGTACGCGCTCACTTCGTGGACGGTGAAGTGCGTCGACCGCGCGACCGGCGAGGAGATCTACTACAACACCACGCTGCCGCAGGGGGCTGGGCAGCTGGGCCAGCGAGGAAGAGGCGCTGAAGGCGATCGGGACGAAGATCGCCGACGAATTCTCGCGCGACTTCTTCCTGCAGCACGCCAACGTGACGGGCCGCAAGGTCACGCTCAACGTCGACGGACTGCCGGACGTCGCGACCGAGGACCTGCTGGCGCGCGAACTCGTCGGCTTGCCGGAAGTCATTTCGGCGATGGCGCGACCGCCGGCCAAGCCCCGCAGCTACGACCTCCTGGTCGCGGGCAGTCGGCGCCGTCGGGCGACGTGATCGCCAGCGGCGTGCTGAAGCCGCTCAACGCCAAGCTCGGCCAGGCGTGCTTCGCCCTGGGCAGCATCAGCGGCGACCAGGTCGCGGTGAAGTTCGATCCGCGCTGCGCCGACCCGTCGGTGCTGTCGCGGCTGGAAACCAATCCACCCGCGGGCCTGTATGGCGCGCCGCCCGGACGGCAGAAGTCCGTCGTCAAGAACCCGGACACGCTGCGCAAGCTGACGACGATCGAGCCCTAGCGGGAGGCCGCGCGTCGTCGTTCAGGACCTCCGGCAGGAGTGCGGCGCGTCGCCGCTCAGGGCTCGGGGTCGAGGCAGGCGAACGCCAGCGTCTCGCCGGAGTCCTGGTCGTGGCGATGGCCGAAGCTGATGCTGCCGCGCCGACGCAGGATCATCTCCTCGCGCCGCAGCTGGATTTCGTGCTCGCCGTCGATGGTGACGAAGGTGCCGTTCGAGCTCTGGTCGACCAGGACGAACTTGTCGCGGCGCCGCTCGATACGGGCGTGCAGCCGCGAGGCCAGCGGGTCGGCGATCACCACGTCGTTCTGCGCGTCCCGGCCCAGCGTCAGCGCCGGCGAATTCGCATTCAGCTCGAACGTGCGCGCGCCGTGCCGAAGCTCCAGGCGCGCGGCCTTCGCCTCGGCGCGCGGCGCCATCGCGGTGAGCTCGGCGGACTCGTCCTGCCACAGCAGCTCGCAGATGCCGATGTCCTTTTCCTTGCCCTTGACGGTCAGCACGTCGAGTTCGCGCACGCGCTCCCGCAGCCACGGCGGCAGCAGGTCCGCGGTCGGCGACGACAGGATGACCTGGCCGCGCTTGGCCAGGCCGACCATCCGCGCGGCGACGTTGACCGAATCGCCGAACACGTCGCCGGAGACCTCGATGGCGGCGCCGTAATGGAAGCCCATGCGAAACGCGAGGCGCAGGTTGTCGCCGACGGCAACCTCGACCATCCTGCGTTGGATCTCGGCGGCCGCTTCGGCGGCGTGGGCGGCCTGCGCGAACACCAGCAGCGCCTCGTCGCCGATGGTCTTGATCAGGCGCCCGCCGTAGCTGCACGCGGACGCGTCGGCCAGCGCGAGGCACCGGCTGATCGCTGCCAGGGCCTCGACGTCGCCCAGCTGCTCGTACAGGCGCGTGCTGCCGGAGACGTCGGCGAACAGCACGGCGAGATGGTGGTTGGGGACGCTCATCGGGATCCGGTGCCGGAGGAAGGTCGCTGCAGTATAAGCAACCGCCGGATCGTTGTGGTTGCGGCGGTCGCTGAGGCCCGGCCCGCCCGCACGCCGAACAGCGGTTAAACTGCCGCCCCATGAACGTGTCGAACGCCCGGGCGTGGGTCAACCGGTGCCATGCGCCCCGCTTCCGGCACGCGTTGACCCGCGGTGGTCGGCAGATGGCGGCCGCGTTGCTGCTGCTGGCGGGCTCGAGCCTCTCTCACGCCCAGGCCCCCGCGGTCGCGGCCGCCTCCGACCTGCAGTTCGCGCTGCCCGAGATCGCCGCCGACTTCGAAAGGGCCACCGGCCGCAAGGTCAGGCTCGCGTTCGGCTCGTCGGGCAACTTCCGCCGGCAGGTCGGCGAGGGTGCGCCGTTCGAGATCTTCCTCTCCGCCGACGAGTCGTTCGTGCAGGCGCTCGCCGCCGAGGGGCGCACCGTCGACGGCGGCACGCTGTACGCGATCGGCCGGCTGGTGCTGTTCGCCCCCGCTGGCTCGGCGCTCGTGCCCGATGCCGCGCTCGCCGATCTTAAGGCGGCGCTCGCCGACGGCCGCGTGAAGAAGCTCGCCATCGCCAACCCCGAGCACGCGCCCTACGGCCGCGCCGCGCGCGAGGCGCTGCAGAAATCCGGGCTGTGGGACGCCGCGCAGCCGAAGCTCGTGCTGGGCGAGAACGTGTCGCAGGCGGCGCAGTTCGCCGTCGGCGGCGCCGCGCAGGGCGGCATCTTCGCGTACTCGCTGGCGCTCGCGCCGGCGATCGCGGCCCGCGGCCGCTACGTGCTGCTGCCCGCCGAATTGCACGCGCCGCTGGCGCAGCGGATGGTGCTGCTGAAGTGCGCCGGCGACGACGCGCGCGCGTTCTACGCCTGGCTGCAATCTCCCGCCGCGCGTGCGGTGTTCCGCCGCCACGGCTTCGCGTTGCCGGGCGAGGCGGTCGCCCCGTGATGGACTGGCAGGCCCTGCTGCTGTCGCTGCGGCTCGCGTGCTTCACCGTCGCGCTGCTGCTGCCGCTGGGACTCGTCGTCGCGCGCATCCTCGCCTGGACGCCGTTCCCGGGCCGGCGGCTCGCGGAGGCGGCGCTGGCGCTGCCGCTGGTGCTGCCGCCGACGGTGCTGGGGCTCTACCTGCTGCTGGCGTTCGGCCAGGGCTCGCCGCTGGGCCGCGCGTTCGAGGCGCTGACCGGCCACACGCTGGCGTTCAGCTTCAGCGGGCTGCTGCTGGCGTCGATCGTGTTCAACCTGCCGTTCGCCATCCAGCCGATGCAGCGCGCGTTCGAGGCGATCCCGCCGGACGTGCGCGACGCCGCCGCCTGCTGCGGGATGAGCCGCTGGAAGATATTCACCCGCATCGAGCTGCCGCTCGCCTGGCCCGGCGTGCTGTCAGCGGCCGTGCTCACGTTCGCGCACACGCTGGGCGAGTTCGGCGTCGTGCTGATGGTGGGCGGCAGCATCCCGGGCGAGACGCGGACCATCGCCATCGCCATCTACGACCGCGTCCAGGCGTTCGACCTCACCGGCGCCAACGTGATGGCGGCGGTGCTGCTGGCGCTGTCGCTGGTGGCGATCGCGATCGCGTACGCGACCGCGCGGCGGGAGGACCGGCGATGAGCGTCGGCGGCCTCTCGGTGCGCCTCTCGCAGCACGCGCCGATTCCGCTCGCCGTCGAGCTCGACTGCGCGCCGGGCGAGCTGCTGGCGCTCACCGGCCCCTCCGGCAGCGGCAAGTCGACGGTGCTGCGCGCGATCGCCGGGCTGGTGCGTCCGCGGGAGGGCCGGGTCGCGTGCGGCGACGACGTCTGGTTCGACCCGGCGGCCGGCGTGCACAGGACGCCGCAGCAGCGCTCGGTCGGCCTCGTGTTCCAGCACTACGCGCTGTTCCCGCACCTGTCCGCGCTGCACAACGTGACCGCCGCGCTCGGGCATCTGCCGCCGGCGGCGCGCGACGCGCGGGCGCACGAGCTCCTGGCGCTGGTGCACCTCGGAGGGTCTGGAGGCGCGGCGGCCGGCGAGGCTGTCCGGCGGCCAGCAGCAGCGCGTCGCGGTCGCCCGCGCGCTCGCCCGCGACCCGAAGGTGCTGCTGCTCGACGAGCCGTTCTCGGCCGTCGACCGCGTCACGCGGCACAAGCTCTACCGCGAGCTGGCCACGCTGCGACGCTCGCTCGCGATGCCGATCGTGCTGGTCACGCACGATCTCGACGAGGCGGCGGCGCTGGCCGACCGCATCGCGATCCTGCACCGCGGCCGCACGCTCCAGTCGGGGCCGCCGCACGACGTGATGACGCGTCCGCGCGACGCCACGGTCGCGCGCCTGCTCGACATGCGCAACGTGTTCGAGGGCGCGATCGAAGGCCACGACGCGGATCGCTCGTGGCTCGCCTGGGGCGGCCTGAGGCTGGAGATCCCGCCGGCGGCGCAGCTGCCGCCGCGCACGCGCGTGGCCTGGACGATTCCGGCCGCGGACGTCATCCTGCACCGCCGCGACCGGCCCTCGCGCGGCGAGCGCGAGAACCCGATCGAGGGGGCGGTCGTCGAGTGCGTGACGCTGGGCGAACTCACGTCGATCGTCGTCGCTCCCGCGCTCGGTCCCGGCCCGCTGCTGCACCTGTCGGTCCCCACCCACGTCGCCCGCCGCAACCATGTCGCGCCCGGCGCGTCGATCACCGTGTCGCTGCTGGCGACGGCGATCCACCTGATGCCGTGGGATGCCGCGTCCACGACCGAGGCCGCCGACCGGGCCCCCGGGACCGCGGAACCCTGAGCCGGCCCGCGGCGGGCCGCGCGGACGACCGGCCGCGGGCGGCGTCCGCCGGGCCGGGCGGTGCTCGATTGGCGGCGGCGCGCGCGAATCGGTTACGATGCCGGTCCGCCCGTCAAGCCGGACCGCCATGGATTTCCTGTTCATTCTCGACCCGCTGCCCGAGCTCAAGGCCTACAAGGACTCGAGCGTCGCGATGATGCGCGCGCTCGCGCGGCGCGGCCATGTGCCGTATGCCTGCGCGCCCGCCGACCTGTGGTGGGACGCCGGCGGCACGCAGGCTGCGCGCCGTCCCGCTGACGCTTCGCGACGACGACCACGACTGGTACGCGGTCGGCGCCGCCGTGGAGCGGCCGCTGACCGCCTTCGCGGCGAGCGTGATGCGCAAGGACCCGCCGTTCGACATGGAGTACGTCTACGCGACGTACCTGCTCGAGCTGGCCGAGGGCGCGGGCGCGCGGGTGTTCAACCGGCCGCGGGCGGTGCGCGATCACAACGAGAAGATGGCCATCGCGAAGTTCGCCGAGTTCATCGCGCCGACGCTGGTGGCGCGCGACCCGGCGCGCATCGGCGCCTTCATCGACGCGCACGGCGACGCGATCGTGAAGCCGCTCGACGGCATGGGCGGCGCGTCGGTGTTCCGCGTGCGCGCCGACGACCCCAATCGCAACGTGATCGTCGAGACCGTCGGCCAGCACGGCGCGCGCACCGTGATGGTCCAGCGCTTCATCCCCGCGATCAGCGAGGGCGACAAGCGCGTGCTGGTGATCGGCGGCGCGCCGGTGCCGTTCGCGCTCGCGCGCATCCCCAAGGCGGGGGAGACGCGCGGCAACCTCGCGGCCGGCGGACGCGGCGAGGCGCGTCCGCTCACCGACCGCGAGCGTGCGATTGCCGGGGCGCTCGGGCCGGCGCTGTGGGCCGAGGGTCTGCTGGTCGTCGGCCTCGACGTCATCGGCGGCTTCCTCACCGAGGTCAACGTCACCAGCCCGACCTGCTTCGTCGAGATCGCGCAGCAGACCGGCTTCGACGTCGCCGGCATGTTCGCCGACGCCCTGGTCGGCGCCTGCGCGGCGACCACGAAGTAGCGACACGCGCGCGGCGGCCGGCCCGCGACCCGCCGGCGAAGGCGGCGCGGACGCTCGATGACCGCGTGCTAACATTTCCGAAGGCGTCCGCTTCCATGATCGGCATCCTGCTCATTGCGCACGACTCCCTGCCGGACAGCCTGGTCCAGGCGGTCACGCACGTGCTCGGCTCGCCGCCGGTGCAGCTGGACACGCTGTCGGTGGCCGCGAGCGACGATCCGCTGCGCCTGTTGCCCATGGCGCGCGAGCGGGTGGATCGGCTGGACACCGGCGAGGGCGTGCTGATCTTTTCCGACATCTTCGGCGCCTCGCCGTGCAACCTCGCCTGCAAGCTGATCGCGCCCGGGCGGGTCGAGGTCGTCGCGGGCGTCAACCTGCCGATGCTGGTGCGGGCATTCACGTACCGCAGCAAGGGCCTGGACACGATGATCAAGAAGGCCGTGTCCGGCGGTTGCGACGGCGTCCACCATGTCGAAGTCGACCCTGTCTATGCTGCGCCGCGAAATTGAGATCATCAACAAGCTGGGACTGCACGCCCGCGCGTCGGCGAAGCTGACGCAGCTCGCCGCGAAGTACCAGTGCGACATCTCGCTCGAGCGCAACGGCCGCCGCGTCAACGCCAAGAGCATCATGGGCGTGATGATGCTCGCCGCCGGCAAGGGGTCGACGGTGACCTTCGAGACCGACGGTCCCGACGAGACCGACGCGATGGACGCGCTGGCGGCGCTGGTCAACGACTACTTCGGCGAAGGCGGCTGACCGCCGCCCGATGTCGGCCATGGCGAGCTTCGCACTGCACGGCATCGGCGTCTCGGGCGGCATCGCGATCGGCCGCGCGCAGCTCGTCTCGCACGCGACGCTCGAGGTCGCGCACTACGCGATTCCCGCGGGCAGGATCGACGCCGAGATCAGACGGTTCGACGTGGCGCTGCGCGAGGTGCAGGCCGAGCTCGAGGACCTGCACGCGACGATGACCGGCGAGGACGCGCCGGCCGAGTTCGGCGCGTTCCTCGACGTCCACTGGATGATCCTGAACGACCCGACGCTGGCCGAGGCGCCGAAGCGGATCATCGCCGAGCAGCGCTGCAACGCCGAGTGGGCACTGACGCAGCAGCTGGAGGTGCTGGTCGACCAGTTCGAGCAGATCGAGGACCCGTACCTGCGCGAGCGGAAGTCCGACGTGGTGCAGGTGGTCGAGCGGGTACTGAAGCGCCTCCTGGGCAAGCCGGGCGCCATTGCCCCGGGCAGCGAGCCGCACACGATCCTGGTCGCGCACGACCTCTCGCCCGCCGACGTCATCCAGTTCAAGCGGCACCGTTTCGCCGCGTTCCTCACGGACCTCGGTGGCGTGACCTCGCACACGGCGATCGTCGCCCGCAGCCTCAACGTTCCGGCGGTGGTGGCGACGCACAACGCCCGGCAGCTGATCCGCGAGAACGAGCTCCTGATCGTCGATGGCACGCATCACGTCGTCATCGTCAACCCCGACAAGTCGGTGCTCACCGAGTACCGGCTGAAGCAGGGCGAGCTCGAGATCGACCGCGCGAAGCTGAAGCGGCTCACCACCAAGCCCGCCGACACCATCGACGGGGTGCGCATCGAACTGCACGCGAACATCGAGCTGCCCGACGATCTCGAGCATGCGCTGGAGCACGGCGCCGGCGGCATCGGCCTGTTCCGCTCGGAGTTCCTGTTCCTCAATCGCGACGGCCTGCCCACCGAGGACGAGCAGTTCGAGGCGTATCGCCGGGTCGCCGCGGGGATGGGCGGCAAGCCGGTGACCATCCGCACCTTCGACCTGGGGGCCGACAAGACCAAGGAGGGCCTGGGCGGGCTCGCGCGCGTCGCGCCCAATCCGGCGCTGGGGCTGCGCGCGGTGCGCTTCTGCCTGGCCGAGCCGCGGCTCTTCCTCACCCAGCTGCGGGCGATCCTGCGCGCGTCGCACTACGGGCACGTGCGCATCCTCATCCCGATGATCGCGTCGGTCGGCGAAGTCGACCAGACGCTCACGCTGATCGCGCAGGCGAAGGAAACGCTGCGCGAGCAGGGCGTGCCGTTCGATGCCGGCGTCGAGGTCGGCGGAATGATCGAGATCCCGGCCGCCGCGCTCGCGATCGGCGGCCTGCTCACCCGGCTGGACTTCGCCTCCATCGGCACCAACGACCTCATCCAGTACACGCTCGCCGTCGACCGTTCCGACGACGCGGTGTCGCACCTGTACGATCCGCTGCATCCCGCGGTGCTGAAGCTGATCGGCGGCTCGATCGCTGCTGCCGACAAGGCGGGCAAGCCCATCGCGGTCTGCGGGGAAATGGCCGGCGAGCTGCTGCTGACGCGGCTGCTGCTGGGCATGGGCCTGCGCAATTTCTCGATGCATCCGGCGCATCTGCTCGGCATCAAGCAGCGGGTGCTGACCACGGAGCTCGCCGCGATCCGGTCGATCGTCGATCGCATGCGGCGAAGCGACGATCCGGCCCGGATCAACGCGCAGCTGGACAAGCTCAACGCCCTCTGACCCCGGCGCGCGGCGCGCCGCCGCCTTCCCATGCCCCGATTCCCGAAATTCCACCCCGCCGCCACCGCGCTCGTCGCGCTCGTCGCGCTCGGGGGCGCGCTGCCGCCGCCGGCGCTCGCCGTCGATGCCGGCCAGCCGGCGCCCGCGTTCGCGCTGCCGCGCGCCGCCGGCGACGCGCTGACGCTGGAATCGCTGAAGGGCCGCGTCGTGTTCGTCGACTTCTGGGCCTCGTGGTGCGCGCCGTGCAAGCGCTCGTTTCCCTGGATGAACGAGATGCACAGGAAGTACGGCGACAAGGGCTTCACCATCGTCGCGGTCAACGTCGACAAGCGTCGCGCCGACGCCGATCGCTTCCTCGCGCAGGTGCCGGCGGCATTCCCCGTCGTGTACGATCCCGAAGGCAAGGCGCCGGCCGCGTACGGCGTCAAGGGCATGCCGAGCTCGTACCTGATCGACGCGCGCGGCAACGTCGTGCAGGTCGAGTCCGGATTCAACGACGATCACGCCGCCGCGATCGAGGCGCGGATCCGCGACCTGGTCGCGGCGCGCTGACGCGGCCGCGTCAACGGAGACCCCTTCGATGCAGCCGCTTCGCCTGATCGCCCTCGCCGCCGCCGCGGTCGCGCTCGCCGGCTGCGCGGGCTTCGCGCCGCCCAAGCCGTGGGAGAAGGGCGACCTCGCCCGGCCGTCGATGCAGTTCGACCCCGACGTGCTGGCGGCGAAGACGACGCAGCACATCTACACGAGCAAGGAAGGCGCGGGCGGCGGCTACGGCGTGGGCGGAGGCGGCTGTGGCTGCAACTGAGCGCACGCTGCTCGCCGCCGCGCTGGCGTTGCCCGGCGTGCTGCCCGGCGGCGCCGCCGCGCAGGCGATGCCCGAGGGCGGCCTCTTCGCCGCCAAGTACCTGTACTACCGCGACTGGCAGCCGGGCGCCGACCGGATGACGGTCAAGGCCCCGTCGTTCTACCTGCTCGCACCTTTCGCACAGAGCTGGACCGTCGAGGGCTCGCTGACCTTCGACGCGGTCAGCGGCGCGTCGCCGCTCTACTTCAACGTGCTGTCGGGCGCGTCGGGCGAGGGCATCCAGGACTTCCGCAAGGCCGGCGACCTCAAGATCAGCAAGTACTTCGACCGCTGGATCGTCGGCGCCGGCGCCGTGATCTCGAGCGAGGACGACTACCTTTCGCGCGGCGGCGTGTTCGACCTCCGCTGGTTCACCGAGGATCGCAACACGACGCTCGCCTTCTCGTTCGGCGGCGCGGCCGACGTCATCAACAGCACCAACGGCGTCGCCGTGAACGAGCGCCGCAACACGGTCGAGTTCCTCGCCGGCATCACGCAGGCGCTGTCGCCGACGGCGATCATCCAGTCGAACCTCACCTACTCGCGCGGGCACGGCTATTACAACGACCCGTACAAGTCGTTCGACGTCCGGCCCGACCGGCGGCGGATCACCGCCTGGCTGACGCGGTACAACCAGTTCTTCCCGACGCTCGACGCGTCGCTCAAGGTCGGCTACCGCTACCTCGACGATTCGTTCGGCGCCAATTCGAACATGGTCGAGGCGTCGTGGGTGCAGGCGCTGCCGTCGGGCTTCAGCGTGACGCCGAACCTGCGATACCTGTCGCAGGATGCGGCGTGGTTCTACTTCGACCCGCCGTTTCCGAGCGGACGCGTGCCCGACCAGCCGTACACGACCGATACGCGCCTGTCGGCCTTCGGCGCGGTCACCGCGGGCCTGCTCGTCGCCAAGACGCTGCCGGACGGCTGGACGGTCGACCTCAAGTACGAGTTCTATCGACAGAAGAGCGCGTGGAAGCTCGGCGGCGACGGCAGCCCGGGCCTGCTGCCGTTCTCGGCCAACTGGATCCAGGCCGGCGTCGCCAAGGCATTCTGAACCCTGGGCGGCGGCGCCCGGGCGTCCCGCGCTGCCGGGCGCCGCCGCCGCGCCAACCTCCCCGGATGCCGCTGCACCGCTTTCCCTTTCGCGCGATGGCGTCGCCCTGCGCGCTGGCGATCGTCGCGCCCGACGCGGACGCGGCCCGCCGCGCGGCCGACGGCGCGATCGCCGAGGTCGCGCGCATCGAGGCGAAGTACTCGCGCTATCGCGACGACAGCGTCACCACCGCGATCAATCGCGCGGCGGGCGGCGCCCCGGTGGCGATCGACGCCGAGACGGCGGCGCTGCTCGACTACGCGGACCGCTGCCACCAGCTCTCCGGCGGCGCGTTCGACGTCACCTCGGGCGTGCTGCGCCGCGCGTGGGACTTCAAGCGCGTGCCGCCGCGGCTGCCGTCGCCCGACGAGCTCGCGGCGGCGGTCGAGCTGATCGGCTGGGCGCGGGTCGAGCGGGGCCGGACCGGCGCCCGGGCGCCCGCGTCGCCTCCCGCGGCGACCGGGACCGGCGCCGCAGTCCGCTCGGCACCCGGCCCGGCGAACGGGTCCGCTGGCGCGGTCGGCACCCTCGGCCACGGCTCGCCACGGCGCACGAGTCCGGTGCCGGATGGGTGCGCCTGCCGCGGGCCGGCATGGAAATCGACTTCGGCGGGATCGGCAAGGAGTACGCGGCGGACCGGGCCGCGACGATGCTCGCGGAACGGGGCATCGCCGGCGCGCTCGTCGATCTCGGCGGCGACGTGCGCGCGCTCGGCGCGCAGGAAGGCGGCGCGCCGTGGCGCGTCGGCATCCGGCACCCGCGCGGCGCCCGCCCCGACGAGGCGATCGCCGCGATCGACGTCGTCGACGCGGCGGTGACGACCAGCGGCGATTACGAGCGGTTCATCGACGTCGACGGCCGGCGCTACTGTCACATCCTCGATCCGCGCACCGGCTGGCCGGTGTCGCACTGGCAGTCGGTGAGCGTGGTCGCGCCGCTGGCGATCGTCGCCGGCAGCTGCGCGACCATCGCGATGCTGCTCGGTGCCGCCGCCCCCGCGTTTCTCGACGCGCAGGCGGTGCGCTGGCTGGGCATCGCCGCCGACGGCCAGCCCCACGGCAACGCCTGAACGACCGCGCCGGGAAGCGCCGACCGGGTGTCGGACGGTCGGGGCCCGGACCGCGCAGGTCGATCGGGTAGCCGGACAGAAAGACGCCCGCCGCGGCGCGAGGCCGGGGCGGGCGGTCCGGGGAGAAACGGTGCCGGTGCGCCGACCCTAGAGCGGCGCGCAGAAGCCGACGCCTTCGGCGCCCTTGCCCTCGGGCTGGAAATTCTGTCCCAGCATCTGGTTGCGCACGGCCGGGTCGTTGGTGTAGCGGTGGTTCGGTGCGCCGGTCTGGCCCCGATTGTAAAGCCGGTAGATCGGCTGCGTGCCCGCGGGACAGGTGCCCGCGTCGGAGGCTTCGGCGACGAAGAACACGTCGCCCTCGTACTGCCAGTCCTTGTTGTCGAACACCGGCTCGCAGCCGGTGCCGCGCGGCGCGTAGAAGTGCGAGCTCTTGGGCGCGAATGCCTCGGTGAAGAAGCGGCAGACGGCGACGGTCCCGGCGCCTTCGTTCTGGTAGGCCTTGAACGAGCGGCCGGTCGACGACCAGCCGTCGAACCTGCCGGCGTCGAGCAGTTCGATCTCGGCGGCGCTGGCGGTGATGAAGTAATGGCCGAACGCGGCGTGGAAGTACTCCCTGATCGTCACCGTCGCGCCGGAGGGCGGCGGCGCGGTCGCGCTGCCTTCGCCCGACACCGTTATGCCCTGCGGGCTGCCGGTGCCGCCGCTGTAGACGACGCTCACCGTGCCGCCGCGGGGGCCGACGTCGGTGGGTCGGAACGTGATGTCGATGGTGCAGGTGCCGCTCACCGCGATGTTGCCGGCGCAGGTGGTCGCCGCGACCCGGAATTCGCCGTTGGTCGACGACACGCTGGTGACGTTCACCGCCGCGGTCCCGGTGTTGGTCGCGGTCACGCGCTTCGCGGCGCCGGTGGTGGCTACCGCCTGGGCGCCGAACGCCAAGGACGACGTCGACAGCGTGAGCTTGCCGCTGCCGGTCGTGCCGCCCGCGTTGTAGGCCCGGATGTAGGCGGCGATCGACTCCAGCGTGGTGTCCGAAACCGAACTCAGCGCCGCCTGCATGTCCGGCCGCGGCACGCCCCGGATCGTGTCGACGCTCTCGCCCGTTGCGCGAAAACCGGTCCGGGGTTGTCGAGTTCACGTGACAGCCGCTGCCGGTGCAGGTGTTCCTGTACAGCGTCGCCTGCGCGAACGCGGGCGCCGCGCAGGTGGCGGCGGCGATGGCGATGGCAGCGACGGCGACGAAATGTTTCATGACCACTCTCCGGGAAATGCGGGTACGCACAGCCGGCGGGATCGCTGCGCGGGCCGTGCGGCGGAACGCGAAGTATAGCGACGACTATTCCATTGTCATACCCCGATGTCATGAACGCCGACGAACGGTCGCCGCGGGACGACGGGGCGCAACCGGGAATTCCGGGCGCCGGTCAGGAGCCCGGAACGGCCGTCCGCCGGCACCCTTTGCCGCGACCGTTCGTCGCGGCGTGCCGATGCGGCAGCCAACAGCCGTGCACGGCCCTGCCATTTCATCGCGCGGGGACCGGCCGGCGTCGACGGGTTGGTCGCCGCGCCCGCTTTCGGCTAGACTTCCAGCGAAGCGCCGATTTGAACCAGCTTGCGGGCGCGGGGGTCGACAGTTCGACCCCGAACAAATGCGGCTAAAGCGGAGTGGTGACTCACCAACCCGACTCGCGCCGCGCCGGTCGGGTTTTTTGTTGCCCCGGCCCCTGCCAACGATCCGAGGAACCGGCGAGACCCCGCGGCGCTCCCGCGGCTGCCCCGACACCCGATGCCTTCGTTTTCCGCCACCACCGCCGGCGCGGGTTCCGGCCCGTCCGTCGCTCCCGCGGCCGGCCCGGGCGCGTCGATCGGCACCGTCGCGCCGCAGCGCGCCGTGTTCCTCGACCCGCTGCCGCTCGCTTGCGGGTCCTCGCTGCCGACCTACGAGCTCGCCTACGAGACCTACGGCACCCTCAACGCCGACCACAGCAACGCGGTGCTGGTCTGCCACGCACTCAACGCCTCGCACCACGTCGCCGGCGTCTACGAGGGCGAGCCCGACAACGTCGGCTGGTGGGACAACATGGTGGGGCCGGGCAAGCCGCTCGACACCGACCGCTTCTTCGTCGTCGGGGTCAACAATCTCGGCAGCTGCTTCGGCTCGTCCGGTCCGACCACCGTCAACCCGACAACCGGCCAGCCCTGGGGCGCGGACTTCCCGCTGGTGACGGTCGAGGACTGGGTCGACGCGCAGGCCCGGCTCGCCGACCGGCTGGGCATCGAGCGCTGGGCGGCGGTGATGGGCGGGTCGCTGGGCGGCATGCAGGCGCTGTGCTGGTCGATCCGCTATCCGCAACGGCTCGCCAGCGCGCTGGTGATCGCCGCCGCGCCGAACCTGTCGGCCGAGAACATCGCGTTCAACGAGGTTGCGCGCCAGGCGATCATGACCGACCCGGATTTCCACGGCGGGCACTTCGACGCGCGGGGCACCAAGCCGCGGCGGGGGTTGCGCGTCGCGCGGATGATCGGCCACATCACCTACCTGTCCGACGAGCAGATGGAGGCCAAGTTCGGCCGCCGGCTGCGCGACGGGCTCAAGTTCAGCTTCGCGCCCGAGTTCCAGATCGAGTCGTACCTGCGCTACCAGGGCGAGAAATTCGCCGACTACTACGACGCCAACACCTACCTGCGGATCACCAAGGCGCTCGACTACTTCGACCCGGCGCTCGCCACCGGCGGCGACCTCGCCCGTGCGCTGGCGCCGGCGGTGTGCCGGTTCCTGGTCGTGTCCTTCACCACCGACTGGCGCTTCCCGTCGCCGCGCTCGCGCGAGATCGTCAAGGCGCTGGTCGACAACAACCGCGAGATTTCGTACGCCGAGATCGTCGCGCCGCACGGCCACGATGCGTTCCTGCTCGACGACCCGCAGTACTTCAACGTCGTGCGCGCGTTCCTCGACCGCCTCGTCCCCCAGGAAATGGGGTCAGGTCGAATTTCCGCCGCAGTGGGTCAGGTCCAATTTCCGGCCCGGGATTGCCCGCAGCCGCGAAGGAAGCGAGGAAACGGGGTCAGGTCGAATTTCCGGGTCGGGATTGCCTGCAACCGCGGGCACGGGCGGCGGCGGTGTTGGCGGCACCCGCGGGCCCGGCCGATCGATGTCGGCACCGGGTCCTGGAAATTCGACCTGACCCCAATTCGAGGGCGGACTACGCAGCGATGGCGGAATGGATCCCGCGCGGGGCGCGGGTGCTGGATCTCGGCTGCGCCGACGGCGGGCTGCTGGCGTACCTGCGCGACGCGCGGGACGTGACGGGCTACGGCGTGGAAATCGGCGACGCGGGCGTGCTGGCCAGCGTGAAGAACGGGATCAGCGTCATCCAGCGCGACCTCGAGGGCGGACTCGCCGGTTTCGACGACGGCTCGTTCGACGTGGTGATCCTGTCGCAGACGCTGCAGGCGATGCGGCACATCGAGGAGATCGTCGCCGAAATGCTTCGCGTCGGCCGCGAAGCGATCGTCTCGTTCCCCAATTTCGGACACTGGACGCACCGGCTGCAGATCCTTCGCGGCCGCATGCCGGTGTCCGACGCGCTGCCCTACCAGTGGTACGACACGCCGAACATTCACCTTTGCACCGTCGCCGATTTCGACGCCTTCCTCGCGTCGCGCGGCTACGCCGTCGCGGCGCGCACCGTCCTCGCCGGCGGCGCTCCGGTGACCTTCCTCCCCAACCTCCGCGGCGAACTCGCGCTCTACCGCTTCGGGGTCAGGTCGAATTTTGCCGGCACCGACACCTCGGTCGCCGCAGCTTCCGATCGATAGCATCGCCCGCATCGCCTCCCGGCGATTCCAGCCGATTCCTTCCGCCCGCGCCATCGGCCGAACGGATAGAATCGCCGTGCCTTGAACACACCCTCGCCGCTGCTGCGCAGCAAGCTCTTCTGGGTCGGAATCCTCTACTTCGCCGAGGGCTTTCCGCTCGGCGTCTTCTACGAAATATTCCCCGTCTACTTCCGCCAGCAGGGCGTCGAGCTGCGCCAGATCGGCGTCCTTTCCCTGCTGGGGCTCGCGTGGACCTTGAAATTCCTGTGGGCGCCGGCGATCGACCACTGGCGTCACCATCGCCGCTGGATGGCCGCGGTCGACGTGGTGATGGGCACGGTGATGCTGTTCTTCGCCGTCCAGGCGGGCTTCGGTCCGCTGGTGTGGCTGGCGATCGGCGTGTTCACCACGATGTCGGCGACCAACGACGTGGCGATCGACGGCTACACGATCGAGCTCCTGTCGAAGGACGAGCTCGGACTCGCCAACGGCATCCGCATCGGGCTCTACCGCGTCGGCATGCTGGCGTCGGGTTTCGTGCTGATGGCGTCCGACTGGCTCGGCTGGAAAGGCGCCTTCTCGGTCGCCGCCGTCGTCTTCTTCGGGCTCGCCGCGCTGTGTCTCGCCGCGCCGCGCGAGAAGACGATCGTCGTGCGCACCGCGAACGTGGGCGCCGAGTTCGCCGCGCTCGCGCGCTCGCCCTTCGCCCTCGCCACGCTGGCGGGCTTCGCGCTGGGCACCTTGTGGCTGATCGACAACGTCACCCGCTGGTCGGTGCGCGTGCCCGGTTTCTGGGCGGCCGCCGTGGCGATCGTGGCGGGAGCGGCGGGACTGGCGTGGCTGCTCGGGCGCACCCCGCGTGCGTCGCGCGCGTCCGCGGCCGTCGACGCCCCTTCCGTGGCCGCGCCCGCGGACCCGACCGCCGCCGCCCGCCGTACGCCGCAAGCCTCCGCCGACCCCGACGAACTCACCCGCGGCCCGGTCTTCGGCGCGCTGATGGAACTGCTGCGCCGCCCGGGCATCGTCCCGGTGCTGCTGTTCATCCTGGTGTTCAAGCTCGGCGACGCGGCGATGGGCTTCATGGTGAAGCCGTTCTGGGTCGACGCCGGCTTCACCGCCGCCCAGATCGGGCTCGTGTCGGTGAACATCGGACTCGTGCTGTCGATCGCGGGCGGCATCGCCGGCGGCTGGTACACCGATCGGGTCGGAATCTTCCGCGCGCTCTGGGTGCTGGGCCTGGCGCAGGCGGTGTCGAACCTCGGCTACTGGGCCGCGGCGCTGCTGCTGCCGACGGCGGTGCCCGGCGCCGCCATTCCGGTCGGGCACCAGGCGATCCTCTACGCCGCCAGCGCGATCGAGTCCTTCACCGGCGGCCTCGGCACGGCGGCCTTCCTCGCCTTCCTGATGGCGATCGTGAGCAAGGAGCGCGCAGCGACCGAGTACGCGCTGCTGTCGTCGGTGTTCGCGCTGTCGCGCTCCGTTGCCGGCTGGGTCGGGGGAATGGGGGCCCAGTCGATGGGCTACGCCAACTGGTTCCTGCTGACGTTCTTCCTCGCCTTCCCGGCGTACCTGCTGCTGCCGTGGGTCCGCCGGATGCTCGACCGCGAGCGGGACTGACGGCCGATCCGCCCCTGGGCGCCGCCCCTCCGGCGCCGCCCCGGGGCAAAGCGGCATCACTCTTGCTTGCGAAGGACGGGTCCGTCACCCCAAGACCTCGAGAGTCGTCATGAACCGCCAGAAATTCAGCGCGATTGCCCACCGCGACCACGATTACTGCAACCCGATCTCCGCCGCCAAGGTCGAGCGCCTGCTCGACCTCCTGCCGCTGGACGCCGGCAGCCGCGTGCTCGACCTCGGCTGCGGGCGGGCGGAACTGTCGCTGCGGATCATCGAGCGCTTCGGGTCAACGGTCGTCGCCGTCGACAATTCGTCGCCGATGCTCGACGCCGCCCGCGAGCGCGCCGAGTGGACGGGCGCGCTGGGCAAGCTGCACCTCGACGACATCGACATCCGCGACTTCCAGGCCGACCCCGAGACCTTTCATCTGTCGGTGATGCTGGGCGCCGGCGGCATGGACGGTGGAATCGCCGGCATCTGCCAGAAGCTCAAGGGCTGGACCCGTTCCGGCGGCTACGTCCTGATCGGCGAGGGCTACTGGAAGCAGAAGCCCGCGGGCGACTACCTTTCGTGGCTCGAGGCCAAGGAGGGCGACTACCGCGACCACCGCGGCAACGTGCAGGCCGGCGTCGACGCGGGGCTCATCCCGATGCACGCCGCGACCGCCAACGACGACGAGTGGGACGAGTACGAGTGGAAGTACGCGCGGTCGATCGAGCGGTACGTGCGCGAGCAGCCCGACGACCCCGACGTGCCCGCGATGGTCGAGCGGAGCCGCCGCTGGCGCGACAGCTACCTGCGCTGGGGCCGCGACACGCTGGGCTTCGCCGTCTACCTGTTCTATCGTCCGGGCCCGCGCGTGGGCTGAACCCGATGCGGCGGACGGTCCCGTCGCCGCAGCGCCGCGTCAGCCGTCGCCGAGCTTGTCGATCGCGTCGCTCAGTTCGAGCCACTCCGTCTCCAGCCGCGCGAGCCTCCAGGTGAGCTCGCCCTGCGTGGTCACGCGCTCCTTCAGGCGCTCGCGCTCGTCGTCGGCGTACGCGGCGGGCGAAGCGAGCCAGTCGTCGAGGTCCCGCTTGTCCGAGGCGAGCGCCGCCATTTCGCGTTCGATCTTCGCCAGGCGGTCGGTCAGCGGCTTCTTCCGCGCGTAGAGCTGCTGCCGCGCGGCGGCCTCCTCGCGCTTCTTGGCCTTGCGGTCGCCGGCACTGCCTTCCGCCGACGCGCCGTCCGTGCCGCCGACGTCGGCGACCGGAGCCGAGTCTCCGCGCCGCGCCCGCGCCAGCACCCAGTCGCGATAGTCGTCGAGGTCGCCCTCGAACGGCGCCACCCGGCCGTCGGCGACCAGCCACAGCTCGTCGGTGGTTGCGCGCAGCAGGTGCCGGTCGTGCGCGACCACCACCAGCGCGCCGCCGTAGTCCTGCAGCGCCTCGGCCAGCGCCTCGCGCATCTCGATGTCGAGATGATTGGTCGGCTCGTCGAGCAGCAGCAGGTTGGGCTTCTGCCGCACCAGCAGGGCGAGGGTGAGCCGCGCCTTCTCGCCGCCGGAGAAGCGGCCGACCGGCGCGCTCGCCATGTCGCCGCGGAAGTCGAACCCGCCGAGGAAATCGCGCAGCTCCTGCTCGCGCGCCGTGGGGTCGATCTTGTCGAGATGCCACAGCGGCGACTCGTCGGCGCGCAGCTGGTCGACCTGGTGCTGCGCGAAGTAGCCGATGGCGAGATTCTGCGCGGTGTGCCGTTCTCCGCGCAGGAGCGGCAGCGTGCCGCCGATCGCCTTCATCAGCGTCGACTTGCCGGCGCCGTTCGGCCCCAGCAGCCCGATGCGCGCGTCGGAGAGCACGCTCCACTCGAGATCGGCGAGCACCGGCGTGCGCGCGCCGTAGCCCAGCGTCGCATGCTCGAGGCGCACCAGCTGCCGCGCGCCGGTCGGCACCGGGGGAAAGGCGAACTCGAACGGGCTGTCGACGTGCGCCGCGGCGATGCGCTCCATCCGCTCCAGCGCCTTGATGCGGCTCTGCGCCTGCTTGGCCTTGGTGGCCTTGGCGCGAAAGCGGTCGACGAAGGCCTGCAGGTGGGCGACCTGCCGCTGCTGCTTGGCGTACAGCGCCTGCTGCAGCGCGAGCTGCGCCGTGCGCTCGCGCTCGAACTGCGAGTAGTTGCCCGTGTACGACTTGAGCTTCCGCTCGTCGACGTGGACGATGGTCGTCGCCACGCCGTCGAGGAAGTCGCGGTCGTGCGTGATCAGCAGCAGCGTGCCCGGATAGCGGCCGAGCCAGTCCTCGAGCCACAGCACGGCGTCGAGGTCGAGGTGGTTGGTCGGCTCGTCGAGCAGCAGCAGGTCCGAGCGGCACATCAGGGCCTGCGCGAGGTTGAGGCGCATCCGCCAGCCGCCGGAGAAGCTCGCGACCGGATCGGCCTGCCGCTCGGACGTCACGCCCAGCCCGGCCAGCAGCGTCGAGGCGCGGGCGCGCGCGGCGTACCCGCCGATCGCCTCGAAGGTCGCGTGGAGGTCGGCCAGCACCGCGCCGTCGTGCGCCGGGTCGGCCTCCGCCGCGACGAGCGCGGCCTCGACGGCGCGCAGCTCGCGGTCGCCGTCCATCACGTAGTCGAGCGCGGCGCGGTCGACCGCGGGCGTCTCCTGCGCGACGTGGGCGATCGTCCACGCGGCGGGCAGGTCGATCGATCCGGCGTCGGGCAGGAGATCGCCGCGGATCGCGGCGAACAGGCTCGACTTGCCGCTGCCGTTCGGCCCGACGAGGCCGACCTTGTGGCCGTCGTGGACCGTGAGGTTGGCGTCCTCGAGGAGGCGGCGCGCGCCGCGGGCGAGCGTCAGGCGGGTGGCGCGGAGCATCGGCGTTGCGGGCTACAGCGCGTAGTCGTAGTCGACGATCAGCGGGGCGTGATCGGAGAAGCGGCGCAGCTTGTAGATCGACGCGGCGGCAGCCCGGGCCGCGATGCCGGGCGTGGCGATCTGGTAGTCGATGCGCCAGCCGACGTTCTTCGCCCACGACTGGCCGCGGTTCGACCACCACGTGTACTGCTCGGGGCGCGGATCGACGCGGCGGAACACGTCGACGAAACCCAGTTCGTCGATGACCCGGGTCAGCCAGGCGCGTTCCTCGGGCAGGAAGCCGGAGTTCTTCTGGTTGCCGCGCCAGTTCCGAAGGTCGATCGGCTGGTGGGCGATGTTCCAGTCGCCGCACAGCACCACCTCCTTGCGGCGGCGCTTCAGCGCGGCGAGGTGCGGCAGGAACGCCTCGAGGAAACGGAACTTGGACGCCTGCCGGTGCGGCCCCGCCGATCCCGAGGGAAGGTAGAGGCTGATGACGACGAGCTCGCCGAAGTCGGCCTCGAGGTAGCGGCCCTCGGCGTCGAATTCCGGATGGCCGAAGCCGGTGCGCACGCGCGCCGGATGCCGGGCGTACAGCGCGACCCCGGCGTAGCCTTTCTTCGCCGCCGGATGGAATGCCGCGTGCGCGCCGCGCGGGGCGCGCATCGCGCGTGGCACGTCGTCGACATCGGCCTTGATCTCCTGCAGGCAGACGACGTCCCAGGGCTTCCCGCGGGTGAGCCAGTGCGAGAGCCCCTTGCGGTCGGCGGAACGGATGCCGTTCACGTTGAGGGAGATGATGCGCACGGAAATGGGGCTCGCGAGGTGGAAACGTCGGCGGCAAAGCGCGCGAGTTTACACGCGACCGCGCGGGTTTCGGCCCGGGAGCCGGGATTCCGGCCCGCCTTTGCCGCGTTCCGGAGCGCCGTGCCCGCGGCGGAGCCCCCGGTGGCGGCGCGTATAATTCGCGCTCCATCGCCCCCGCACCTTGCCCGACACCACGATGACCGATTTTCGCCAGGATTTTCTCGCCTTTTCGCTGGCACGCGACGTGCTTCGATTCGGGGAATTCGTCACCAAGGCAGGGCGCCACAGTCCCTATTTCTTCAACACCGGGTTGTTCAGCGACGGCGAAAGTCTGCGCCGGCTCGGCCAGTTCTACGCCGAGGCGTTGCGGGCTTCCGGAATCGCGTGCACGCAGCTCTTCGGTCCGGCCTACAAGGGCATCACCCTCGCGGCCGCGACCGCGATCGCGCTTGCCGAAAAGGGGCAGAATCTGCCGTTCAGCTACAACCGGAAGGAAGCGAAGGATCACGGCGAAGGCGGCGTCGTCGTCGGGGCGCCGCTCAAGGGCCGGGTCGTGATCGTGGACGACGTCATCAGCGCCGGCACCTCGGTCCGCGAGTCGGTCGAGCTGATCGCGTCCCAGGGGGGCACGCCGGCCGGGGTGCTGATCGCGATGGACCGGATGGAGCGGGGCATCGGCGAGCGCTCGGCGGTGCAGGAAGTGCGGGAGCAGCTGGGAATACCGGTCGTCGCCATCGCGACGCTCGACGACCTGATGCGATTCGTCGCGGGCCATGCCGAAGTCGAGGCCTATGGTCCGCGGGTGGCGGCCTACCGGGAACGTTACGGTGTCCGTTGATGTCTGCTGCAGTGGAGTGATCGGGAGCATGCGGTGGAACGTGCAGCGAAGTTCAGGGGCAACGCGGTGACGGCACGGCGCTCGCCGCCGGGCGCGTCGGCACTCGCCCGCCTCGCGCTGCCGCTCGCGGGCGCCACGCTCGCCGCCGTCGCGCTGCTGGCCCTGCTCCACGCGTCACCGGCCCGCGCGGCGACCTACAAGTGGGTCGACGAGAAGGGCGTGATCCATTACACCGACAAGATGCCGCCCGAGGCGGTCAACAAGGGCAACGTCGAGCTCAACCCGCAGGCCGTCCCGATCCGGAAGACCGATCCCACGCTGACGCCGGAGCAGCGCCGGCAGCAGGAGATTCAGGCCGAGCAGCAGCGGCAGATCGCGAAGAAGAACGAGGACATGGCCCGCCGTGATCGCGCGCTGCTGTCGTCGTTCACCAGCGAGTCCGAGATCGAGCTGTCGCGCAAGCGCGGCATGCAGACGATCGAGAGCATCATGCTGTCCGCCCAGGCCTACAGCGAGCAGCTGACCAAGCGCAAGGCCGTGCTCACCGCCCAGCGCGAGTCGTACGGCGACAAGCCCGTGCCTCCGGCGGTCGAGCGCGAGCTCGCGTCGATCGACGCCGAGCTTGCGCGGCAGAGCGACCTGATCGCGCAGAAGCGCGGCGAGGCGGTCGCGCTGGATGCGCGCTTCGAGGCCGACAAGAAGCGCTGGCGCGAGCTGACCGGTACGCGCGACGGCCCGGCGCCGGCGGCGATGAGCGGTGGGGCGCCTGTTGGCGCGGCGAGCGGCGCTGCCGCCGGAGGTGGCACCGCCCCGCGCTGATCCCGGGCGCCGCGCGGCAACGTGTGCAGCGGGCGGCCTCGGTCGCCCGCGGTCATTTCGGGGCGGCGCCGGGGGCGGCCGAAGATGCGCCGGGCGGTCGGCGCGACGCGACCTGCGATAATGGCGGTTTTCGCCGTCACCGCAAGGCACCCCATGGCGCAGTACGTTTTCACGATGAACCGGGTGGGCAAGATCGTCCCGCCCAAACGGCAGATCCTCAAGGACATCTCGCTGTCCTTCTTCCCCGGCGCGAAGATCGGCGTGCTGGGCGTCAACGGCTCGGGCAAGTCGACGCTGCTCAAGATCATGGCGGGCGTCGACCGCGAGATCGAGGGCGAAGCGGTGCCGATGCCGAATCTCAAGATCGGCTACCTGCCGCAGGAGCCGCAGCTCGACCCCGGCCAGACGGTGCGCGACGCGGTCGCCCAGGGCATGAGCGACGTGCTCGACGCGCAGAAGCGCCTCGACGAGGTCTACGCGGCCTACGCCGAGGACGGCGCCGATTTCGACGCGCTCGCCGCCGAGCAGCACCGGCTCGAGGCGATCATCGCCACGTCGGGCGCCGGCTCGGACGTGCAGATGGAGGTCGCTGCCGACGCGCTGCGCCTGCCGCCATGGGACGCGAAGATCGGCACGCTCTCCGGGGGCGAGAAGCGCCGCGTCGCGCTGTGCCGGCTGCTGCTGTCGCGGCCCGACATGCTGCTCCTCGACGAACCGACCAACCACCTCGACGCGGAGAGCGTCGAGTGGCTCGAGCTGTTCCTGGCGAAGTTTCCCGGCACCGTCGTCGCCGTCACCCACGACCGCTACTTCCTCGACAACGCCGCCGAGTGGATCCTCGAGCTCGACCGCGGCTACGGCATACCGTGGAAGGGCAACTACAGTTCGTGGCTCGAGCAGAAGGAGCAGCGGCTCGAGATCGAGCAGAAGCAGGAAGACGCGCGGATGAAGGCGATGAAGCAGGAGCTCGAGTGGGTGCGCCAGAATCCGAAGGGCCGCCAGGCCAAGAGCAAGGCGCGGATCTCGCGCTTCGAGGAGCTGTCGTCGTACGAACACCAGAAGCGCAACGAGACCTCGGAGATCTTCATCCCGGTCGCCGAGCGGCTCGGTGATTCGGTGATCGAGTTCAAGGGCGTGTCGAAGGGCTACGGCGACCGCCTGCTGATCGACGACCTGTCGTTCCGGGTTCCCGCGGGCGCGATCGTCGGCGTGATCGGACCCAACGGCGCCGGCAAGTCGACGCTGTTCAAGCTGATCACCGGCGCGGACAAGCCCGACCGCGGCGAGGTCGCCATCGGCTCGACGGTGCGGCTGGCGGTGGTCGACCAGACGCGGGAATCGCTGCCCAACGACAAGACCGCGTGGGACGCGATCGCCAACGGCCAGGACATCCTGACCATCGGCAAGTTCGAGATGCCCTCGCGCGCCTACCTCGGCCGCTTCAACTTCAAGGGCGGCGACCAGCAGAAGCTCGTCGGCACGCTCTCCGGCGGCGAGCGCGGCCGGCTGCACCTCGCGGCGACGCTGCTGAAGGGCGGCAACGTGCTGCTGCTCGACGAGCCTTCGAACGACCTCGATGTCGAGACGCTGCGCGCGCTCGAGGAGGCGCTGCTCGAGTTTGCCGGCAGCGCGCTGGTGATTTCGCACGATCGCTGGTTCCTCGACCGCATCGCGACGCACATTCTCGCGGCCGAGGGCGATTCGCAGTGGTCGTTCTTCGAGGGCAACTTCCGCGAGTACGAGGACGACAAGAAGAAGCGGCTCGGCGAGGAGGGTGCCCGCCCGCACCGGCTGCGCTACAAGCCGCTGATGCAATGACCCATCCCTGACCACGGAGCGACGATGATCTCGACCCTCGCGCGGCAACTCGCGGCGACGCCGGCGCGGCTGGCGGCCGGCCTGGCGCTGGCGTGCTCGCTGCTGCTGTCCGGCGCGCCGGCGGCGGCGCAGGGCGCGCGGCCCGACCCGGCGGTGATTCTCGCCGAGGTGAAGGCCGCCACCGGCGGCAAGGCGTGGGACGCGCTGGCGTCGCAGCATTCGAGCGTGGCGATGAAGCTCGGCGACCTGACGGGCAGCGCCGAGCGGTGGGCATCGCTCGCCACCGGCCGTTCGCTGCTGCGCTACGAAGTCGGCACGGTTCGCGGCGCGCAGGGCTTCGACGGCTTCGTCGCGTGGTCGCAGGACACCTCGGGCCAGCCGAGGATCGAGGGCGACGACAACGCGCGCGAGCTCGCCGCCAACGCCGCGTACCGCGACCGCCTTGCCTTCTGGTATCCGGAGCGGCAGCCCGCGACGATCGAGTACGCGCGGCGCGACGCCGCCGACGGCGCCGAATTCGAGGTGCTGCGGATCACGCCCGAAGGCGGCCGCCCGTACGAGGTCTGGGTCAACCTGCTGACCCGGCGCATCGAGCGGATGGTCGAGAACGAAGGACCGCAGACGCGCACCGAAATCTACTCGGATTTCCGCACCGTGCAGGGCGTGTCCATCCCCTACAAGGTGCGCACGACGCGCGGCGATCGGCGCTTCGACGAGGAATTCACGATCACCGCGATCGACTACAGCACGCCGCTCGACGGCATCGAGTTCGGCGTGCCCGCGCCGCGGCCCGACGATTTTCGCTTTCCGCCGGGCAAGGACAGCGTCGAGGTCCCGTTCGTCGAGCGCAACGGCCACCTGTTCGTCGACGTCAGGCTCAACGGCAAGGGGCCGTTCCGGATGCTGTTCGACGCCGGCGGCCTCAACGTGATCCTGCCCGGCGCGATGAAGACGCTGGGCCTCAAGGCCGACGCGCGGCTTGCCCGCCTCCGCCGCCGGCGAAGCGACGCGGGATCCCGGGCTGGTCAGGGTCGACCGCATGGAAATCGGCGGCGTCGTGGTCGACCGGCAGGTGTTCGCCGCGGTCGATCTCGCCGGCCTGATGAAGCGCGTCGAGGGCGTCGACGACGTCGCCGGAATCGTCGGCTACGAGCTGCTGCGGCGCTTTCCCGCGCGCATCGACTACGCGAATTCGAAGCTCGTGTTCTTCCGCCCGGAGACATTCCGCTACGCCGGTCGCGGCACCCGGATCCCGTTCGTGTTCGGCGATCACGTGCCGCAGGTGCGCGGCCGCGTCGACGGCATCGCAGGCACGTTCCAGATCGACACCGGTGCGCGGACGTCGCTGACGCTGACCGCGCCCTTCGTCGAGCGCAACGGGCTCGTGGCGAAGTACGGCGCGAAGCGCGAGGTGATCGCCGGCGCCGGCGTCGCGGGACCGACCCGCGCGCTGCTCGCGCGGGCCGCGGTGCTCGAGCTGGGTGACGCCGAGGTGAAGGCGCCGGTGACGTTCCTCTCCCGCGAGACGACCGGCGTGCTGGCGAACCCGGCGCTGGCCGGCAACGTGGGCTACGGCGTGCTGCGGCAGTTCGACATAACCTTCGACTACGGCGCGCGGCAGATCTTCCTCGAGCCCAACGCCAATCACGGCAAGCCGGACGGCCACGAACGCGCCGGCCTGTGGCTGGAGCGCGGCGAGCGCGGGGTCGAGGTGATCGAGGTCGTCGCCGACAGCCCGGCCGCGGCCGCGGGCCTGAAGGCGGGCGACCTGATCGTCGCGGTCGACGGCAAGGCGATGACGCTGCCGGACGTGCGTGCCGTGCTGCGCGGCGCCCCCGGCACCCGGGTCCGGCTGCGCGTCGCCGCGGCCGGCGCCGGCAAGGCTGCGAAGGACGTCGTCGTCACGCTGAAGGATCTGGTCTGATGCGGGTCGCCGCGGGCCCGCGCCGGCGCTCGCCGGTCGCCTCGTCGCGCCGTCCCGGTGGCAGGTGCGCGGGGATGAGCGCGCTGCTGTGGGTGATCGCCGTCGTGCTGATCGTCGTCGGCGTCGTCGGCACGGTGCTGCCGGCGCTGCCGGGCGCGATCCTGGTGTTCGGGGGCATCGCGCTCGCGGCGTGGATCGACGACTTCGCGCGCATATCCGGCTGGACGCTGGCGCTGCTCGGGGTGATGACCGCGCTGGCGTGGGCGACCGATTTCGTCGCCGCGGCCATGGGCGCGCGAAAGGTCGGCGCGAGCCGGCACGCGATCGTCGGCGCCGCGCTGGGAACGATTGCCGGCGTCTTCACCGGCTTCGTCGGCCTGCTGTTCATGCCGCTCGTCGGCGCGGCGATCGGCGAGTTCGTCGCGCAGCGCGACGTCGCGCGCGCGGGCAGGGTGGGCATGGCCACGTGGATCGGTCTTCTTGTCGGCACCGCGCTCAAGGTCGCCATCGTGTTCGCGATGGTCGGCGTGTTCGTCGTCGCGCTGCTGCTCTGACGCGGCGGGCCTTCCCGGCCCGGCGAATCGCCGCTGCCGCCGCCGCTGCGCGGCGGGTCGGGTCGACTTCTGGTTATCCGCATGCCACTGCCGTAAAGTAGGCGGCCTGCGAGCACGACTTTGGGGCCCGGGCGTGGACCCGTCGACGGTCACTACCTTTCTCTTCACCGATATCGAGGGCAGCAGCCGCCTGTGGGAGCAGGAGCCCGGCCGGATGCCCCACGCGCTGGCCCGGCACGACGCTGCTCGCGCGCCGGACGGTCGAGCGCCACCGCGGCACGGTGGTCAAGATGACGGGCGACGGGCTGTACGCGGCCTTCGAGGACCCGCTCGACGCGGTTGGCGCAACGATCGAGCTGCAGCAGGTTCTCGACGACCCCGCCGCGACCGAAGGCATTGCGCTGCGCGTGCGCTGCGGGATGCACGCGGGCGTCGTCGAGCGTCGCGACAACGACTATTTCGGCAGCCCGGTCAACCGCGCGGCGCGGATCATGGGCACCGCGCACGGCGGCCAGGTGGTGCTGTCGCAGACCGTCGCGGACCTCGTGCGCGACCGTCTGCCCGGCGATGTTTCCCTGCGCGACCTGGGCTCGGTCCGGCTGCGCGACCTGGCCAGTCCCGAGCGGGTCTACCAGATCGTTCATCCGCGCCTGCGGCAGGATTTTCCGGCGTTGCGATCGCTGGAAGCGACGCCGAACAACCTGCCGCCGCAGGCGACGACGTTCGTCGGGCGAGAGCGCGAGGTCGCCGATGTCCGGCGAAGCGCTGCACGCCACGCGGTTGCTCACGCTGGTCGGCGCCGGTGGCATCGGCAAGACGCGCCTTTCGCTGCAGGTCGCGGCCGACTTGCTGGACGAATACCCCGACGGCGTCTGGTTCGTCGAGCTGGCGCCGCTCACCGACGCGCACCTGGTCCCGCAGGCGGTCGCGTCGGCGCTCGGGGTCAAGGAGGAGACGGGGCGTCCGGTGACCGAAGCACTGGTGGAGCACGTGGTCGACCGGCAGCTCCTGCTGGTGCTGGACAACTGCGAGCACCTCGTCGAAGCCTGTGCGACGCTGGCCGACCGACTGCTGAGGGCAGGTCCCCGGCTGCGGATCCTGACGTCCAGCCGCCAGCCGCTGCGCGTCTCGGGCGAGGCAACCTTCCAGGTGCCGGCGCTGGGGGTGCCGGCACCGCAGGACCGGATCGCGGCCGACGCCATGCCGCGATATCCGGCGGTGCAGCTGTTCGTCGATCGCGCGACCTCGGCGCGCCCGGCCTTCAGGTTGACCGACCACAACGCGGGCGCCGTCGCCGCGATCTGCCGGCACCTCGACGGGATTCCGCTGGCGATCGAGCTTGCCGCGGCGCGCATGCGCGCCCTGTCGGTCGAGAACATCGCCGACCGCCTGAGCGACCGGTTTCATCTGCTGACCGGCGGCAACCGCACCGCGCTGCCGCGCCAGCAGACGCTGCGCGCGCTGATCGACTGGAGCCACGACCTCCTGGACGAGCAGGAGCGCGTCCTGTTCCGGCGTCTCGCGGTTTTCGCCGGTGGATGGACGCTCGACGCGGCGGAAGCGGTGGGCGCCGGCGATGGCCTCCGGCAAGACGACGTGCTCGACCGTCTCACCGATCTCGTCGACAAGTCGCTGGTCACGCTGGACCCCGAAGCCGGTCGCTACGAGCTGCTCGAGACGATCCGGCAATACGCGGAGGAACGGCTCGACGCGGCGGGCGAAGGCGGCCCGGTCCGGACGCGTCACCTCGCTCATTACCTCGCCATGGCGGAGGCCGCGAAGACCAAGCTGGTCGGGCCCGGAACAGGCCGAGTGGCTGGCGCGGCTCGACCTCGACCGGGAAAACCTGCTCGCGGCGCACGCCTGGTGCGATCGCGCGGAGGGAGGCGCCGAGCTCGGAATGCGCCTCGTCAACGCGATCAAGATGTACTGGTTCAGCCGCGGACTGCTGCGGCTCGGGTAGCGCGTCGACGGTCAGGAACGCTCTCCGCGCCCGGTCGCGCAGGAGCGTGAGCTCCCGCGCAGCCTCGCGCTGCTTCGGCGTCGGCCAGCTCTGCTGTTCCTGGGCGGTACGGCGAAGGCCGTCGGCCACCTCGAGGAGAGTGCCTGGCGATCGCGCGCGAACTCGGCGACCGGTACCGCGTCGCCGCGACGCTGCAGACGCTGGGGATGGCCTGCGGTCGGGCAGGGTGACCTCGCGAGGGGGCGGGGCTATCTCGAAGAGGCGTTGGCGCTTGCGCAGGACGTCGGCGATGCGCATCAGGTCGCCTCCGCCGCCAACGCCGTCGCGCAGCTCCATCGGATGGAGGGCGACCTCGCCGGCGCCGAGCCGCTCTACGCCCAGGTGATCGCCATGGGTCGCCAGCTTGGCCACCCGCAAGTCGTTGCCGTCGGCCTGCTCAACTGTCGATGGTGCACATCGAGCGTGGCGCCGACGGCGGGGCGCGCGATCGCGCTGCAGGAAGTCATCGCGATCGCCGAGGCAACGAAGTCGATGCCCGCCGGCCAGAGTGCGCTCGCGGTCGCGACCGGGCTGGCCGCGGAACTCGGGGAGCGCGAGCGGGCGCTGCGATACTTCGCCGCGGCCGAGGCGAACACGCGGGCAACCGGCATCCGGCGCGACCCGGCCGACGATGCCTTCCTGCAGCCGCTGATCGGCAAGGTGCGCAGCGCGCTCACCGCCGACGTTGCGAGCGTCGCCGAGCGCGCGGGCGGCGCAGCCGGCTACGAGGTCACGCTGGGCGACGTGCGCGCCTGGCTGGCACGCCCCCGGCTGACGCGCGTCGCCGCCTCCGGGGCAGTGCCGCTCGTGCGCGGCGCCGGCGCCGCTACTCGTTGATGATGAAGGGATCGTACGCAGCGCGCCAGAGCAGGCGGACCGTGTACTTGTACTGCCCGACGCCACCGCTGTTGTCGCAGGTGTACATGCGCCAGTTCGGGCTTGGCGTGCAGTTCGTGAATATCCTCTGCCCCGCCGCGTCGAACTCGATGCCGTTGGTCGCGAACACGCCCATGCCCGGACCGATCCGCCAGCGGATCTTCTTGCCCCGGCCGTTGCTAACGATGACCTTCTCGGGCACCGCGCCGTTCGACGCATCGACGTCGATGTCGCAGTCGCCGCTGCAGTTCTGAGAAGGTGGCGCCGCCTTCGAAGGCGGCTGGTTCGCGCATCCACAAAGAAGCCCGGCGGCCACTACGGCCGGAAGCAGAAGGCGTGTTTGCATCGATCGTCTCCCTGGTGTCGCGTGTCGCGCGAGGGCGGTCACGCTGAAGTTCCGGAACAGGGCGCCCCGGATTGGCGTACCGCCCGCGGCGGTCCGAGCCCTTCCGCGGATCGTGCGGCTTGCCCCCGGATCGCAGGCCGCCCATCACCTCGGCGATGCCGGGCGCAATGCCCGGCGGCAAAGTATTTCGGACCTCGACCGCCGCCGTCAATCGGAGATTGCGCGCCGAAGACTCCGTTGTAAAGGCGCCGGGGTGATGCGCTCGTGGCGGCCCGGGGGGCGACGGCACGGCGTCGCGACGACCCGCCGTCGGCCGAATCACCCCGGCGCCACGCGGTAGACGCACTTGACGCCGTCCCAGTGCTCGTGGACCTCGCTCAGGTCGACCTGAAACACCAGCGCCAGGTCCTCGCCGAACCGCGGCGACTTTCCGAATCGGAGGTACTCCCCCTCCGGCGCCGGCGCCAGCGCCATGCCGAAGCGCAACAGGTAGTCGCCGAACGGAATCAGCCGTCCGTCCTCCCAGATCTCGACCAGCCGCGCGTATTCGGGCGGCAGGCCGGGCCGCAACTCGTCGGCGTCGATCTTGGCGAGCCCGCCGGCGCGCAGGACGCGGCTCGTTTCGCGCACGACGCGCACCTTGTCGGCGAAGTAGAGCCACGCGACCTGGCTGTACACGAGGTCGAACGTGTCGTCGTCGAAAGGCAGGCCCTGGGCGACGTCGCCGTAGCTCAGCGCGGGCAGGGGCCGTTCGACCTCGTCGTCGCGCGCAATCAGGCCGCGCTCGACGCCATTGCGTCGGAGGATGGCCGGGTCGCCATCGCCGGACTCGCGGTTCATGCCATGGAGCTCGACGCGCGGACCGTAGCGCTGCCGCAGCTCGAGCAGCGCGGTGCCGTAGCCGCAGCCGAGCTCGAGGACCCGGACGATGTCCTGCGTGTCGAGACGCTCGTCGATCTCGGCGAACACCCCGCCGACCAGCCGGTCGAGCATGGCATGGCCGCGGGCGCGAAAGGCGAGCTTGGCGCGGTAGTGCTCGTCCCGGATCATCGCGGAGTCGCCCCGTCCGCGCGGGCGCCCGCGTCGCGTCCCGCCCGCGCCGTCACGGCGATGGATTCCGCTTCGGCAGGCGTGGCGGCGGCGGCGCCGGGGTGGCGCAGGATGGGCCCGAGCGCGGCGGCCTGGTCGATGACGAAGTAGCTCACGGGCTGGTCGCGCCCGCGCACTCTGACCGTGAATTCGGGGAATCCCGCCAGGTCGACCTCCGCCGCATCCGCGCAGGCACTGGACACCACCAGCGCGCAGCCGTGCGCCTTGGTCTCGGCTTCCAGCCTCGCGGCGACGTTCACCGTGTCTCCCAGCGCGGACAGGATCGGGTGGGCGGGCGGTCCCATGGTGCCGACGATCGCTTCGCCGGCGTGGATGCTGATTCCGGCGCGCAGCGGTTCGCGCAGCTCCGACGCCAGCGCGGCGTTGATCCGCTCCAGTCGCACCGCGATCGCCATCGCCCCGTGCATCGCGTCGCGGCAGCCCTGCTTCAGGCCGGTCGACATGCCGTACAGCGCCATGAGGCCGTCCCCATTGAACGTCGAGTAGTACCCCCCGGTTTCGTCCAGCGCATCGGACAGCTCGGCGAAGAACCGGTTGAGGATGAAGAAGACATCGTAGGGCAGGCGCTCCTCGCCGAGGCGACTCGACTCCCGCAGGTCGACGAACATCACCGCCACCGCGCGTTCGCGTCCCTGGCTTTCGCGCACCATCGCCTTGGTCACGTCGGCATTCGCGGGCAGCAGGGGCGTGATCCGGATGTCGCGCTGGGGCCGCAGCTGGCAGGCGAGGCGCACGTCGGGGGCTGCGTCGATCCGCTGCAACGCGTGCATCTCCAGCGCGCTCGGGGGCGGGAGCGGTACCTGGCCGCGCCCCACGCGCACCCGGCAGGTGGTGCAGCGCGCCCGGCCGCCGCATACCGATGCGTGGGGAATGCCGGCCTCGCGCAACGTCTCGAGCAGCGACTGACCGATCGGCGCGGTGATCGAGCGTCCGCTGGAATGGAGCAGCCGATACGTGCCGCGCCGTTCCCGCAGCAGCCGGCGGGCGGGTCGCGCCACCAGCACCAGCGCCAGCAGGCCGATGAACGTCGCGGCCGTGGACTCCCTGATCTGCTCCAGCCGCGCGCGTTGCCCGGTCTCGTCGGCAGCGGCCGCCGGCCCCGCGGCGGCGTTCGGGTTCCCGTAGCCGTCGTAGGCGACGCCCTGCCCCACCGGCGGCGCGCCCTGCGCGACCGCACCCGCACCCGCAGCGCTGCGCAGCTCGACGCTGGCGCCCCAGAAGCCCAGCAGCGCGAGCGTGGGCACCAGGACCGCGGCCGGATAGGCGACGCCGACCCAGCGCCGGTAACGCGGCTTGAGACGCAGCCAGTGGTGCAGACCCACCACGAGGTGGCCCCATACGATTGCGACCAGCAGCGACTGCCGCAGGGCTATCTCGGGTGCGGACGACAGTGATCGGACCACCACCTCGTACGTAGTGTCGACGCCGAGCATCGAAGCGGCCACGCGGGAGCCGAACACGTGCGGGATCAGCAGCAGCGGCACGGCCAGTCCGAGGGCAAGCTGCGCGAATTCCCACCGCGGCATGCGCAGCGTCTCGCGGCGCCACAGGGCGTAGAGGCCGAGCAGCGCGTGGCCGATCAGCGCCGTATACAGCACCACCGTTCCGGGCAGGCTGCGCCAGACGGGGGAGACCACCCGGCGCATCGCTTCCTGCGCGTCCACCGAGATTACGCCGAGCGCATGGTTGACCAGGTGCAGCGTGATGAACACGGCGAGCACGAGTCCGGAGAACAAGCGCAGCGAGCGGATGGTCGTCATGGGCACGGTACGCGCAAGTCGGCCGCGCGGGATCCCGGCATTATGGGGTGATCGCGATCCGCTGCGAAGCCGCCACCTGCGGCCGCCGAAGTGCTCCTCGAGCCGACCCCCGCCGCGTTGCCCGGGGGCGAACCCGATTCACGTCGCCCTTGCGTATAATCGCCCGCTTGCGGATAGCCGCGACGGGTCCTGGGGACCGGAGCCGGTACGGGTGGGAAGGGCCGGCGCCGTTGCGCCTTCGGAGAGAATCTTGGTCGAGCGGCTGCACAACGCACGCATACTCATCTACAGCCACGACAGTTTCGGCCTCGGCCACCTGCGCCGCTGCCGGACGATTGCGCATGCGCTGGTCGACCGGTACAAGGGCGTCTCGGTCCTGATCCTCTCCGGGTCGCCGATCATCGGCAGCTTCGATTTCCGGCCACGGGTCGACTTCGTCCGCATTCCCGGCGTCATCAAGCTGACCAACGGCGAGTACCAGTCGCTGGGCCTGCACATCAAGCTCGACCAGACGATGGCGATGCGCGCCGCGATAATTCACCAGACCGCGGAGAGCTTCCGGCCGCATCTGTTCATCGTCGACAAGGAGCCACTGGGGCTGCGCGGGGAAGTCGCCGCGACGCTGCGCATGCTCAAGGCGCAGGGCGCGTCCCTCGTGCTGGGCCTGCGGGACATCATGGACGAGTCCGCGCCGCTGGTGCGCGAGTGGAAGCGCAAGAAGGTGCTGCCGGCGCTCGAGCACCTCTACGACGAGATCTGGGTGTACGGCCTCGAGGGCTTTGCCGATCCGCTTGCAGGAGTGGCCTGTCCGGCGGCGGTTCGCCGCAAGATGATCTACACCGGCTACCTGCGCCGCTCGGTACCGCACCTGCCGGCGGCGGCGGCGCCACCCGTGCGGCGCGAGCCCTACGTCCTGGTGACGGTCGGCGGCGGCGACGACGGCACGCCGGTCGTCGACTGGGTGCTGCGCGCGTACGAACAGGATCCGGACATCCCGCTGGCTGCCGTCATCGTGCTGGGTCCGTTCATGGCGCCGCAACTGCAGCGGCAGTTCCGCGAACGGGCCGAGCGGCTGGACCGCATCGAGGTCGTCACCTTCGATTCGCACGTCGAGCTGCTGATGGAGCGGGCGGTCGGCATGGTGGCGATGGCGGGCTACAACACGTTCTGCGAAATCCTGTCCTTCGACAAGCCCGCGATCCTGGTGCCGCGGACGGTGCCGCGGCGCGAGCAGCTGATGCGCGCCAGGCGCGCGGCGGAACTGGGGCTGGTCCGCACCCTCGAGCCGAACGACATCGACGATACGGCGATGATGGTCTCCGCGTTGCGCGGCCTGCAGCAGCAGCCCCGGCCCTCGGAGTGCGGGTCGGCGGAGATGCTCGACGGCCTGCAGGTGATCACCGAGCTCGCGGCGGCGCATGCCGGTGGCGCGGTGTCGAGACGTTCCCGTGTCGCGCAGGGTTGATCGCCGCGCCGGTCGCGGCCCCCGCGCATCGTTGCGCGCGTGACCCCCGGTCGCCCCGGTTCGCACAGGCCCATGGCCGCCGTACTCATCTACGTCCAGCATCTGCTGGGCATCGGGCACCTGATGCGGACGCGCCTAATCGCCGAGGCGCTGGCGGAGTCCGGACTCGAGGTCCACCTGGTGACCGGCGGCGTGCCGGTCGCCCATCGCCTGCCGCGCGGCGTGCGTACCGTACAACTGCCGCCGATACGCCGTCACCGATGCGAGCTTCAAGCCGTTGCGCGACGCGGAGGGCCAACCGATCACCGAGGCCTACCGGCAGCTCCGGAAGGAGCGCCTGTGCGCGGCCTACGACGAGGCGGCACCGGCCGCCGTGCTGTTCGAGTCGTTCCCGTTCGGACGCCGGGCGCTGCGTTTCGAGCTGTTGCCCCTGCTCGAGCGGATCGAGGCGACGCCCGCGCGGCCCCGGGTGCTCGCGTCGGTCCGCGACATCCTGCAGCTGCAGACCAAGCCCGGAGCGCGACCGGGAGATGCTCGAACTGGCCAACCGCTGGTTCGACGCGATTCTCGTGCACGGCGATCCGCGCTTCACCCGTTTCGAGGGCACGTTCCCGTTCACCGCGGAGCTGCGGCCGGCGCTGCACTACACCGGCTTCGTGCGCGCCGGCGGCGCGATGCGGCCGCCGCCGGGGCCGGCCGCGCGCAACGAAGTCCTGGTATCCGTCGGCGGCGGTGCGATGGGCGTGGCGCTGCTCAATTGTGCGCTCGACGCCCAGCCGGTCTCGCGGCTGCCGGGCACTGACCTGGCGTCTGCTGGTCGGCGGCAATGTCGGCGAGGCCGACTTCCGCCGCCTCGCGGCGCGGGCCGGGCCGCGGACGATCGTCGAGCGGGCGCGCGAGGACTTTCCGGCGCTGCTGGAAGGCGCGCTCGTGTCGGTTTCGCAGGCAGGCTACAACACCGCGGTCGACGTGGTCACCAGCGGGGCGCGGACCGTGCTGGTCCCGTTCGCGTCCAGCGGGGAAACCGAACAGCAGGCACGCGCCGGGCTGCTCGAGCAACTCGGCCTGGCGATCGTGCTGGACGAGGCGCGGTTGTCGCCGGAAGCGCTGGCGGACGCCGTCGATGCGGCGGGACGCAGCGAGCGATGGGGGCGCTGGGACTTCGAGAGCGACGGGGCCGCTCGCTCGGCCGCGATCATCGGTGAAATGATCACTGAGGATCACCGGGGATCGCCGCGCGCCGGCGAAAGTTTGAGATGAGTTCCTGGGCGCGGCTCGACCGGGAACTGGACGCCTGGCGCGAGGGCGGCCGGCAGGCGACCCTGTGGTGCCGCGACGACGACGCGAGTCGCGATTCGCCCGCGCTGCGGCGCCTGTTTGCGATCGCGTCCGCACACGAGGTTCCGGTCGCGCTGGCGACGATCCCCGCGGCGCTCGCCGAAGACCTCGTCGACGCCGTCGCGCCGGCCCGGACGGTGACCGTCGTCCAGCACGGCTTCGCGCACAGCAATCATGCGCCGGCCGGGGACCGCAGCTGCGAACTCGGCGTGCATCGCGGGGTCGAGGCGACGATCGCGGACCTCGCCGACGGTCGCGCGCGTCTTGCGCGGGCCTTCGACACCCGCTTCCACCCGTTGCTGGTTCCACCGTGGAACCGCATCGATCCACAGGTGATCGCGTGCCTGGCGGCCGCCGGGTATGTCGCGTTGTCGACTTTCGGGCCGCGACCGGCGCCGTGGGCCGCCCCCGGCGTCGTCCAGTGCAACACCCACGTCGACCCGATCGCGTGGCGTGAGGATCGCGCCTTCATCGGCGCGGACCGCGCGATCGAACGCACCGTGGCGCACCTGCGGGCGCGCCGCGAAGGCCATGTCGATTCCGCCGAACCCACCGGCATCCTCACCCACCACCTCGATTTCGACGACGCGGCCTGGGCGTTCCTCGCGGAGCTGATGGCCCGCACGAAGGAGCACGGTGCGGCGAGCTGGCTCGATGTTCCCGCAGTGATCGCAGCCGGGGCGGCGACCCGGCCGGTCACTTCCGTCCGATCAGCATGAAGCGGACATAGCGGCGAAGCGGCCGCGCGCCGGCGAACAGCACCTGCGTCATCGGCGCCTGAGCCTGGAACGCGCCGAGGTCGGGCACGCAGTTCACGTGCTCGCGGCACGCGTAATAGTCGTTCGACTGCAGCACGATGAGCTGCCCCGCGGGCACGCCGGCGTACCAGCGGTCGAACTCCGACAGATGCTCGCAGCTCGTGTTCACGACGAGGTCCGGCGGGGCGTCCGCGTCGTCCAGCGCCGTGCCGCATTCGATCTCCAGCATGTCGGCGGTGCGCGCGACGAACCGGCCGGCCCGGACGTGCGTGGCGTTGACCGCCCCGGCGATCGGCGCGCACGCGGGATCGATGTCGATGCTCTCGACGTGCCGGATCGAGAACCGCGGATCGTGCAGCAGCACCGCCGCGAGCACGCCGACCCAGCCGCCGAGTATGCGCACGCGCCCGAGTTCCGGGCCGACCGCGCCGAGCAGAGCGTCGGCCAGCCACATCTTGCTCGCCATCTGGCTCTTGTTGAGCGCGGCGCCGAGCCTGGGCTCGTCGTGCCCGGACAGCGTGGCGAGCACGTCGCGCTGGAAGGCGCTGCCGGTGTAGAGCGCCAGGCCTTCGAGCATGTCGCGGTAGAACTCGTCGTTGTAGGTCGTCACTCCTGCTCCCTGCGGGATCGGCGCGTGCGGTGCGAGCGCCGCCGTCGATGGCGGGGCACTCTGCGCCGTGGCGGGTCAAGCGCGCCGGATGGTTCGGAGCATAGCAATTGCCGGGCGCACGGCGCGGGCCACCGCCTTTCCTCGCGGCCGTCGATGCCGTATTCTCTCCCGGAGGTTCCCGCCCTCGCGCCCGGTGGCGCGGGCGGGAACGGAACGGCGGAAGCGGCCGCGCCAGACCGGGGTCTCGAAAGACCCGCGGGGGGCGCGCTCCCTTCCCGCGGGCGGCTCGCGGAGGCGTGGATTGGACGTATTTCAGGAAGCGGAGATGCTGCGGAAGGTGCCGATGTTCGGCGGGTTCAGTGCCGCGGAACTGAAGCTCCTGGCGTTCACCAGCCGCCTGCTCAAGTTCGCGCCGGGCGACGTGCTGATGCAGAGGGGCGACCCTGCCGACTGCGCCTACGTGATCCTCGAGGGCGAGGCGGAGGTCATGGGCCAGACCAGCGCGGGCGAATTCGTGGTCGCCGTGACGGGGGTCAACGCCATCGTCGGCGAGATGGGCGTGCTGACCGACGCTCCGCGCTCGGCCACCGTTCGCGCGCGCGGTCCCGTGACGGCGCTGCGCATCACCGCCGAGGTGTTCCTGCGTCTCGCCAGCGAGAATCCGGCCGGCGCCCTGCACGTGATGCGCCAGCTGAGCGCGCGGGTGGCAAGGGAAACGCGGGCCAACGAAGCGCTGCGGGAGCAGCTGCACGGCGCGGAGGCGCTTGCGGGCCGTCGCGCGACCTGACGCTTGCGGCGCCGCTTTCCCGCAGCACCTGCGCTGCTCCGGCGGCCGCCGAGGCGACGCGACGGCTCCGCGACGGCGTGGACGCGCCCGGCGCCGGCGGTTACGCCGCCCCGGTGACCCGGTAGATGCGCGTCGGCGTGGTTCGCCCGCGCAGCAGCGCCTCGTCGAGGAGCTCGAACGTGAACCGGTCCGCACCGGCGTGGTCGCGCGTCGGCCCGGACACGATGATCGACGTGCCGTAGTCCTTGTTCAGCGCCTCCAGCCGCGCGGCGATGTTCACCTCGTCGCCGATCACCGTGTAGCCCAGCCGGTCCGGCGTTCCGATCAGGCCATGAATGACGACGCCGGTATTGATGCCGAAGCGGGCCCGAAGCGTGTGGCCGTGTCCGAACGTGCGGGTCTTCAGCAGCGCCTCGATTTCCCGGGCCGCCCGGATCGCGTTGGCGGCATGGTCGGGGTTGCTTCGCGGTGCGTTGAAAGTGGCGAGGACGGCGTCGCCCTGGAACTGGTTGATCACCCCGTCGTATCGGGCCAGCGGCTCGGCGACGGCGGCGTAGAACTGGTTCAGCATCCGCACCAGTTCCGCCGGGGGCATGGCCTCGGACAGCGTGGCAAAGCCCTCGAGGTCGAGGAAGAGCACCGTCGCCTCGCAGGGCTCGCCGAAGCCCAGCTGCGCGCCGTCCTCCGAGGTCTTGATGCGATCGGCCACTTCGGCGGGCACGAAGCGGGCGAGCTCCTGGTTGGTCGTGCTCTGCGCGACGGCGAACGTCAGGAGGTTCCGGTTGCGCGTGATCGCGAACGCGAGAATGCCGGTGACGACGAGGATCGCGATCACCTTGTCGACCTCGGCGCCGATCAGCACGCTGTTCGACGTCATGTACTCGACGTAGTCGCGCGTGATCATGGTGTCGCGCGGATCGATGGTGATCACGTAGGCGACCATCAGGATCCAGCCGGCGGCGGCGACCAGCTCCCGCGACCAGAACCTTGCGCGCATCGAAGTTGAGCGTGCGCAGAGCGATGAAGATGAACACGTAGAGCAGCGTCGGCGCCTTGAGGTAGAACGAGGGCGGCTGATGGTATTGCAGGTGGAAGCTCCAGATCAGGCCCAGCAGCAGCACCATGTCGGCGACGATCGATCCGTACCGCAGCCACTCGGGAAGCTGATGCCTGTGGGCGAGGACGAGTCGGATGAGCGTGAACGCGAGATACGCGGCCAGCACCCAGGGGACGGGCCGGAACGGCGCGTCGGCGCTGAAGGTCTTCGGCGCCAGCAGATAGACGGCCGAGAACCCGACCACCACCGCGAGCTGGATCCAGCCCACGACGATCTCGCTCGCTTCTTCCTGCGCGTCGACGCGCGCCGCGATGCGGGCGGTGAACTCCTCCCGCGGCGGCCGGCGCAGCAGCCGGTTCGTCACGGGCGGGATCGGCGTTTGGGGCATGGCGGCATCCCGGTTGACGGAACTGCGAAGGCGCGACCGGCTACGGGTTGGTCGCGCGGGCGGATCACGGACTTACGGTGCGCCGTCGGCGGACGGCGGCGCCAGTGGGACGTTGCACGCGAGCACGGCGATCCTGCCGCCGGCATCGACGCGGAACTGGTGCAGGGCGTCGCGCCGCAGCCGGACGGGTGGCTTCGTCAGCATGTCCCAGCCCGTCGCTGCGGCCAGCGCGGCGCGCAGCACGCCGTTGTGCGTCACCGCGACGACCGGCTGGTCCCGTTGTGCGACCCGCGCCAGCCAGATGCGCACGCGCAGCAGGACTTCGCGCGGACTCTCGCCACCCGGCGCCCGGAAGTCGAGTCCGAGCGACTCCTGGTGCGCGAAGGCCGCCCCGAAACGGCTCCGGAGTTCGTCGAGTCGGCAGCCTTCCCACTCGCCCCAGTCCATTTCGATCAGGTCGGGCTCGATGTCGGGCGCGCGACCGCTGGCGATGCTCGCGGAATCCACTGCGCGCCGCAGCGGACTCGAGATCCACGCGCGGGGACCGGCGAGATCGGGGGGCAGGCGCCAGCGGGCCACGTCGGCGCGGCCCGCCGGACTGAGTTCGGTGTCGCGGCGGCCCTGCATGCGGCCCTCATCGTTCCAGCCCGTGCGACCGTGGCGGATCAGGGAGAGGATCATACCGGGAACGGCGCGGCCCGGGCGCGCGGCGCGGGCGGTGACGACGCTGCGCAGCAAGGCGTCCAGCGCCGCGCCGGCCGCGGGCAAATCGTGCGCGGCGCGGACGTAATCGACCGCTTCGCGCCCCATTCGTCGGCGCAATTCGGCGTCGAGCAGAAGCCGTCGCGCCGCGGCGGCGAACGCATCGGCATCGCCCACCGGCACGAGCAGGCCGGTGCGGCCGGCGGCGACGACCGTCGATACGCCGCCGTTGTCGCCCGCCAGCACCGGCACGCCGCAGGCCTGGCCTCCAGCAGCGCCATGCCGAAGGACTCGTCGATCGCCGGCCAGACGAAGAGATCGCTGTCGCGAAGCAGCGCGGCGACCTCGCCCGCGGGACGCAGGCCCACCAGCCGCGCGCGGCCCGGAGCGAGCCCTGCGAACGCGGCTTCCACGGCGCCACGCGCGGGACCGTCCCCGACGACAGTCAGGTCCCACGGCAGGTCGGTGAGCCGGCCGAGCGCGGCCGCGAGCAGGCGGTAGGACGCGAGTTTCGCGCCCTCCCGCATCATCGCCACGGTCACCAGCCGCACGCGGGCGCGATCCGGCGCACGCCCCTCGACCGATGGCGGCGCCGCGCCGACGAAGCTCGCGACGTCGATGAACGGCGGCAGCAGGTCGGTCCTGGCGCCGCCGCCGCGCGCGGTGCGCACCTGGGGCAGGTCGGCCGGATTGACGCAGATCGCCACGTCGGCGGCGCGGATCGCGGCGAGGGCGGCGGCGTAGCCGGCCGCCCAGCGACCGTCGCGTTGCTTCGGCGCGACCGAGGGCTCCGCGACCACGTAGGGAATCCCGAGCGCCCGGCTCACCGCGGGGCCGAGGTGGTCGGGCGCCTTGTGGTAGAGGTGATAGGTGAACCAGAGGTCGGGGCGCGCCGCGCCGCGCCGGATGCGCGCGATCAGGCGCTCCGCCAGCCGTTCGCCGACTTCCCGCAGGCGCAGCTGGCGCGCCGCGTCGCCGCGGCCGTCGTAGCTGCGAAAGCGCGAGGCGATCTCAGGCCGGTGGCCCGCGATCCGCAAGGCCGCCAGCAGCGCCCTGGCGAGCTGGCGGTCGCCCGAGGGAACCGCGTGGTCGGGCGGCTTCAGCGGCGCGTAGAAGGCGACCCTCATTCGACGGTCAGCGAGGCGGCGAAGCGGGCCGCGAGGCGGTCCGCGCCGGCGCCCAGCGAGAACAGCGTGGTGGTGCGCACGAAGCCGGCGTCGCCCAGGGTCCGCCGCAGACCCGGGTCTTCGATCAGGCGCAAGAGCGCCGCGGCGAGCGCGGCCGGCGAGCGGGGCGGGACGAGCAGCCCGGTTCGCTCGTGCTCGATCAGCTCCGGAATGCCCGACACCGTCGTCGACACGCACGCGAGCTTCTGGCTCTGGCTTTCCAGCAGCACGTTGGGCAGTCCGTCGCGATCGCCGTCGCTGCTGACGCGGCACGGGCAGCGCGAACATGTCGGCTTCGCGATAGGCGGCGAGCACGGCGGCGTGGGCCTGCGGACCCAGCCACCGGACACGCCCGGAGATGCCGAGCGTGCGCGCCGTCGCCTCGAGTTCGCGCAGCAGCGGCCCGCCGCCGATGTGAACGAGGCGCCAGTGCCGCTCCGCGGGAAGGAGCGCCAGTCCGTGCAGGAGGTCGTCGAGGCCCTTCTTGTCCACCGCCCGCCCGACCGCGAGGATCGTGACCGGGCGCGGCGGGGTCGCTGCCGTCCTGCATGCGCGGCGCCGATGCGGGGGCCGGGAACCGCGCCAGATCGATGCCGTGGTAGACGAGCTCGACACGACCGGCATCCGCGGCGAGCTCCCGCAGATGTTCGGCGTTCGCCGCGGTGCAGGTCGTGGCCCACGCGCAGGCGTCGAGCTTTTCGCGCTTCTCCCAGGCCGGGGACGTCCAGATGTCCTTGGCGTGGGCGGAACAGCTCCACGCCATGCCGCGCAGGATCGCCGCGTACCGGGTCACCGACGCGGGCGTGTGCAGGAAGTGCGCGTGCAGGTGCGCGATCTCGGGCGGCAGTTCCGCGGCGAGCACCAGGGCCTGGCCGAATCGGCGCACGCGTCCCCGGGTCCGGTCGCGCCACAGGTCCCGCCACCAAGCGGCGCGGGCCGCGCGGTAGCCGGGCAGGCGTCGCGCGCGGCGCCAGGCGCGCCATACCCGGAGGGGTTCCTGATGCAGGTACTCGGGCAGATAGGCGACCGGCGCGCGGATCTCCGCGTGCACGGGGTGCGTTTCCCGGTCGGTGGGTCGCCGCAGCGCGAACAACGCGAGGGACAGCCCGCGCCGCTCCAGCGCGAGCAGTTCCTGCGCGATGAAAGTTTCCGACAGGCGCGGATAGCCCTTGAGGACCACGGCGATGACGCTGCCGGTGCGCGTTGCCTCCATCCGGTATCCCTCGAGGTCGGTGCGCCGCGGGCAGCGGGACCGGCGCTGGCGGAGCCGTGACGCTCGCTGCTCCCGGGCGTCGCCGGATGCTACCATCGAACACGGCATCCGACGCCGCCGCTCGGATGCTTTCGTCCGGCCGGTCTCGCGCCGGTTTCGCGCCGGGTCGGCGCGGCTCTGCTCAGGATGGTCGCCGAACGTGAACCGGTCGCTGTTCCGCTACATCCTCCAGCACACCTGGCGCGACCAGGTGCTGCTGCTCGTGCTCACCGTCGATCAGCTTCCCGCTGGTCTACATCAACCTCGAGCTGCCCAAGCGGATCGTCAACAACGCGATCGGCGGCAAGAACATCCCGCAGACCTTCCTCGGTTTCGACGTCGACCAGGTCTCGTACCTGATGGCGCTGTCGTTCCTGCTGCTCACGCTGATCGCCGTCAACGGCGTGCTCAAGTACTGGGTCAACGTCTACGCCGGCGTCGTCGGCGAGCGGACGATGCGGCGCCTGCGGCACGATCTCTACCACCAGGTGCTGCGCTTCCCGCTGCCGCAGTTCAAGACGATGTCGGCCGGCGAGATCATCCCGATGATCGTTGCCGAGACCGAGCCGGTGGGCGGTTTCATCGGCGACTCGATCGTCGTCCCGGTGTTCCAGGGCGGCCTGCTGCTGACCTACCTCGTCTTCATCTTCATGCAGGACCTCTGGCTCGGGCTGGCCGCGGTCGCGTTGTACCCGCCGCAGATCTGGCTGATCCCGCGGCTGCAGCGGAAGATCAACCAGCTGTCGAAGGAGCGCGTGCAGACCGCGCGCCAGCTGTCCGACCGGATCGGCGAATCGGTGGCCGGCATCGCGGAGATCCGCGCCAACGACACGCTGCACCTCGAGCGGGCCGACATCAGCGACCGCCTCGGCCGGATCTACGCGATCCGCTTCGACATCTACAAGCGCAAGTTCTTCGTCAAGTTCCTGAACAATTTCCTGGCCCAGATCACGCCGTTCTTCTTCTATTCGGTCGGCGGCTACCTGGTGATCAAGGGCAGCCTGTCGCTCGGCGCGCTGGTCGCGGTGCTGGCCGCCTACAAGGACATCCTCAGCCCGTGGAAGGAGCTGCTCACCTGGTACTCGACCAAGGAGGACGTCCAGATCAAGTACGAGCAGATCACGTCGCAGTTCGAGCCGCCGGGCATGATGGATTCCAGGCTCCTCGACGATGCGCCCGAGACGGTTCCCCCGCTCGCGGGCGAGATCACGGCGAACGCGCTCGTCTACTCCGAAAACGGCGTCAGCAACCGGATCGACCGGCTGTCGCTCACCGTCGCCCCCGGCGAGCGCGTGGCGCTGGTCGGGGGCAGCCATTGCGGGAAGGACGACCTCACGCACCTGCTCGCGCGGATCAAGCTGCCCGGCGGCGGCCGGCTCAGCGTCGCCGGCGTCAATTTCCAGGACGTGCAGCAGGCGGTGCCGGGGCGCCGCGTCGCATTCGCGGCGCAGAACGCGCACATCTTCGCGGGCACGCTCGCACACAATCTCTACTACGGACTGAAGCATCGGCCGCTGCGTGCCCGCGGTGTACGACGAGGCGGAAGCCAAGCTCGAGCAGCGCGCGGGTGCGCGATGCGCTGGCGGCCGGCAACAGCCCGTACGACATCCGGGCCGACTGGATCGACTACGCCGCGGCCGGGGTGAAGGACGCCGACGAGCTGACCCGGGCCGCGATCGCGGTCCTGCGACTGGTCGACATGGCGGACGAAGTCCGCGGCTTCGGCCTGGCGAGCACCGCGGACCGCGAGGCGCAGCCGGCCCTCGCCGCGATGGCGCTCGAGGCGCGGGCGGCGATCCGGGACCGCGTGCGCGCGGACAACCTCGCGGCGTACGTCGAGCTCTTCGATCCCGATGCGTACCACTCCAACCTGAGCGTCGCCGAGAACCTGCTGTTCGGCACGGCCCGCCGTCCCGATTTCGAGCCGGCGAACCTGCCGCGCAATCCGGAATTCGTCGCGCTGCTGCGCGAGGTGGGGCTGCTGGACGACCTCTACGCCGTCGGAGCCCGGGTCGCGGAGCTGATGGTCGAGCTGTTCGCGGGAGTCGCGCCCGACAGCGCGCTGTTCGACGAGTACAGCTTCATCGACGCCGACGAGCTGCCGGAGTTCCAGGCGCTGGTCGCGAAGGCCGCCGATCGCGGCCTGGCGGCGATCGGGGAGGACGACCAGGCCCGGCTGCTGGCGCTCGCGTTCCGCCTGGTGACGGCGCAGCAGCGACTGGGCGTCATCGACGAGCGGATGCAGCACCGGATCGTCGCGGCGCGCCTCGAATTCAGTCGCCGCAACGCCGGCCGGGACGACGTCGTCGAGTTCTTCCGGCCGGACCGGTTCCATTCGGCCCTTTCGATCCAGGACAACATCCTGTTCGGCCGGGTGAATGCCGAGCAGGCCAGTGCCCCGGCGCGAATCAACGCGCTGGTGCGCGAAGCGGCGGACGCCGTGGGCATGAGCGCGGAACTGATGCAGCTCGGGCTCGAGTTCCAGGTGGGGAGCGGCGGATCCCGTCTCGCGTACTCGGAACGACAGCGGCTGGCGATCGCGCGCGGCCTGATCAAGAATCCCGACGTCCTGGTGTTCAACGAGCCGACCTCCGGCCTCGACCCCGCGACCGAGATGCGCCTGCTGAAGGCGGTGCTGGAGTGGGCGCGGGGACGCACCGTCGTCTGGGCGCTCGGCCGGCCCGAACTCGCCCGCGAGTTCGACCGGGTCGTCGCGCTCGACGGCGGTCGGGTGGTCGAGAGCGGGAGCTACGAGGAGCTCAAGGGCCAGGGCGGCGTGTTCTCCCGCCTCGTGGCCTGAGGTCCGCCGGCGCCGGCGGCCTCAGCGGTAGGGGTCGGCGGCGTCGCGCAGCCCGTCGCCGAAGAAATTGAATGCCAGGATCACCACGATCACCGGCACCACCGGCAGCATCAGCCATGGATAGAGCGCGACGACGTTGATGTTCTGCGCCTCGTTCAGCAGCACGCCCCAGCTGGTGATGGGCGGCCGCAGGCCGATGCCGAGGAAACTCAGCGCGGTCTCGCCCAGGATCATCCCCGGGATCGACAGCGTCGCCGAGGCGATGAGGTGGCTCATGAATCCGGGCAGCAGGTGCCGGCCGATGATCCGCTGCGGGCTGGCGCCCATCAGGCGCGCGGCGGTGGTGTAGTCCTCCTCGCGCAGCGCCAGGAGCTTGGAGCGCACCGCGCGGGCGAGGCCCGGTCCAGTCCAGCATCGCCAGGATGCCGGTGATGCCGAAGTAGACGAGGATCGGGCTCCACGTCACCGGCAGCACGGCCGAAAGCGCCATCCACAGCGGCAGCTCCGGGAACGAGCGGATGATCTCGATCACGCGCTGGACGATGAGGTCGGTCCAGCCGCCGAAATAGCCCGCGACGCCGCCGATGACGAGCCCCAGCGCGAAGCTGATGGCGATTCCCAGCAGGCCGATGGTGAGCGAGATCCGCGCGCCGTAGAAGATGCGCGACATCACGTCCCGGCCCAGGCGATCCGTGCCGAGGAGGAACAGCGTCGCGCCCTCCGGCGGGACAGACGAGATGGAACGACATCTCCACCAGGCCCCAGAACTCGTACGGATCGCCGGAACAGAAGAAGCGCAGCGGATACGCCCGGGTCGTGTCCTCGGTGTACACCCGGCGCAGCGTCTCCATGTCGAGGGTCTTGGAGAGCGGGTAGACGAACGGGCCGACGAGGCGGCCCTCGTGGAACAGGTGCACGCTCTGCGGCGGCGCGTAGATGAAGTCGGAGTGCCGCGAATGCAGGTTGTACGGGACCAGGATCTCGGTGACCAGGGTCGACGCGTACATGAGCAGCAGGATGATCCCCGAGGCCACCGCGACCCGGTGCTGCTTGAACTTCCACCACATCAGCTTCCACTGCGACGCGAGGTAGAAGCGCTCCTGGTCGGGGGTGAGGCGCGTCGCCGACCCGGGATCGAACGGGGCGGTGGAGACGAAGTGCTGCGTCGTCGCCGGGAACCCGGGCGAGGTTGTTGGCGCTCATCGCGCGACCCCCCCTTGCAGCCGGATGCGGGGGTCGAGCGCCATCAGCGCGAGATCGGAGACCAGCACGCCGACGACGATCAGCAGCGCGAGGAACATCAGGAAGGAGCCGGCGAGGTACATGTCCTGGCTCTTGAGCGCGGCGAGCAGCATCGGGCCGGTGGTCGGCAGCGACAGCACCACGGCCGTGATCTCGGCGCCCGAGATGATGCCGGGAAGCAGGCTGCCGATGTCGGAAATGAAGAAGTTGAGCGCCATGCGCAGCGGGTACTTGCGCAGCACCTTGCCGGGCGGCAGCCCCTTCGCCCGCGCCGTCACCACGTACTGCTTCTGGAGCTCGTCCAGGAGGTTGGCGCGAAGGCGTCGGATCATGCCGGCGGTCCCGCTGGTGCCGATCACGATCACCGGAATCCAGCTGTGCTCGAGCACCGAGCGGACCTTGGCCCACGACCAGGGCTGGCCGATGTACTCGGGTCCCATCAGCCCGCCGATCGAGGTCCCGAACACCACGTTCGCCAAGTACATCATGACCAGCGCGAGCATGAAGTTGGGAATGGCGATGCCGAGGAAGCCCACGAACGACAGGCCGTAGTCGCCCCAGCTGTACTGGTGGGTCGCCGAATAGATGCCGATGGGGAAGGCCACCGCCCAGGTGAAGAGGATCGTCACCAGCGAAACGATGATGGTCAGGAACATCCGGTCGCCGACGACCTTGGTGACCGGCATGTTGAACTCGAAGGAGTAGCCGAAGTCGCCGACCAGCATGCCGCCCGCCCAGCGCAGGTACTGCTCGACCAGCGGCTTGTCGAGCCCGTAGTACTCGCGCAGGAACGCGATCTTCTCCGGATCGACCGACTCGCCCTGCGCCTGCAGCTCGGCGATGTAGCTCTCCAGGTAGTTGCCCGGCGGCAGCTGGATGATGACGAACACGATGATGCTGATCATGACCAGCGTCGGGATCATCATCAGCAGGCGGTGGACGACGTACCGAAGCATCATTTGCGCACCACGGGATCGAACCAGAAGGTGTCGGGTCGGTACATGCCGAAGTACGAGCCCGGGTCCCAGCTGTAGATGCCTTCCTTGGGCACGTTGCGGAGCGCGTTGCTCGCGACCACCGGCTGCAGCGCGCGGGTGACGATCCCGATCGTGAAGACCTGGTCGGCGTGGATCTCGAGCATGCGGAGCCAGATCGCCTCGCGGTCCGCTTCGGCACCCGAGTTGCGCCACCGTTCGTAGAGGCGAACCAGTTCCTCGGCTTCGGGCAGCGACGGAGCCTCGCCTCCCTTGCGGTTCTGCTCGAAGTACTGCCCCCACATGGGCCACTGCAGCTGGTCCTGCGTGGTGGGGGCAAGCTCGTGCGGGCTCATCGAGGGGGTCGGGATGCCGTTGTTCAGCCCGGACCATACCGCCATCATCGACTTGCCGGAGAACACCCGCTTGCGGAACACCTCGCGCGCCGACGGGCGCGAGTACATCTTGACGCCGATACGCCGCCAGCTGTCGCGGATCAGCTCGAGGACGTCGGTCTCCTCGGTGCTCTCGCCGGCGCTGTCGATGATGATCTCCATGGGCCGGCCGTCCGGCAGCAGGCGCAGTCCGCCGGCGTCGCGCTTGCGTGAGCCCGATCGCGTCGAGCAGCGCGTTGGCCGCTTTCACGTCGTAACCGCTCCACGCCGAGCGGAACTCGGGCCGGTACAGCGGGCTGCGCGGCACCACCGTGTTCCCCGCCTCGCGGCCCAGTCCGAAGAAGACGACTTCGTTGATCTCGTGCCGATTGATCGCCAGCGACAGCGCGCGCCGGAAGCGCACGTCGCGCATCAGCGCGCCGCCACTCCGGGTCCTCGACGTTGAGGTTGGGGTAGAGCGCGATCTGCGACCCCAGCGCCTTCTCCCAGAGCAGCACGCGATAGCCGTTCTGGCGTTCGCCCTGCTTCAGGAACGTGTAGTTGTCGAAGCGCAGGTAGCGCGCCTGCAGGTCGACGTCGCCGGCCCCGGCCTTGGCCGGGATCAGCTTGTCGTCGGTGACGCCGACGATCGACGCGGTCGATGTAGGGCAGCTGCCGTCCCGCCGCGTCGACGCGGTGGAAATACGGATTGCGCACCAGCACGAATCGCGTCGAGGGCAGCGGCGTCGTGTTGATCCACGGCTCGAGGGTCGGCAGGTCGGGATTGTCGAAGCGGTACTGCTCGTCCTGCTTCTGGTGGTACCCCGCCCAGTTGCGCGAGCCGGCGGCCACGGCGACTGGCGTTCGCCTTGTCGAGGCCGACGTAGCGGGGATGGAACTGGCGCAGATAGTGCGCGGGCCGGTAGATGTACAGCGGGCTCGGGCCGGCGAGCGCGGGCAGGAACTGGGGGTTGGGCTCGTCCCAGCTGTAGCGCACCGTCGTGTCGTCGAGCACCTCGAAGCGCGGGCCGCGCCCGCCCACCTGCAGGATCTGGGGCAGGCCGAAGCGCGACAGCTCGGGATTGTTGGCGACGTCTTCCCAGAAGTAGCGGAAGTCCGCGGCCGTGAACGGGTGCCCGTCGGACCACTTGTGGCCGCGGCGCAGATGCAGCGTGAACACGCGGTCGCCGACGTTGTCGACTCGCTGGAGAATGTCCGGCACCAGGCGCAGGTTCTCGTCGTAGCCGACCAGGCGCGAGTAACCGTAGACCACCATCGTGCGGATGTCGCGATCCTTCGCCACCAGCGTCCGCAGGTCGCCGCCGTAGCGCCCGGGAGACCAGTCGGCCCGCTTGATGTCGAGGACCAGCGGCGTCTGCGGCAGCCGTTGCGCCAGCGGCGGCAGCTTGCCGGCCGCGACGTCCGCCTGCAGCATCGGCGGTTCCTCGGCGTGCACGAACGCCGAGAGCAGGCAGGAGCGCCGGCGCGACGCCTTGCCGGATGCCGCGGCGGATCATGCCGTCTGCCTTTCGGTGACGGACGCCGTCTGCATCCGCACCCGGTGGCGATCGCCGATGTCGACCAGCTCGCCGGCGCTGCCGTCGGTCCAGCCGAACGGCGCGCGCCATTCCGTGCGGGCTGCGCGCCGCCCCGTCGAGCACGGTGGAGAGGTCGAGCTTGCGCTTCAGGTCCGGGTAGGGCACCGCGGCGAGCAGACCCAGCGTGTACGGGTGAACCGGGTTGCTGAAAAGCGCCTCGCGCGGCGCGATCTCGACGATGCGGCCGCGGCACATCACCGCGATCTCGTCGGCGACGTAGTCGACCACCGCGAGGTTGTGGGAAATGAAGAGATAGGTCAGGCCCAGCTCGGCCTGCAGGTCCTTCAGCAGGTTGAGGACCTGCGCCTGGATCGAGACGTCGAGCGCCGACACCGGCTCGTCGCAGAGCACGAGGTCCGGCTTCAGCGCGAGCGCGCGCGCGATGCCGATGCGCTGGCGCTGGCCGCCGGAAAAGCTGTGCGGGTAGCGATTGAGGAAGCGCGGGTCGAGGCCGACCAGCCGCATCAGCTCCTTCGCCATCTCGGCGCGGTAGTCGGCGTCGCCGATGTCGTGGATGACCAGCGGCTCGCGCAGGATGTCGAACACCGTCATGCGCGGACTGAGCGAGCCGAAAGGATCCTGGAAGATGTACTGGACCCGGCGCCGGAATCGCATCAGCTGCGCCGCATCGGCGCGCACGACGTCGACCATGGTGCCGCGGTCGTTGTAGAGGACTTCGCCGCCGTCCGGCTCCAGCGCCCGCATGATGACCTTGGACAGCGTGGTCTTGCCGCAGCCGCTCTCGCCCACGAGCCCGAAGCATTCGCCGCGCATGATCGAGAAGCTGAGGTCGTCGACGGCGCGAAACGTCGTCCGCTGCGCGCCCGGAACCCGCGCCGCCGGTGCGCTGCTCGAACGACTTGCTGATGCCGCGCACGTCGAGGTGGACCGCGGGCGCATCCGCGGGCCACGGCTCCCCCTTCTCGATCAGCGGGCCGGTCTGGTGGTCGACCGAGCGCACCGACACCAGCCGTTCGCCCGGCTTCATGTCGAAATGCGGCACCGCGCGGAGCAGCGCCTTCAGGTACGGGTGCGTGGGCCGCTCGAACAGCGCCTGCACGGGGCCGCGCTCCATGACCTGGCCCTGGTAGAGGACGACGACCTCGTCGGCGACGTTGGCCACCACGCCGAGATCGTGGGTGATGATCAGCACGGCCATCTCGAGCTCGGCCTGCAGGTCCTTGATCAGGGCGAGGATCTGCGCCTGGATGGTGACGTCGAGCGCCGTCGTCGGCTCGTCGGCGATCAGCAGCGAGGGTCGGCACACCAGCGCCATCGCGATCATCGCCCGCTGGCGCAGGCCGCCGGAGAGCTCGAACGGATAGCTCTTGAGGGCGCGTTCCGGGTGCGGGAATCCGACCAGGCGGAGCATCTCCTCCGTCCGCGCCATGCCGTCCCGCCGGCCGACCTTGTGGTGGAGGAACAGCGCCTCGCTGACCTGGTCGCCGACCGTGTGCAGGGGCGAGAGCGACACCATCGGTTCCTGGAAGATCATCGATATGTGGCGCCCGCGAATCGCGCGGATCGGCGCGCCGTCCGGCTCGAGCCGCGTGATGTCGACCGGCGGCCGGTCGGATCCCGGGGCGTGGAACAGGATCTCGCCGGACGTGATGCGGGCGGTCTTGGGCAGGATGCGCAGGATGGCCTGCGCCGTCACCGACTTGCCCGAGCCGGATTCGCCGACGAGCGCCAGCGTCCTGCCGGCCGGGATGCGGAAGGAAATCCGGTCGAGCGCGGGCACCCGGGTACCGCGAACGTCGAACTCGACCGAAAGGTCGCGGACCTCGATCAGGTCGGCCAATCGGCTCTCCCCGCGCTCCGCGTGTTCCCGTACCGCGCGATCGCGGGACGAACTCGAAACTTCAATACGGCCTCCCTCGCGAGCGACGCGACCGGTCGGGCATGAAGCCGTGGCCGCGTCGCGCGTTCAGGTGCGAAGGATGCCCGGTCTTTGCGCCGGCGTCGAGTCTGCGGGGCGCCGTCTGCCGCCGCAGTGAGCGTTTGGGCGCCGTGTCGCGCCGGCTGCTGCGGCGCACAAACGTCGGGCCGGCTGCGAGACGCGTGCGGCATGCCGTGAGGTCGAGCCAGGCTGGCCGGGGTCGACGCCCCGGCGCGCAGTCAGCCGAGCTTGCGCTTCAGGATCGCGTTCACCTGCGCCGGGTTCGCCTTGCCCCGCGTCGCGGCCATCGCCTTGCCGACCAGCGAGTTGAACGCCTTGTCCTTGCCGGCGCGGAATTCCGCGACGATCGCCGGGTTGGCGGCGAGCACCTCGTCGACGATCTTCTCGATCGCGCCTTCGTCGGAGATCTGGCGCAGGCCCTTCGCGGCGATGACCGCGTCGGCGTCGGTCGCCTCGCCGGCCCACATCGCGTCGAACACGTCCTTGGCGATCTTGCCGGAGATCGTGCCGTCGTCGATGCGCCGGAGCAACCCGGCGAGCGCGGCCGCGGAAACCGGCGCGTGCGCGATGTCGAGATCGACCTTGTTGAGCGCGGCCGACACCTCGCCCAGCACCCAGTTCGAAGCCGCCTTCGCGTGCTGCGCCCCGCCGAGCGCCGCGACCGCGTCCTCGAAGTAGCGCGCGAGCTCGCGGCTCGAAGTCAGCGTCGTCGCGTCGCGCGCGGGCAGCGCATACTCGCGCTCGAAGCGAACCTTCATCGCGACCGGAAGCTCGGGCAGCGAGCGCCGGACCTCGTCGATCCATGCCGGCGCGATGACCAGCGGCGGCAGGTCCGGGTCCGGGAAGTAGCGGTAGTCCTGCGCGTCTTCCTTGCTGCGCATCGAGCGCGTCTCGCGGCGATCGGGGTCGTACAGCCTGGTTTCCTGCACGACCTTGCCGCCGTCCTCGATCAGCTCGATCTGCCGGCGCACCTCGAAGTCGATGGCGTCCTGCATGAAGCGGAAGCTGTTGAGGTTCTTGATCTCGCAGCGCGTGCCCAGCGGCTCGCCCGGACGCCGCACCGAGACGTTGGCGTCGCAGCGGAAGCTGCCTTCCTGCATGTTGCCGTCGCAGATGCCGATCCACTGCACCAGCGCGTGCAGCGCCTTCGCATAGACGACCGCCTCGTCGGAGCTCGTGAGATCCGGCTCGGAGACGATCTCGAGCAGCGGCGTGCCGGCGCGGTTGAGATCGATGCCGGTCATGCCGTGGAAGTCCTCGTGCAGGCTCTTGCCGGCGTCCTCCTCGAGGTGCGCGCGGGTCAGCCGCACCGAAACCTCGCCGCGCGTCGGCGACACGATGTCGACGTGGCCGCCGGCGACCACCGGGATCTCGAACTGCGAGATCTGGTAGCCCTTCGGCAGGTCGGGGTAGAAGTAGTTCTTGCGGGCGAACACGCTGCGCGCGTTGATCGTCGCGCCGACCGCCAGTCCGAAGCGGATCGCGCGCTCGACGGCACCGCGGTTGAGCACCGGCAGCACGCCGGGCAGCGCGATGTCGACCGCCGAGGCCTGCGTGTTCGGCGTCGCGCCGAACGCCGTCGACGCGCCGGAGAAGATCTTGGAGACGGTCGAGAGCTGCGCGTGCGTCTCGAGGCCGACGACGACTTCCCAGCGGGCCATGGTCACGGCTCCCCCGCGTCGGCCGGCGCCTTCGCGTGCCAGTCGGTGACCTGCTGGAAGCGGTGGGCGATCTCCAGCAGGCGCGCCTCGGAGAAATGGTTGCCCTGCAGCTGCAGGCCGATCGGCCGGCCGTCGCGGGTGAAGCCGCACGGAATCGACAGCGCCGGCGTCCCGGTCAGGTTGGCGGCGACGGTGAAGATGTCGTTGAGGTACATCGCGACGGGGTCGTCGCTCTTGGCGCCGATGCGGAACGCCGCCGCCGGCGCCGTCGGACCCATGATCACGTCGGCCTGCCCGAACGCCTGCCGGAAGCCGTCGGCGATCAGTCGCCGCACCTGCTGCGCCTTGAGGTAATACGCGTCGTAGTAGCCATGCGACAGCACGTAGGTGCCCACGAGGATGCGGCGCTTGACCTCGGCGCCGAAGCCCTCGGCGCGGGTCTTCCGGTACATGTCCGTGAGGTCGGTGTACTCGGCCGCGCGATGGCCGTAGCGCACGCCGTCGAAGCGCGACAGGTTCGACGACGCCTCCGCCGGCGCGATCACGTAGTAGACGGGAACCGCAAGCTCGATGTCGGGGAGCGACACCTCGACGGTGGTCGCGCCGAGCGCGCGGAACGTCTCCAGCGCGGCGTCCATCGCCGCGGCGACCTCGGCGTCGATGCCCGATCCGGAGTACTCGCGCGGCAGGCCGATCGTGCAGGCCCGCGAGCGGCTTGCCCGCCGGTGGCGGCGCCGCGAGCAGGCGCGCGTAGTCCTCGCGCGGCCGGTCGAGCGACGTCGAGTCGCGCGGGTCGTGTCCGGCCATCGCGTTGAGCAGCAGCGCGCAGTCCTCCGCCGTGCGCGCGAACGGCCCCGGCGTGTCGAGGCTCGACGCGAACGCGACGAGCCCGTAGCGCGAGCAGGTGCCGTAGGTGGGCTTCAGGCCGCAAATGCCGGTCAGCGAGGCGGGCTGGCGAATCGACCCGCCGGTGTCGGTGCCCGTCGCTCCCGGCACCAGGCGCGCGGCGACCGCCGCGGCCGATCCGCCTGAGCTCCCGCCGGGCACGCAGTCGAGCTTCCACGGGTTGCGCACCGGCCCGAACCAGCTGTTCTCGTTCGACGAGCCCATCGCGAACTCGTCCATGTTGGTCTTGCCGACCAGCACGGTCCCCGCGTCCCTGAGTCCGGCGACGACGTGGGCGTCGTACGGCGCAACGAAGTTCGCCAGCATCCGCGACCCGCAGGTGGTGGCGAGGCCGGCCGTCATCAGCACGTCCTTGTGCGCGATGGGGATGCCGGTCAGCGGACCGGCGCGACCGGCGGCGCGCGCGGCGTCGGCCGCCGCGGCCTGCGCCAGCGCGCCGGCGCGGTCGATGGTGATGAAAGCGTTGAGCGCGCCCTGCGCGCGCTCGATCCGGTCGAGCAGGGAGGTCGTCAGCTCGACCGACGACAGCTTCTTCGCGGCGAGGGCGGAGGACAGCTCGGCGATGGATCGGCTGGGCATGCGGGGGACGGCGGAGGTGGCGTTGGTCGTCGGTCGGCGGCGGGCGCGGGGCGCGTCCGTTCCCCCGCCGTCGCGCGTGGTGAGTGGAGCCGCGCCGGCCGGTCAGTCGACCACGCGGGGCACGAGGTAGAGGCCCTGCTCGACGGCCGGGGCGACGCCCTGGTAGAGCCCGCGCCGGTCGGTCTCGGTCACCGCGTCCGGTCGCAGCGGCAGCATCACGTCCTGCGCGTGCGCCATCGGCACGACGCCGGTCGTGTCGACGGCGTTGAGCTGCCCGATCATCGCGAAGATCGCGTCGAGCTTGGCGCGGACTTCGTCGCCCTGCGCCGCGTCGAATTCGATGCGGGCCAGGAGGGCGAGTCGCTGGACGTCGGCGGGCGAGAGTGGCATGTGGGCGGGCGAATCGTCGTTGCGATCGGGGTCCCGGGAGGCGGCGGGGTCCGGTGCGGGGCCGATTGGGCCGGACCCGGGGCCGCATCCTGCCGGTCCCCGCTTTCCGGATCGGACCAAAAATGCGGCGCCGGGCCGTGTTGCCACCGGCGCCCCGGATTGGGCCGATTTCCGCGCAGAATCAATGCGGGGACGCAGTCTGTTAGAGTATCATATTGTCATATTTTGCATGCCAGTCGCCCCATGGTTTCGCTCCGAGCGGCCGGTGGCGCCCCTGATCCGTGCCGCGGGACCTCCCCGTTCCGCCGCACCGTTTTCCGCAGGAATCCATGTTCGATTTCTTCAAAGGTTACTTCGGGAGCGATCTGGCGATCGATCTCGGCACCGCGAACACCCTGATCTACGTCCGCGGCAAGGGCATCGTGCTGAACGAGCCGTCGGTCGTCGCCATTCGCCAGGAAGGCGGGCCCAACGGCAAGAAGGTGATCCAGGAAGTCGGCCTCGCGGCGAAGCAGATGCTCGGCCGCACGCCCGGCAACATCACCGCGATCCGGCCCATGAAGGACGGCGTCATCGCCGACTTCACGGTGACGGAGCAGATGCTGAAGCAGTTCATCAAGAAAGTGCTCGACTCGCGCCTCTTCTCGCCCAGCCCGCGCATCATCATCTGCGTTCCGTGCGGCTCCACGCAGGTCGAGCGCCGCGCGATCCGCGAATCGGCGCTCGGCGCCGGCGCGTCGAAGGTGTATCTCATCGAGGAGCCGATGGCCGCGGCGATCGGCGCCGACCTGCCGATCTCGGACGCGACCGGGTCGATGGTCGTCGACATCGGCGGCGGCACGACGGAAGTCGGCGTCATCTCGCTGGGCGGCATGGTGTACGCGGGCAGCGTGCGCGTCGGCGGCGACAAGTTCGACGAGGCGATCGTCAACTACATCCGGCGCAACTACGGCATGTTGATCGGCGAGACCACCGCCGAGATGATCAAGAAGACCATCGGCTCCGCGTTTCCCGGGTCCGAGGTCAAGGAAATGGAAGTCAAGGGACGCAACCTCGCCGAGGGCATCCCGCGCAGCTTCACGGTGTCGTCCAACGAGATCCTCGAGGCGCTGACCGATCCGCTGAACAGCATCGTGTCGGCGGTCAAAAGCGCGCTGGAGCGCACGCCGCCGGAACTCGGCGCGGACATCGCCGAGCGCGGGATGGTGCTGACGGGCGGCGGCGCGCTGCTGCGCGACCTCGACCGGCTGCTGATGGAGGAGACCGGCTTGCCGGTCATCGTCGCCGACGATCCCGCTCACGTGCGTGGTGCGCGGGTGCGGCCGGGCGCTCGAGAACATGGACAAGCTGCAGACGATCTTCACGTCGGATTGATCGCCGCCGCGTTGTCGCTCTTCCGACGCCTCCCCTCCCGCCTTTCCGACATCCCGCCGGCGCGCTGAACCGGCGGCACGCCGATGCACCATCTACCCGCCGAGCCGCCCGCGTTCTTCCGCCGCGGTCCATCGCCGCTCGCGCGGCTCGCGTTCTTCTGCCTGCTGTCGATCGGCCTGCTGGTGGCCGACGCCCGCTTTGGCTACCTCGAGGGCATCCGGCAGGTCGCCGCGGTCGTGCTCGCGCCGCTGCAGCGCGCGGCGCGCGTTCCCGGCGAGGCGCTCGGCGCGGTCGGAACGTTCTTCGCGTCGCAGCGCGCGCTCGCCGCCGAGAACGAGGAACTGCGCCGGCGGCTCCTCGCGCAGGGCCCGGCGGCGCAGGGCTACCTGTCGGCGCAGGCCGAGAGCGTGCGGCTGCGCGCGCTGCTCGACGTGCGCAGCCGCTTCGAGAACACGGCGACCGCGGTGCGGGTGCTGTACTCGGGCCGTGATCCGTTCTCGCAGAAGCTCTTCGTCGACCGCGGCGCCGATTCGAACCTCGTGCCGGGCGAGGCGGTCATCGACGCCGAGGGCGTCGTCGGCCAGGTGACGCGCGTGCTGCCGACGATGGCCGAGGTGACGCTCATCACCGACAAGGACCATGCGGTGCCCGTCAAGGTCGAGCGCAGCGGAGTGCGCAGCGTGCTCTTCGGCGTCGGCGCCGGCCGGCCGCCGGAGTTGCGGTTCATGCCGCCGCAGGCCGACATCCAGGTGGGCGACGTGCTGATCACCTCGGGCCTCGACGGCACGTACCCCGCCGGGCTGGCGGTGGCGAAGGTGACTGCGCTCGAGCGCGATACCGGGCAGATGTTCGCGCGCATCCAGGCCGTGCCGCTCGCCGGGGTCGATCGCAGCGAGCATCTTCTGGTGCTGGCGCGCAGCGCGGCGCTGCCGCCGCGGCCGGAACCGGCCGACGACGACCCGGTGGTCCGCAAGTCCGGCAAGGGCCGGGGGAAACGTTAGATGGTGCTGCCGAACGTCTCGTCGTTCGCGCCCGCCGGGCCCGAGGAGATCCTGCGGCCGGCCAGGCCCTGGTTCGTCGTGCTGACGCTGGTGCTCGCGCTGCTCGTCAATCTGGTGCCGCTCGACGGCACGGCGCTCGCGCTGCGCCCCGATTTTCTCGCGCTCGTCCTGCTTTACTGGTGCATCCAGGAGCCGCGGTTCGTCGGCGTGGGCGTCGCGTGGGCGATGGGACTGGCGATGGACGTCGGCGACGCGACGCTGCTGGGGCAGCACGCGGTCGCGTACGCCGTGCTCGCCTACGCCGCCGAGTATTTCCGCCGGCGGGTGCTGCGCTTTCCGCTGTGGCAACAGGCGGCGCAGGTGGCCGTGCTGCTCGGGCTGACCGCGTCGATCGTGCTGCTCGTCCGCTTCGTCGGCGGGGCGGCGATGCCCCGGTGGACCTACGCCGCGCCGCCGCTCGTCGGCGCGCTGCTCTGGCCGCTGGTGTCGGTGCTGCTGCAGTGGCCGCAGCGACCCTCGCGGTCGGCGGGCAAGCGCTGACGCCGCCTCCCGGAACCGCGAGCCATGTCCCGCCGCCTGCTCTTCACCTCGCGCCGCCGCCGCAGCAGCGCCGGCTCGGCACTGGGCTCGTCGGAGCTGCGCAGCGCCGAGCGCGACCTCGCGCACTACCGCCGCCGGCTGGTGCTGGCGGGCGTGCTGGTCGTCGCGGCGTTTGCCGGGCTCTTCGCCCGCTTCGTCTACCTGCAGATCGTCCGCCACGGCCACTACGAGACGCTCGCCGAGTCGAATCGCATCGCCATCGTGCCGGTCGCGCCGAACCGCGGCGTCATCACCGACCGCAACGGCGTCGTGCTCGCGCAGAGCTACTCGGCGTACACGCTCGAGATCCAGCCGTCGCGCGTGCGCAACCTCGACGAGACGATCGACGCGATCGCCGAGGTGATCGACGTGCAGCCGCGCGACCGCCGGCGGTTCAAGCGGCTGCTCGAGGAATCGAAGAACTTCGAAAGCCTGCCGATCCGCACCAAGCTCACCGACGAGGAAGTCGCCCGCTTCGCCGTCAACCGCTACCGCTTCCCCGGCGTCGAGATCAAGGCGCGGCTGTTCCGGCAGTACCCGTACGGCGAGATCGCGTCGCACGTGATCGGCTACATCGGCCGGATCAACGAGCATGACGTCAAGCGCATCGCCGAGTGGGAAGAGACCGCCAACTACAAGGGCTCCGACTACATCGGCAAGGTCGGACTGGAGTTCTCGTACGAGCGCGAGCTGCACGGCACCGCGGGCTGGGAGGAAGTCGAGGTCGACGCGGCGGGACGCGCGGTGCGGACGCTGTCGCGCACGTCGCCCGTGGGCGGCAACAACCTGCGCCTGTCGCTCGACATCAGACTGCAGGAGGCCGCCGAGGCCGCGTTCGGCGACCGGCGCGGCGCGCTGGTCGCGATCGAGCCGGCCACCGGCGACGTGCTGGCGTTCGTCTCCAGGCCGGGCTACGACCCCAACCTGTTCGTCGACGGCATCGACGCCGCGAACTGGCAATTGCTGAACGAGTCGCCGGACAAGCCGCTGCTCAACCGTCCGCTGCGCGGCGCCTACCCGCCGGGCTCGACGATCAAGCCGTTCATCGCGCTGGGCGCGCTGACCTCGGGCAAGCGCACGGCGACGCAGGCGATCGCCGACCCGGGCTTCTTCCAGCTGCCGGGATCGTCGTACCGCTTCCGCGACGACAAGCCCGGCGGCCACGGCATGGTCGACATGTACCGGTCGATCGTCGTGTCCTGCGACACCTACTATTACCAGGTCGCCTCGGAGACCGACATCGACGACACCGCGCGCTTCCTGTCGCAGCTCAGTTTCGGACGACCGACGGGCATCGACATCGACGGCGAGGTCAGCGGCGTGCTGCCGTCGCGCGACTGGAAGCGGCGGCGCTTCGCCGGAGCGCAGTACCGCGAGGAACACCGGAAGTGGTACCTCGGCGACTCGATCTCGGCCGGCATCGGCCAGGGCTACACGGCGTTCACCCCGCTGCAGCTCGCGCACGCGATCGCCACCGTCGCCAACGGCGGCGTCGCCTTCCGGCCGCACCTCGTGCGCACCGTCGAGAGCCTGCGGACCGGCGAGAAGCGCCTGGTCGCGCCCGAACCCTCGCACACGATCCCGCTGAACCCGGAGCACGTCGCGGTGATCCGCAACGCGCTGGTCGGCGTCAACAAGGAGGGCACCAGCGCGCGCGCGTTCGCGGGCGCGGCGTACGTGTCGGGCGGCAAGACGGGCACCGCGCAGGTGTATTCGCTCAAGGGCGAGAAATACGACGCGCACAAGGTCGACGAGCGTCTCCGCGACCACGCCTGGTTCATCGCCTACGCGCCGGCCGACAAGCCGACGATCGCGCTCGCCGTGCTGGTCGAGAACGGCGGCTTCGGCGCGCAGGCGGCCGCGCCGATCGCCCGCAGGGTGCTCGACTACTACCTCACCGGCGTCACCGCCGCCCCGCCGGCGGTCGCGGTGCCGGCCGCCGGCGCGCCCGACGCCGAGGACCGGAGCGACTGATGGCCGAGTTTCTCGCCCGGATGTGGGAGGCGCTCACGCGGCGGATCGACCCCATGCTGTTCGCCACCACGATGGCGATCGTCGGCGTCGGGCTCGTCACGCTGTTCTCCGCGGTCGACCAGAGCGTCGCGCGGCTGACCGGCCAGTTCGCGAACCTGGCCGTCGCGCTGGTGCTGATGTGGCTGATGGCGAACGTGCCGCCGCAGACGCTCGCCCGCGCGGCGGTGCCGCTCTACGTGGTCGCGGTGCTCCTGCTGATCGGTGTCGCGCTGTTCGGCGTCGTCGTCAACGGCTCGCGCCGCTGGCTCAACCTGGGGTTCATGCGGTTCCAGCCGTCGGAGCTGATGAAGGTCGCGATGCCGCTGATGCTCGCGTGGTACTTCCAGAAGTTCGAGGGCCGGATCGGCTGGAGGGATTTCGCGCTCGCCGCGGTCCTGATCGCCGTCCCGACGTTCCTGATCAAGCGCCAGCCCGACCTCGGCACGTCGCTGCTGATCGCCGCGTCGGGGTTCTACGTGCTGTTTCTGGCCGGCCTGTCGTGGAAGATCATCATCGGCCTCTTCGCGCTCGGCGCCGGAGCGGCGCCGCTGCTGTGGCCGCACCTGCACGACTACCAGCGCGAGCGCATCCTCACCTTTCTCGATCCCACGCGCGATCCGCTCGGCGCCGGGTACCACTCGACGCAGGCGTCGATCGCGATCGGCTCGGGCGGCGTCACCGGCAAGGGCTGGCTCAACGGCACCCAGACGCACCTCGACTTCCTGCCCGAGCGGCACACCGACTTCATCTTCGCGGTCTTCGGCGAGGAGTTCGGCCTCATCGGCAACGCGTTCCTGCTGCTGCTCTACCTGCTGCTGATCGGGCGCGGGATGATGATCGCCGCCAATGCCTCGACGCTGTTCGGCCGCCTGATGGCGGGGTCGGTGACGCTGATGTTCTTCACCTACGCCCTGGTCAACATGGGCATGGTGAGCGGCGTGCTGCCCGTCGTCGGCGTGCCGCTGCCGTTCGTTTCGTACGGCGGCACGGCGCTGGTGTCGCTGTTCATCGGGCTCGGCATCCTGATGAGCGTGCAGGCGCACCGCAAGCTGGTGCCGGCCTGACGTTCCCGCCGCGGCTCAGGTCGCCGCGCCGGCCGCGGGCGGTTCCGGGAACACCGGCGAGTTCAGTCCCGCGCGCGACCGCTCCTTGGCGACCTTCGCCGCGCGCAACGCGTTGACCATCTCGAGTGCGGTCCGCTCGCACGGCGGCAGCTCGACGTCGGTGCCGTCGCGCGGGGTGACGCGGTCGCCCCAGCGGATGACGTGCGAGCACCAGGTGAGCCCGGCGCCGAACGCGGGAGTGAGCAGCAGGGCGTTCGGCCCGACCCGACCCTCCTCGACGGCGTCGACCAGCGCGACCGGCACCGTCGCCGCCGACATGTTGCCGTACTTGTGCACGGTGACGAACACGCGATCCATCCCGATCCCCGCGCGCTTGGCCACGAACTCGATGATGCGCAGATTGGCCTGGTGCGGGACCATGAGGTCGACGTCCGCCGGCGTCCTGCCGGCGCGCGCGAGCGCCTCGGTGGCCGATTCGCTCATCCCGTGCACCGCGCGCTTGAAGATTTCCTGGCCGTCGAAGTCCCACAGCGTGTCGCCGTAGGTGACGCCGCGGTTGCCGTAGGTCGTGCCGTGGCCGCGCACGCGGAGGATCTGGCGCGCGTCGGCGTAGCAGCCCAGCTTGTCGGCGAGCACGCCTTCCTCGCGGTCGGTGGCCTCCAGCACCACCGCGGCGCAGCCGTCGCCGAAGAGGATGGCGACGTTGCGGTTGTCCCAGTCCATGAACGGCGAGATCGTCTCGACCCCGACGACCAGCGCGCGGCGGACGGTGCCGGCGCGGATCATGCCGCTGGCGGCGGACAGTCCGTACAGGAAGCTCGTGCAGGCGCTGTTGACGTCCATCGCGGCGGCGTTGGTCGCGCCCAGCCGGTACTGGAGCCCGGACGCCGTGTTGGGCACGGCCTCCTCGGCCGAGCAGCTGCCGAAGACGATGAGGTCGATGTCGGTCGGCGCGAGGCCGGCGCAGGCCAGCGCGCGCCGTGCCGCGACGTACGCGAGCTCGGTGCCGAGCACGTGGGTGATCCGGCGCTCCTTGATGCCCGTGCGCTGCGTGATCCACGCGTCGTCGGTCTCCAGGAACGTCGCGAGATCGTCGTTGGACAGGACGGCCGGCGGCATGCATTTGCCCCAGCCGGTGATTGCTGCGAAGGTCATGGTGACGATCCCCCGATGGCTTGACGGTTGGCGAGGTCCGCGCGGACGCCGCGGCCGAACGCTCTTGCCCCGATTCTACGGGAAGCGCGCGACCCCGGAGCGCGCTACTCCGCCTCGCGCAGCACGGCGATGGTCATCCGCAGCAGCCTCGCCAGTGCCTCGACGTCGGGCACGGTGTCCTCGGTCACGCCGATGGCGCGCAGGTAGGTGGCGCCGGCGCGCAGCGCGCGGGCGCGCAACTCGAGCGGAACCCCGGCGTGGCGCGGGCCGCAGGCGACGCGCAGCGCGTCGGTCAGCGCCAGCGACAGCTTCTCCTGCAGCAGCGAGCCGTCGGGGTCGTCCAGCCGCATCGCTCCGTGCCCGGTCAGCAGCCAGTGCAGGTTGACGCGGCGGACTTCGGCGAGGCGCAGCAGGTAGTCCTGCGTCGCCGAGCCGCGGCGCTCGGCGTTGGCGACCGAGTTCTCGTGCACCCCGAGCGCCGCCGCGAACGCCTTCTGCGTGTCGCCGCCGCGCACCAGCCGCAGCCGCTCGCCCAGCGTCATCGCGCCTCCCCGCCGAGTCCGGGGGCGGCCCGGAACCCGGGCCGCGAGTCGTCAATTCCTGTGTGTTGCATTTTTGTCAGGAGAAGTCCGGCGGGATGGCGGAAAATCCTTGCGCTCGGCGCCGTGGCCGATTCTATCATCGGGGCATACGTATCCCCGTGGACCCAGTGTCTCGACCGAACCCATGCTGACCTTCATTCGCAACTTCGACGGCCTCTTCCCGGCGCTCTCCGCGCAGGGCGATGCCATGGAGTTCGCCACGAAGGGCACGCATGCGTTCGATGGCTCGCCGGCCAAAGCCGGCTCGCTGACGACGCTGTAGCGCCACCCGACCGGAAGACTTTCCGCCGGGTGGACGGGCGGAACAGTCGGAAGGTCGCTTCTCTCCCCTCCGATTCGTTGCGCCGGCCTCCGCGAGGACCGGACATTCGCGTCGTGCGCGCATCGTGCCCGCCCGACGCGGAGGAACAGGAGCGTGGACCCATGCCAGCCCATCGTCGAACGAACAAGCCCACGCCCGAATCGGGCCGTCGCGCCCGGCAGCAGCCGCGTCCCCGTCTCGACGAGACCCGGGCGCCGATCGAGGTCCCGGGTCGTGTTGTCGCCCGTGGCCACAATGGTTGAAGCATGTGAGGCACACGAAATGACAAGGCTCTTGGAAGAACTCCAGCGGCCCTACGGACGGGAACACGGCGAACCCGTGCGCGCGGGGCGCGAAGGCACCTACCGGCAGGCGGCGGACGGGTTGATCTTCCGGCTCTCGGCGGCGGAAGGCCCGATGGAAGCGGAAGCCGCGGCGCGGACGTTGTTCGCGCTCGCGTGCAGGGAGGCGTGCGGCGGCCAGGTCGCCGGCCGCTGAAGGAGCTCGCTGGCGACAGCGGGGGCAGGACCGGCGCGCCATGTGGCCGCCGGGGCAACAGCAGCGAAACGGGCGCTGGAGGCGGCGCGGCATCGGCCGCCCGCGCCCGCCGCCGCGAGGCGGGGAGGTGCAACGATGAGCACGACGAGTGATCGGTGGTGACACCGGAACGCAGGACCGGCGATTTCGAAGGCTGTGCGCGGCCTTCCCAACCGACGATCGGGATCGCCGCCGAGTCAGCGGGAGTCCGTTGACCCGGTCAGCAGTCGCGGCCGACCCGGCGGGGCAACCCGCCGGGGCCGTGGCGAAACAACGGGTGCCGCACACGCGCCCGCGTTGCTGGTGAACGGAACGGCCGGGTCAACCGACCAGAGTGCAGGCCCCGCCACGGGGGCTGGCGTTCACTTCCGCTTCTTGGCGCCACCCGACGACTTCGGCGCCGGCGTCTTCTCGTCGACCGCCGGCTGGTCGCCGATGATCCGCGTCAGCGGGCACACCTTGAACACCGGGCATTTCGGGCAGCCAACGGCAATGGCAATCGGGCACAGGGTCATGGTGTTCTCCGGGGATGGTTGCGAGGCCCCATTGTCGCACCTCGACCGCGCCGCAGGGGATCAGCCGCCGACCGCGGCCGCCAGGATCTCCGCCGCCGCGGCGCATTGCGCCGCCGTGACGTCGAGATGCGTGACGAAACGCACGGTCCGCGGCGCGAACGCGAAGATCAGCACGCCGTGCTCCCGCGCCCGCGCGACCACGGTCGCCGCGTCCGGCGCCTCGGCGGCGAGCCGGAACACGACGATGTTGGTGGCGACGGTCGCGAGGTCGAGGACGACGCCCGGACACCGCGCCAGTCGCTCCGCGATCCGCCGCGCATTGGCGTGGTCGTCGGCGAGCCGCGCCATGTGGTGATCCAGGCCGTGCAATCCCGCCGCCGCGACGATGCCGGACTGGCGCAGCGCGCCGCCGAGCATCCGCCGGTACCTCGTCGCGCGGTCGATCAGCGCGCGCGGGCCCGCGAGCACCGAACCCATCGGGGCGCCCAGGCCCTTCGACAGCGCGACGCCGACGAGGTCGAACGGCGCCGCGATCGCCGACGGAGTCGCGCCGCTCGCGATCGCCGCGTTCCACAGCCGCGCGCCATCGCAATACGACGCGATGCCGCGTTCGCGCGCCGCCGCGCAGATCCGCGCGATGTCTTCCTGCGGCACGACGAGCCCGCCGCCGCGGTTGTGCGTGTTCTCGATCTCCACCAGCGTCGTCGGGGGGTAGATCGCGTGGCCGCGCGGCTTGACCGCGGCGAGGAAGTCGTCGCAGGTGAACAGACCGCCGCTGCCGACCTCGGTGAACTGGACCCCGGCGTTCGCCGCCGATGCCCCGGTCTCGTGCCACACGGCGTGGCTCTCGCGGCTGACGACGACGTCGTCCCCCGGCTGCGTCAGCACCTTGAGCGCGACCTGGTTGGCCATCGTTCCCGAAGGCACGAACAGCGCGGCCTCCTTGCCGAGCAGCGTCGCGACGCGCGCCTGCAGTTCGTTGACCGTCGGGTCCTCGCCGTACTGGTCGTCGCCCACCGGCGCCGCCGCCATCGCGGCGCGCATCGCCGCGGTCGGGCGGGTCACGGTGTCGGAACGAAGATCGATGGCGGTCGAGGGCGTCGTCATGCGGAGGGACGCGCGGGCGGCGCGGCGGGGCGGGATGGGACGTCGATGGTAGCCCGTCGCCGGCGCGCGCGCACCAGGACCGCGGCGTAGACGGCCGCATTCAGCGCGATCACGAACGCGCCGAGCCAGACCTGGTGCTGTGGCGTGAGCCCGGACGGGTACAGCACCGGCATGACGTAATGCTCGACGAAGCCGCCCTCGTACCCGCCGAGCCCCGCGCGCTGCCGGAAGTGGTTCTCGAGCGGTGTCAGCGGGCAGATCGTCGCCGTCAACTCGGCGTAGGCGCCCCACGCGGCCGCCGGCAGGTGCAGCCACGCGAGCCTGGGCCACCGCAGCAGCAACAGGCCGCCGGCGACGACGAACGCCACGAACGCGAGGTGGACGACGACGACGACGTCGGCGATCAGGCGGTCGGGCATCGGCAGGCGGCCTTGGAAGCCAGGTGGAGGCGGTTGCGGCGGAGGCGCCGCGCTCAGCGCCGGCGCACGACCGGCGGCGCCGGCCGGCCGGCCTCGAGCGCCGCGGCGACGCGCGCTTCCCACAGCGGCTCGAGCGCGTCGGCGAGCGTCCACGGCAGTCGCGTGCCCGACGCGCGCACGCCCCAGCGGAAACCCCCGAACGGGGGCAGCGCGAGCTCGTCGAAGCTGACCAGCGGCGCGTCGAACAGCGCGTCGAGCCGCAGCTTCGCGTACAGCGCCGGAATGCCGGCGGCGGCCTTGGCCGCGATCCAGTGCTCGCCCGGCGCGGGCGCCGACAGCGTGAAGCCGCTGCCGATGATTCCCTTGGGCGGCACCCCCAGGCGTACCAGGAACGCGCGGCTGCCCGGCTCGATGTTCCGGTGCCGTCCGCATGACCACGTGGTGTCGAAGTGGCCGCGCCGCCGGAGCGTGCGGATGTCCTTGCCCAGCTCCGGCCAGCTCCAGATCGACGGATTGAACGCGAACAGGTAGGTGGTCATCGTCCGGCCCGCAGCACGACCAGTGGCGCGACCCCGGTGCGTCCGGCGCCTGCGTCCCGGTCCGCCGCGCGCTCGCCGCGGTGCGCCCGCCACCCAGCACCGCACCCGGCACCGGCGGCCCAGGATGAAGCCGGCGCCGAAGACCAGGGCGAAGTAGAGGACGCCGGGAAGAAGGCTCATTGTCCGGGGCCCTTGCCGCGCTTCAGCAGCGCTTCCAGCGCGGCGAACGGGCGGTGGGTCGCGGCGTCACCGGGCGCGTCCGGCGTGGCCGGGCCCCGGCCCGCCTGCTCGAGCTGCCGGGAGTGCTCGTTGTCGTGGCAGTACAGGCACAGGAGCTCCCAGTTGCTGCCGTCCGGCGGATTGTTGTCGTGGTTGTGGTCGCGATGGTGAACCGTCAGCTGGCCGACGTTCTCGCGCGTGAATTCGCGCGCGCAGCGCCCGCAGATCCACGGATAGATCTTGAGCGCCCGCTCCCGGTAGCCGCTGTCGCGCTGCTCGCGGTTGCGGCGCGCGTCGGCCACCACCTTGTCGAGGCGCGCGTTATCCGGCTTCCCGCGGCTGGAAGGCATGGAGCCCCTTGCGTTCGGTGACGAGCACGTTGTCCGAGGATGTCGCCTGCGCCGACGGGAGCGGGCACCTCGGCCCGGGCAAATTGTACGTCCGCGCGAACCGCCGCGGCGAGCGTGTGTGCCGGTCCGGGGCATCGCGGTGCGAAGTGGCGCGAAGTGGCGGGGCGACCTTTCCACCGATTCGACGATGCCGTATCCTGCCCCCCACGGTTGGCCGCGGAGCCGGCAGCGCGGGCCACGTCGTACCGCGACTGCAGCGGACGGCGGAGGTTGCGGCGCGCCGCATTCAAGGCTGGTGGGCCGCGGCAGTGCAGCAGAAAGGGCTGCGGTGGAGACGGAGGAGTCGATCGACCATGTACCCGACATTGCCGCGCGACGCCGGTGCCACCGCCGAACCGGGCGCGACGTGCTGACGCCGGGCGCGTCGGGCGCCATGCGGATCGGCGGGATCGCGGCAGCCGGAACGACGCAGCGATGACGACTGCGGACATCGATTCAGAGCGTTTCGAGGCGCTGTGGCGTCGTTGCGTCGCATCGCCGCCCGCGGCGTCCCCGGCCGAGGTTCACGACCGGTTGCGCGGCCTGCTGGGAAGTCCGCACCGGCACTTCCACAACCTCGACCACATCCGCGACTGCCTTCGCCGTGCCGACGAGGTCGCGCCGCTGCTCGCCGACCGCGACGCCGTGGAAATGGCGCTGTGGTTTCACGACGCGGTCTACGAACCGGGCGATCCCTCCAACGAGCGCCGCAGCGCCGAGCTGTTCCTGGCGCTGTCCGTCGGCGCCCGGCCGGCGTTCCGTCGTCGCGTGTGCGAGCTGATCCTGACGACGCGACACAGTGCTCCCCCGCGCGGCGGCGACCGACGCTTCATCGACGACATCGACCTCGCGGGATTCGGCGCACCGTGGGACGAGTTCATGCGTCAGGGGGCGTTGCTCCGCAAGGAATTTTCCATGCAGACGGACGCCGAGTACCACCGTGGCCAGCTGTTCTTCCTGCGCATGCTGGCGCGGCGTCCCGCCTTCTTCGCCTCCGACTATTTCCGCGACCGGTACGAGACCGCTGCGCGGGACAATCTCCGCCGCCTGCTCGCGCTGCTCGGCGACGCCGGCGCGCCGGCCCCCGGGGCCGCCTGACACGGCGACCGCGCGCGCTTCGACCACGCCCCCCGATGACGTCACCTTCGACCATTCCCGGCATCGAGGCGCTGCTCGCGCGGGACCTGCTCAGCGATCCGCTGCCCGAGGCCGACCTCGCCGAGCTGCTCGCCGCGCTGCGGCCGGTGGAAGCCGCGCCCCGCGACGTCGTCCTGCGGCAGGGCGAACCGGGCGATGACCTGTACGTGGTGCTATCGGGGCGGCTGGCCGTCAGCGTCGCGCACCCCGATGGAACGTCGACGGCGCTGGACGACGTCGGCCCCGGCGCCATCGTCGGCGAGATGGCGCTGCTCACCGGGCAGCCGCGCGCGGCGACGGTGGTCGCGGTCGAACCTTCGCGCCTGGCGCGCCTCGGCCGGGCCGATTTCGAGCGACTCGCATCCCGGCATCCCGAGGCGCTGCGCGGACTCCTGCACCGCCTGCTGCCGCGGATGCGCGGCAACCAGCTGGCGGAACTGCTCGCCGAACTGTTCGGCGCGCTCGATGCCGCGGCGCTGCGCGAGATCGAAGCCCGCCTCGAATGGATGCACCTGACCAGCGGGCAGGCGCTGTTCCGCCAAGGGGACAGTGGCGAGCATGCCTACGTGGTCGTCAACGGCCGCCTGCGCGTGGTCGGCCTCGACGCCGACGGGCGCGAGCGCGTGCTCGAGGAGGTCGGTCGCGGCGGCGCCGTCGGCGAGGTGGCGCTGCTGACCGGCGAGCCGCGTTCGGCATCGGTCTTCGCGGTCCGCGACAGCTATCTCCTGCGTCTGTCCAGGGCCGGTTTCGACGAACTTCTGCCGCGGCACCCGGAGGCGATGATGCAGATCGCCCGGGCGGGTGTCTGGCGCCTGCGCCGCGCCGCACAGCGGCCGGCGTCCCGCGGCACGGCGCCGGCGGTGTTCGCGGTGGTCGCCGCGGGACCGGGCACGGAGCTCGCGACCTTCGCGCGGCGGCTCGCGGAATCGCTGGGCGCGCTCGGCCGCGTCCAGCGGACTCGCCTCGGCCGACGTCGACCGGCTGCTCGCCCGCCCGGGCATCGCCCAGAGCGGCGAGGACGCGGTCGCCCACGAGCCGCTCGCCGCGTGGCTGAGCGCGCAGGAGCGCGATCACGGCGCACTGGTGCTGGAGGCCGATCCGGACTGGTCCGCATGGACGCGCCGCTGCGTCAAGCTCGCCGACCGCGTGCTGATCGTCGCGCGCGCCGGCGCCGACTCCGCCCCCGGGCCGGTCGAGCGCGCGCTGGGCGAGTTGGGGCTCAAAACGCGGACCGAGCTCGTGCTGCTGCACCCGGACTCGACCGAGCGCCCGACCGGCACGCTCGCGTGGCTGACCGCCCGCGGCGTCGCCGCCCACCATCACGTCCGCCTGGGCAACGACGGCGACCTGCGGCGACTGGCGCGGCGCGTGAGCGGCCGCGCCACCGGACTCGTGCTTGGCGGCGGCGGCGCGCGAGGCTTCGCGCACATCGGCGTGCTGCGCGCGCTCGACGAGGCCGGCCTCGAGGTCGACCTGATCGGCGGAACCAGCATCGGCTCGGTGATCGCGGCGGGGCGCGCGGCCGGCATTTCGCTGGCCGAGATGCTGCGCCTTGCCGAGATCTTCGCGTCCCCGAAGCGGCTGCTCGACCGGACCCTGCCGGTGGTCGCACTGATGGCCGGCGGCAAGGTGACGGCGGTCTATCGCCAGGTGTTCGGGGACCTGCTGATCGAGGACCTGTGGACGCCCTGCTTCGTCGTCGCCAGCGGCCTGTCGCGCGCGGAGGCCGTCGTGCACCAGCGCGGACCGGTCTGGCGGGCGGTGCGCGCCAGCACCGCGATCCCGGCGATCTTCCCGCCGCTGCTCGGCGACGACGGCGAAGTGCTGATCGACGGCGGCGTGATGAACAACATGCCCCTCGACGTCATGCGCGATCTGTGCGAGGGGGGCACGGTCATCGGCGTCAATCCGATGCCGGCGCACGACAAGATGAAGGACTACCATTTCGGCCCCAGCCTGTCCGGCTGGCAGGCGCTGCTGGGCCGGCTGCGCCTGTTCGGCGTGCGGACCCGCGCCCCGTCGATCCTCGGCAGCGTCATGCGCGCCACCGAGATCAACAGCGCCAGCCGGATGCGGCAGCCGTCGTTCCGTTCGCTCGCCGACCTGCTGCTCGAGCCGCCGGTCGAGGGCTTTCCGATCCTGGCCTTCGACAAGTTCGCGCCGATCATCGACATCGGCTACCGCACGGCGAAGGACGAAATCGCGGCCTGGCAGTCGGCGCGCGCCGGCAACACGGCATCCCCGCCCGCGTCCGCCGCCTGATCACCGCAATCGCTGGCTCGAGCAACGACCGGAGCAATGATGGAACACAACCTGGTGAACGACATCGCCGTCTGCGTCATCGCGGCATGGGTCGTTGCCGTCGCCAGCCAGGTGGTGCGGCAACCGCTGCTGCTCGCTTATCTGCTCGCCGGATTCGCCGTAGGCCCGCACGGCTTCAAGTGGGTCACCGACGCCGGATCGATCCAGGTGATCTCCCATATCGGCCTGTCGCTGCTGCTGTTCATGATCGGGCTCGAAATCGACCTGAAGCGCATGATCAGCGCCGGGAAGGTGATCACCCTGACCGCCATGGCGCAGATCTTCGGCTGCGTGGGGCTGGGCTGGCTGTTCTTCGGGCTGTTCAGCTTCGCGACGGGGTGGCTCGAGGCGCTCTACCTCGGCGTCGCGGTCGCCCTGTCCAGCACCGTCATCATCGTCAAGATCCTCTACGACAAGCGGGAGCTCGACACGCTCGTCGGCCGCATCACCCTCGGCGTGCTGGTGCTCCAGGACCTGTTCGTGATCCTGTTCCTCGCGATCCAGCCGGACCTCAAGAACCCTGCGCTGGCCGGGTTCGGCCTCGCGCTGCTGAAGGTGGGGCTGCTGGTCGGCGTGGGCTTCGTCTTCAGCCGCTTCGTGCTGCCGCCGATCTTCAAGTTCGTCGCGCGGCAGCCCGAGCTGGTGCTGGTCGGCGCGCTCGCCTGGTGCTTCGCGCTCGCCGGCTTCGCGCGCTACCTCGGCTTGTCGCCGGAGATGGGCGCGCTGATCGCCGGAGTGATGGTCTCGACGTTTCCGTACACGCTCGACGTCATCGCCAAGGTCACCAGCCTGCGCGATTTCTTCGTCACGCTCTTCTTCGTCGGCCTCGGCATGAGCATTCCGGTGCCGACCTGGAACATCGCGACGTGGATGCTGATCGTCAGCGCGTTCGTCATCGTGAGCCGCCTGGTCACCGTCGTCCCGGTGCTGCATTCGATGCGGCTCGGCCACCGGGTGAGCTTCCTCCCGGCGCTCAACCTCTGCCAGGTCAGCGAGCTCTCGCTGGTGCTGCTGGCGCTGGGCAAGGCCTCGGGCGACGTCTCGGACCAGGCCATGGGCGTCATCGCGTTCGCGTTCGCCTTCCTGGCGATCGGCTCGACCTACGCCATCAGCCGCAACGACGGGATATTGCGGCGCGCCTCGCCGTGGCTGACCCGGCTGGGCCTGCACGATCTCAAGGCGACGAAGGACGACGGCGAAGCGCCGGCGAAGCACGGGCGGATCTTCCTGCTCGGCTTTTCCTGGACGGCGAGCTCGCTGCTCGAGGAGATCCGGCGGCGCAAGCCCCATCTGCTGGACGACCTGTGGGTGATCGATTTCAATCCCGTCGTCATCGAGCGGCTGCGCAAGCGCGGCGTGCACGTGATCTACGGCGACATCAGCCAGCGCGACACGCTGCTTCACGCGGGCCTCGGCAAGGCGGAGATCATCATCTGCTCGCTGCCCGACATGCTGCTCAAGGGCGCGAGCAACCGGCGGCTGCTGCAGCAGCTGCACGAGCTGAACCCCCACGCCAAGATCATCGTCCACGCCGAGAACCTCTCCGACGTGGAGACGCTCTACGCGGCGGGGGCGAGCTACATCAGCGCGCCGCGGCTGCTCGAGGCGGCCGAACTGCTGCACGCCATCGAGGCGGCGGACATCAGCCTGCTGCACGAGAAGCGCGCCGGCCAGATGGCGCACCTCGCCGGGCGCGACGAGGTCATTCCCTGACGTGCGCGTCGGATCCGCTGCCGCCCGGCCGGACGCCGCGGTGTCCGCGGGCGGCGCGACCCGCTACGGCTTGCGGGTGCCGCCGCCGAAGTCGCTGATGTTCAACAGGCAGGGCCGCCCGTCGTACCAGTCGAAATGGACGCGCAGCGAGCGCTGACCGGCGGCGGGGTCCGCCTCCGACACGAGAAAGGTGACTCCTTCGGCGCCGACGTCGGTGGTCCTGACGAGCGCGACCTTACGCTTGGCGTAGCTGGCGCCCTGCATCCTGGTCATGTCGGCCAGGCCGCGCTGGAACTGCTGCTTGACACGCGGGCACAGCATCTCCGCCCAGGCGTACATGTTGCCGGCCACCATCGCGCCGAAGGCCTCGCGTGCCAGCGGAACCATGTCGGTCTTCGCGATGGCGGCGCGACGCTGGTTCTCCTCCCGCGTGACGACGGTCGTCCCCGACAGCGTCTGGTTGTTCTTGGATTGCACGCCGCTGCCCGTCATCTGCCCCTTCTCCTTGTTGTCCGGGTCGCAGGGACGGTCCTGGTAGGTGGTCCTGCCGTCGACCAGGCATTTGTAGGGCGCCGCGAGCGCCAGCAGCGGGGCGAGTGCGAACAGGGCGAGCAGGGCGAGCAGCAGGAGATGCGGCATGAAGGCGATCCGGTGTCCGAGGCGGGCATTCTAGCGCTGGGGTCCGCCG
>CAWHJY010000035.1:0-128671 GCA_963829775.1 uncultured beta proteobacterium | reverse complement strand
ATACCTTGCCGCCTCAATGCCAGACGGTGATCGTCAACGGCATCGGGTACAGCAACTGCGGCGGCACCTGGTACCAACCCCAGTATGTCGGAACGTCGGTGCAATACATCGTCGTGGCGCCTCTGCAGTAACAGCAATTGCGGACGTCAGATCCGCAGCGAACACGGACGGCCTCGCCGTTCGCTTCAACCGGCCGCGTTGCTCGCGTCCCCCTGCCGTCGGCTGCCCCCCGGGAGTCGACGGCAAGGTTTCCTTTACCGGTAAACGACATGCGCCAAGCAGCCGAATCCACCGACACTTCCACGCTCGAGTTTTCGCCGATCGAGAACGAGCCGCCGTTGCGCTGGCATCGCCGGCTGCACCTGGTGCCAGCCGATGGTCTCGGCGTTGGGCGGCGCGCCGTCTTCTACGCGCTCGTCACCTGGCTGCCTATCGCGATCTGGGCGGCCCTGCAGGGGCGCCTGCTCGCCGACGACAGTGGCGAGCGTCTGCTGCAGCATTACGGCGTCCACGTCCGCTGCCTGGTCGCGATTCCCCTGTTCATCTTCGCCGAAGCGGCGCTGCACAAGGCGATGCTGCGGTTCGTGCCCCAGTTCATCGAGGGCGGCGTGGTCCCGCCCGCCGAGCGCGCGCGCTTCGAGCAGCTGCTCGCGGGAGTCCGCCGGCTGCGCAACACATCGCTGCCGTGGATCTTCATGCTGGGCGTCGCGCTCGCGTGGTCGATCGGCACCTCGGCGGAGCCGCACTCCGACGCCATGGCCTGGGCGGTCGACCCCGACGGCGGCCTGGGCTTCGGCGGCTGGTGGTTCGCGTACGTTGCGCGGCCGGTCTTTCTCGCGCTGCTGCTGGGCTGGCTGTGGCGGCTGGGGCTGGTGACGCTGTGGATGGCGCAGGTCGGTCGCCTGAAGCTGTCGCTGGTGCCGACTCACCCGGACCACGTCGGCGGATTGGGCTTCCTGGAGAAGCTGCCTGGCGCGTTCTCGATGCTGTCGTTCGCGCTGTCCGCGGTGCTGGCGTCGCGCTGGGCGCACGACGTCGTCTACCACGGAGCCACGCTCGGCTCGCTCAAGCTGCCGATGATCGCCTTTGTCGTGCTCTGGTCGCTGCTGCTGCTGGCGCCGCTGCTGGCGCTGATGCCGGCGCTGGCGACTGCCAAGCGCACCGCGCTGGTCGACTATTCGAATCTCGTTGGCGAGCAGGGACGGCTGGTCCATAGCCGCTGGATCCTGGGCGATTCGGTTGAGTCGACGCCGCTGCTCGACGCGTCGGAAATCGGCCCGGTGGCCGATGCAAACGCGATGTACGACGCCGTCAAGTCGATGCGCGGATTTCCGTTTAGCAAGCACTCGCTGATGGCAATACTGCTGCCGCTGGCCCTGCCGCTGCTGGCCCTGGCGGCGCTGCAGATCCCGCTCAAGGAACTGCTGGTGAAGCTCGCGAAGACGTTGATCTGATCGCCGCGCCGAGCCCCGCCAGCCGCGCAGCCCCCTCCCGCAGCGTCTCCTCGCGCTTGGCGAAGCAGAAGCGGATCACCTTGTGGTCGGTGCCGTCGCGGTGGAACGCCGACAGCGGGATGGTCGCCACGCCGTATTCGACGACCAGCCGCTGTGCGAACGCCGCTGCCGGCTCGTCGCTTACCCGCCCGTAGCGCGCAAGCTGGAAGTAGCTGCCGGCGCACGGTAGCAGGTCGAGCGGGGTTCCGGCCAGGAGGTTGCGGAACAGGTCGCGCTTGCGCTGGAAGAACTGCGGCAGCGCCTCGTAGCGCGTCGGGTCCTGCAGGAACGCGGCCATGCCGTGCTGGACCGCGCTGTTGACCGTGAACACCGTGAACTGGTGGACGCGGCGGATCTCCGCGGTGAGCGCCGCGGGCGCCAGCGCGTAGCCCACCTTCCATCCGGTCGCGTGGAACGTCTTGCCGAACGAGCCGATGACGACGCTGCGCGCCGCCAGCTCGTCGTGGCGCGCCAGGCTTTCGTGCCGCGCGCCGTCGTAGACCATGTGCTCGTAGACCTCGTCGCCGATCACCACGATCGGCGTGTCCCGGACGACCGCGGCGAGCTCGTCGAGATCGGCAGCGGTCAGCACGCTGGTGCCGGGATTGTTGGGCGTGTTGAGCAGGATGAACCGGGTCCGCGGCGTGATCGCAGCGCGGACCGCGTGCCAGTCGATCCGGTACGCCGGAAACGTCAGCGGCAGCGGCACCGGGATCGCGCCCGCGAGTTGCACCGACGGGATGTAGCTGTCGTAGGCCGGCTCGAAAACGATGACTTCGTCGCCGGCGTGCGCGAGCGCCTGGATGGTCGTGAAGATCGCCTGCGTCGCGCCGGTCGTCACGGTGATTTCGTCGACGGGGTCGTAGCGGCGCCCGTACAGGCGCAGGACCTTGGCCGCGATCGCCTCGCGCAGGGCGAGCACGCCGGGCATCAGCGGATACTGGTTGTGCCCCGCGCGCATCGCCGCGGTGACGAGGTCGATCAGCGCCGGGTCGATCGGGTAGTCGGGAAAGCCCTGGCCGAGGTTGACGGCGCCGTGCTTCTGGGCCAGCGCCGACATCACGCTGAAGATCGTCGTGCCCGCGGCGGGCAGCTTCGAGCGGACGGGGACGCGGAGGGCGGCTGCATGGGCGTCTTCCGGGGGTGCCGCGGGCAGCCGGCGCTAGCGGCCGGCGACGAGCGCGCGCGTCAGCACCTTGCCCTCGCTCGCGCTCGGCACCCGCACGTTGAGCACCTGCGCGAGCGTCGGCGCGATGTCGACGGTCTCCGCGTAGTCGCCGTAGCGTCCGGCCTTGATCCAGCGGTCGCCGTGGATCAGCAGCGGCACGTTGGTGTCGTAGGTGTAGGGCGCGCCGTGCGAGCAGGCGTTGGGCGACGACGTGTTCTTCGACTGGAAATACCAGAAGGGCTTCTGCACGACGACGACGTCGATCGCCATCTGCCGGTGCCAGGCGCGCTGAACCAGCGTGCCGACGCGGTGCGCCGGCACCGTGCCGCGTTCGAGCTGCGTGCGCGTGAAGGTGAAGCCGATTCCCGGCTGCTCCAGCGTCGTGCGCGCGACGAACGACTCGACCTCCTCCCGGGAAAGGCCCTTGGCCTCGATCGCCGCGTAGTCGAGCGTGAAGCCGCCGGTCATGTGCTGCGTCGCGAGCCTGGGAATGCCGTACTTCTTCTCGCCCGCCGCGTTGACCGCGTTGCGCAGCTCGGTGGGGTCGATGCGCGCCGCGTCGAAGCCGCGCCCGGCGCTGTACTCCGGCACGTTCATGAAGCCGTGGTCGGCGGTGAGCACCGTCAGCACGTTGTCGGCGCCGACCGCGTCGTCGATGGCCTCGAACAGCTGCGCGAGCGAGCGATCGAGACGGATCAGGTGATCCTGCGACTGGATGCTCTCGGGCCCGAAGTTGTGGTTGATGTAGTCGTGGCTGGAAAAGCTCACGCCCAGGATGTCGGGGGCGCCGGTCGGATTCCGGCCCAGCTGCTCGTTCTTCAGCAGCTCGATCGTGAACTCGGCCGTGGCCTCGTCGCCGTAGGGTCCGGCGAGCAGCGTGCCGTAGTAGAGCGGCCCGGGCGCCGTCTCGCCGAGACCGTACACGTAGCCCATCCGCGTTCCCATCTTGCGGTAGCTGGTCGACCAGGGCTGGCCGTCGGGGAGCGAGCGCTCGTAGGCCCTGGCGTCCAGCAGCGGGTCCCAGCGCTTCTGGAACCACTGGTTCTGCGGGTTGCCGGCGTAGTAGCGCTCCCACCAGGCCGGGTGCTCCTTCATGTAATAGCTGGTGCTGGTGAAGCGCCCCGTCTTCGTCGAGTACATGTACGCGGTGCCGGTCTTGCCGGCGAGCAGGATCGAGCCGCGGTCCTTGCCGGCGACGCTGAACACGCGGCTCGCGTCGTTGGTCGCGTAGCGGAGCTCGTCGCCCAGCGTGCTGACCTGCAGGTTCTTCGGGCTGACGCCGTCGTCCTGCCCGGTCGCCGTGCCGTCGAGGTAGCGGTGCGCGGGGTCGGCGGTGTTGTAGACGTACTTGCCGTCGCGGGTGCGCCACTCGTTGCCGATGATGCCCGTCTGGTACGGGTACGCGCCCGAGAGCACCGCGGCGTGACCGACGGCGGTGACGGTGAACGCGTGCGCCTGGTGCGCGTCGGAGAACCACGCGCCCTTGTCCATCAGCCGCCGGAAGCCGTTCCTGCCCAGCAGGTCGTAGTTCTTGGTCAGCTGCTCCTGCGGCAGGCCGTCGACCATCACGACGACCACCAGCTTCGGCGGCGCGATGCCGCCGGGAACCGGTCCGGCGGCGAATGCGCCGCCGGTGCCGAGCAGCGAGGAGCAGGCATGAAATCCCGAGAGCGGTTCGCAGCATGGTCGTCATCCCCTGGGTTGTACGCGGGACCCGACGCGCGATGTCGGACCCGCCGGATGTGCAGTCGTCGTGTCAGCGCCCGGCGATCGTCTTCACCAGGCCGGCAACGCCCAGCCCCAGCGCGGCCAGCGCGTCGCCAGCGATCAGGCCGCCGCCAATCAGCGAAGTCGCGTTCATGTCCTCGGGCACGCCGTCGTCGCCGTCGTCGCCGCCTCGCCGCCGCCCGCGCCGGCGATCGAGCGTGTTGATCGCGCTTGCCGCGACGCCGCCCGCGGCGAACCACGCCGACGTCGGCAAATTGACGAAGCCGCCGAACGAAGACGCGTAGGGCGAGGGCAGCAGCACCGAGTCGACGACGAAGTCGACGGCGAACCCGACGCGTCCGCTGGCCACGAAGCGCTGCCACGCCGCGCTTCGCTTCAGCCACTTGCGCAGCACGGCGACGGTCAGGCCGATGCCGATACCGAGCCAGATCGCGGTGCGCTGGTACGGCTTGTCGTCGACCAACCCGCGCAGTGCGCCGACGAACTTGTAGGTCATCGCCGCCGCCCATTCGGTCGGCTGCTGGTCGGCGGGCATCGTCGTCTGGTCGAGCCGCAACACGGGGTAGGCGGCCATGAACAGCTGCGCCAGCACGACGGCCAGGATCGCGCCCATCAGTACGCCCCCCGCCTGAAAGCGGAACTGGATGGTGCGGTTGGTCCCGAGCCGCCAGCCCGTCGAACGGTCCTGCTGCATGTCGCAGGCGACGCTGGTCGAGACCAGCAGCACGGTGGCAACGATCATGCCCACCGCCGGCTCGCGCAGGCCCAGCGCTGCCAGCAGGACGACGGTGACGACGAAGGCCGACGATATCGGGTTCGAGTCGCTGATCCCCACCGATATGCCGTTGACCAGCGCGAAGACGAACACCAGCGCGAGAGCGAACAGCAGATACGCCACCGGTGCACCGAAGAAGCTCGAGCCGGCGGCGACGACCGCCACGCCCCAGAAGGCGATCCACGCGAGCACGCGGCGCGTGTCGACGCGACGCCAGTCCTCCGTCGGGGCGTCGTTTACGGCGTCGCGGGGCGCACGCAGCCGCTGCCACGCCTGCCACAGCACCGTCGAGACGTCGAGGACCGCGGCGCCGAGGATCATGCCCAGCGCGATGAGGAACGTGATCTTGCGGAACGGATCGGTCGGCGCCAGCCAGCCGATCGAGACGAACCAGGGCATGGCGGCCCAGCTCGCCAGGCCACCGGCGAGCGCGGCGAGCCCGATGCGCGCGCCGACGATCATGCCGGCGCCGAAGGTCGAGGCGCTGAATTCGATCGCGCCGAGCCAGGCGACGCGCGTCGAGGCGATGCCGCCGAAGATGCCCCCGGCGATGCCACTGCCGAGCGTCGCGACCGACCGGCGCAGCAGGACCGGGTCGGTCAGCGCGCGCAGGATGTTGGCGACCGCCAGTCCCGACGGATAGACAAGCTGCATCCGGTCGACCAAGAGCGGCGTGTACAGCATGCCGACGCCGACCCCGAACATGCCGATGCAGGTCAGGTAGACGACCAGCTGCCAGGCGGGCGGCAGCGCCAGTCCCAGCCAGACGAATGCCTGGACGGTGACCGCCAGCCCGCTCATGCCCGCGACCGACGCCGCCGTCGTCTGCATATAGTTCGCGCCGTGCTTGCCGTCGCTGCCGTAGCCCAGCGTGACCAGCGATCCCAGGATGCCGGCCAGCGTCTGCCCGCCGACGAAGAAGCCGAGCGAGAAGTTCATGTACGCGGCGGCGATGCCGCCCAGCGGCCCAAGCACGAGGATGCCCAGCGCGGCCAGCAGCGCGTAGTAGCGCCAGGAGCCCGGCTCCGGCAGCCAGAGCCAGCGCCGGCCGGAGACAGGGAGCGGCGGGGAGGCGGCGGTCATCGTGGTTGCCTTGGGTTCGAACCGTGCGGCGTCGCGTGGTGCGCGGGCCGCGGGACCGGCGGGGGAATCGAGCCCGCATGGTAACCGCGTCCGTCGCCGATACGCCACCGGTGCCGGCGAATTCCCGCGAGGTGGGCCGCCCGCAGCCTGGGCGAGCCGCTTGCGCAAGCTCCACGCCCGCCGACGGCGCCGCGGGCTCGGCCACGCGGTCGAGCGCGGCCGGCGTCGGCGCTGCGCTAAACTCGCCGTTCAGCTGCCGCCATCGGGTGCCGCGCGCCCGGCCGCCTTCTTTCGCCGCCTTCCCGCCATGTATCCGACCCTCGAATCCACCGTCGGCAACACCCCGCTGGTCCGCCTTGCCCGGCTGCCGGGCGCCACGACCAACGTCATCCTCGGCAAGCTCGAGGGCAACAATCCGGCGGGCTCGGTCAAGGACCGTCCGGCGCTGTCGATGATCGTCGAGGCGGAGAAGCGCGGCGACATCAAGCCGGGCGACACGCTGATCGAGGCGACCTCGGGCAACACCGGCATCGCGCTGGCAATGGTCGCGGCGATGAGGGGCTATCGGATGGTCCTGATCATGCCGGACAACCTGTCGGTCGAGCGGCGGCAGGCGATGACGGCGTACGGGGCCGAGCTGATCCTCGTCGCCAAAGCCGACGGCATGGAGGGCGCGCGCGACCTCGCCGAGCGGATGCGCACCGACGGCCGCGGCACGATCCTCGACCAGTTCGCCAATCCGGACAATCCGCTGGCGCACTACCGTGGCACCGGCCCCGAGATCTGGCGCGACACCGGGGGTCGAATCACACACTTCGTCTCGGCGATGGGCACCACCGGCACCATCATGGGCGTGTCGCGTTTCCTCAAGGAGCAGCAATCCCGCGGTGACCATCGTCGGCGCGCAGCCGGCCGACGGCGCGTCGATCCCCGGCATCCGCAAGTGGCCCGAGGCCTACCTGCCGAAGATCTACGACCGCGCGCGCGTCGACCGCATCGAGCCGGTGGCGCAGGCCGAGGCGGAGGACATGACGCGCCGGCTCGCCGTCGAGGAGGGCATTTTCGCGGGCGTGTCCGCGGGCGGCGCCTGCGCGGTCGCGCTGCGGATCGCGCGCGAAGTCGAGAATGCCACCATCGTGTTCATCGTCTGCGACCGCGGCGACCGCTACCTGTCCACCGGCGTCTTTTCCAACTGAGCTCCGGCCGAGAACACCGTCATGACCCCGATCCTCGTCTTCGACATCGAAACGATTCCCGACATCGACGGCATCCGTCGCGTCCACGACATGCCGGCCGCGCTGGACGACGCCGGCGTGCTCGACGCCTGGATGCAGCAGCGGCGCGCTCAGGGCGGCACCGAATTCCCGCCGCATTACCTGCACCGCGTGGTCGCCATCGCCTGCGCGCTGCGCACGCGGGAGACGCTGCAGGTGTGGTCGCTGGGCGAGCTCGATGATCCGGAGCCCGAGCTGATCCGCCGCTTCTTCGAGGGCATCGAGCGCTTCACGCCGCAGCTCGTCAGCTGGAACGGCGGCGGCTTCGACCTGCCGGTGCTGCAGCAGCGCGCGCTGATCCACGGCGTCGCCGCGGCGAAGTACTGGGACTGGGGCGACGACGACCGCGACTTCAAGTACAACAACTACCTGTCGCGCTACCACACGCGGCATCTCGACCTGATGGACGTGCTGGCGCAGTACCAGCCGCGCGCCAGCGCGCCGCTCGATGCGATGGCCAAGCTGTCGGGGTTTCCGGGGAAGCTGGGAATGGACGGCAGCGAGGTGCTGGGCGCGGTCCGCGACGGGCGGCTCGCCGAGGTCCGCGCGTACTGCGAGACCGACGTGATGAACACCTACCTGCTTTACCAGCGCTTCCGGCTGATGCGAGGGGAGCTCTCCGCCGGCGAGTACGCGAAGGAACTCTCGCTGGCGCGCGAGAAGCTCGCCGCGACGGGCGCGGCGCACTGGCAGGAGTTCCTGGCCGCCTGGACCGCCTGAGACCCGACCGCAAGACGCCCCGACCGCGACCGGCCGCACGCGCGACGGTCACGCGCACGACGGCAACGCGCGCGACGGGGCCTGGCGGCTACAGCGTGACGGTCCCGCGTCCCAGTTCGACGACGCGCCCCGACACGCGGATGCGCCGGTCCGCGGTGACCTCGAGGCCCAGCCGGCAGGGGCGGCCGACGGCGTCGCCCTGCGCGAGCGACAGCCGCTGCGGCACCGGAGCGCCGATGGCAAGCAGCCAGCCGCCGAGGTTGGCGCAGGCCGAACCCGTGCCCGGGTCCTCCAGCACGCTGCCGTACTTGGGAAAGAAGAAGCGGACGTCCATCGTGCCGGGGCCGGACGGCGCAAACACGTAGGCCATCGCCCGCGTGCCGTTGCCGCCGTAGGCCTGCAGCAGGTCGGCCCGAGGCGCCGCGCGGGCCACCGCCGCGGCCGACGCCAACGGGATCACGAGTTGCTCCGATCCGGTGTCGACCCAGAGCGGCGGCAAGGCAGGATCCGGCGCGACGTCGGCTTCGACGAGCCCGAGCATCGCGGCGAGTTCCGCCCGGGTCGCGGCAACGGCGCGGTGCCGCGGCGCGTTGGCGTCCAGCGTCCACACGTCGCCTGCGGCAGCGACCGGAATGATGCCCGCATTCATCTCCAGCGTGACCCGGTCGGGGTCGCCGGCCGCTGCCTGCGGTGACACGGCCGGTTCCTCCGCGCGCTGCGGCACACGATCCGGCGTCGCCGCGTCGCCGGCCCGCCGCAGCGTCCGGACGACGTGCGCGGTGCCGAGCGTCGGATGACCGGCGAACGGCATCTCGAAGGTCGGCGTGAAGATCCGCACCTGCGCGGTGGCGGTCGTCGACGGCAGCACGAACGTCGTCTCCGACAGGTTGAACTGCAGCGCCAGCGCCTGCATCGTCGGCGTGTCGAGGCCGCGCGCGTCCTCGAACACGCACAGCGGATTGCCGGCCAGCGGCGATTCGGCGAAGACGTTGACGAGGCGGTACGCCAGCGTGGTCATCGGGCATCCCGGTCGACGGCCCGGGCGAGCGCCACGAACGCCGCTTCGTCGGTCGCCTCGGGCACGGCGACCAGCGCGTCGGCGTGACGCGGGAAGTTGCGCGCCATCGAGCGCGTGTAGGTCGGGTCGTAGTGGCGCTGCAGCAGCTCGGCGACCAGCGTGTCGAAGTCGCCGGCCGCGGCCGCGGCGGCCCAGCGGTCGAGCGTCGCCTTGCCGTGCAGCGGCGCGAGGTGCGCCAGGCGGTCGGACAGTGACTGCGGGTCCGCGAGGAAATGCGCGTACTCGTCCTTCAGCAGCGCGACGCGCAGCGGCTGCGGGGTGTCGACGCGGACGCACGGCGATTCGCGCATCGCGGCGAGCAGCGCATCGGGGACCTGCACCGTGCCGATCTTCTTGCTCTCGGACTCGACGTACACCGGCCGCGCCGGGTCGAGCCGCTCGAGCGCGGCGAGGAGCTCGGTGTCGAAGCCCTTCTGCGACGGCTGCGGATCGCCCGGCAGGTCGCCCAGCAGCGAGCCGCGATGCCGGGCAAGCCCCTCCAGGTCGAGCGTCTGCGCGCCGATCGATGCCAGCGCGGCGAGGAGCCGGCTCTTGCCCGAGCCGGTGAGACCGCAGATGACCCGGTACGTGAACCGCGCCGGCAGCGTTTCGAGCTGGCCGACGACGTGGCGCCGGTACGTGCGGTAGCCGCCGTCGAGCTGCACCGCCTTCCAGCCGATTTCGCCGAGGATGTGCGTCAGCGCGCCGCTGCGCTTGCCGCCGCGCCAGCAATAGACCAGCGGCGCCCAGTCCCGCGGCTTGTCGGCGAAGTCGACCTCGAGCATGCGCGCGATGTTGCGCGCCACCAGCGCCGCGCCGGCACGCTTCGCCGCGAACGCCGAGTCCTGCGCGTGCAGCGTGCCGATCCGCGCGCGCTGGTCGTCGTCGAGCACCGGGTGGCTGGTGGCGCCGGGCAGGTGGTCCTCGGCGAACTCCGCCGGGCTGCGCACGTCGATGCGATCGGGATGGCGCGCCAGCGCGTCGATGCCGACCTTGTGGTCGCGCTCGCGGCCGCGTTCGCCGTCGCCTGCGGCGCGCGCGGTCATCGCGGCTTCAGCAGCGGCGCGAGCGCCGGCCAGAGGTTGTCGAGCAGCAGCGGCTGCGCCGCCACCGACGGATGGATGCGATCGGGCTGGAACAGGTCGTTCCGGTCGCCGAAGCCCTCGAAGAAGAACGGCACCAGCGCGGTCCGGTGCGCCTTGGCGACGTCGGCGAACAGCGCCTCGAAGCCGCGCCCGTACGCCGCACCGTAGTTCGGCGGCACGCGCATGCCGACGATCAGCACCCTGGCGCGCGCCGCGTGCGCGGCGACGACCATCGCGTCGAGGTTGGCGCGCGTCGCGGCGAGGTCGCCGCCGCGCAGCGCGTCGTTGCCGCCGAGCTCGATGACGACGATCGCCGGCTTGTGGCGCGCGAGCAGCGCCGGCAGCCGGCTACGGCCGCCGGCGGTGGTGTCGCCGCTGATGCTGGCGTTGACCACGCGATGCGGCTGCCGCTGCTCGGCGAGCCGCCGGGCGAGGAGGTCGGTCCAGCCGGTGCCGCCCGGCAGCCCGTAGGCGGCCGATATCGAGTCGCCGACGATCAGGATGACCGGCGCGCCCGCGGCCTCGGCCTCGGCGGCATGGGCCGACGGCGCGATCGCCGTGCCGACGACGGCGAGCACGAGTGCAGCGAGCGACGCGGCGAGACGGCGGATGAGCGGCGACGAGAAGGCGGGGCATGGGAAGGGCGACGATGGCGGATCAGGCGCCCCGCCTTTCGCCCCTGGGGGCGGGAAGCGGCGGGGACGGGCCGAAGAAGCAGGATTGTAGAGCCTCGGACGGCGGCGGCGGCGGGAGGGCGGGCGGGGGGCGGGTAGAATTCAGTGAGTTGGCTCCGGCTCCACCGCCGCGCACGACCGTAGACACCGGATGTCCAACCGCGTTCCGGTTGCGCCGGACCGCCGGCGCCCTAATGTAATGGCCCTGCGGGCGACCAGCGCCCTCCACCCCGTCTTCTGCCCCCCTCATGAATCCCTCCCTGCTGCGCGCCGACGCCCTGACCAAGATCGTCACCAGCGGCGACGAGCCGTTGACCATCCTCGACGGCGTCTCGTTCGACGTCGAGCCGGGCGCGACGGTCGCGATCGTCGGTGCATCGGGATCGGGCAAGACGACGCTGCTGGGCCTGCTCGCCGGCCTCGACCGGCCGACGCGGGGCGACGTGTTCGTCGACGGCATATCGCTCTCGGGCCTCGACGAGGACGCGCGCGCCGCAATGCGCCAGAAGCTGCTCGGCTTCGTGTTCCAGTCGTTCCAGCTGCTGCCGGCGCTGACGGCGCTGGAGAACGTCATGCTCCCGCTCGAGCTCGCCGGCGCGCCCGACGCGGCGGCGGTCGCGCGCGAGTGGCTGGGCAAGGTCGGCCTCGGCCGGCGCACGACGCATTACCCGAAGCAGCTGTCGGGCGGCGAGCAGCAGCGCGTGGCGATCGCCCGCGCCTTCGCCGGCGAGCCGAAGCTGCTGATGGCCGACGAGCCCACCGGCAACCTCGACGCCGCCACCGGCATCGAAGTCGCCGACCTGATGTTCCGACTCAATCGCGAGCGCGGCACGACGCTGGTGCTGGTCACTCACGACACGACCCTGGCGACGCGCTGCGGCCGGCGCCTGTCGCTGGCCTCGGGCCGGCTGGTCGGCGACGAGCGGGTGGCGGCATGAGTCCAGCGTCGGGGCGCCTGCCGTTCGCCGTGCCGGCGCGGCCGCACCGCCACCGGGTCCGTCCGCGATGATCGCGACGCTCAGGCTCGCGTTGCGGATGCTGGTGCGCGACTGGCGCGCCGGCGAACTCACCGTGCTCGCCGCGGCGCTGGTCCTCGCGGTCGCGAGCATGGGCACCGTCGGCTTCTTCGCCGACCGGGTGAAGACCGCACTGACGCTGCAGGCGAACCTTCTGCTCGGCGCCGACGTCGTGATTTCCAGCGACCGGCCGCTGCCCGAGGCGCTCGCCGCCGACGCCGCGAAGCGCGGGCTGCTGACGGTGCCCGTGGTCCGCTTCAACAGCATGGTCCAGCGCGAAAGCGGAGTGGGCGGGCTGGTGCTGGCGACGGTGAAGGCGGTCGGCCCCGGGTATCCGCTGCGTGGCGCGGTCACGCTGGTCGACCCCGAGCGCGCCGACGGCCGGCGCGCCGACGCCATCCCCGCCCGCGGCGAGGTCTGGCCCGACACCCGCTTCGCGCAGCGCCTCGGCTTGAGGACCGGCGACCGGCTTTCGATCGGCGAGACGGTGCTCACCGTCGGCCCCATCATCCTGCAGGAGCCGGAAGTCGCCACCGGCATCCTGTCGAGCGGCCCGCGCCTGCTGATGCACCGGGACGACGTCGCGGCGACCAACCTGCTGCAGCCCGGCAACCGCGCGACGTACCGGCTGCTGGTCGCCGACCGCGCCGGGCGCGATGCGCTGGCCGGGTACGTTACCTGGGCGCAGAGCGAGCTGAAGCCCGGCCAGCGGCTGGAGAACGTTCGCGACGTGCAGCCCGAAGTGCGGCAGACGCTGGAGCGCGCCGAGCGCTTCCTCGGCCTCGCCGCGCTGGTCGCGGTGATGCTGGCCGCCGTCGCGGTGGCGCTCGCGGCGTCGCGCTACCTGCGCCGCCATCTCGACACCGCCGCGATGCTGCGGTGCCTCGGCACCTCGCAGCGGCGGGCGCTCGCGCTGTTCGTCGCGCAGTTCGTCGTGCTGGGCATCGCCGCCAGCGCGGTCGGCGTCGTGCTCGCGCTGGCGGGGCAGGCGCTGCTGGTGGCGCTGCTGGCGTCGATCGCGCAGACGACGCTGCCGCCGCCTGCGGCGCTGCCGGGCGTCGCCGCGTTCACCGCCGGCATGCTGCTGCTGCTGGGATTCGCGCTGCCCCCGCTGGTGGCGCTGGCCGGCGTGCCGCCGCTGCGCGTGCTGCGCCGCGACCTGCCCCGGCCGCAGCCGTCGACGGTGCTGGTCTACGCGCTGGGCGCCGCGGTGATCGCGCTGCTGATCGCGTGGCAGGCGAAGGATCCGACCGCGGGCGCGATCATGGTCGGCGCGATCGGCGGCCTGCTGGTCGTGTCGGCGCTGTCGGCGTGGCTGCTGATCCTGCTGTTGAAGCGCCTGCCGCAGCGCGGCGTCACCTGGCGCTTCGGCCTCGCCAACCTGCGCCGGCGCCCGCTGGCGTCGAGCCTGCAGGTCGGCGCGCTGGCGCTGGGGCTGATGGCGCTGCTGCTGCTCACCGTCGTGCGCGGCGACCTGATGAAGAACTGGCGCGCGAGCCTGCCGGCCGATGCGCCGAACCATTTCATCATCAACGTGCTGCCGGACCAGGTCGACGCCGTGCGCGCGTCGCTCGCGCAGGTGACCGGCGGCGAGGTGTCGCTGTACCCGATGGTCCGCGGGCGGCTCGTCGCCGTGAACGGGGCGCCGCTCGACAGCACCAGCTTCGACAATCCGCGCGCGCGGCGGCTCGCCGAGCGCGAGTTCAACCTGTCGACCGCGGCCGCGATGCCGTCGACCAACCGGTTGACCGCAGGCAGGTTCTGGGGGGCCGGGGCGAAGCCCGAGGCCGCGATTTCGATGGAGGACGGCATCGCCGAGTCGCTGCGGCTGAAGCTCGGCGACAAGCTGACGTTCGACATCGCCGGCACGCCGGTGACCGCGCCGATCACCAGCCTGCGCAAGGTCGACTGGGACAGCTTCCGGCCGAACTTCTTCACGCTGTTTCCGCCGGGCGCGCTCGACGGCATGCCGACGTCGTATCTCGGCGCCGTCCGGGTGCCGGAAAGCGCCGCCGGCGGTGCGTGGCTTTCCGCGTTCGTCCAGCAGTTTCCGAACGTGCTGGCGGTCGACGTCGGCGAAGTGATCCGGCAGGTGCAGTCGATCATGGACCAGGTCGCGCGGGCCGTCGAATTCGTGTTCCTGTTCACGCTCGCGGCCGGCCTCCTCGTGCTGCAGGCGGCGATCGCCGCGACGCAGGACGAACGCCGCTTCGACGCCGCGATCCTGCGCACGCTGGGGGCATCCCGGCGGCAGCTCTCGGCGGCGCAGATCGCGGAATTCGTCGTGCTCGGAGCGCTGGCCGGGCTGCTGGCCGCGACCGGCGCGTGGATCACCGGCAAGGTGCTCGCCGACCGCGTGTTCCAGATCCCGTTCGCCGCGAGCTGGACGGTCTGGGTCTGGGGCATCGGCGGCGGCGCGATCGCCGTCACGCTGGCCGGCTGGCTGGGCACGCGCAGCACGGCGAAGCATCCGCCGCTGGAAGTCATCCGGCAGCTGGGCTGAGGCGGTGGCGACGAGCGACGTCGACGGCGCGCCGGCGGGTTCCGCCACGCCGTTCGCCGCGATCGGCGGCGAGCCGGGCGTGCGCGCGCTGGTCGACCGCTTCTACGACCTGATGGAGTTCGAGCCGGCGTACGCGGGCATCCGCGCGCTGCATGCGCCTTCGCTCGATGCCGCGCGGGAGAAGCTGTTCCTCTTCCTCACCGGCTGGCTGGGCGGGCCGCCGCTGTACGTGGACCGCTACGGACACCCGCGGCTGCGCGCGCGGCACCTGCCGTTCGCGATCGGGATCGACGAGCGCGACCAGTGGCTCGCGTGCATGCGGCAGGCGCTCGCCGACTCGGAGGTCGAGCCGGCGCTGGCCGCGAAGCTGATGGATGCGTTCTTCGGGACCGCGGACTGGATGCGCAATCGCGAGGGGTAGTCCGCCGGAACATGGACGGCCGACGGTCCGCAGCCGTCGATCGGCAGGCGCGCGTGGCATGGTAGTTGCTGAAACCACGTTGAATTCCCGGGCAGGGGCCGCACCGACGGTCGCCGTTCCTGCGAGGGCCTGCTGAATTTACCTTTGAAATCACGGCAATCCCAACTGAAGATGGTGTCCACGCCCGTCCTGCCGGCGCACCGCCGCAACGAACGGGCGGCAGTCACCACTGCCCATGCGCAGCCCCCGGGGCAGCCGCTGGCGGTCATGAGGCGCGCGTTCTGCCGACGGATGCTCCTCCCGATCTTCCTGGTCGGAGCCTTCGTCGCGCCGCCGTCGATCGCCGCGAACACCGGGGAACTCGGCCGGCAGTTGCAGGTGATCGAGGTCGACCTGCTGGGCTTCCCGGGGCGGGCGGAGGCGGAGCTCGACGCGCTCGCCGCGCAGACGCGCGCCGCCGACGAGGCGACGCGCCGCTTCGGCGCCGCCCTGCTCGGACAGGCACGGGTCGCCGCGGCGCACATCGATCTCGCGCTGAACCTCGCCGACCAGCTCGAGCAGGAGGGCAGGCAGTCCCGCAACGATGCCACCGCAGCCGTCGCGCTGCTGATCCGCAGCGACGCCCACGTCTGGCGCGGTGACGTGCCGCACGCCAACCTGATCGCGAACAACGCCCGGACCCTCGCGCAGAACGCCGACGACAGCTACGTCCGGTACTGGGCGGCGATGGCGTTCGGCATCACGGGCCGGATGCTCGGGCAGGTCGACGAGGCCCGGGCCAGCCTGCGGGAAGCCTACGTGATCGCCGACAATGCGCAGAATCCCTATCGACGTGCCGCCGCGCTGTACCAGCTGTCGGTCCTCGATCGCATGACCAGGCAGGCGGACCGCGCCCTGACGCAGAGTCAACAGGCGTTTGCCGAGGCAAAGCTCGCCGGAAGCACGTTCGGCATGGCCAAGGCCAAGATGGCGGAGTCGGCCGCGCTCGAGGTCCTCGACCAGCCGGTGGGAGAGCTGGCGGCGATGCAGGAGGCGCTCGCCATCGCCCGCGCCGCCGGGTCCGGCGTCGAGGAAAGCCTCGCGCTGATCAACCTCGCCGACATTCATCTGCGGCGCAAGGATTTCGACGCCGTGCTCGAGGTTTCGAGGCAGTCGCTCGAACTCGCCACGCGGTCCGGGGACGGCGCACTGATCGCCACCAACAAGGCCAACATGGGGTTCGCGCTGTTCGGCCTCGGCCGGATCGACGCCGGCAAGCGTCTGGCCGAGGAGGCGCTCGCGGAAACCGAGCGCACGGGCGCCAGCGCGGAGATCGTCGACCTCATGGAGGAGTACGGCAGGTACCTCGCCAATGCCGGGGATTACAAGGCGGCCCTGGCGCTGCGCGACCGCCAGCACAAGGTCATGGAAAGGATCGCGACCACCACGCGGAAACGGGACTTGCTCGAATATCAGAGCAAGTTCGACTCCGAGCGCCGCATCAACAAGCTCGAACTCGAGAACCAGGAGTCGCAGCAACGCATCTGGTGGATGTTCGCCGCCATGTTCGCGCTCTCATTCCTGATCGTGGCCGTCCTGTACCGGAAGGTGCAGATGACCAACCGCCTGCTCGCGCGGCGCAACACCGAGCTGGGCTTCTACAGCACGCGGGACCCGCTGACGTCGCTGTACAACCGCCGCCACTTCCAGAATTTCATCGGCGAAGCGCCGGCCGTGGAGAATCGACGCAGCGTCGCGATCGACAATCCGGCGCAGGCGATCCTGCTGATCGACCTCGATCACTTCAAGTCGATCAACGACCACCACGGCCACGCCGCGGGCGACGCCGTCCTGATCGCGGTCGCGCAGCGCCTGCGGGACGCGTTGCGGGAAACCGAGATGATCGTCCGCTGGGGGGGCGAGGAATTCCTGGTGTTCATACCGATCGTCCCGGCGGACCGGGTCGACGAGATCGTGCTGCGGGTGCTGCGCGCCATCTCGGCCGAACCGATCAACTGCCAGGGCACCGACATCCACGTGACGGCCTCGATCGGCTACGCGCCGATGCCGCTGTCGCCGAGCGACGCAGCGGCGGGCTGGGAACACGCGCTCGACCTGGCGGACCGGGCGCTGTACGAGGCCAAGAAGCGCGGGCGCAACCGTGCCGTCGGCGTCGCCGGATCGGAGACCTTGCGCGACGGCACGCTGGTCGAAGTCGATGCGGGCACGGGCAGGGCGAGGAAGGACGATCCGGCGGATGCCGGCGAGGCGCCGGGCACGGCCGCGGCCCGCCATCCACCCCCCCTTCACCGATGGCACGTCCCGGTGCCGGAGTCGATCGGGGCGCCGCCACCGACCGGCAGGAACTGCCAGCCGTAACTGTCCGTGGCCGAGCGTCAGCCGCAGGACGCCCCAGCTCGCGTTGTAGCGGAATTCGCTGTTGGGAAGGGGCGTCCCGAATTGATACAGCTCGTGGCCGCCGGTGCCGATGACGAACTGGCGGACGCCACGCGCGGGATCCGCCGTTCCGTCGCCCTTCTGCGGCGCAAACCGCTCGTAGATGTGCTCGTGCCCCGACAGCACGATCTCCACGCCGGCGGCGTGCAGCGCATCGAAGAACGGCCTCATCTCCCTGTTGCTGCCGTAGGTCGCACCCGAGTTGAACGCCGGATAGTGCCAATACGCGATCGTGCACAGGCTGCCGCTGGATTGCGCGAGATCCGACTGCAGCCAGAGGTACTGCGCCGACCCGGCGGAGACGTCGACGAGGCTGTTGAGCGAGATGAAATGCCAGCCCCCGTGGTCGAAGCTGTAGTAGCCGCGGCGATCCGGGCCCGCCTGCGCGCCGAAATAGCCGAAGTACCCTTCGCCGCCCGGGGTGTAGTAGTCGTGGTTGCCGGGGGTCGGGCGAATCCGGTCCTTGAACGCGCCCCAGGTGGGGTCGAAGCAGTTCGCGAATTCGGCGGGCCTGCCGTTGTCGTACGCGTGGTCGCCCAGCGTGAGGACGAGCGCATCCAGCGGCGAGACGAGTGCGGCAGTCCTGGCCGCCGCGCTCGCGGCCGCAGGTGCGCTGAAGCATTGGCCGATGTCTCCCGCCGCGACGATCGTGAGCGGGGTCTCCGGCCCCGGCACGCAGCCGATCACGCCGATGCCGGAGCCCTCGGCGTTCCACCCCTGCGCCAGCATCTCCGTCCGGATCGCCTGGCGGGTCGTGTAGCGGTGGTTCGGGGCGCCGGTCTTGCCGTCGTTGTACAGCCGGTAGAGCGGCAGCGCCCCGGCCGCGCAGCCGCCGGCCGCGTCGGGGAGCATCAGGGCGAACACTTCGCCCTCGAACTGCCAGTCGGGATTGCCCTTGACGATGGCGCATTCCGCGGCGACCGGGGTGTAGAAGTGCGAGCTCTTCGGGGCGAACCGCTGCCCGGTCCAGAAGCGGCAGACGTTGGCGGCGCCGGCGGTGTTGAGCTCGAACACCCCGAACGACTCCCCGGTGCGGCTCCAGCCGGGCAGCACGCCGGTGTCGAGCGCGGCGATTTCCTGCGGTGACGCGGTCACGAAGTAGTGGCCGTAGGCGCCGTGGTAGAACTCGACGGCGGTCGACGTGGCGGCGACGGCAAGGCTCGATGCCAGCCCGCACGACGCGATGAACAGCAGGCGGAACAGGGCGCGCATGGCCACTCCTTCCCTTTCGAATCTTCGACGCGGCATCCTATCTGCACAGCGCATTGAATGCCTCCGGGCTCGCATAGGCCTTGTCGAGCCACGCCATCCGTTCGTTCAGGAACCGCCGGAGGAATGCCACCTCCTCGTCGTGGTTCGAGAACACATAGTAGTTGGTGAGCGGCACGTCGAAGATCGGCCACCGCTGGAAATTGCGCTGCTGCGCGACCATGAGCCGACGCGCGTAGATGTCGATGCTGGCGTTGACGAACGTCTCCAGCGCCGGCCGCTTCTGCTTCCAGCGCGAGAGGGTCAGCGCCAGGAAGTCCGGATTGTCGAACAGCCGGCTGAACCAGTTGGGCTGGAAGGGCTTGGCGGCCCAGCAACCCTCGCTCTTCCATCCGTCGCAGGTAGTTGACGTTGCCGGCGCTGCGGTCGAAGTCCCACGGGGGACCCATGTTCAACAGCCGATCCCGCGGATCGACCGCGGCCCCGGTGTCCTTCCACATGTAGTCGCTGGAGACGAAGACGGCGTCGATGTTCCGGAGAAGTTCCTCGAGCAGGTACCAGTCGACGAAGCTCGCCTGGTTGATCTTCTCCTGCCGGTTGGGTCCGTAGACGTCGTTCTCGACCTCGACCAGCAGGTCCTTGATGTAGGAGAGCTGGGCCGGGCGTGATCGCCTCTTCGTCCGGCGTGTCGACGCAGAACGGCACACCCTGGGGCGTCACCAGCTGCAGGGTGAAGTCGAACCCCTTGTAGCAGTCGAGCCGGAAGTCGACCTCGACGATGTAGCCGCCATCGACCTCGCCCGCCGCCGGGGTGGAACTCATCTTCTTCAGGTTGAGCCTCGCCGGGTCGATGCGGATGTCCTCGGTCAGCAGGTAGACGCCGATGTAGTCGTTGTTGAGCCAGACCTCGACGTGCTGGCCCGATGGCGACCACTTGAGGCCGTCGGCAAACACGCTGCTGCTGCCGAGCGAGAGGGCCAGCTTGTTGCGGATCAGCGAGCGATCGAAGTAGTCGGCGAGCAGCGCCCAATTGCGCTGCTTCTTCATGCCCAGCACGTCGGAGATCGCCGCGTAGCTCGCGTCGTTGCTGAACTGGACCTTGTAGGGGCTCTTCGGCTGCCCCCACGTCGTATTGCCCCTGCCGCGGATCTTGCCGTTCAGCGCCACCCCGGTCACCGCGGCGGCGGGATTGGTCAGCACGTAGGTCGCGTCGACGTAGACTTCCTTCGACTCGATGGGGACGCCATTCCTGGTGGTGATCCGCAATTGCGGCAAGTCGGTGAGGGCGATCGAGAAACGAGGCCACGACGGTGGCAAGCGCGTCCGGCGCCGAGAGGTCGAGCGCCGCTCCATTCGCCTTCAGCGCCATCGCGACCCACTTCGTCATCGCCTGCTTCAGCGACCCCGGCTCCGCCGGGGCGCTCAGGCGGATGTCGTACTTCGGCGGCAGCCCGAGCACGGCGCGAACGAGATCCTCCGCGAGCGGATAGTCGCTCTGGGCGGTGAGCTGCACCAGCGTCGAGAACGGCGTGATGTCGGTGCCGTACGCGCGCGACGGAGACGCCATCCGAAACGATGTGTCGACGGTCGTTCCCGGCTGGTCGCTGTCGCGGGACCGCCCGGCGATGACCTCGGCCACGAGCGGTGCCGTCGAGTTGCCCGGGATCGTGAGCTGATAGGCACCCGCGGCGTCCGAAAGCGCCTGCGGCTCGCTTTCATCGCAGCGGCCGTTGCGGTTGACGTCCAGACAGACCAGCGCCCCCTCGATGTAGCCGTCGATGACGTGACCCGTGATCGATCTCCGGTTCGGCCGATCGCGGCGCGCAGCCGATCACGCCGATGCCGGAGCCCTCGGCTCTCCACCCCTGCGCCAGCATCTCCGTGCGGATCGCCTGGCGGGTCGTGTAGCGGTGGTTCGGGGCGCCGGTCTTGCCGTCGTTGTACAGCCGGTAGAGCGGCAGCGCCCCGGCGGCGCAACCGCCGGCCGCGTCGGGGAGCATCAGGGCGAACACTTCGCCCTCGAACTGCCAGTCGGGATTGCCCTTGACGGTGGCGCATTCCGCGGCGACCGGGGTGTAGAAGTGCGAGCTCTTCGGGGCGAACCGCTGCCCGGTCCAGAAGCGGCAGACGTTGGCGGCGCCGGCGGTGTCGAGTTCGAACACCCCGAACGACTCTCCGGTGCGGCTCCAGCCGGGCAGCACGCCGGTGTCGAGCTCGGCGATTTCCTGCGGGGACGCGGTCACGAAGTAGTGGCCGTAGGCGCCGTGGTAGAACTCGACGGCGGTCGACGTGGCGGCGACGGCAAGGCTCGATGCCAGCCCGCACGACGCGATGAACAGCAAGCGGAACAGGGTACGCATGGCCCCTCCTTCATTTCGGGCCGATGCGTCGCCGGGCGACCAAAGGCCCGACCTGGAATGCTGCTGGATTCATTACGCGCGCGGCCGCGGGCTCGCGCGTTGATGCAAGTCAACGGCGAGTCACGAAAGGCACCCTCGGCGTCACTTCCCCGACAGAACGCTTTCGCGCGACCACAGCCGCGCGACCGCCGCCAGCGCGATCAGCGTCAGCGCCGCCGGCACGACGTACGACAGCGCCAGCTCGCCCGTCCCGACCGCCTCGCCGCGCAGCGCGCGGGCCAGCAGCGAGTACTGCCCCGAGATCGGCACCAGCGTCAGCCACGCCGGCTCCTTGCGCTGCAGGAAGAGCTGCAGCATCGGCAGGATCGACACGACGAACAACAGCAGCGAGAGGTTCGACTGCGCTTCCTTGAACGTCCGCGCGCGCGCTCCGACCCACAGCAGCACCGCCGGCGCCAGCGTCATCAGCGGCACCAGGATCGCGACGAACCGCGCGAACTCGCGCTCGCCGAACAGAAAGGGAACGCCGACCGACGGCAGCGGCGCGAAGCGCAGCGTCAGGTAGAAGCCGGCGAGCGTCAGCACCACCACCAGCGCGTTCTGCGCGACCACGGCCAGCCACTTCCCCGCGGCAAGCTCCAGCGGCGTGGCCGGCGTCATCAGCAGCGGCTCCAGCGACTGCCGCTCGCGCTCGCCCGCGGTCGCGTCGAGGGCCGCCGCCATGCCGCCGATCACCGAGGCGAACAGCCCGTAGTAGGCGACGAGGAACAGCACCAGCGCGCCGGAGCTCTGCGGGGTCGCGACGTTGACGACCTCGACCTCGAGCGGCGCGGCGACCTCGGGCGAGACGCCGCGCAGCAGCAGGCGGCCGCGCCCCCATTCGCGGTCGAACGCCCGCAGCAGCGACTCGGTCTGGTCGATCGACGCGCGGGCGCGGTCGCGCGAGCGGTCGTAGGTCAGATGGACCTTCGCCTGCGCGCCCCGGTCGACGGCGTCCGCGAAGCCGGGGCCGATCTCCAGCACCACGTCGAGGTCGCCGGCGCGCACCTGGGCGTCGTAGTCCGCCGGCGCATCGACGATCGTCACCTGCTGGCGCTGGAGAAAGGCGATGAGCGCCGGCGCGTGCTCGCGCCCGACGACGGGCAGCCTGAGGTCGCGCCCCTTGTCGGCCTGGTTCGCGACCAGGTTGAAGACCAGCAGCAGGAAGATCGGCCCGGCGGCGATGGCCGTCAGCAGCGTGACCGCCATCGTGCGCCGGTCGCGCGCGAGATCGACGATCTCCTTGCGGGCGACGGCCGCGACCCGGGCGAGCGCGCGTCTATGCGGCAAGGCCTTCTCCCGAGCCGAGCAGCGTGACGAACGCGTCTTCCAGCGTGGCGGCGCCGGCGCGGGCGACGAGCTCCGCGGCAGTGCCCTCGGCGACGACGCGCCCCGCGCCGAGGATCACGATGCGGTCGCACAGCGCCGAGACTTCCTGCATCACGTGCGAGCTGAACAGCAGGCACTTCCCTTCGCCTCGCAGCGAGCGCAGGAACTCGCGCAGCGCGCGCACGCTCATGATGTCGAGGCCGTTGGTGGGCTCGTCGAGCAGGATCGTGTGCGGGTCGTGGACCAGCGCGCGGGCGATCGCCGTCTTCATCTTCTCGCCCTGCGAGAAGCCCTGCGTGCGGCGATCGGCGACGGCCCCCATGCCCAGCGTGGCGAGCAGCGTCGTCGACCCGCGCGTCGAGCGCGGCGCCGCCCATGCCGTGGAGCGCGCCGTAGTAGCGGATGTTCTCGCGGGCGGTCAGCCGCGGGTAGAGCCCGCGGGCGTCGGACAGCACGCCGATCGAGCGGCGGACCGCGGCGCGCTCGCGCACGACGTCGGCGGCGCCGACGCTTGCCTGCCCCGCGTCGGGCACCACCAGCGTCGCGAGCATCCGCAGCACCGTCGTCTTGCCGGCGCCGTTGGGTCCGAGCAGGCCGGTGATCGCGCCGTCGGGTGCGGCGAACGAGACGCCGTCGACGGCCTTGACCTCGCGCTTCCGGCCGAAATGCTTGACCAGTCCGTCGACGGCGATCACGGCGCCGCTCCCATCCGGCCGGGCCAGAGCGGCGGGCGCGTGCTCTGCGCGAAGTGGTCGACGCAGTCCTGCGGCAGCGTGCCGAAGTCGGGTTGGTCGATGAACGCCGCGATGAGTCGCGGCGCGCAGGCGTGCGGCGAGACGATGTGGGCGTAGCCGGTGGCGACGATGTGCCGGCTGTCGGGCAGCGTCTTCGCCACGCGCGCGCCGTTCGCGGGCGGCGTGACCGGGTCGAGGCCGCCGGAAAGGATCAGCGCGGGAATGTCGGAGACGAGCGGCACGATCGCATCGGCCGGCTGCGCGCCCTTCGGCCAGACCGTGCACACCGCGAGCAGGCGCTGCGCGAGCTCGCGCGTGCGCACGCCCGCCAGCGCCGAGGCAGCCTCGCCCGGCGCGATGCGCGGGACGTCCTCGGCGCAGGTCACCGAATAGTGGAGCGCGCCGTTCATCTGGTCGGAGAGGTCGGCGGTGACCAGCGAGGCGGCGGCGTACAGCGGTCCGAAGTCGCCGGCGGCGGCCCGCCCGATGATTTCGGGGATCAGCGCCTGCAGTTCCGGCAGGTAGGTGAGCGGCTGCAGCGCCCCGATCGACGTGCTCGAAGCTGAGCTTCTGGGTGCGGACTTCGCCGGTGCGCGGATCGGCGAGCTCGACCTCGCGGCCGGCGCCGAGCCGGGTCTCCAGCGAGGCGAGCGCGGCGGCGAGGTCCGGATGCGCCGCGCGGCAGGGGGCGGAGGCCCGGCACGCGGCGAGCACGCCGTCGAGCACCGCGTCGCGCGTCGGCCAGATTTCCAGCGAGATGCGCATGTCGGGCGGCGCGACGCTGTCGAGCACCATGCTGCGCACGCGATCCGGATGGCGCCTCGCGTATTCCATCGCCGCGCGCGTGCCGTACGAGCCGCCCCAGAGGTTGACGCGGTCGTAGCCGAGCGCGGCGCGCACCGCGTCGAGATCGGCGATCCACGCGGCGGTCGTGTACTGGGCCGCGTCGACGCCCCGGGCCGCGAGTTCCGCGGCGCAGGCCTTCGCGCGCGGCACCGGGTCGAGTTCCAGCGCGGCTTCGATGTCGCCTTCGTCGAACTTGAACGCGGCGCAGGAGAGCGGCGAGCTGCGGCCGGTGCCGCGCTGGTCGACGAGGACGATGTCGCGGTCCTTGCGCACCCGGTTGAGCTGGGCGGCGAACGGCCCGAGGTGCGACGCCGCCTGGCCCGGGCCGCCGGCGAGGATGAACAGCGGGTCGCGCTTCGGAGTCAGGGTGTTGGCGGGCAGGACGGCGACGAAAATCCGGATGCTGCCGGCCGTCCGGCTTGGCTCGATCCTCCGGCACCTCGACCTCACCGCACTGGGCCGCCATCGGCAGCCGGGGCAGCCGGCATTCGGAGAGCAGCAGCGTGCGCGTCGGGTCTGCGCCGTCGCCGCAGCCGGCGACGCTGGCCGCCAGCGCCACGGCGGCGGCCGCGGCGCGCCATGCGGGAAGCCGGCGGCGCTGCCCGGCGAGCCCGGGGGCGCCGCCACGCGCGCAGGGATCGTGGTCCCGGCTCGTTCATGGCGGCGGATGGTAACAGAGCCCGGCGGCGACCCCGGGGCGCTGCGACGAAGCGACGGGGCTGCCGCACGAGCGGCGGCCGGCGTCGACCGGTCGACGGCCCCGTATACTGGATCGATCCCGCCTTCCGGACCCCGCCGCCATGACCTCCCGCGCGCTCGAACCCGGCATCGTCACCGACCTCACCAACCGGTTGAGCTACGCCGGCTACCTGCACCTCGACCGCCTGCTCGCCGCGCAGCACCCGCTGTCCGGCGACGCGACGAGTCCCGCCGGGCACGACGAGATGCTGTTCATCGTCCAGCACCAGGTGTCGGAGCTGTGGATGAAGCTGATGATCCACGAGCTGAAGGCCGCGATCGCCTGCGTCCAGCGCGGCGAGCTCGGCGCCAGCTTCAAGATCCTCGCCCGCGTCAAGCTGATCCAGAAGCAGCTGTTCGAGATGTGGGCGGTGCTGGAGACGCTGACGCCGTCCGAGTACGAAGCGTTCCGGCCGGCGCTGGGCGCCTCGTCGGGCTTCCAGTCCGCGCAGTACCGCGCGATCGAGTTCCTGCTCGGCAACAAGCAGGTGCGCATGCTCGACGTCTTCCGCTACGACGCCGCGACGCACGCGGAACTGGACGCGCTGCTGCGCGCGCCGTCGCTCTACGACGAGTTCCTGCGCCACCTCGCCGGCCGGGGCTTGCCGGTGCCCGCCGCGTGCGTCGAGCGCGACTGGTCGCAGCCGTACGAGCGCAATCCCGGGCTGGTGCCGGTGTTCAAGACGATCTACGACGATCCGCGCGGCTGGTGGGACGCCTACGACATGTGCGAGAAGCTCGTCGACGTCGAGGAGGCGTTCCAGCTCTGGCGGTTCCGGCACATGAAGACGGTCGAGCGCATCATCGGGCACAAGCGCGGCACCGGGGGCTCGACCGGCGTCGGATTCCTGAAGCAGGCGCTCGAGCTGCGGTTCTTCCCGGAACTGATCGACGTGCGCACCGAGATCGGCGCGCGCTAGCAGCGGCGTCTACAATACCGTGGCGCTGCAGGCGTTTCCCTGCAGCGCACCGCCGCCACCACCTCTCGATGCCCACGCGCTCGTCCAAGCCGCGTCCCGCCGCCACGCGCGCATCCGCGTCGCACCCGGTCGAGCACGCGCTCGCCACGCTGTCCCAGCGCGACCTCTCCGACGCCGCGATCGCCGCCCACGTCGCGCCGCTGTTCTCGCGCCATCGCACGGCTTATGCCGGGCGCATCTACCTCGCCAACCACTCGCTCGGGCGGCCGCTCGACGCGACGGCCGACGACGTCGCGGAAGGGCTCGCGCACTGGTACGCCGGGATGGGGGGCGCCTGGGACGCCTGGGACGCCGAGATGCGGGCCTACCGGTCGAGGCTCGGCGAACTCCTGGGCGTGCCGCGCGCCGACAGCGTCGTGCCCAAGACCAGCGCCGCGCAGGGGCTGCGCGCGGTGCTCAACAGCTGCGACGGCAAGCCGCGGGTGGTCGCCACGCGCGGCGAGTTCGATTCGCTCGACGTCGTCCTGCGCGAATACGCGCGCCGCGGACGGATCGCGCTGGCGCTGGTCGAGCCGCGCGCCGACGGCCGCTTCGACACCGCGGACGTGCTGGCCGCGGTCGGCGCCGGCTGCGACCTCGTCGTGGTGTCGGAGGTCGTCTTCACGACGGGCCAGCGGCTCGACGGCCTGCCGGACGTCGTCGCCGCGGCGCACGCGCAGGGCGCAAGGGTGCTGGTCGACGTCTATCATTCGCTCGGCGTGCTGCCGCAGGTTCACGGCGACACCGGCGTCGATTTCGTCGTCGGCGGCTGCTACAAGTACCTGCGCGGCGGCCCCGGCGCGTGCTTCCTCTACGTCCACCCGCGGCATCTGGACGCGGGGCTGCGGACGCTCGACACCGGCTGGTTCGCCAAGGAAGCGCCGTTCAGCTACGCGCGCCCGGACCCGCCGCGGTTCGCCGCCGGCGGCGACGGCTGGCTGGAGTCGACGCCGCCGGTGCTGCCGTTCTATCAGGCGCGGGCCGGCCAGGTGTTCGTCAAGTCGATCGGCGTCGCGCGGCTGCGCGCGCACTCGCTCGCGCGGCAACGCGAGCTCGTCGACTGCCTCGCGGCGCACGGCATCGCGGCGCTGGGCGGGACCGAGGACCGCGGCGCGTTCGTCGTGGTCCGCGATCCGCGGGCGGTGGCGCTCGCCGATGCCGCCAGCGCGCGCGGCGTCGTCTGCGACGCGCGGGGCGAATGGCTTCGGCTGTGTCCCGACGTGCTGTCCACCGGCGCCGAACTGGCGGCCGCGGCCGGCTGCCTCGCCGAGGTGATGCGCGGCTGAACGCCCTGCGGCTGCCTCGCCGACGTGATGCGCGACTGAACGCCCGCCTGCCGGCGCTCGCCGGGGTGACACGCGGCTGAACTCCCGCGCGGACTGCCTTGCCGAGGCGACGCGCGGCCGACCGCCCGCTGCCCGGGATCCGCTGGCGGCGCCCGGATCCGGACAGCCGGGGCTCAGGCGCCCGCGCTGCGCAGCACCAGCCGCACGATGACGAGCAGCGTGGCGATGAACACCGCGCCGGCGAGCAAGCCGACGACGATGACATGCAGGGGTCTGATCGTGACCGCATCCTGCGCCATCGCGCGTCCCTTGCGGACGCCGAAGAAGCTCCAGAACACCGCGCCGCAGACCTGCAGGAACGTGGCGGTCGCGGGCGCCGGCGTCGAAGTCGGCTCGGGAGCGGGAGGCGTGGAAGGCGCGGGATCGGGCATCGGGCACGGGTTGCTGCACCGGGTCGCCGGCGGGGCGCAACGGGTCGCGGCGGATGAACGGCAGGATTCGCCGCTTCGGACGGACGACCCGATCGTCGGGGCCGGTGAGGGCGCATTCTAGCCGATGCCCGCTTTTCCCCGGGGCCGATCCGCTCCGTCGTCGCGCCCGCGCGGGTCCCGATGCTCGCGCCGGCGCCGCGCCCGGCGTCGCGCCGGCAGTCCCCCGCGACGCGTGCTCCCGCCTTGAAACGCCCCGGATTTCCCCCATGTTCGAGTCAATCCAGATTCCGGAGCGGACCCGCCATGCGTTTCGACAAGCTGACCACCAAGTTCCAGCAGGCCCTCGCCGACGCCCAGAGCCTGGCGCTGGGCAACGACAACGGCTTCATCGAGCCGCAGCACATGCTCGCCGCGCTGCTCGCGCAGGAGGACGGCGGCACGTCGTCGCTGCTCGCGCGCGCCGGCGTCGCGGTGCCGCGACTCTCCGCCGCGCTCAAGGCCGCCATCGGCCGGCTGCCCAAGGTGGAAGGCACCGGCGGCGAGATCGGCGTCTCGCGCGACCTCAACAGCCTGTTCAACCTCACCGACAAGGAAGCGACCAAGCGCGGCGACCAGTTCATCGCGTCCGAGCTCTTCCTGCTGGCGCTCGCCGGCGACAAGTCCGACACCGGCCGGCTCGCCCGCGAGCACGGGCTCGACCGCAAGGCCCTCGAGGCCGCGATCGACACCGTGCGCGGCGGCGCGGGGGTCGACACGCAGGAGGCCGAGGGGCAGCGCGAGGCGCTGAAGAAGTACACGATCGACCTCACCGAGCGCGCCCGCGACGGCAAGCTCGACCCGGTGATCGGCCGCGACGACGAGATCCGCCGCACCATCCAGATCCTCCAGCGCCGGACCAAGAACAACCCGGTGCTGATCGGGGAGCCCGGCGTCGGCAAGACGGCGATCGTCGAGGGCCTGGCCCAGCGCATCATCAACGGCGAGGTGCCGGAGACCCTCAAGAACAAGCGCGTGCTGTCGCTCGACATGGCGGCGATGCTCGCCGGCGCCAAGTACCGCGGCGAGTTCGAGGAGCGGCTGAAGGCGGTCCTCAAGGACATCGCCGCCGATGCGGGCCAGACCATCGTCTTCATCGACGAGCTGCACACGATGGTCGGCGCCGGCAAGGCCGAGGGCGCGATGGACGCCGGCAACATGCTGAAGCCCGCGCTCGCCCGCGGCGAGCTGCACTGCGTCGGCGCGACGACGCTCGACGAGTACCGCAAGTACGTCGAGAAGGACGCGGCGCTCGAGCGGCGCTTCCAGAAGGTGCTGGTCGACGAGCCGTCGGTCGAGTCGACGATCGCGATCCTGCGCGGGCTGCAGGAGCGCTACGAGATCCACCACGGCGTCGAGATCACCGACCCCGCCATCGTCGCCGCGGCGGAGCTGTCGCACCGCTACATCACCGACCGCTTCCTTCCCGACAAGGCGATCGACCTCATCGACGAGGCCGCGGCGCGGATCAAGATGGAGATCGACAGCAAGCCCGAGTCGATGGACAAGCTCGACCGGCGCCTGATCCAGCTCAAGATCGAGCGCGAGGCGGTGAAGAAGGAAACCGACGAGGGGTCGAAGAAGCGGTTCGCCGCGATCGAGGAAGAGATCGCGCGGCTCGAGCGCGAGTACGCCGACCTGGACGAGGTCTGGCAGGCGGAGAAGGCCAACGTCGCCGGCACGCAGCACATCAAGGAGGCGATCGACAGGATCAAGCTGCAGATGGAAGAGGCGAAGCGCCGCGGCGACTGGCAGGCGGTGTCGGAGCTGCAGTACGGCCAGCTGCCGCAGCTCGAGGCGCAGCTCAACAAGGCCGGCGCCGGGGAAGGCAAGCCCGAGGCGAAGAAGCCGAAGCTGCTGCGCACCGAGGTCGGCGCCGAGGAGATCGCCGAGGTGGTCTCGCGCGCGACCGGCATCCCCGTGTCGAAGATGATGCAGGGCGAGCGCGACAAGCTGCTGCACATGGAAGACGCGCTGCACCGGCGCGTGGTCGGCCAGGACGAGGCGGTGCGGCTGGTCGCCGACGCGATCCGTCGTTCGCGCTCCGGCCTCGCCGACCCGAACCGGCCGTACGGCTCGTTCCTGTTCCTCGGGCCGACGGGCGTCGGCAAGACCGAGCTGTGCAAGGCGCTGGCCGAGTTCCTGTTCGATTCGGAGCAGCACCTGATCCGCATCGACATGTCGGAGTTCCAGGAACGCCATTCGGTCGCGCGGCTGATCGGCGCGCCGCCCGGCTACGTCGGCTACGAGGAGGGCGGCCACCTGACCGAGCTCGTCCGCCGCAAGCCCTACAGCGTGATCCTGCTCGACGAGGTCGAGAAGGCGCACCCGGACGTCTTCAACGTGCTGCTGCAGGTCCTCGACGACGGCCGCATGACCGACGGGCAGGGGCGCACCGTCGACTTCAAGAACACGGTGATCGTGATGACGTCGAACCTCGGCTCGAACAAGATCCAGCAGCTGACCGAGGAAGGCGCCGAACCGGCGATGGTGAAGATCGCCGTGATGGCCGAGGTCAAGGCCAGCTTCCGGCCCGAGTTCGTCAACCGCATCGACGAGATCGTCGTGTTCCATCCGCTGGGCGAGGCGCAGATCGCCGACATCGCGCGCATCCAGATGCGTGCGCTCGAGTCGCGGCTGGCCAAGCTCGAGATCCGGCTGTCGGTATCCGAGCCGGCGCTGAAGGCGGTCGCCGCCGCAGGCTTCGATCCGGTGTACGGCGCGCGGCCGCTGAAGCGCGCGATCCAGCAGCAGATCGAGAACCCGCTGGCGAAGGAAATCCTGGGCGGCAAGTATGCGGCGGGCGACACGGTCAAGGTCGGCGCCGTGGGCGGCGAGATCGCGTTCAGCAAGGGTTGAACGCGGCCCGCCGCCGGGCTCCGGCGGCGCGCTGCCTCGGTGCGTGGCCGGCCGGTTCATCGGGACCGGGTGCCCGCTCATCGCGTATAATCATGGGTTGGCATTTTCGGGCCCGCCGCGTTGGCGGGTCCTGCCGATTCAATCTGGAGAAATGCATGTCGAACATCATCAAGTCCATCCTGGCCGTGAGCGCACTCGCGTTCGCCGCCTCCGTCTCCGCCCAGGCCGCCAAGGCCCCGACGCGGCGATGGCGGGCGACGTCGTCACCGTCACCGTCAAGATCGAGGCGGTCGACCAGGCCAACCGGATGGTCACGCTGAAAGGTCCCGAAGGTCGCGTCACCACGATGAAGGTGGGCCCCGAGGTCAAGAACTTCGCGCAGGTGAAGGCGGGCGACGAACTCGTGATCAAGCACGCCGAGGCCGTCGCGCTCGAGCTGAAGAAGGGTTCGGCCGGCCGCAGCGCCGTCACCACCACGGTGCCGCCGAAGACCGCGCCGGCCGGCGCCAAGCCGGGAATGGTCACGGCGCAGGAGACCGTCATCGTCGCCAACGTGCAGTCGATCGACACCGTCAAGAACGTCGTCGTGCTCGAGGGCCCCGGGGGCCGGTACCTGCCGATCAAGGTCAAGAACCCGGCGCTGATCAAGGACGTCAAGGCCGGCGACAGCGTCGAGGTGAGGTACACCGAGGCGCTGCTGGTGGAAGTGGTCGGCCCGAAGAAGTGACCCCGGCCTGATCGCGGTCGGATTCGCCGAGACGGCGCGGGGGGACGCAAGTCCCCCGCGCCGTTTTCACTTCCGGCATCGGCGCCGGGCACGTCGATGCCGGCACCGGGGCTTCTCGCCGGACCGAACGCGGCGCAGCCCGGTCTTCGGATTCCCCCATGCACCCCGACCTTCCGCCGTCCGCCTGGTTCGCCCGCTTCGCGCCGCTGGTTGCGCCGGGCGCGCGGGTCCTCGATCTCGCCTGCGGCCGCGGCCGGCACGCGCGCTTCTTCGCCGCCCGCGGCGCGATCGTGACCGCGGTCGACCGCGATGCGTCGGCGCTGGCGGCGTTGGCCGGCGTGGCCGGCGTGACGACCCGCGAGGTCGATCTCGAAGCCGGCGCGTGGCCGCTCGGCGACGAGCGCTTCGACGCCGTCGTCGTCGCCAATTACCTGCACCGCCCGCTGCTCGCGCCGCTGGCGGCGGCGCTTGCTCCGGCGGGGGTGCTGCTCTACGAGACCTTTGCGCGGGGCAACGAGGCGTACGGCCGGCCGTCGAACCCGGATTTCCTGCTGGTGCCGGGGGAACTCCTCGCCTTCGCCGCCGGCGCGGGGCTGACCGCGGTCGCGTTCGAGCAGGGCCACGTCGAGTCCGCGGGCCGCCACGCCGTGATCCAGCGGCTGGCCGCCGTCGGCCCCGCGCATCCCTGGCCGCCCCGGGTTCCCCCGCCGGACTGAACCACGGGCGGCCCGGCCGGGTCGAATGCGGTAAAATCGCCTTTTCCCCTGCGTATCACTCCCATGCTGACCGGAAGCCTCGTCGCCATCGCGACACCGATGCACGAAGGCGGGGCGCTGGATCTTCCCGCGCTCGGCCGCCTCGTCGAGTTCCACCTCGCCAACGGCACGGCGGGCATCGTCATCGTCGGCACCACCGGCGAATCGCCGACGGTCGACCACGACGAGCACTGCCTGCTGATCCGCACGGCGGTCGAGCTGGTCGCCAAGCGCGTGCCGGTCATCGCCGGCACCGGCTCCAATTCGACGGCGGAGGCGATCGAGTACACGGCCTACGCGAAGTCCGTCGGCGCGGACATGGCGCTGTCCGTCGTCCCTTACTACAACAAGCCGACGCAGGAAGGCCTCTACCGCCATTTCCGCACCATCGCCGAGACGGTCGACCTGCCGATGCTGCTGTACAACGTGCCCGGTCGCACCGTCGCCGACCTCGGCAACGAGACCGTGCTGAAGCTCGCCCAGGTGCCCGGCATCGTCGGGCTCAAGGATGCGACGTCCGACCTCGTGCGCCACCTCGATCTCATCCGGCGCCTGCCCGCCGACAAGGGCTTCGCGCTGTATTCCGGCAACGACGACACGGCGCTGCCGTACCTCCTGCTGGGTGGCCACGGCGTCATCTCGGTCACCGCGAACGTCGCCCCGCGGCTGATGAGCGACATGTGCCGCGCGGCGCTCGCCGGCGACCTCGCGGCCGCCCGCGCGCTCAATCTGCGCCTGATGCCGCTCCATACCAGACTGTTCGTCGAGCCCAACCCGATCCCGACGAAGTTCGCGCTGGCCGAAATGGGCCTGATCGAGAACACGCTGCGGCTTCCGTTGACGCCGCTGTCCGCCGCCCATCACGACACCGTCCGCGCCGCGTTGCGCGAGGCCGGGTGTCTCTAGTCCCGCACCGGAGTTCCCCAATGCGTCTTTCCCGACTTGCCTCGGCGGCCCTGCTTGCCGGCGCCGCCCTCCTGCTGGCCGGTTGCGAGACGATCTCGCTCTCCGGCGGCAAGAGGATCGACTACAAGTCGATCTCCACGGGCCCGGCGCTCGAGATCCCGCCGGATCTCACGAGCCCGCAGTTCGACGACCGCTACACCGTGACGACCGCGTCCGGCGCCGCGGCGCGCGACGCGAACCGCCCGGCCCAGCAGTCGCAGATCGCGCAGAACCAGACGCCCGACGCGCGCGTGGTTCGCGCCGGAACCGAGCGCTGGCTGGTCGTCAAGGGCACGCCGGAACAGGTGTGGGCCACCACGCGCCAGTTCTGGACCGACACCGGTTTCGTGCTGGCGATGGAACAGCCGACTTCCGGCATCATGGAAACCGACTGGGCGGAAAATCGCGCCGACATTCCGCAGGACTGGCTCCGCCGGACGACCGGCAAGGTCATGGACCTGTTCTACACGACCTACAAGCGCGACAAGTTCCGCACGCGCCTCGAGCGCGGCGCCGAGCCCGGCACGATGGAAATCTACGTCTCGCACCGCGGCATGGAACAGGTGCCGACGACCAAGATCGACAACTCGTCGCCCGCGGCCTTCGCGTGGGCGCTGATGCCGCCCGACCCGCAGCTCGAAGCCGAGATGCTGACGCGGCTGATGGTGCGCTTCGGCACGCCGCAGCCCGAGGCGGCGGCCGCCGTCGCCGCGGTGCCGGGTCCGCAGCAGGATCGCGCCCGGGTCGGCAAGGGCGCCGACGGCGTCCCGCAGCTGGTCGTCGACGACTCGTTCGACCGGGCCTGGCGTCGCGTCGGGCTGGCGCTCGACCGCGTCGGCTTCACCGTCTCCGACCGCGATCGCAGCACCGGGCTCTATTTCGTCCGCTACGCCGATCCGGAGGTCGACATGGCGCGCAAGGACAAGGAGAGCGGCTTCCTGTCCAAGCTGATGTTCTGGAAGGACAACACCGAGAAGCCGGAGCAGTACCGGATCAAGGTTCTCGACAGTCCGCCCGCGAGCATCGTGACCGTGCAGAATCCCGCCGGCGAACCCGACCGCAGCCCCAGTGCCGAGAAGATCCTCGGCCTCCTGCGCGACCAGCTCAAGTGACCGCCACGGCCGCCGCGGCCGCCACCGTCGTGCCGATGCTCGCCTGATGCGCTTCGCGTCGATCGGCAGCGGCAGCGAAGGAAACGGCCTCGTCGTCGAGGCCGGAGGCACCCGCGTGATGATCGACTGCGGGTTCGGCGTGCGCGCCACGGCGACGCGGCTGGCGCGCCTCGGGCTCGAGCCGACGTCGCTCGACGCGATCCTCATCACCCACGAGCACTCGGACCACATCGGCGGCGTCCCGGCGTTCGCCGGACGCCACGGCATCGCCGTCTGGGCGACGTTCGGCACGCTTTCCAACGCCAACGGCCGCCTCGCCGGCATGGACCGCGTGTACGGCTTCGACAGCCACGACGCATTCGCGATCGGCGATCTCGCGATCACGCCGGTGCCGGTGCCGCACGACGCGCGCGAGCCGGTGCAGTTCGTCGTCTCCGACGGCGCGCGGCGGCTGGGCGTGCTCACCGACGTCGGCGCGTCGACGCCGCACGTCGAGGCGGCGCTGTCCGGCTGCGATGCGCTGGTCCTCGAGTGCAACCACGACCTCGGCCTGCTGGCCGCGTCCGACTACCCGCCGGCGCTCAAGGCCCGCATCGCCGGCCGCTTCGGGCATCTGTGCAACGACGACGCCGCGGCATTGCTGTCGCGGCTCGACACCTCGCGGCTGAAGCACATCGTCGCCGCGCACCTTTCGCAGCACAACAACACGCCGCAAATGGCCCGCGCCGCGCTCGCCGGCGCGCTCGGCTGCGCCGGAGACTGGATCGGCCTTGCCGACCAGGCCGAAGGCTTCGACTGGCGCGAGCTCTAGACCCCGGGAACCCGACATGGAAAAGCGCCAGGAAATCTATCGCGGCAAGGCGAAGACCGTCTACTCGACCGACGATCCGCATCACCTGGTGATGCACTACCGCGACGACGTGTCGGCGTTCGACGGCGCCAAGCTCGCCAAGCTCGACCTCAAGGGCGAGACGAACAACCGCATCAACGCCTACGTGATGGAGAAGCTCGCCGCCGCCGGCGTGCCGACGCATTTCGTGCGCCTGCTCAACGAGCGCGAGTCGCTGGTCAAGGCGATGAAGATGATTCCGGTCGAGTGCGTCGTGCGCAACGTCTGCGCCGGCTCGATGGCCAAGCGCTTCGGCGTCGCCGAGGGCCTGCGGCTGCCGCAGCCGGTGTTCGAGTTCTTCTACAAGAGCGACGCGCTGCACGATCCGATGTGCAACGACGATCACATCCGCGCGCTGGGCTGGGCGAACGACCGCGAGATCGCCGAGATGAAGACGCTGACGCACAAGGTCAACGCCGTGCTGAAGCCGCTGTTCGCCAGCGCCGGCATCGACCTCGTCGATTACAAGCTCGAGTTCGGCCATCCGCTGGACGCGCCCGACGGCCCGCTGGTGCTCGGCGACGAGTTCACGCCGGACGGCTGCCGGCTGTGGGACGCGACCACCGGCGACAAGATGGACAAGGACCGCTTCCGCCGCGACCTCGGCAGCGTGATCGAGCACTACCGCGAAGTCGGCCGCCGCATCGGCGCGCCGCTGTAGCCGTCCCCCCGGCGCGGCCGCGCCGCCCGGCGATGGCGCCGTTGCGCTTACAAGCCGAGCACCGTCGCCGCGAGCCCCGGCTCGCCGGTGCCCCAGATTTCGTCGAATCGCGTGACCAGCGGCTTCGCGCCCAGCGGCTCCTCGACGCCCAGCGCCGCGCGCGGATGGTCGACGTGGAAGCGGTGCAGGTAGTGCCGACCGTCGACGATCAGCAGCGGATCCATCGCCGAATGCGCCTCGGCGCCGGTGCGCCGGATGGTGACGCCGTGGCTGTAGCGGCGCAGCAGCCCGACGATCCGCGCGCCCGACGCCTCGATCCAGCGCGTCTCGTGGACGATGATGTCGAGCTTCGCGTCGTCGCGCGCGCGCAGGAACGCGGCCAGCGCCTCGGCGCGCGACGACGAGTTCCAGCCGGTCTGGCCGAGGTCGACGTCGAACACCCGGATCGACGCGCGCGCGTAGCCGATCAGCTCGTCGATCGCCGCGACCTGCGCGGCCAACGTCGTCAGGGTCTCGTGGCGCGGGACCGGCGTGGCCGGGGCCGCGGGCGCGCCGCCAGCGCGCGGGATCAGGCGGAAGCGGTGTGGAGCCAGCCATCGCGGTACCAGTCGTGAAGGAGGACAAGGGAGTCGGCCGGAAGCGCCGCGGCATCGCATGCCGCGAGCGCGCGGTCGTTGGCGAGCCGCTCGAGCCCGGTCGCGATCGCCGTCGGGCCAGCGCGAGGTCTCGCCGTTGACGAACAGGTTCGCGTCGTCGAACAGCAGCTGCGTGCGCGCGTCGAGCGCGACGCCGTTCGCCGCGACCCGGCGCGCGAACGCGGCGCGGGCGAGCGCCGGGTCCGGCGGCGTGAAGAACACCGACGGCTTCGGCTCGGACAGCCACGCGCCGAGGAAACGGGCGACGTCCTCGCGCCGCCAGCGGATCGCCTCCAGCAGCGTCGCCACCCGCCGCTGCATCGCGGCGTCGATGCGCGCCGGCGCCGCGGTCGGCTTGAGGTCCGGGTCGGCGTAGCGGCCGGGCAGCTCGACGGTGTCGCGCAGGTGGTCGAGGAAGGCCTGCGCGAGCTCGGTCGCCGCCGGCGCGCGAAAGCCGATCGACCACGTCGTGCAGTCGTCGACCGCGACGCCGTCGTGCGCGTACTGCGGCGGCAGGTACAGCATGTCGCCGGGGCCGAGCACTGCGTCCGCCGACGGCTGGAAGCGGCGGAGGATCTTCACCGGCAGCCCGGGCCGCAGCGCCAGGTCTTCCTGCCGGCCCCAGCGCCAGCGGCGGCGGCCGTTGCCCTGCAGCAGGAACACGTCGTAGGAATCGAAGTGCGGTCCGACGCCGCCGCCGGGGGCCGCGTCGCTGACCATCAGGTCGTCGAGCCGTGCCCACGGCACGAAGCAAAAACGGCGCAGCAGCCGGTCGGCGGCGGGCAGGTGCAGGTTCACGCCCTGGACCAGCAGCGTCCAGTCGCGCGCGGGCAGCGCCTTCCAGTCGGCGCGGCGGAACGGTCCCCAGGACAGCGACCAGCGCCCGCCGTCGCGGACGACCAGCCGCGACTCGACGTCGTCGCGTTCGGCCAGCCGCCGCAGTTCGGCGCGGCTGGCCAGCCCGGCGAAACCGGGCACCGCGCCGCGGACGAGGCGCGGCTCCTTGTGCCAGTGGCGCCGCAGGAAGGACGCCGGTGCGAGGCCGCCCAGCAGCGTGCGCAGCGAGTGGGGTTGCGGGGCGTCCGGCCGACCCCCCGCGGTCTTCGCGGTCATGCCGGAATTATACGGCGCAGGTGCGCTAGAATCGGCGCCGTCGTCTCCGGGGTCGATCGCGGTGACGGGCGGCTTTCGCCGCCGCGCCTTCCCACCTTCCTCCGACCTCCCTCCCCACTCCCAGCCATCGGCCGTCGCACGCGAGGGTCGCCCCCACCATGAACATTTTCGCCAACACCGTCGTCACGCTGACGTTCGACCTGTTCGAGGCCGACGGCACGCTGCTCGAATCCGCCGTCCGAGCCGATCACCTACCTGCACGGCGGTTACTCGGGCATGCTGCCCAAGCTCGAGGAAGCGCTCAACCACAAGCAGGCCGGCGACGCGATCTCGGTCAGCCTCGAGCCCGCCGACGCCTTCGGCGACTACGACGCCGAACTCGTCAAGATCGAGTCCGCCGACCGCTTTCCCGCCGAAATCCAGGTCGGGATGCAGTTCGAGGCGCACTCCGGCGCCGACGAGCACGGCGGCGGCAGCGTCTTCACCGTCACCGACATCGCCGACGGCAAGGTCGTGCTCGACGGCAACCACCCCTGGGCCGGCAAGTCGCTGCGCTTCGACTGCAGGATCGTCGAGGTGCGCCCCGCCACCGCCGAGGAGATCGAGCACGGCCACGTGCACGGGCAGGGCGGGCATCACCACTGACGCGGCGCGAGCCGCAATGGGCCGCGGCTCCGCCGGTCCGCCGCGTGTCCGCGCGGCGCCCGCGATCACGCGCCCCGACGACCGGTGCCGCCGGCCTGGGTCTCGTCGTCCTCGCGCAGCCGCTGCCTGAGTTCGTACAGCGCCTCGAGCGCGGCGCGCGGGGTCAGCGCGTCCGGGTCGAGCGCCTCCAGCGCGGCGCGCAGCGTCGGCATCGGCCGCGCGGATCGGCGCGGCATCCGTCGCGGTGCCGTCACCGGCCCCTGCGCTCGCCCCCGCGGCGAAGAGATCGTGCTGCGGCGACGCCCCGGCGTTGAACTTGTCCAGTCGCGCGAGATAGCCGCGCGCGCGGCGGATGGTCTCGGCCGGCACGCCGGCGAGCTTCGCCACCTGCACGCCGTAGCTGCGGCTCGCCGGCCCGTCCGCCACCGCGTGCATGAACACGATGCCGTCGCCGTGCTCGACGGCGTCGAAGTGGACGTTGGCGCAGCCCTCGATCTCCGCCGGCAGCGCGGTCAGCTCGAAGTAGTGCGTGGCGAAGAGCGCCAGGCAGCGGTTCTTCTCGGCCAGGTGGTGCGCGATCGCCCACGCCAGCGCCAGGCCGTCGTAGGTCGACGTGCCGCGGCCGATCTCGTCGATCAGCACCAGGCTCTGCGGCGTCGCGCGGTGCAGGATCGCCGCCGCCTCGGTCATCTCGACCATGAACGTCGAGCGGCCGCCGGCGAGGTCGTCGGCGGCGCCGATGCGGGTGTGGATGCCGTCGAGCGGGCCGATCTCCGCCGCCGCCGCGGGCACGAACGAACCGCAGTGCGCGAGCAGTGCGATGACCGCGGCCTGCCGCATGTAGGTCGACTTGCCGCCCATGTTGGGGCCGGTGATCACCAGCAGCCGGCGCGAAGGGTCGAGCACGAGGTCGTTGGCGATGAACGTGTCGACCTGCCGCTCGACCACCGGGTGGCGGCCCGCGCGGATCGACAGTCCGGGTGCGGTGCGGAACACCGGGCGGGCGAGGCCCAGCGTGTCGGCGCGCTCGGCGAACGTCGCCAGCACGTCGAGCGCCGCCAGCGCCGCGGCGACGCGCTGCAGCGGCTCGATCGCCGGGCCGAGATCGGCCAGGAGCTGCTCGAACAGCCGCTTCTCGCGGGCGAGCGCGCGCTCCTGCGCCGACAGCGCCTTGTCCTCGAATGCCTTGAGCTCCGGCGTCAGGTAGCGCTCGGCGTTCTTCAGCGTCTGCCGCCGGCGGTAGTCGGCGGGCACCTTGTCGGTGTTGGCGTGCGTGACCTCGATGTAGAAGCCGTGCACCTTGTTGAACTCGACCTTGAGGCTCGCGATGCCGGTGCGCTCGCGCTCGCGCCGCTCGAGGTCGAGCAGGAAGCTGCCGCAGTCGCGGTCGATCGCGCGGAGTTCGTCGAGCGCGGCGTCGAAGCCGTCGGCGATGACGCCGCCGTCGCGCACCTGTCCCGACGGCTCGGGCGCGATCGCGCGCGCGAGCAAGGCGTGCCACGCGGGATCGAGCGCGAGATCGGCGGCCGTGCTTGCCAGCAGCGGGGCCGGCGGCGGTGCGGTGGCGGAGGCGGTGAAGGAGCCGGTGCGGGAGGCAGCTGAAGCGGTGGTAGACGAGACGGTGGAGGACGCAACGGAGGACGCGGCGGCGGGCGCGCGGGGCGCGTGCGGCGCGACCGCGTCGAGCGCCGCGATCAGTGCCGGCAGCGCGGCGAGCGTCTCCCGCAGCGCGGCCAGGTCGCGCGGCCGCGCCGACAGCAGCGCGACGCGGCCGGCGATGCGGCCGACGTCGGCGGTGCGGCCGAGCGCCTCGACCAGCGCGCGCCGCGAGGGTGTATCCGCCTGCAGCGTGGCGACGGCGTCGTGGCGCGCCGCCGCGGCGGCCTGCGCGCGCAGCGGCTGCGTCAGCCACTGCCGCAGCAGCCGGCTGCCCGCCGCAGTGGCGCAGGCGTCGAACAGCGACAGCAGCGTCGGTGCCGGCTCGCCGGACAGCGTGGCGACGATCTCGAGATTGCGGCGCGTCGCCGCGTCGAGCGCCAGTAACTCGCCGTGGCGCACGACGGCGAGCGCGCGCACGTGCGCCAGCGTCGCCTGCTGCGTCGATTGCGCGTAGGCGAACAGCGCGCCCGCCGCGCCGATCGCGGCCTCGGCCTCGTCGACGCCGAACGCGGCGAGGTCCCGCGTGCCGAAGTGGCGCGCCAGCGCCCGCGTCGCCGCCGCGGCGTCGAACTGCCACGGCGGCAGCGCGCGCACCGGCGCCGTGCCGCGCAGCGCGCGGCGGCGGCGTGCCGTCCGGCACCAGCAACTCGGCGAGATCGAGACGGTCGAGGAACGCCGCCGCGTCGGGCGCCGGCACTTCGGCCAGCGTGAACTCGCCCGACGCGAGGTTGAGCCAGGCGATGCCGGTGCGGTGCCGGCCCGGCGCGACGGCGGCGAGCAGCGCGTCGCGCCGGGCGTCGAGCAGGCTGGCGTCGGTCACCGTGCCCGGCGTGACGATGCGCGCGACCTTGCGCTCGACCGGCCCCTTGCTGGTCGCGGGATCGCCGAACTGCTCGACGATGACCACCGACTCGCCGGTCCGCATCAGCCGCGCGAGATGCTGCTCGATGGCGTGGAACGGCACGCCCGGCCATGGGGATCGGCGCGCCCGCCGACTGGCCGCGCGCGGTCAGCGTGATGTCGAGCAGGCGCGCGGCGCGCCTGGCGTCGTCGTAGAACAGCTCGTAGAAGTCGCCCATCCGGTAGAAGACGAGCTTGTCCGGATGCTCCGCCTTGACGCGCAGGTACTGCTGCATCATCGGCGTGTGGGCTGCCAGCGGGGCCGACGGCGGCGCCGGCGCCGCGACGACGGCAGGAGGCCGGGAGGCGGCAGGCACGACCGCGGCCGCGGGGGCCGGCACGGACTCCGTCGACGGAGCTGCTGCAGGGACTGTTCCGGAGGCGGAAGGGGGCGTGCCGTCGGAGGCACCGGTGGACGGCGACATCGGGGCGATTATAGCGGCGATCGCCCGGTCCGACGTCGTCGCGCGGCCGCCCGCGGAGCGGTGAACTGCGGCACAATCGCGCATCGGCCCACCGCGCCCGTCCGGACGCCCCCGGCGCCCGCCGCGCGCATCGGCCGCGCCTTCCCGCGCCCCTCGCCATGACCTCCGCACCTTTCGTCCTCGTTCCCGGCCGCCTCGCGCTCGCCGACCTGCGCGCGCTGTGGACCGCGCCGCGCCCGCTCGCCGTCGATCCCTCGGCCAGGCCCGCCGTCGACGCGGCCGCGGCTGCCATCGCCCGCGTGCTCGCGTCGGGGCGCACCGTCTACGGCGTCAACACCGGATTCGGCCTGCTGGCGCGGACGCGCATCGACGCCGCGCGGCTCGCCGAGCTGCAGCGCGCGCTGCTGCTGTCGCACAGCGCGGGCACCGGGCCGCTGCTCGACGACGCGATCGTCCGGCTGATCATCGCGCTGAAGGTCGCCTCGCTGGCAAGGGGTTTCTCCGGCGTGCGCTGGCAGGTGATCGAGGCGCTGGTCGCGCTGGCGAACGCGGGGGTCGTGCCCTGCGTGCCGGCGCAGGGCTCGGTCGGCGCGTCGGGCGACCTCGCGCCGCTCGCGCACCTGTCCGCCGTGCTGATCGGCGAAGGCGAGGTGCGCGTCGGCGGCAGCGGTCCGATCGGCGGCGGAGGGCCTCGCGCACGCCGGACTCGCGCCGCTGGTGCTGGCGCCGAAGGAAGGCCTGGCGCTGATCAACGGCACGCAGGTGTCGACGGCGATCGCGCTGGCGGGCCTGTTCGCCGCGGAGCGCGCGGCCGCCGCGGCGTTCGTCGCCGGCGCGCTGGCGGTCGACGCCTGCCTCGGCAGCGACACGCCGTTCGACGCGCGGATCCACGCCGTGCGCGGCCACGCGGCGCAGGCCGACGCGGCGGCGGTCTACCGGGGGCTCCTCGCCGGCAGCGGCATCCGCGATTCGCACAAGGACTGCCCGCGCGTGCAGGATCCGTACAGCCTGCGCTGCCAGCCGCAGGTGATGGGCGCCTGCCTCGCCGCGATGCGCGACGCCGGGCGGACGTTGCTGGTCGAGGCGAACGCCGTGTCCGACAATCCGCTGGTGTTCACCGGCCGGGACGGCGCCGACGACGAGGTGCTGTCCGGCGGCAACTTCCACGCCGAGCCGGTCGCGCTGGCGGCGGATCACCTGGCGCTGGCGATCGCCGAGATCGGCGCGCTGTCCGAGCGGCGCATCGCGCTGATGATGGACGCGAATCTCTCGGGCCTGCCGCCGTTCCTGGTCGAGGACGGCGGCGTCAACTCCGGGTTCATGATCGCGCAGGTGACCGCGGCGGCACTCGCCGCCGAGAATCGCGCGCTGGCCACGCCGCGCAGCGTCGACTCGCTGCCGACGTCGGCGAACCAGGAAGATCACGTCAGCATGGCCACCAACGCCGCGCTGCGCCTGCTGCCGATGGCGGGGCACACGGCGGCGATCGTCGCCGTCGAGCTGCTCGCCGCCGCGCAGGGCGTCGAACTGCGGGCGCCGCTGGCGACGTCGCCGCGGCTCGCCGCCGCGATCGGCGCGGTCCGGGCCGAGGCGGCGTTCTGGGACCGCGATCGCGCGTTCGCGCCGGACCTGGCGCGGATGCGCGCGCGGGTCGAGGCCGGCGACTTCCTCGTCTTCGTCCCCGCCGCGACCACCGCTTGACCCCGCGGGAACGCCGACCCGCAGAATCCCGCGAATCGCGCTGCGGCGTCCGCCGTCGCGCCGCCGACCCCCGGAGCCTCCCCCATGCACCGCGACGACCCCGCCAAGCTTGCCGGCCCCTCCCGCTACGCCGACCGCACGATCCGCGCGCCGCGCGGCACCGCGCGCACGGCGAAATCGTGGCTGACCGAAGCGCCGCTGCGGATGCTGATGAACAACCTCGACCCCGAGGTCGCCGAGAACCCGAAGGAGCTGGTCGTGTACGGCGGCATCGGCCGCGCCGCGCGCGACTGGGCCTGCTTCGACGCCATCGTCGAGTCGCTGCGCGCGCTGGCCGACGACGAGACGCTGCTGATCCAGTCGGGCAAGCCGGTCGGCGTGTTCCGCACGCACGCCGACGCGCCGCGCGTGCTGCTCGCCAACTCCAACCTGGTGCCGAAGTGGGCGACGTGGGAGCACTTCAACGAGCTCGACCGCAAGGGCCTGATGATGTACGGGCAGATGACGGCGGGATCGTGGATCTACATCGGCTCGCAGGGCATCGTCCAGGGCACCTACGAGACCTTTGCCGAAGCCGGGCGGCAGCACTACGGCGGCGAGCTCGCCGACAAGTGGATCCTGACCGCCGGACTCGGCGGCATGGGCGGCGCGCAGCCGCTCGCCGCGACGATGGCGGGCGCGTCGATGCTCGCCGTCGAGTGCCAGCAGAGCCGCATCGACATGCGGCTCGCCACCCGCTACCTCGACGTGCAGGCGCGCGACCTCGACGACGCGCTGGCGCGCATCGAGGCGGCGCGGGCGGCGCGCGCGCCGGTGTCGATCGGCCTCGTCGGCAACGCGGCCGAGATCGTGCCCGAACTGGTCCGGCGCGGCGTGCGCCCGCACATGGTGACCGACCAGACGTCGGCGCACGATCTCGTCAACGGCTATCTGCCGATCGGGTGGAGCGTCGAGCGCTGGCGCGCGGCGCAGGCCGACCCGGCGCAGCATGCGGCGCTGACGCAGGCGGCGCGCGTCTCCTGCGCGCGGCACGTCGAGGCGATGCTGGCGTTCCATCGGATGGGCGTGCCGACCTTCGACTACGGCAACAACCTGCGGCAGGTCGCGATGGACGAGGGCGTCGCCGACGCGTTCGCGTTTCCGGGCTTCGTCCCCGCGTACATCCGCCCGCTGTTCTGCGAGGGCAAGGGCCCGTTCCGCTGGGTCGCGCTGTCGGGCGACCCCGAGGACATTCACCGGACCGACCGCAAGGTGAAGGAGCTCTTTCCCGGCGACGCGCACCTGCACCGCTGGCTCGACATGGCCGGCGAGCGCATTGCGTTCCAGGGGCTGCCGGCGCGGATCTGCTGGCTGGGGCTGGGCGAGCGCCACCGCGCGGGACTCGCGTTCAACGACATGGTGCGCACCGGCGAGCTGAAGGCGCCGATCGTCATCGGCCGCGACCATCTCGACACCGGCAGCGTCGCGAGCCCCAACCGCGAGACCGAGGCGATGGCCGACGGCTCCGACGCGGTGTCCGACTGGCCGCTGCTCAACGCGCTGCTCAACACCGCCGGCGGCGCCACCTGGGTCAGCCTGCACCACGGCGGCGGCGTCGGCATGGGCTACTCGCAGCACAGCGGCGTCGTCATCGTCTGCGACGGCACCGACGCCGCCGCGAAGCGCATCGAGCGGGTGCTCTGGAACGACCCCGCCACCGGCGTGATGCGCCATGCCGACGCCGGCTACGCCAGGGCGATCGAGGTGGCGAAGGCGCAGGGGCTCAACCTGCCGATGCTGGGCCGCTGACCGCCGAAGCGCGCGCGGCGGCGCGATGACGCCGCGACGAGGAGCAAAACGCAACGGCTCCTGCGAACCGGGCCGGAAGCAGAGCGCCGCGGCTCTTGCGAACCGCGGCCGGAAAGCAAAACGCCGCGGCTCTTGCAAACCGCGGTCGGAAAGCAAAACGCCGCGGCTCTTGCGAACCGCGGCGTTTGTGCCGTCGTATGCTGGTCGGGGTGAGAGGATTTGAACCTCCGGCCTCTACGTCCCGAACGTAGCGCTCTACCAGGCTAAGCTACACCCCGAATTGTGTCGTGCCTCGATGGTCGGCCGGCGCCTCGATCGCGATCCGAAGGCCGCGTCAGAACGTCCGCCGCGAAGCAAAGGCCGACAATTCTAGCAGACTTTCGCGATACGGGGAAAGCGGCAGGTGCGCGAGGCAGGCGGCGGCGAGCTCGCTCTCCTCCTGCGCCCGGGACTCGCGTGTAATCCAGCGCGCCGGTGCGGGCGAGCAGCGCGGCAATGGGACCGAAGTCGTCGAGCCGCCCTTCGGTGATCGCGCCGCGGATCATCGTGCCGGCCTCGTCGCCGCCGACGGCGATGGCGCGGATCAGCGGCAGCGTCATCTTCCCCTCGGCGAGGTCGTCGCCCAGGTTCTTGCCGATGGCCGCGAGGTCGCCCGAGTAGTCGAGCACGTCGTCGACCAGCTGGAACGCGGTGCCGAGGTGCATGCCGTAGCGCGCGAGCGCCGCCTCGGCCTCCGGCGACGCGCCGCCGAGCACCGCGCCGAGCTGCGCCGCGGCCTCGAACAGCTTCGCCGTCTTGCGGTGGATCACCGCGAAGTAGCTCGCCTCGCCCAGGTCCGGGTTGCGCGGCATTCATCAGCTGCAGCACCTCGCCGGCGGCGATGACGTTGGTCGCGTCGGAGAGGATCTGCAGCACCCGCGGCTGCCCCAGCCCGACCATCAGCTGGAACGCGCGCGAATACAGGAAGTCGCCGACCAGCACCGCCGCGGCGCTGCCGAACGTCGCGTTGGCGGTGGCGTGGCCGCGGCGCAGCGACGATTCGTCGACGACGTCGTCGTGCAGCAGCGTGGCGGTGTGGATCATCTCGACCACCGCGGCCAGCGTGAACTTGGCCGGGCCTTCGACGCCGCAGGCGCGCGCCGACAGGATGGTGAGCGCCGGGCGCAGGCGCTTGCCGCCGTTGTTGATGATGTACTCGGCGACCTGCCGGACCAGCGGCACGTCCGAGGCGAGCGCGGCGCGCAGCGCGTGGTCGACCTCGACCATGTCGGGGGCCAGCAGCGTCTTCAGGCGGTCGTTGTTCAAGGGCGGTCCGGCGGCGGTTCGTGACGGGGGCTGTGCCCCTGCGGTTGGCGGAGTCGGGCGACCGCGGGGGCAGGGCGGTCGGCAGGGCGGGGTGCGGCGGGCCGCCGCAAGGGCGGCGAAACCCTGCGGCAAGGTCGGCAAAGTGTCCGAAGCGGGGCGAATTGTAACCGAAGGGGAGGCGCGGACCTTGTTCTGGGGCAAGGCGGAACGCCGGGCCGAAACCCCGACGGGCGAACCCGGCGGGCGCTCCGGCGCCGGGTTCGCCCGGCCCGGCGGCCCCGGGCCGGGCAGCCGCCCGGGGGCGTTGACAGCGGCATGGCTAAACGATTAAAATGCAAGGCTTTTCCGCGAATTGGCGCGGGAAAACGCCCTAGCAGGAGTTCCCTCTCATGTACGCGGTCGTAAAAACCGGCGGCAAGCAATACAAGGTTGCCCCCGGCGAAAAACTCAAAGTAGAACAGATACCGGCGGACGTGGGCGCAGTTGTGATTCTCGACCAGGTGTTGATGGTCGGGGAAGGCGAAAGCGTCCGTCTGGGTCAGCCCACCGTCGCCGGTGCGACGGTCAAGGCCACGGTCGTCGCGCACGGTCGCGGCGAAAAGGTGAAGATTTTCAAGATGCGCCGCCGCAAGCACTACCAGAAGCACCAGGGGCATCGGCAGAACTACACCGAACTCAAGATCGAAGCGATCGTCGCTTAAGGAGTCGATGTCATGGCACACAAAAAGGCAGGCGGCAGCTCGCGCAACGGTCGCGACTCGGAATCGAAGCGCCTCGGCGTGAAGAGCTACGGCGGCGAGCTGATCTCCGCCGGCAGCATCATCATCCGCCAGCGGGGCACCACGGTGCATCCGGGCGTCAACGTCGGCATGGGCAAGGACCACACGCTGTTCGCGCTGGTCACCGGCACCGTCGAGTTCGCGACCAAGGGCCCGAAGAAGCGCAAGTTCGCCAGCGTGAAGCCGGTCGCAGGCGGCGGCACGGCCACGGCGCACGGCCTGACGCGGCGCCCGCGCTCCGGCGCCGGGAGAGGGGAAGCTCGGGACGCAGTAGCGCCGCGGTCGGCGGACCGGCTACCGCCGCTCCAGCCACCACAGCAACGCGGCGGCGACCGTCACGAACGCCGTCACCGGGAACGCCGCGGAGAACAGCGCGGGCCAGTCGTTGAGCACGCCGAGGTTGGTGAACAGGCGGCCGAGCAGGATGAAGCTCAGTCCGAGCATCGTGCCCGCGAAGATCCGGAACCCGATGCCGCCCTGCCGGCGCTGGAAGTACGCGAACGGCAGCGCCAGCACCATCATCACGATGACGGCCGCCGGATTGAACAGCTTCTGCCAGAACGCGATCTCGAAGCGGGTCGTCTTCTGCGCGCTGCCGCCCAGCACGCGCATGTTGTCCCACAGCGTGCCGAGCTCGAGGCGTTCCGGCGCGACCTGGAAGACGGTCAGCAGCGACGGCCGCAGCACCGAGTCCCAGATCAGCGAGTCCTGCGTCGTCAGCCGGGTGCCGGTGCGCAGCAGCTCGGTCGTCTTGACGTCGCCGAGCCGCCACTGGCCCGGTCCGGCGTAGGTCGCGGTGGCCGCGTTGCGCACCGCGGTCATCCGCAGGTCGGCGTCGAACTCGTAGATGCTGATGCCGGTGAGCGTGCTGTTGCCGAGCACGCCGCGGATGTTGACGAAGGTCCGGTCCTGCTTGAACCAGAACCCCGACTGGAACTGCCGCGCGGCAAAGCGCTGCGACTCGCCCTTGGCCGACGCGCGCACGGCCTGCGCCAGCCGCTCGGCCGGCGGCGCGACGAATTCCCCGCCGAGGAAGGTGACGATCGCCAGCGGGATGCCGACGCGGACGAGCGCCCACAGCACCTGTGTCAGCGACGCGCCGGATGCGCGCATCACCGTGTACTCGGAGCTCGCGACCAGCTGCGACAAGGCGAACAGCGTGCCGATCAGCGCGGCGATCGGGAACAGCTCGTACATCCGCGACGGCAGCTGCAGCGCGACGTACAGCACCGCGGCGCTGGTCGTGTAGCCGTCGCGGCCGACGTCGCCGAGCTCGTTGATGAGGTCGAAGAACGCGAACAGCAGCACCAGCGCGGCGAAGATCAGCACGATCGACGCCAGCACCTCCCGGCCGATGTAGCGGGTCAGCGTCTTCACGAGGCAGCCCGGCGGGCGAACGGGTTGCGCACGAGACCCAGCACCGAAAGCTGGTGGCTGAACAGCAGCATCACGACGGCGACCGCCACCAGGTGCGGCAGCGCGAGCCCGACCCAGAAATTGACCTTGCCCTGGGCGATCAGCGTCTGCACGACGTTCAGGGTGTTGCTGTAGAGCATGTAGAGGAACACCCCGGAGAGCAGGTTGAACGAGCGACCGACGCGCGGGTTGACGTAGGCCAGCGGGATCGCGAGCACGGTGAGCACCAGCGCGGACAGCGGTATCGAAACGCGCCAGAAGATCTCCCCGCGCTCGAAGTTGCCGTCGGCGGCGAGCAGCACTTCGGTGGGAATCGCCCGGCGCGAGAGCGGCAGCGCGCGCACCTCGGCCGGCTCGATCCGGCGCGCGAGCCGCTCGAACTCGAGGACGCGGGCCTCGGCGGTGCCCGGGGTGGTCTCGACCAGCCGCCCGGACGAGAGTGCGAGGAATCGGTCGCCGTTGGCGGCCATCTCCAGCGTTCCCGACTTGGCCACGATGGTGACGTCCTTGCCGTCGTCGGTCGTGTGCAGAAAGATGTTCCGGATCGTGCCGTCGAAGGTGTTGATGCTCTCGACGAAGGCGACCAGCTTGCCGCTGCGGAACTCGCGGAACAGGCCCGGGGTCAGCAGGGCGATCTCGTCCTTGGACTGGAGCTGGCGCTCGTATTCGAGCTTGCGGCGCTCGGCCCAGGGCGACAGGAACAGCGACAGCACGAGGATCGCGGCCAGGAACGGCGCGGCGAACAGCAGGATCGGCTTCAGACAGGCGGTCAGCCCCTGGCCGGAGGTGAACCAGACGATCATCTCGCTGTCCCGGTGCCAGCGGGACAAGCGTCAGCAACACTGTCATGTACAGCGCGACCGACAGCAGGATGTTGAAGTAAAACAGGGCGTTGAAGCCGAGGAGGGGCAGGATTCCCTCGACCGCCACGACTGCCGCCCGCCGCCCGCCCGAGCAGTCGCAGCACCAGATTGGTGAACAGGATCGCCAGCAGGACGATGAACATCCCGACCGCCGTGGCCGTCAGCTCTCGGACCAGGCTGCGCCGGAAAATCATGACAGCGGGAGAATTTTGACTTTTTCGGGCGGTTTTGCCGATAATGCGGGCAACGCCGCGCTACGGCAAAGAAACGCCACCGAGGAGGCAGGGGATTGCGATGGAATTTACCATAAAAAGCGGCAGCCCTGAAAAGCAGCGGAGCGCCTGCGTCGTCGTCGGCGTCTTCGACAACCGGAAGCTCTCGCTGTCGGCGGAGCTGATCGACCGCGCGTCGAACGGCTATATCAGCGAAATCATCCGTCGCGGCGACATGGAAGGCAAGCTGGGCGCGACGCTGCTGCTGCACAACGTGCGCGGCACGCTCGCCGATCGCGTGCTGCTGGTCGGCCTCGGGAAGGAGCGCGATTTCCGCGACAAGGAGTTCCGCTCGGCGATGAAGTCGGCGGTCAAGCTGCTCAACGAGACGGGGTCCTACGAGGCCGTCGTCTACCTGACCGAGGAAAAGGTCAAGCGGCGCGAGGTCGCGTGGCGGGTGGAGCACGCGGTCGTCGTGGCGATGGAGGCCGTCTACCGCTTCGACGAGATGAAAAGCGAGAAAGCCGAAGTTCGGCGGCCGCTGCGCAAGCTCACGCTGTCCGTGCCGCAGCGCTCGGACCTCACCGACGGCGAGACCGCCGCCGCGCGCGGGCTCGCGATCGCCCACGGCATGGACCTCGCCCGCGACCTCGGCAACCTGCCCGGCAACGTCTGCACGCCGAAGTACCTGGGCGAGCGCGCGGTGGCGATGGCGCAGGAATTCCCCGACCTCAAGGTGACGGTGCTGGAACGGCCCGCGCTGGAGGAACTCGGCATGGGCTCGTTCCTGTCGGTCACCAACGGCAGCGACGAACCGCCGCGGTTCATCGTGTTCGAGTACCGCGGCGCCGCCAAGCCGGGGCGGCCGGTGGTGCTGGTGGGCAAGGGCATCACGTTCGACACCGGCGGCATCTCGATCAAGCCGGCGCACGACATGGACCAGATGAAGTACGACATGTGCGGCGCGGCCAGCGTGTTCGGGACGCTCCGCGCGATCGTCGAGCTCAAGGCCAAGGTCGACGTGATCGGACTGGTCGCGGCCTGCGAGAACATGCCGTCGGGGCGCGCGACCAAGCCGGGCGACGTCGTCAGGAGCATGTCCGGCCAGACGATCGAGATCCTCAACACCGACGCCGAGGGCCGGCTGATCCTTGCCGACGCGCTCACCTACGCCGAGCGCTACGACCCGATGGCGGTGGTCGACATCGCGACGCTGACCGGCGCGATGGTCATCGCGCTGGGCCATGTCGCGACCGGCGTGTTCAGCAACAACGACACGCTCGGCCGGGCGCTGGTCGCCGCCGGCGACGATGCCTTCGACCGCGCGTGGCAGCTGCCGTTGTGGGACGACTACCACGAGGGACTCGCGAGCAACTTCGCCGACTTCGCCAACGTCGCGGGCCGCGCCGGCGGCAGCATCACCGCCGCCTGCTTCCTGTCGAAGTTCACGAAGAAGTACGACTGGGCGCACCTCGACATCGCCGGCACGGCGTGGAAGGACGGCAAGGAGAAGGGCGGGACCGGGCGCCCGGTGCCGCTGCTGACGACCTGGCTGCTCGCGCAGGAAGGCGTCCAGCACTGACCTGGGCGGCCTCGCACCGGAACCGCATGACGACCATCGATTTCTACACGGGCTGCGCCGATCCGCTGGCGGTGGCCGCACGGCTGGTCGTCAAGGCCTGGGCGCAATTCGGCCACGTGCGCGTGCTGACCCCGGATGCGGTCGCGACCGCGACGCTCGACCGCCAGCTGTGGCAGTTTCCGGCGACCGGATTCGTCCCGCATTGCCGGCTCGGCGCCGCGTGCGCCGACGAGACGCCGGTGATCGTCGACCACGCGCTCGACCACCAGGGCCCGGCCGCCGTGCTGATCAACCTGCAGCCCTCGCCGCCGCCGTTCTTCTCCCGTTTCGAGCGGCTGGCCGAGATCGTGTCCGGCGGCGACGACGCCGTCGCCGCGGGACGCGAGCGCTGGAGGTTCTACCGCGAGCGCGGCTACGAATTGCGCTCGCACGACCTGTCGGAACGGAGCTGACGCGGTGCCCACCGCGCGCGAATTGCTCGAGCAGGCCGACGCGCTGATGCGGCGCAATCGCGAGCGCGCCGAGGCGGAGGCCGCGGCCGACCGGTCGACGTCCGTGGACGACGACCTCCCCGAACTCACCGACGCCGTCGTCCCCCGCGCCGCTCGGCGCGACGGGATGACGCCCGGGACCGTGCGTCCCGGCGACGGATGCCCGGAGGATCGACCGGCTCGACGACGTTCCCGAACTGACCGACGCCGTGGAGGAGATCGAGGCGCCGTCGATCCTCGATCCGTCCGAGGACGACGAGCTCTCGCGCTGGCTCGAAATCGACCGCGGCGAGAAAAGCGTCACCGGTCCGGCGCCCGATTCGATCATCGTCGTGCCCACGGCGCTGCATCCCGCCGCCGCGCCGGCCGTCGGGACGGGCGCGGCCGGATCCCCGGGACGCCGCCCGAGGCGGGTGCGACCGGCGCGCCGACGGCAGTCGAGGCGCTGCGCGTGGCGTCGGCGATGTCCCCGGCGGAGCTCTCCTGGGACGACGTGCCGCCGCCGCCGATGCCGGTCCGCCGGCCACCGAGCCCCCGCCCGATTTCCCGCAGCAGGAAGCGCCGCCCGATGCGGTGATCGAGATCGACATCGCCGTGCCCGCGGCTGCGGACGATCCCATGCTGGCCGCCGCGCGCGCGTTCCCCGACGAGCCGCTGCCGTCGCTGGAGATACCGGCCGCGGGGTCGCCCCTCGCCTCGTCCGACGACACCCGCTGGGCGGCGCTGGCCGAGGACATCCGGATGCAGGTGCTGCAGCGGCTCGACATCTTCACCGACACCGGCCTGCAAGGCGAGCTGACGACCCGGCTGCAGCCGATCGTCGATCGCGCGAGCGCCGACCTCGTGGCGGCGATCAACCAGCACGTCGGCCAGATCCTGCGTTCCTACGTCGCCGAGGCGATCGAGCGCGAGATCGAGAAGTGGCGTCAGGGCGGATGACCCCGGGCAAGCGCGTCGCGCGGCCAACTGCGGCGGAGGCACTGCTGGCGGAGCGCGGTGCCCGCGTCACGCGGGCGCGCACCGCCGCGCTCGCCTGCCTGCTCGAGGCGAGGGAGGCGCTGACCCACCACGACGTCGAGAAGCGGCTGGCGAAGCACGGCGACGTCGATCGCGTGACGCTCTATCGCGTGCTCGAGTGGCTGACCGCCGAGGGTCTGGCGCACAAGGTGTCCGGCGACGACCGCGTCTGGCGCTTCTCCGCCGCGGGGCACGATCATCCGGGCCACGCGCACGCGCACTTCCAGTGCAGCGAATGCGGCAAGGTCGTGTGCCTCGACGAGGCGCGCGTGCCGGCGATCGCGGTGCCGGCGGGATACCGGCGCCGCGAGGTCGAGATAACCGTCAAGGGCAGCTGCGACGCGTGCGCGCCGCGCCGGTAGCGCGGCATTGTTCCCGGGCCCCGGGACGTCGACGTCGGGGTGCGGCGCGCGCGCCGCGCCCCGGCCCGAATTTCGCGGCACGGCGTCCTGCGTTAGAGTCGAGGCCGATGTTCGCACTCTCCGATCTCGAGCACCGCTACGGCGCCGCCAGCGCCGTGCGCGTCGCGGCGTGGAATGCCGACGCGGGGTCGCACTGGCTGCTGTCCGGTCCGTCCGGGTGCGGCAAGTCGACGCTGCTGTCGATCCTCGCCGGCCTTGATCGCGCCGACGCAGGGCCGCGTGATCGTCGCCGGGACCGATCTCGCGACGCTGTCGGGCAGTACGCGCGACCGCTGGCGCGGGCAGCACGTCGGACTGGTGCCGCAGCGCCTGCACCTTGTCGGCGCGCTGTCGGTCCGCGACAACCTGCGGCTGGCCCGTTATCTCGCCGGGGCCGGGGCCGATGACGACCGGATCCGCGCGCTGCTCGAGGCGGTCGGCGTCGCGGAGCTTGCCGAACGGGCGCCGCGCACGTTGTCGCAGGGCCAGGCGCAGCGGGTCGCCGTCGCCCGCGCGGTGGTGAACCGGCCACGGCTGCTCCTCGCCGACGAGCCGACGGCCAACCTGGACGACGCGCACGCGGCCGCCGCGCTGGAGCTCCTGCGCGCGCAGGCAGTGGCCACCGGCGCGACGCTGGTCGTCGCGTCGCACGACGCGCGCGTGCGGCCGCTGCTGCCCAACGTGTTCGCGCTCCCGGCGCCGGCAATGGCGGACGCGCGATGAACGCCGTCACGCTGGCGCTCGCCTATGCCCGTCGCCGGCCGCTGGCGACGCTGCTCAACGTGCTGTTGCTGGCGGTCGGCGTGGCGACGATCGCGCTGGTGCTGCTGCTCGCCCGCGATTTCGAGACGCGGCTGACGCGCGACGCCGAGGGCATCGATCTCGTCGTCGGCGCCAAGGGCAGCCCGCTGCAGCTCATCCTCGCCGGCGTCTATCACGCCGACGTGCCGCCGGGGAACATCCCGCTCGCCGAGATCGACAAGCTGCGCGCGAACCCGCTGGTCGCCGAGGTGCTGCCGCTGGCGCTCGGCGACAGCGTCCGCGGCTTTCGCATCGCCGGCGTGGAGCCCGCGTTCATCGCGCATTACGGCGCGCAGCTGGCGGCGGGGACGCTGTGGGACGAGCCGATGGAGGCGGTGCTCGGCGCCGAAGTGGCGCGCGCGACCGGCCTCGCCGTCGGTTCGACGTTCACCGGTTCGCACGGCCTGGGCGAGGCCGGCGCCGAGCACGGCGACGCGCCGTACCGCGTCGTCGGCGTGCTGGCCCCGACCGGGCGCGCCATCGACCGCCTGGCGCTGACCGCGATCGAGTCGGTGTGGACGGTGCACGACGCGCACGGGCACGCGTCCGGGTCGACGCCGGCCGCCAGCGATGGTGGTGCGATGAACCCGCGCCCGGCGCACCGTCCCGCGGCGAAAGCTGCGCCAGACCCCGTCGCGAAGGACGGCCGCGCCGAGGACCACGATCATCACCCCGGCCGGCACGACGCGGCGCCGCGCCCGATGCCGCCGTGGCCGCCGTGGCCGCCGTGGCCGCCGACCGGCCGGGCCGCGAGGTGACGCTGGCGCTGGTCCGGTATCGCAGTCCGCTCGCCGCGGCGAGCCTGCCGCGCGCGATCAACACCGGGACGCCGTTGCAGGCCGCGTCGCCGGCGTACGAATCGGCGCGGCTGCTGACGGTGTTCGCCTTCGCCGCCGACATCCTGCGCGCGTTTGCGCTGCTGCTGATGGGGGCGTCGGCGCTCGGGTTGTTCGTCGCGCTGGCGCAGGCGCTGGACGAGCGGCGCTACGACCTCGCGATCATGCGCGCGCTGGGCGCGTCGCGCGGGCAGGTCGTCGCCGTCATCCTGATCGAGAGCCTGTTCCTCGCCGCCGCCGGGCTGCTGCTCGGCCTCGTCGCGGCGAATGTCCTGGTGGCGTCGATCGGCGCGTGGATTCCCGCCGCGGCGCCGCTCGCCGCGGCCGCGTGGACCTGGCCGCCGGCCGGCTGGGCGCTGGTCGCGCTGGCGCTGGGGGCGGGTATACTTTCCGCAGCGTGGCCGGCGTGGCGGGCGTACCGTCTGGACGTCGCCGCGACCCTCGCCGACGCCTGACGAGGCAACACTTTCCATGCGCACATTCGACCCCGGCATTTCCACCATGGCCTTCGGGCTGGCTTTCGGGCTGGCGTTGACTGCCGTCGCCCTGACTGCCGGTCCGGCAGGTGCCCTGACCACCAATGTTCCGCCGGCCGGGCTACCGTCCGCCAGCGAGTACGGCACGCAGCTCTTGCCCGAGCGGGCGGGGGTCGTGTCCTGGCGCACGCTGGCGAAGGTCGAGCCGGTGAAGAAGGACGGGCGGATGGTGCCGTCGTTCGCCGCCGACATCCTGAGCCTCGACCGCAAGGACGTGCGGGTCCAGGGCTTCATGATCCCGCTGGACATCGGCGACAAGCAGAAGCGCTTCCTCATCTCCGCGGTGCCGCCGCATTGCAGCTTCTGCCTGCCCGCGGGTCCGGATGCGGTGGTGGAGATCAACGCCAGGGCGCCGGTCCGCTACAGCCTCGAGCCGATCGTGGTGTCGGGGAAATTCGAGGTGCTGAAGGACGATCCGGGCGGCATGCTGTACCGGATGACCGACGCCGAGATGACCGGGTTGGCGATGCCGACGGCGCCGGCGAAGGGCGCGGCCGCCGGCGCGCAGTAGCACCGGGTCGCGCGTTCGTGCGCGGCCGCCGCGGCGCGGTGGCCCGCTCTGCCGCGTCGGCGACCCGCGCCTGCGCAGGGCCCCGTCGATCCCCTCGAAGATTGCCGCCTCATGGGGTCGCGGCGCGGCGGCGTACCCTGCTGCGTCGGTGACCCACTCCTCCGCAGAGTACGCCGCCGCGCCGCGACCGGTGGTGCCGTGCCGCAATGCGACCGGTGCGCGACCCAGGATGCCAGTCGCGGTTCGTTCTGTTTGCAACGCAGTTGCGTTGCGATAGAATCGCCATTTTGTGCAACCGGGTTGCGTAAAACATCGTATCGTGAAGGCGTGCGGCGATGCGATACCCGTTGCGGAGAGTTCGATGCTCGATGCCCCGATCCCCGACGCATGGCCCGCCAGTACGACCCGCCTGGCGATTGGGCCTGAAGCGTCCACGAAAGATGCCTCGAGCAAGGCGCGCCGGACTTGCATTGGCGGCCGTGCGATGCGCGTCGTGAGCCGCCCGGGCCGATGAGACGGCGCGCGCTGGGGTTCCTCGCAGCCCTTTTCGTGCTGTCGACGCAGCAGGCGGCGTTGCTGCACGCGATCTCCCACCTGGGGGAACCTGCGAGGCATGCCGCGGCGACCCGCGTCGGGGCTTCCGTCGACTCCACCCTGCCGGCGCCGGAGGGCGAAGCCTGCGCCGAGTGCCCGGCGTATGCCCAGGTCGTCACCTTCGCGGCGACGACGTGCGGCGCACCGGTGCTGGCGGCGGCGAGCGGCGTCGACGCATTCCCGCCGGCGCGGCCGGGCCGCGGCGCCTCCACCCTCTTCGCGTTTCGCGCGCGCGCGCCACCTGCCGTCCTCTGAAGCGACCCCGCAGTGCCCCCTCGTTTCGGGGGCGAACTCGTCGCCTGACCAGAGGAGTACCCAGATGCCCGGATTCGTCCCGGTGCGCAGCGCCGTCACGCTCGCGCTGATCATCGTCGCCGCCGTAGCCCGCGCCCAGCCCGCGGAGCCCCCGACCATGCAGACCGTCGTAGTCACCGCCAATCCCCTCGGCAGCGACCTCCTGGACATGGTGACGCCGATCGCCGTGCTGGGCGGCGAGAAGCTGCAGCTCAACATGCAGCCGACGCTGGGAGAAATCGTCAACACCCTGGTCGGGATCAATTCGTCGTACTACGGGCCCAACTCCAGCCGGCCGGTGATCCGGGGACTGGACGGTGACCGGGTCCAGATTCTCCAGAACGGCATGGCCTCGTTCGACGCCGCCGGGACCAGTGTCGACCACGCCGTGCCCATCGACACGCTGACGGTCAGGCGCATCGAAGTGGTCCGCGGCCCTGCCACGCTGCTGTACGGCCCGACGGCCATCGGCGGCGTGGTGAACGTGATCGACACCCGCATTCCCTACGAACGCGTCGACGGCGTCACCGGAGGCGTCGACCTGCGCTATGCGTCGCCGGCCAACGAGCGATCCGCGTCGGGTTTCGCCGAGTTCGGGACCGCGCAGGGGCTGCAGTTTCACGCCGACGGCTTCAAGCGCCTGACCGGCGATCTCAGGATCGCCGGGTATGCCTATTCGCCGCAGCTGCGCTCCACGCTGCCATCCGGCGAGCAGGGCCCGTCCGGAACGCTGCCCAACAGCGCCAGCGATTCCGACGGCGGCTCGCTCGGTGCCGCCTACGTCGCCGGCAATGGCTTTGCCGGCGCGTCGTACACCGCATTCAACTCCGAATACGGGACCGTCGCGGAGCCTGATGTCACGATCAGGATGAAGCAGCAGCGCTTCGACTTCGCGGGCCAGTGGAAGGCACCGACCGGGAGCATCAGGACGGTCGACCTCAAATTCGCCCGGTCGAGTTACGAGCACACCGAGTACGAGGGGGCGGAGCCCGGCACGACGTTCAGGAACGACGGCTACCAGGCCCGGCTCGACCTCGTGCACAACAGGATCGGAGCGTTCGAAGGCGCGTTCGGCTTCCAGGCGATCGATTTCGACTTCGAGGCGCTGGGTGACGAGGGCTTCCTGCCGAAGACCGGCACGCGGACCTGGTCGGCGTTCATCTACGAGGAAGCCGCGTTCGATCGGTGGAGACTGCAGGTCGGCGGCCGCTACGACCACACGCGGGTCGCGGCGGACGACAATCCGCTGTTCGGGCCGGCGCTCACGCGCAGTTTCGACACCGGCGCGCTGTCCGCCGGGGCCGCGTTCAGCCTGACCTCCGACTATTCACTGGTGGGTTCGGTCGCCTACACCCAGCGGCCGCCGAGCTACCAGGAACTGTTCGCGGACGGGCCGCACCTTGCGACCGGCCTCGTCGAGGTGGGGGATCGCGACCTGGGGCGGGAGAAGTCGCTGGGCTTCGACCTCGCATTGCGCAAGAAAGGGCGCGGCTGGACCGGCAGTCTCGGCGCCTTCTACAACCGGTTCGACGACTACATCACGCTCTACAACACCGGGCAGGTCGATCCCGGGTTCGAGTTGCCGATCTACGCCTATCGCGCGTCGGCGGCCGAGTTCTACGGGTTCGAGGCCGAAGCCCGGTTCGAGCTGGGAAACCACGGGCCGGGCCGGCTCGACCTCGACCTGCAGGCGGATTACCTGCGCGCCACCAACACCGCTTCCGGCGAACCCATCCCGCGCATTTCGCCGGTCCGCTTCGGGGCGCGCTGGTCTACGGCGGCGACCGGTGGGACGCGCGGCTCGACGTCCTTCGCGCGCAGGCGCAGAACCGCGTTGCCGCCAACGAGCCGCCGACCGACGGCTACACGATGGTCAATGCCAGTTTCACGTACCGGCTGACGCATGATCGATTTGGGCTGACCGCCTTCGTCAGGGGCACGAACCTGCTCGACGAGGACGCGCGAAACCACGTCTCCTATCTGGTCAACATCGCCCCCATGGGGGGGCGCGGGGTCACCGTCGGCGTGCGCGGAGCCTTCTGACGGCCGGGCACTTGCCTGCCAGCGGTGGGGGCCGGGACTTCGGGGCGGTCGTCCTGGCGGACTGCCGAAGGGAGCGGGGGTGGGCTCCAGAACGACGTCCGATGGGAGCGGGCGGCCGGCCGCCCGGCGAACGCGGTTTGAGGCAGATCAAGGCGGGGGCCCGGAATTCAGGCATAATGCGAATAATTCTCGTTTGCCTGTCGATCCCGCCCATGTCCCCCCTGCTCGAACTCCTCCCCGGCGACGAAGCCACGGTCGCGACCGTCGACGGCGACCTGGCGCTGCGCCAGCGGCTCGCCGCGCTCGGCGTCCGTCCGGGCCGACCCCTGCGGCTGATGCGTCGCGGCGCGATGGCGGGGCCGCTCCACCTGCGCGTCGGCACGACCGACATCGTCCTCCGGCGGGGCCACGCCCGCGCGATCCTGGTTCATCGCTGACCGGCGGCCGGGGTGAAGCGGATCGCCCTGGTCGGCATGCCGAACACCGGCAAGTCGACGTTCTTCAACCGGGTGACCGGTGCCTCGGCGCGGGTCGGCAACTGGCCCGGCATCACCGTGGATCTCCTCGCCGCGCGCGTGCTGCTCGGCGGCTCGATGGTCGAGCTCGTCGACCTGCCGGGCGTGTACGACCTCGACGGCTCCGCCGACGACGAGCGGGTCGTCCGCGAGTTCCTCGCCAACACCCGCGTCGACCTCGTCGCGATCATCGTCGCGGCGCCGCAGATCGACCGGCAGTTGCCGCTGGCGCTGACGCTGCGCGCGCGCGGCGTGCCGACCGTGCTGCTGCTCAACATGACGGACGAGGCGCGGCGGCTGGGCATCCGCGTCGACGCCGAAGGCCTCGGTCGCGCGATCGGAATGCCGGTGGTCCCGATGGCCGCCAAGCGAGGAGAGGGCCAGGCCGAGGCGCTCGCGGCGCTCGCACGCGGCGTGCTGGCCGCGCCGGTGGCGCCGCTGCCGCTCGACCCCGCAGCCCGGGACACCGCAGTGGCCGCGGCCCTCGCTGCCGCGGTCGACATCCCCACGCGGCTGCCCGAGGGCATGACCGACCGCGTCGATCGCGTGCTGCTGCACCCGCTGCTCGGGCTGCCGCTCTTCTTCCTGCTGATGTTCGTGGTGTTCCAGGGCGTGTTCACGCTCGGCAAGCCGCTGCAGGACGCGCTGCAGGCGACGTTCGACTTCACCCGTGCGAACCTGCTGACGCCGGCCCTGGCGCCGCTGCCCGACCTCGTCCGCGGCTTCCTGCTCGACGGCGTCTGGGCCGGCGTGTCGACGGTCGCGGCGTTCGTGCCGCTGGTGGTGCTGTTCTTCCTGTTCATGGCGCTGGTCGAGGACTCGGGCTACCTGTCGCGGGCCGCGTTCCTCACCGACGCGCTGATGGCGCGCATGGGACTCGACGGCCGCAGCTTCGTGATGCTGCTGCTCGGCTTCGGCTGCAACGTGCCGGCGCTGATGGGCACGCGGATCATGCGTTCGCGCGGGCTGCGCCTGCTGACCATGATGATCGTGCCGTTCTCGCTGTGCTCGGCCCGGCTGCAGGTATTCCTGTTCCTCGCCGCCGCGCTGTTCGCGCCTGCACAGGGGGCATGGGTGATCTTCGGGCTCTATCTGGCGAGCTTCGCCGCAGCGCTGCTGACCGCCTTCGTGTTCCGCGACCGTTACCGCAACGACGAGCCTTTCGTGCTCGAACTGCCGCCTTACCGGCTGCCGACGCTGCGGCAGATCGCGCTGCGCGCCTGGCACGAGGTGCGTCATTTCCTGCGGCGCGCGACGCGCTTCATCGTCGCCGGCGTGATGCTGGTGTGGCTGCTGACCCACCTGCCGGCCGGCGTGGCGCCCGGCGGCCCGGAAACCTTCGCCGGCATGCTGGGCCGCTTCGCCGAACCGGTGCTGGCCCCGATCGGCATCGACGAGCGGCTGACCGTGGCGCTGATCTTCGGCTTCGTCGCCAAGGAAATCCTGATCGGCGCGCTGGCGGTGATCTTCGGTCTCGAAGGGCACGCCCTGGCGACCGAACTGGCCGCGCGCATCGACGTCGTGCAGGGACTCTCGTTCATGCTGTTCACCCTCATCTACACGCCCTGCGTGTCGACGATCGCGACGATGCGCTCGGAGGCGCGAAGCACCCGATTCGCGCTGGTCTCGGTCGGGTGGTCGCTGGCGCTCGCGTGGATGGTCAGCTTCGCGTTCTACCGATCGGCGCGAGCACTTGGCTGGTGACACTTGGCTGGTGACACCGGGCTGGTGACACCGGGCTGGTGAGCAAATCCGCTTGGCGGCGGCTGCCTTGCATGGGATGATCGCCGCATGAACCTCGTCTTGCTGCCCGGATTGCTCTGCGACGCGCGCCTGTGGGAGGCGCAGGTCCGCGCCCTCGGCGCCGCGCGCGACGGTGCAGGTGGCCGACCTGACGACCGCTGGCACGATGGCTGCGCTCGCGGCCGACGTGCTCGCCAGGGCGCCGTCCGGACGGTTCGCGCTGGCGGGCCTGTCGATGGGCGGGTATTGCGCGCTGGAGATCGTCCGTCAGGCGCCGGAGCGCGTCGCCGCGCTGGCGCTGCTCGACACCTCGGCGCGGCCCGACACGCCCGAGGGAACCGCCAACCGCCGGCGGCTGGCGAAGCTGGCCGAGCACGACTTCGACCGTGTCGTCGACGAACTGCTGCCGAAGCTGGTCGCGCCGGCGCACCTCGCCGACCCGGCCATCGCGGGCACCGTTCGCGCGATGGCCGCCGCGTTCGATGCGACGTCGTTCGCGCGGCAGCAGGAGGCGATCATCTCGCGCGCCGACAGCCGGCCGCTGCTGCCGGCGATCGCGTGTCCGACGCTGGTGCTGTGCGGCCGCGAGGACGCGCTGACGCCGCTCGCGATCCACGAGGAGATGGCGGCGGCGATTCCCGGCGCGCGCCTGGTCGTCGTCGACGGCAGCGGGCACCTCTCGCCGCTGGAACAGCCCGACGCGGTGACCGCCGCGCTCGCGGCCTGGCTCGACGCGATCTGAGCCGCCGCCTGCCCGACAGGGCGCGCACGGGGGAGACATCCCCCAGCGGCTATAATTCAGGGTTCTGCACCGCCAACGCGCGCCACGAGCGCCTTCCCCGCATGGAACTCGCCAAAAGCTTCGAACCCTCGTCGATCGAATCCAGGTGGTACCCGCTGTGGGAGTCGCGCGGGTACTTCAAGCCCGACTACGCGGCCGAAGGGGGCGCCGTTCTGCATCCAGCTGCCACCGCCCAACGTCACCGGCACCCTGCACATGGGCCACGCGTTCCAGCACACGCTGATGGACGTGCTGATCCGCTGGCACCGGATGCGCGGCGACAACACGCTGTGGCAGGCCGGCACCGACCACGCCGGCATCGCGACGCAGATCGTCGTCGAGCAGCAGTTGAAGGCCGAAGGGAAGACGCGGCACGACCTGGGGCGCGAGGCGTTCGTCGAGCGGGTGTGGGCCTGGAAGGAGGAGTCCGGCGGCGCGATCACCGGCCAGATGCGCCGCCTGGGCAGCGCCGCGGACTGGACGCGCGAGCGCTTCACGATGGACGAGGGGCTGTCGGCGGCCGTGCTCGAGACTTTCGTCCGCCTGCACGAGGACGGCCTCATCTACCGCGGCCAGCGCCTCGTAAACTGGGATCCGAAGCTCGGGACCGCGGTGTCGGACCTCGAGGTCGACAGCGAAGAGGAAATGGGCAAGCTGTGGGAGATCCGGTACCCGCTCGCGGACGCCGGCGACGGCAATGCGGAGTTCGCTCGTGGTGGCGACGACGCGGCCGGAGACGATGCTCGGCGACACCGCGGTCGCGGTGAATCCCGACGACGAGCGCTACCGCCACCTCGTCGGCAGGACGATCCGGCTGCCGCTGGCCGGACCGCGACATCCCGATCATCGCCGACGCCTACGTCGATCGCGAGTTCGGCACCGGCTGCGTGAAGATCACGCCGGCGCACGATCTCAACGACTGGGCGATCGGCCAGCGGCATCATCTGCCCGCGATTTCGATCCTGGACCTCGAGGCGAAGGTCAACGCCAACGCGCCGGAGAAGTACCGCGGGCTCGACCGCTACGTCGCGCGCAAGGCGGTGCTGGCGGACCTCGCCGCCGCCGGGCTGCTGGTGTCGGAAAAGCCGCACAAGATGGTGGTGCCCCGCTGCGGCCGCACCGGCGAGGTGGTCGAGCCGATGCTGAGCGACCAGTGGTACCTCGCGATGACCAAGGCGGCGCCGCCGACGCACCCTTACTGGCCGGGAAAGAGCATCCAGGATCTCTGCCTCGCGGCGGTCAGCGCCGCCGGCCTCGTCGACCCCGAGACCGGCGCCGCGGAGCGCGTCCGCTTCGTTCCCGGCGAATGGATCTCGACCTACCTCCACTGGATGAACAACATCCAGGACTGGTGCATCTCCCGCCAGCTCTGGTGGGGCCACCAGATCCCCGCCTGGTACGACGACGCGGGCAACGTCTACGTCGCGCGCAGCGAGTCCGACGCGCGGGCGCAGGCGCGCGCGAAGCTCGGTCGCGAGCCGGCGGCGTTCCGGCGCGACGAGGACGTGCTCGACACCTGGTTCAGCTCGGCGCTGTGGTGCCACTCGACGCTGGGCTGGCCCGAGCCGACGCGGGAGCTGAAGACGTTCCTGCCGTCGTCGGTGCTGGTCACCGGCTTCGACATCATCTTCTTCTGGGTCGCGCGGATGATCATGACGACGACCTACTTCACCGGCAAGGTGCCGTTCCGCGACGTCTACATCAACGCCATCGTCCGCGACGAGGAAGGCCAGAAGATGTCGAAGTCGAAGGGCAACGTCCTCGACCCGCTCGACCTCATCGACGGCGTCTCGCTCGACGCGCTGGTGGCGAAGCGAACCGCCAACATGATGGATCCGCGACAGGCCGATTCGATCGCGAAGCGCACCCGCAGGCAGTTTCCCGACGGCATCCCCGCGTTCGGCGCCGACGCGCTTCGCTTCACCTTCGCCAGCCTCGCCACCTACGGCCGCACGCTCAACTTCGACCTCAACCGCTGCGAGGGCTACCGCAACTTCTGCAACAAGCTGTGGAACGCCACGCGCTTCGTGCTGATGAACGTCGAGGGGAAGGACTGCGGCGTCGACGGGCCGAAGCCGCCGCTGTCGGTGGCCGACCGGTGGATCATCTCGACGCTGCAGGACACCGAGGCGGCGATCAACTCGCATCTCGCCGAGTATCGCTTCGACCTTGCCGCGAAGGCGCTGTACGAATTCGTCTGGGACGAGTACTGCGACTGGTACGTCGAGCTCGCGAAGGTGCAGCTCGCGAATCCGGAGCCGGAGGTCCAGCGCGGCACGCGGCGCACGCTGGTGCGCGTACTCGAGGCGATCCTGCGCCTCGCGCATCCGTTCATTCCCTTCATCACCGAAGAACTGTGGCATTCGGTGGCGCCGCTGGCCGGCAAGGCCGGCGATTCCGTGCAGCTGCAGCCGTACCCGCAGGCGCAGGACGCGAATCGTGACGCGGGCGCCGTCGCCGAGGTCGCCGCGCTGAAGGCCGTCGTCAACGCCTGCCGCGCACTGCGGGGCGAGATGAACCTGTCGCCGGCGCAGAAGGTGCCGCTGATCGCGGCGTCCGCGGAGGCCGCCGGGCGCGCAAGGCTCGCCGCGTTCGCGCCGTATCTCGCGCCGCTGGCGCGGCTGTCACAGGTGACCGTGGTCGAGGCGCTGCCCGCGACCGATGCGCCGGTCGAGATCGTCGGCGACTCGCGGCTGATGCTGCACATCGAGATCGACAAGGGCGCGGAACGCGAGCGCGTCGGCAAGGAGATCGCGCGGCTCGAAGGCGAGATCGTGAAGGCCGAGGCGAAGCTCGGCAACGAGGGCTTCGTCGCGCGCGCGCCCGCGGCCGTGGTCGAGCAGGAGCGCGCGCGGCTGGCCGGGTTCGTCGCGACGCTGTCCAAGCTGCGCGAACAGCTCGCGCGTCTGGCGTAGCCGTCGCGATGACGATCGCCCTCGGCAGCGTCTGCGTCTACTGCGGCGCCAACGCGGGGCGCGATCCGGCGTACGCCGCGGCCGCGTCGGCGCTGGGCCGCACGCTGGCCGAGCGCGGCCTCGGCATCGTCTACGGCGGGCGGGCGCGTCGGGCTGATGGGCGTGGTCGCCGACGCGGCGCTGGCGGCAGGCGGTCGCGTGATCGGCATCATCCCGCAGGCGCTGATGAAGAAGGAGCTCGCGCACGCGGGGCTGACCGAGCTCGATCGTCACCGACGTCGATGCACGAGCGCAAGGCGCAGATGGCCGAGCGCGCCGACGCGTTCGTCGCGCTGCCCGGCGGGCCTCGGGACCTTCGAGGAGCTGTTCGAGATCTGGACCTGGGGCCAGCTCGGCTGGCATCGCAAACCTTGCGGCGTGCATCAATATCGCCGGCTTCTACGACGGACTGATCGCGTTCCTCGACCATGCGACCGACGCCGGGTTCGTGAGACCGGTGCACCGCGGCATGCTGCTCGTCGACGACGATCCGGGCCGGCTGCTCGATCGCTTCGCCCTCTACGAGGCGCCAGCGGTGCCGAAGTGGGTCGAGCGGGCGCAGACGTGAAGCGCGCAGTCCTGCGCCGAGGCGGAGTCTCTGCCGAACGGCCGATGGCGGTGCCCGACGGGTCGCGGCAACATGGCGCGACGTCGGTGTCGCGCGCGGGGCCCCGCGGATCACGCTGACCTAAATTCGACCTGACCCCGGGGTGGCGAGGTAGCCGGTGACTTCCTCGCGGTCGTGGTAGAGCTGTTTCAGGGCCAGGGTGGCGGGGACGCGGGCGCGGCGCAGCGTGTCGTGGATGAGTGCAGCGCAGCGCTCGACCTCGGCGTGGCGTTTCTTCATCGGCAGCTTGAGGTTGAAGATCGCCCGGCGCGCGTCGCCCTGCGCGACCCAGCGCGCGACGAGCGCGGCGATCTTCGCCGGCTGCTCGGCGATGTCGCAGACCAGCCAGTCGACGGGGCGCTTCGGGACGTAGGTCAGCCCGTCGACGCGCAGATGCGTCACCCGCGGATCCTCGGCCACGGCGCCCTTGAGCGGGCCGTTGTCGACCGCGGTGACCTTGAGCCCGCGCTCCGCGAGCTGCCAGGTCCAGCCGCCGGGCGCGGCGCCCAGGTCGACGGCCTTCATGCCCGGTCGCAGCAGCGTCGGCGCGTCGTCGCCGAGAAACGTCAGGAAGGCTTCGGCGAGCTTGAGCGTCGAGCGCGATGGCGCGGCGCGGGGCATGTGGAGCCGCGGGATGCCCTGTGGCCAGCGGCTGCGCCACGGCGCCGCACTCACGCCGACGAAGGCGGTCGCGCCGTCGGCGAACAGCACGTGCACCGCGGGATGCCGCGCGAGCTCGGCGTCGGTCGCGTCTTCGTCGACCTCGGCCATGGCGTCGGCCTCGAGCAGCGCGCCGGCGAGCGGCAGCTCGACCCCACGGCAGAGCCCCGACAGCGCCTTGCCGTCGTTGGTGTCCGGCATCTCGACGCGCAGCTCGCCGAACGCGGCGCCGTGGTGCGACACCGGGCCAATCGCGCTCGCGCAGCGCGCCGATCGCGGCGGCGAGCGGCGCGACGCGGTCGGGGCGGCGCTTGCCGACGGACGCGGGATCGAGCAGCGCGTGCGGGCCGGTGCCGAAGAACAGCGAGCGCAAGAAGACCGGCGGTGCGGCGACCAGCGCCGCGTGCAGCCGTGCCGGGGTGCTGCCGCCGAGCGCCGCGGTGACGAACCCCCGGCCGGGCGGAGCATCGACGACGACTGTCGCGCCCGCTCGCGCGGCAAGCGCGGCGATGTCGGTCGCGGCTTCCGGCTCGAAGCCGGCGCGGCAGTATGCGACCAGAGTCGCGGCGAACGGCGCGGCGGCCACCGCGAACCCCGCGGCTTACGCCTGCGCGGTCTCGGTGCGATCGGCGGCGGGCGCCGTCACCGGCGCGGCATTCGCGACCGCCTCGACGGGCGCGCCAGCCTGCGCCTCGGACGCGGCGGGCGCATCGGCGCGGGAGTCGTCGCGTCGTGCGCCGGGGTCGCCGCCGGGCGGCGCATCAGCAGCGCCGGAACCGGCCGGTTGTGGCCGAACCCGGGCCGTGCCAACGGACCACTGCGGGTGAGCGCGCTGGGCGTCGTGGTGCCCGACGCCTCGGCGGCCGGCTGCACCGGCAGCGGCTGATCCGGATTGAGCGCGTACGCGGCCTCGCGTTCCTCGCGGCGGTCGCCGCGGGGCGGCTGCGCGTCGTCGCGCCGGCGCGGCTGTGGGCCGCGCCTCGCGCGGCGGGCGCGGCGGACCGGTGGGCGGACTCGGCGCGGCCGGACGACTCGCCCCGCGGACTGCGCTCGCGCGGCGCGCGCCGCTCGCTGCTCGCCGCGGCGGCGGGGTCGAAGCCGTCGGCGCTCACCACCGGCACTGATTTCTTCAGCAGCTTCTCGATTTCGTCGAGCAGCCGTTCCTCGTCGGGCGCGACGAAGGAGATCGCGAGACCGGACGCCCCGGCGCGGCCGGTGCGGCCGATCCGGTGGATGTAGTCCTCGGGCACGTACGGGAGCTCGTAGTTGACCACCAGCGGCAGGTCGTCGATGTCGAGGCCGCGCGCGGCGACGTCGGTCGCGACCAGCACCTGCAGCTTGCCTTCCTTGAAGGCGTCGAGCGCCTCCATCCGCGCGATCTGGCTCTTGTCGCCGTGGATCGACGACGCGGCCAGGCCGTCGCGCTCGAGCTGGCGCGCGAGGCGCGACGCGCCGTGCTTGGTGCGCATGAAGCACAGCACCTGGTTCAGGCTGCCGGACTTGACCAGATGAACGAGCAGCGGGCGCTTGGCGTCCTGCGCGACCTTGTACGCGCTCTGCGCGACGGTCTCGGCGGCGGTGTTGCGCTTCGCGACCTCGATCAGCTGCGGCTGGTTCAGCAGCTGGTCGGCGAGCTTCTTGATCTCGTTCGAGAACGTCGCCGAGAAGAGCAGGTTCTGCCGCTTCGCGGTGACCGGCAGCAGCGCCATGATCCGCTTGATGTCGGGGATGAACCCCATGTCGAGCATGCGGTCGGCCTCGTCGAGCACGAACACCTCGACCTGCCCCAGGTAGACGCTCTTGTGTTCGACGTGGTCGAGCAGCCGTCCCGGGGTGGCGACGAGGATCTCGACGCCGGCCCGGACGATCTCGAGCTGCGCCTTGATGTCGACGCCGCCGTAGACGACGGTCGAGCGCAGCTTGGTGTGCCGGCCGTAGGTCTTGATCGCGTCCTCGACCTGGATCGCGAGTTCGCGCGTCGGGGTGAGGATCAGCGCGCGCACCGGATGGCGCGCCGGCGAGGGGCTCGAGTTGGCGAGCGGCGCCAGCTTCTGCAGGATCGGCAGCGCGAATCCGGCGGTCTTGCCGGTGCCGGTCTGGGCGCCGCCCATGACGTCGTGGCCGGCGAGAATGACGGGAATGGCCTGCGCCTGGATCGGCGTGGGCGTGGTGTAGCCGGCTTCTTCGACGGCCCGCAGCAATTCGGGCCGCAACCCGAGCTCGGCAAAGCTCGTAGCGTGCAAGGGAGTGCTCCTGTCGCGGCCCACCGCGGGAGGCGGCTTCCGGTCCAGGCAGCGTGTGTCTGGAAACAAGGCGAGGCGGGCGCGCCGGGTGCCGCCTGGGGCGACGACCGCGACCGCGGGAATCCCGCGCCGGGTTGGGCGGTGACCGGAACGGCCGCCCGAAACCGTATTGTAGCCTAACTTGCGGATTTTACAAAATTTTTGTGGCCGCTCCGGGTCAATCGAGGCTATAATTCCGGGTTTGGCGGCGTGGGCATCCCGCGCTGCAGCAAACCCGGTAACCACCCATGTCCGTCGCTCCCCGCGCCCTGCGCAACATCGCCATCATTGCCCACGTCGATCACGGCAAGACGACGCTCGTCGACAAGCTCCTGGTCCAGGCCGGCACCTTCGCCAAGCACCAGCACGTCGCCGAGCGGATGATGGACAGCAACGACCTCGAGCGCGAGCGCGGCATCACCATCCTGGCCAAGAACTGCTCGATCCAGTACCTGGACACCCAGATCAACATCGTCGACACGCCGGGCCACGCCGACTTCGGCGGCGAGGTCGAGCGCGTGCTGGGCATGGTCGACGGCGTGCTGCTGCTGGTCGACGCCGTCGAGGGCCCGATGCCGCAGACGCGTTTCGTCACGATGAAGGCGCTCCAGCAGGGGCTGAAGCCGATCGTCGTCATCAACAAGGTCGACCGTCCCGGCGCGCGTCCGGAGTGGGTCGTCAACCAGACGTTCGACCTGTTCGACCGCCTCGGCGCCAGCGAGGACCAGCTCGACTTCCCGGTGGTCTACGCGTCGGCGCTGAACGGGTGGGCGACGCTCGACGTCGCGGTGGCGAAGACCGGGGTTCCGGGCGGCGACGGCGCGTCGATGCGCGACCTGTTCGAGACCATTCTCGCCAACGTGCCGGCGCCGCGCGCCGATACCGAAGCGCCGCTGCAGTTCCAGGTCAGCGCGCTCGACTACTCGAGCTACGTGGGCCGCCTGGGCATCGGCCGCATCCGCCGCGGGACGCTGCGCGTGGGGCAGGAGGTCGCCGTGCTCAACGGGCCGCTCGCCGAAGGCCAGATGCCGACGAGGGGCAAGGTCGGCCAGGTGTTCAAGTTCGCCGGGCTCGAGCGCGTCGCGGTCGATTCGGCCGAGGCGGGCGACATCGTGCTGGTGACGGGGATCGACAACCTCACCATCGGCACGACGCTGGCGGCGATGGACGCGCCCGAGGCGCTGCCGCCGATCGCCGTCGACGAGCCGACGCTGTCGATGTACTTCCAGGTCAACACCTCGCCGCTGGCCGGCCGCGAGGGCAAGTACGTCACGTCGCGCAACGTGCGCGACCGGCTGATGAAGGAACTGCTGATCAACATGGCGCTGCGCGTCGAGGAGACCGGCGACACCGACGTGTTCCTCGTGTCCGGCCGCGGCGAGCTGCACCTGACCATCCTGATCGAGAACATGCGGCGCGAGGGCTACGAGGTCGCCGTGTCGCGGCCGCGCGTCGTGCTGCGCGAGATCGACGGCGTCACCTGCGAGCCGTACGAGGCGCTGACGGTCGACGTCGAGGACGCCAACCAGGGCGCGGTGATGGAAGCGCTGGGCCCGCGCCGCGGCGACCTGACCGACATGGTCGCCGACGGCCGCGGCCGCACCCGGCTCGACTACCGCATTCCGGCGCGCGGCCTCATCGGCTTCCAGGGCGAGTTCATGAACCTCACCCGCGGCACCGGCATCATGAGCCACGTGTTCGACGGCTACGCGCCGGTCAAGGGCGAGATCCCCGAGCGTCGCAACGGCGTGCTGATCTCGCAGGAAGACGGCGAGGCGGTGGCCTACGCGCTGTGGAAGCTGCAGGACCGGGGCCGCATGTTCGTCTCCCCGGGCGACAAGCTGTACGAAGGCATGGTCATCGGCATCCACAGCCGCGACAACGATCTCGTCGTCAACCCGATCAAGGGCAAGCAGCTCACCAACGTCCGCTCGTCCGGCACCGACGAGGCCGTGCGCCTCGTGCCGCCGATCGAGCTGACGCTCGAGTACGCCGTCGAGTTCATCACCGACGACGAGCTGGTCGAGGTGACGCCGCAGTCGATCCGCATCCGCAAGCGCTTCCTCAAGGAGCACGAGCGCAAGCGCGCGTCGCGCGAGCTCTCCGGCGCCGACGAGGCCAAGGCCGCGAACGCCTGAACGGTGACCGCGCCCGGGCTCTCCGCCGCGCTGTCCCCGGCGCTCGCGGCGCGGTTCGCGCGCATCGCGCTCGACAACATCGGTCGCGAGTACCCCCACAAGCTGGACCACGTGCTGGGAGAGGCCGGCGACGCGCGCCCGCCGCGTGCGCTGCACCCGTCGTTCCACGGCAGCTACGACTGGCACTCGTGCGTCCACATGCACTGGCTGCTCGCGATGCTGTACCGGCGCTTCCCGGCGTTGCCGCTGCGACCGGCGATCGCCGCGACGTTCGACCGCAACTTCGCGCCGGCGGCGATCGCGGCCGAGGCCGCGTACCTGGCCACGCCGCACAACGCCGCGTTCGTCCGCACCTACGGCTGGGCGTGGCTGCTGAAGCTCGCGCTCGAACTGGCCGAGGGCGCGGCCGACGATGCCGACCTCGCGCGGTGGTCCGCGGCGCTTGCGCCGCTGGCGCGGGCGTTCACCGTGCGCTGGCTCGATTTCCTGCCGCGGACGCACCATCCCATCCGCCACGGCGTGCACACCAACAGCGCGTTCGGCCTCGCCCTGGCGCTCGACTTCGCGCGCTTCGCTGGCGCGGCGGAGTTCGAGCAGGCGCTCGTCGCGAAGGCGCTTGGCTGGTACGCCGCGGACCACGACGCACCGGCGGCGTGGGAGCCTTCGGGTGCCGATTTCCTGTCGCCGGTGCTGGTCGAGGCCGACCTGATGCGGCGCGTGCTCGACGGGCCGGCGTTCTCGCGCTGGCTCGACGCCTTTCTGCCGGGCCTCGCGCGGGGAAAGCCCGCGACGCTCTTCACGCCGGTCCTGGTGAGCGATCGCGGCGATCCGCAGATCGTGCATCTCGACGGACTCAACCTGTCGCGCGCGTGGTGCTTCGCGGGAATCGCCCGCGCGCTGCCGGCCGGCGACGGGCGCGCGTCGGCGCTGGCGGCCGCGACCGGCCGGCACCTCGACGCCGGAATGGCGGGTCTCGACAGCGACGACTTCCTCGGCGCGCACTGGCTCGCGTCGTTCGCGGCGCTCGTGCTGGCCGCGGCGGCAAGAGGCGTGGCCGCGTTGCCGACATGAGGCGGTCGCGCCCGCCGCGTGCCCCGTGGGCGCGCAGCCGTGGCCGCGCGCCGCGCCGCCTGATGCGCAGTGGTCCGGCGCCGGATCAGCGCGCATCCCGCGCGTGGCGCACGGCATGAGCCTGCCCCGCTGCTAGAATCGTCGGCCATGAACGAACCCCTGCTCATCGTCGCCGTCGTCGCCGCCGTCATCGCCGCGGTCGTCGCCGTCATTGCATTGATCCGGCTCTCCGGCATGGCGACCGAGGTCGCGGTGCTCAAGGCGCAGGGTCAGGACCTCGAGCGCGACCTCAAGCAGGACCTCGCCATCGCGCGGGGCGAGCAGGGCGCCGCGGCGCAGACGCTGCGGACGGAGGTGGGCGAACGCGTCACCCAGTTCACGCAGATCACGCAGCAGCAGCTCAACGCGCTGACGGCGGCGCAGGGCGCCGAGCTCAAGACGTTCGGCGAGCGGCTCGCGCAGTTCACCGCGGCGACGCAGCAGCAGCTCTCCGCGTCGACGCAGACGCAGAGCGACCAGCTGAAGACGTTCGGCGAGCGCTTCGGCCAGTTCACGCAGACGACCCAGCAGGCGCTGACGGGCGGCGCCGCCGCGCAGGCCGAGCAGGCCAGGGTCACCGCCGAGCGCATCGCCGAACTCGCGAAGTCGAACGAGCAGCGGCTCGAGGCCGTGCGCGCGACCGTCGAGCAGCGGCTCGACACGCTGCGCAACGAGAACGCCGCCAAGCTCGACCAGATGCGCGCGACCGTCGACGAGAAGCTGCAGACGACGCTGGACCAGCGGCTGGGCGCATCGTTCAAGCAGGTGTCGGACCGGCTGGAGCAGGTGCACAAGGGCCTGGGCGAGATGCAGACGCTCGCCGTCGGCGTCGGCGACTTGAAGCGCGTGCTGACCAACGTGAAGTCGCGCGGCACCTGGGGCGAGGTCCAGCTCGGCATGCTGCTCGCCGAGGTGCTGGTGCCGCAGCAGTACGAGGCGAACGTCGAGACGCGGCCCGGCACCGGCAAGCGCGTCGAGTACGCGATCAGGCTCCCCGGCCGCAGCGCCGACGGCGCGCCGTGCTGGCTGCCGATCGACGCCAAGTTTCCGCTCGAGGACTGGCAGCGGCTGCAGGACGCGCTGGAGCGCGCCGACGCCCCGGGGGCGGAAGTGGCGCGCAAGGACCTGGCCGATTTCCTGCGCGCGCAGGCGAAGACCATTCGCGAGCTCTACGTCGCGCCGCCGCACACGACCGATTTCGCGATCCTGTTCGTGCCGGTCGAAAGCCTGTTCGCGGAGATGATGGCGCGGCCCGGCTTCGCCGAGAAGCTGCAGCACGATTACCGCGTGACGCTGGCCGGGCCGGCGAATTTCCTGGCGCTGCTCAACAGCCTGCAGATGGGCTTCCGCACGCTGGCGATCGAGGAGCGCACCAACGAGGTGTGGACGCTGCTCGGCGCGGTCAAGACCGAATTCGGCAAGTTCGGCGACGTGCTGGCGAAGACGAAGGAGCGGATCGACAAGGCGAGCGAGGAGCTCGACCGCGCCGGCGTGCGCAGCCGCGCCATCACCCGCGAGCTGCGCAAGGTCGAGGCGCTGCCCGGTCCCGGAGACGGCGCGCCTGCTGGGCGCGGCGCTCGACGGCGACGCGCCGGCGACAGGGTGCCGGCGACGTGCCCGGGCCCGACGACGCCGACGCGGCGCCCGACTGACCGGGACGATGTTCGACGCGTTCACGAAGTGGCGGCAGCGACGGGTGCTGAGGAACGCCGCCATCCCGACCCGCTGTGGCGCGAGGCGCAGGAGGCGCTGCCGTTCCTCGCGGTCTACACCGATTACGAGCTGACCCGGTTGCGCGAGAAGGTCGTGCTGTTCCTCGACGCCAAGCACATCGTCGGCGCGGGTTCGCATCAGGTGACGCCGTCTGCAGCGCGTCGTCATCGCGATCCAGGCCTGCGTGCTGGTGCTGAACCTGGACCTCGCCTACTACGACGGCTGGGAGAACGTCGTCGTCTATCCGGGCGAGTTCGTGCCCGAGTGGGAGTGGGAGGACGAAGCCGGCGTCGTCCATCGCAACGACGGACCGCTCGCCGGCGAGGCGATGCCCGGCGGTCCCGTGGTCCTGTCGTGGTCGGACGTCGAGGCGTCGTACGACTGGGAGACCGCGGGCATGAACCTCGTCATCCACGAGTTCGCGCACAAGATCGACATGCGCAACGGCGAGGCCAACGGCTGCCCGCCGCTGCCGGCCGAGATGCCGCCGCGCAACTGGCAGAAGACGCTCAACGCCGCCTTCGAGCACTTCCGCCGCCGGGTCGACCGCGGCGACCAGACGGCGATCGATCCCTACGCCGCCGAGTCGCCGGCCGAGTTCTTCGCCGTGCTGTCCGAGGTCTTCTTCGCGGATCCCGCCTTGCTGAAGCAGGACTACCCCGACGTCTACGAGAAGTTCCGCTGGTTCTACCGGCAGGACCCGGCGTCGCGCAGCGAGCTGCTGCTCGAGGACGAATAGCCCTCTGGCCGGCGCGGGTTTCGAGCCCTGGACACGCGGCGCGAAAGCGGCTGACCGGCTTCTCAATCCACCCGCGATTCGTGCATCCTTGCGCGTTCGGGGCAGGCGATCGCCTGCCCGCATCCCCGGGAGACACCATGCGCCGATTCACACTGTTCGCCGCGACGATGTTCGCGGCCTCCACCGCCTTCGCATTTCACTGTCCGGCCGACATGAAGAAGATCGACGAGGCGTTGGCGAAGAACCCCAAGCTCACCGCCGCGCAGATGGACGAAGTCAAGAAGGACCGTGCCGAGGGCGAGGCGCTGCACAAGGCCGGCAAGCACCAGGAATCGGTCGACACGCTCGCCAAGGCGATGAAGATCCTCGACATCAAATAGGTCCTGTCGCGAATTGCCGCATCGACGCCACGCGCGCCCCGCGTGGCGTCGTCGTTTCCAGGACCCGCAGCGCGGCGGGGGCGGTCAGCGCGCGGCGCGGGCGAGCAGCACCACCGCGCCGAGGATCAGCGCGCCACCGGCGAGCTGCACCGGCGCGATCGTCTCGCCGAGCACCAGTGCGGCGAGCGCGACGGTGAACAGCGGCTCGACCGTCGACAGCGTCGACGCGCGCACCGGGCCGATGCGCTCGAGGCCCGCGAAGAACAGCGTGATCGCCGCGACCGTCGACACCAGCGCGATTGCCGCCACGGCGGCCCAGCCGCCCGCATCCTGCGGCCAGCGCGGACCGCGCCAGGCGGCGGCGACGACGAACACGACCGCCGCGCTGGCGATGACCACCGCTGCCATCGCCAGCGGCGCCGCGTGCCGGCCGAGGCGCGTCCCGGTGACGATGTAGACGGCGTAGATCGCCGCCGCGGCGACGCCGAACGCGATTCCAGCGGGCGAGGCCGCCCCGGCCCCGCCGCCCAGCGCCGGCGCCACCGTCAACGTCATGCCGAGGAGGGCGAGGACGAGCGCGGCAAGCTTCCATCGCGTCAGCCGCTCGTGCAGGAATGCCGCGGCGAGCAGCGCGACCAGCGCCGGATGCAGATACAGCAGCAGCGCGACCACGCCGGCAGGCGCCAGCGTGAGCGCGGTGAAGAACGTGAACGCCTGGCCGCCGTAGCCGAGCGCGCCCAGGACGACCAGGCCTCCGAGCACCCGGCCGCGCGGCAGCGCGACGCCGCGGATGGCGACGAGCGCGGCCATCGCGATCGCGGCGATGCCGAAGCGCAGCGCGAGCAGCGTCGTGGTGTCGACGCCCGCGGCGTACGCCCGGCGCGCGAAGATCGCCATGGCGCCGAACGCCAGCGCCGACGCGAGCACCGCGGCGATGCCCCAGCCGCGGTCCGGCGCGATGCGCGGTCGCGGGCCCGTCGCGGGAGTCACGCCGGCGCCGGCGGCCGCTGCGCGCTCTTCGGCCGGAACGCCTTGCACACCGCGTCGCGGGTCTCGACGTACGGCCCGCCGATGAGGTCGAGGCAATACGGCACCGCGGCGAAGATGCCGGGCACGACGACGGCGCCGCTATCGTCGCGGGCGCCTTCGAGTGTCTCCCGGATCGCCTTCGGCTGGCCGGGCAGGTTGAGGATCAGCGCGCGGCCGCGGATCGCGCCGACCTGCCGCGACAGGATCGCCGTCGGAACGAAGCGCAACGAGACCTGGCGCATCTGCTCGCCGAACCCCGGCATCACCTTGTGCGCGACGGCGAGCGTCGCTTCCGGCGTTACGTCGCGCGGCGCGGGGCCGGTGCCGCCGGTGGTGAGCACGAGGTCGCAGCGCGCGACGTCGACGAGCTCGATCAGCGCGCGCTCGATCGCCGGCTGCTCGTCGGGAATGAGGCGGGTCTCCTGGCGCCACGGCGTCGACAGCGCTGCGGTCAGCCATTCGGTCAGCGCCGGCAGCCCGCGGTCCTCGTAGACGCCGGACGACGCGCGGTCGGAAATCGAGACGAGCCCCACGACGAGCGGGCGATCAGCGGGGTTGGTCATCGGAACACCAAATGGGTGGAGGGTGGCTGAAGGAAGTTGTGGGCAACCGGAGGCAAACGAACGCAACGAGGGCAGCCGCGGGTGGCGATGGAAACTGGGGGAACCTGAGAGAAACTGAGGGCAACTGACGGCAACCGAGCGCAACCGCCGATCGTCGCGCATTCAGTCCGGAAGCTCGCGCAGTGCCCGCCACAGCTCGCGGAAGGCATGCGGCGGCGCACCCTTCGCGCGCTCGTCCTTCGCCTTGGCGATCAGCGAGCGCAGCCGCGGCCGGTCGAGCGTCGGGTGGGTGGCCACCAGCTCGTCGAGCGCCCCCGGCTCGGTCAGCAGCCGTTCGCGCAGCCGCTCCAGCGCGTGCAGCTTGGCGGCGTCGGCGTCGCGGCCTTCGGCCCAGGCGTCGAGCCGCGACCGGATCGGCGCGGGATCGACGCCGCGCATCAGCTTGCCCACGTACTGCAGCTGGCGACGCCGTCCGCCGTGGGCGGTGATCGAGCGCGCGGCGCGGATCGCGTCGACCAGCCGCTCGGGCAGCGCCGCCTCCTCGACCACGACGTCGAAACGGCGGGCGTCGAGCGCGACCAGCGCTTCGCCCAAGTCCTGCAGCGCGTGCATGTCAGCCTTTAGCCGCGTCTTCGACGGCGGCAGCGGGGCCGCGTCGCCGGCGTCCGCCGGCGGCGCCACGGGGTGACGGCTGGTCGGCCGCGGCTGGGGGCGCGGCGGCGGCATCGGCGGGTGGGTCGCCGCGGCGGCGGCGCGACGGTCGGTCGGGCAGGGGCATCGTCTGTCGGAAAGGCGGGCCGCGGCGCGGAAATCGGGGCGGACCGTTTGCTATGATAGCCGACGCAATCAGCCGCGCGACGGCGACCGGCGCGGCCGGCGCCGTCGACAGAGTCCGTCGACGACCGCTTAAAACCCGCGCGCTCCCACCCGCCACGTCCCCTTTCCGCCCTCTGCCCATGACCGCTGCCGCCGCGCGCGACACCCGCGACACCCATTTCCCGCTGTCGACGGGCGAACTCGCGCGCGTCGCCGAGGCCGTGCTCGCCGCGGCGAAGGCCGGCGGCGCGACCGCCGCCGAAACCGACGTGTCGCAGGCGGTGGGCCAGAGCGTCACCGTGCGCAAGGGCGAGGTCGAGACCGTCGCCTACAACCGGGACAAGGGCATCAGCCTCACTGTCTATGTCGGGCAGCGGCGCGGCCACGCGAGCACCGCCGATTTTTCGCCGGACGCGGTGCGCGCCGCCGTCGACAAGGCGCTGGCGATCGCCCGCTTCACCGCCGAGGATCCGGCGGCGGGGCTCGCCGACCCCGACCGCCTTGCGAAGACCTTTCCCGACCTCGACCTGTATCACCCGTGGAATCTTTCCGTCGACGCGGCGATCGAGCTCGGCCGCGAGGCCGAAGCCGCGGCGCTGGCGGTCGATGCGCGGCTCACCAACACCGAGGGCGCGACGGTGGGGCGCGGCGAGGCGGAGTTCATCTACGCCAATTCGCTCGGGTTCGCCGGCGGCTTTCGCAGCTCGCGCCACCACATCGACTGCTCGGTGATCGGCGAGGACGATGCCGGCATGCAGCGCGACTTCTGGTACACGGCGGCGCGTGCTCCGGAGCGATCTCGAGGCCGCCGCCGCCGTCGGCCGCCGGGCCGGCGAGCGCACGGTGCGTCGCCTCGGCGCCCGCCCGCTGGAGACGCTGGAGTGCCCGGTGCTGTTCGACGCCACCGAAGCGGGCGACCTGCTCGGCTTCTTCGTCGGTGCGGTGTCCGGGGGGTCGCTGTACCGGAAATCGTCGTTCCTGCTCGATTCGCTGGGCAAGCAGGTGTTCGCGCCGCACCTGTCGATTCGCGAGGAGCCGCACCTGCCGCGCGGCCGCGCCAGCACGCCGTTCGACAACGAAGGCGTGGCCACCGTGCCGCGCGACGTCGTGAAGGACGGCGTGGTCGCGGGCTACTTCCTCGGCAGCTATTCCGCGCGCAAGCTCGGCATGGTCACGACCGGCAACGCCGGCGGCAGCCACAATCTGGTCGTCTCGCACGGCGACGACGACCTGCCGGCGCTGCTGCGACGCATGGGCCGCGGTCTCCTGGTCACCGAGCAGCTGGGGCAGGGCGTCAACCCGGTGACCGGCGATTTCTCGCGCGGGGCGGCCGGATTCTGGATCGAGGACGGCGTCATCGCCTACCCGGTCGAGGAGATAACCATCGCCGGCAACCTCAACGACATGTTCCGCGACATCGTCGCCGTGGGCAACGACGTCGACCGGCGCGGCAGCCGCCACACCGGCTCCATCCTCGTCGGTCGCATGACCGTCGCCGGCCGTTGAGCATCGGCCCGCGTCGACCGGGACCCACGGCCGCACGATGATCGAAGCCGTCGTCAACTGGTTCCGCGGATTCCGCGATCCGCTGCGCGGCGCCGGTGCGGCGCAGCAGTGGATCGCCACGCTGCCCGAGGGCGACATGCTGGCGCTGCAGAAGGAGGCGCTGGAACTCGTCGTCGGCTTCCCCGGCACGCGCAAGGACGTCAGCCCGGCGCAGGTCGAGGCGCTGCTCAGGATCGACGCGCGGATCGAGCCGGTCCTCGCGCAGCTGACGCAGCAGTACACGACCAACTACCAGAAGAGCACCGCCGTCGAATCGCGGCTGTGGCACGCGGTGTTCGACCTGGTCAAGGCGTTCACCGCGGCGTACCAGCTGGCGCTGAAGGCCGGGTATCCGAATGCCGACAACAAGCGCTGGCGCGCGGTGCTGCCGTGGATCCTGGTGCGGCTCGCGTTCTACAAGAGCCTCGACGGCAAGTTCCGGCTGTTCCGCTACGGCCACTGGATCCCGGCGCAGTGGCGCGAGCTGCACGAGCTCTACGAATTCGCGCGGATGCGGGGCTGGCAGCGCGAGCAGCTGGTCTTCGGCGCGGGCACGTTCGCGCGGCCCGGGGTCTGCGTCGAGCACGAATACCTGAAGACGCTGCTGCTGATGCGGCTCGATTCCGGCAACTTCACGCCGGATCAGGTCGAGTGGGTGGCGCGCCAGCTCGAGGACTGGTCGCCGTCGCTGACGCTGGTGCCGCCGCCGGGCGAGCCGGCGGCGTTCTTCGTCGATCTCACCGGCACCCAGGGGCTGCGGCGCCAGGACCGTGCGTCCGCCGGCGGCCGCGTGCTGTTCCTCGACGCCGGCCCCGTCTACGCGCGGGTGGTCGAGCAGATGCGCTGGCTGCCCGAGCACGACGAGGACGTGCCGAAGAAGGGCGAGCCGCCCGCGCGCGAGCAGAAGCTGCTGCTGATGCGGCTCGCGTCGCTGTTCGGACCGGATGCCATCGCCCACGCGCCGCGGGCCACCCGCTACGCCACCGACGGCGAGGTGCGCGTAGTCGTCGGGCTGCAGGCGCTCACGCGTGCGGTGGCAGAGATCGACCGCCTCCCGGACGCGGCGCGCACGCCCGGCGTCGCCGCGAGCTACGACGAGGTCACCCAGATGGTGAATCCCGTCACCAACCCGGAGTCGGTCGCGCGCCGGATCAAGGGCACGATGTGGCGGATCCAGGATCGCAGCGACTCGGGTTACCGGCTCACCGCGCCGTCGCGCGAGGCGCCGGCGCGGCTGGGCGAGCTCATCGGCATCAAGGAAGGCGACAGCTGGACGCTGGGGGTGGTCCGCCGGATGCAGCGCCACCAGGTGGAAGAAGTCACCGTCGGCGTCGAGGTCATCGCGCGGCGGCTGGTGCGCGTGCTGCTGCGCACCTGGGCGACGCCGACGGCGGCCGCGCGGGCCGGCGGCGACCGGCCGTTCTTCGGGCTGTACCTGCCGGCGCATCCGGAAAACCGGCAGTCGACGCAGCGCAGCCTGATCGGTCCGGACGACCGGTTCCTGCCCGGCGGCATGGTCGAGCTCGACACCGGCAGCGCCCGGTACCTGATCCGGTTCTCGCAGACACTCGAGCACCAGCCCGGCTGGGCGTGGTCGCTGTTTGCCGCGGTCCGCAAGCTCGCCGGCTGATCCGGCGCGACTCGCGCCGCGGCTGGGCCGGGGTCGGGCGGCACGGGCCGCTGGTCGGGCGCCGGCCCGCGCCGAACGCCCGTCCCGCACCGCTCCCGACCGTCCGTCCGGCATGCGCGTGCCGTCCGGTACGCCCGGACGACCGCCGACTGCGGGCGCACCGGAATGTTGCGCGGGGTCAAACCGGGGCGCCCGCCGTCTGGCGCACAGGGGAAATTCAGTTAGAATTCGGCGCAGACAAGCACCGGTTACGCGTTCCACCGCGCCCGCGCAGAGGCTGTCACGCTCGCCGCTTGCATTCGCGCCGGCACCACGCCGGCGATCTTCCTAGAGAGGAGTTTCCATGGAACGTCGTTCCTTCCTTAAGAAAGCCGGTGTCGGCGTCGCCGCCGGTGCGATCGCGGCTCCCGCGATCGCGCAGGGCGCGCCGGCGGTGAAGTGGCGCCTGACGTCGAGCTTCCCCAAGAGCCTCGACACCATCTACGGCGGCGCCGAGGTGCTGGCCAAGCGCGTCGCCGCGATCACCGGCGGCAAGTTCCAGATCCAGGTGTTCGCCTCCGGCGAAATCGCCCCCGGCGGGCAGGCGCTCGACGTCGTGCAGAACGGCACCGTCGAATGCTGCCACACCTGCTCGTACTACTACGTCGGCAAGGACCGCACGTTCGCGTTCGGCACCGCGATCCCGTTCGGCATGAACGCCCGGCAGATGAATGCCTGGATCTACTACGGCGGCGGCCAGAAGCTGCTCGACGAGTTCTACAGCGCCTACAACATCGTCTCGTTCGCGGGCGGCAACACCGGCGTGCAGATGGGCGGCTGGTTCCGCAAGGAAATCAACACGCGTCGCCGACGTCAAGGGCATCAAGATGCGCATCGCCGGTCTGGGCGGCGCGGTGTTCTCGGCGCTGGGCATGGTGACGCAGCAGATCCCCGGCTCGGACATCTACCCGGCGCTGGAAAAGGGCACGATCGACGCCGCCGAGTGGGTCGGCCCGTACGACGACGAGAAGCTGGGCTTCTTCAAGGTCGCCAAGAACTACTACTTCCCGGGCTGGTGGGAGCCGGGCCCGGTCATCCACTTCTTCGTCAACAAGGATGCGTGGGCCAAGCTGCCGGCCGAGTACAAGGAAGCCTTCCAGGCCGCCGCGTACGAAGCCAACGTCACGATGATGGCCGAGTACGACGACAAGAACCCGCCGGCGCTGCGTCGCCTGGTCCAGAACGGCGTCAAGCTCAAGAGCTTCTCGCCCGAGATCTGGAAGCCGCGTACAAGGCCGCCGTGCAGTTCTACGCCGACGAGTCGGCCAAGAACCCGGCGTTCAAGAAGATCTACGATCCGTTCCTCGCGTACCAGAAGACGCAGAACCAGTGGTTCGGCGTCGCGGAACTGCGGATGGACCAGTTCCTGCAGCAGCACATCAAGTAACGGCGCTGCTCGCACCAGCGAAAAGCCCCGCGGCGTGCCGCGGGGCTTTTTTTCCTTCGGACTCCCCGTCGGGCTACCGACTTTGAAGCCGACCCGACCCGGGTTCCATCGTGCCGGCCCGGTCACAGCCTGGTCGCGACCCGATCGAACATCCCAGGGCGACGACCAGGGACTCCGGGCATCTACTTGCCCGGCTGCCCCAGCGACTTCATCAGCGCGTCGTCGTCCTGCGGGGGAGTCGCGGTCGGCGGCGGTGCGGCAGTGCCGCCCCCGTTCCCGGCCTTTCCGGCGTCCTCCTGCAGCATCTGCTGGATGTCGATGACCGGGGCGTTGCTGTCCACCCCGGCCCCCGGCTTGTCGTAGCTCACCATCGCCGGGAAGGCGATGATCAGCGCCACCATGATGCACTGGATGACGACGAAGGGTATCGCGCCCCAGTAGATCTGGCCCGGTGGTCACGGGAGCGGTCATCTTGCCGCTGTGCGCGTCCTTGTACGCCTGGGTCGGCGCCACCGAGCGCAGGTAGAACAGCGCGAAGCCGAACGGCGGGTGCATGAACGACGTCTGCATGTTGACGGCCAGCAGGATGCCGAACCAGATGAGGTCGATGCCGAGCTTCTCGGCGACCGGACCGAGCAGCGGCACGATGATGAACGACAGCTCGAAGAAGTCGAGGAAGAACGCCAGCACGAACACCAGGATGTTGACGACGATCAGGAAGCCGATCTGCCCGCCCGGCAGGTCGGTCAGCAGGTGCTCGACCCACTTGTGGCCGTCGACGCCGTAGAACGTCAGGCTGAAGATCCGCGCGCCGACCAGGATGAACACGACGAACGTCGTCAGCTTGGCCGTGCTGTCCATCGCCTGCTTCAGCAGCGACCACGACAGGCGCTTGCGCACCAGCGCCATGATGACCGCGCCGGTGGCGCCCATCGCGCCGCCTTCCGTCGGCGTCGCGACGCCGAGGAAGATCGTGCCCAGCACCAGGAAGATCAGCGCCAGCGGCGGGATCAGCACGAAGGTGACCTTCTGCGCCATCCCCGAGAGCAGGTTGAGCTTCAGCACCCGGCTGATCATCGCCAGCGCGAAGGCGACGCCGATGCCGACCAGCATGGTGACGACGATCTTCTCGTCGAGCGCCCGGTCGGGGGCCATCGCGAACTGCTCGTACGCCAGGGCCGCGGCGACCGAGATCACGGCCAGCACCAGCAGCGAGGTGCCGCCCATCTTGCCGCTCGGCTCGCGGAAGACGCGCGCTTCCGGCGGCAGCGCCGGCGCCCACTGCGGCTTGAACACCGTGCAGCCGAGGACGTAGGCGAAGTACAGTCCGGACAGCACGAAGCCGGGCACGAACGCGCCCTTGTACATGTCGCCGACCGACTTGCCGAGCTGGTCGGCCATGATGATCAGCACCAGCGACGGCGGGATGATCTGCGCCAGCGTCCCCGAGGCCGCGATCACGCCCGAGGCGAGCCGCCGGTCGTAGCCGTAGCGCAGCATGATCGGCAGCGAGATCAGTCCCATCGAGATCACCGACGCGGCGACCACGCCGGTCGTGGCGGCGAGCATCGCGCCGACCAGGATCACCGCGTACGCGAGGCCGCCGCGGACCGGGCCGAACAGCTGGCCGATGGTGTCGAGCAGGTCCTCGGCCATCCCCGATCGCTCGAGTATCAGCCCCATGAAGGTGAAGAACGGGATCGCGAGCAGCGTGTCGTTGTTCATGATGCCGCCGAAGATCCGCTCCGGCAGCGCCTGGAAGAACGTCGGCTGGAAGAGCCCCAGCTCGATGCCGAGCCAGCCGAAGATGATGCCGTTGGCGGCGAGCGAGAAGGCGACGGGGAAGCCCAGCAGCAGGAAGAAGACCAGCGACGCGAAGATGATCGGCGCCATGTTGGCGATGAGGAACTCGGTCATTTTTGCGCCCCTTGCTTGCCGTTGACCATCTCCTTGCTCATTCCGACGATGTCGACGACCTCCTCGGCGACCTGGCGCTTCCTGATTTCCTCGGCCAGCAGTTCCTCGGCGGTCGGGCCCTTGTGCTTGTCGAGCACGTTGGGTCCGCGCCCGGTCAGGAACGCGAACCGCTTGACCAGCTCGGAGAGCCCCTGCAGCAACAGCAGGAAGAAGCCGACCGGCAGCAGCAGCCGCACCGGCCAGCGGACGAGGCCGCCGGGGTTGGGCGACGTCTCGCCGCTGATCCACGCGTTCATGAACACCGCCCACGACAGGTACATCGTCAGGACGACCATCGGCAGCAGGAACGCGACGATGCCGAAGACGTCGATCCAGTTCTGCGCGCGCGCGGACATCCGTCCGGCGATCACGTCGATGCGGATGTGCTCGTTCTTGTTCAGCACGTAGCCCGCGCAGAGCAGGAAGATGGCCGAGAACATGTACCACTGGATTTCCAGCAGGCCGTTGGAGCTCCAGTCGAACGCATATCGGAACACGGCGTTGCCGGCGCTGATGACGACGACGATCAGGATCAGCCAGATGGTCGATTTGCCGACGGCCTCGTTGAGGCGGTCGACCGACCGCGAGAAGGCGAGCAGGGCGTTCACGATTCCTCCGAAAGGTTCGGCTGCGGCGGTGGCTGCGGCGGCAGGCTTGGCGGCCCGTCGTTGTAGGTGTGAGTTCCCGCGGCGTCCGCGCGATTATAAGGGTTTTGCCGCGGGCCGCGAGCGGCATCCGGGGGGCCGGCGGGGCCGCATCGTCGCGGCAGGGGACCCGGGGCCACGGATGTTAGAATTCTCCATTGCGCGGCTCGTCGCGCCCGACCGTCACACCTACCGCCACCCGCCATGTTCCATCGCTCGCTCACCCTTGCCCAATCCGACCCCGACCTCTGGGCGGCGATCGCCGCCGAGACGCGTCGCCAGGAAGCCCACATCGAGCTGATCGCGTCGGAAAACTACGCCAGCCCCGCGGTCATGGCCGCGCAGGGCTCGCAGCTCACCAACAAGTACGCCGAGGGCTACCCGGGCAAGCGCTACTACGGCGGCTGCGAGCACGTCGACGTCGCCGAGACGATCGCGCTGGAGCGCGTGAAGAAGCTGTTTCGCGCCGAGGCGGCGAACGTCCAGCCCCATTCCGGTGCACAGGCGAACCAGGCGGTCTTCTTCGCCGCGCTCCGGCCCGGCGACACCATCCTGGGGATGAGCCTGCCGCACGGCGGGCACCTGACCCACGGATCGCCGGTCAACATGAGCGGCAAGTGGTTCAACGTCGTCCCCTACGGCCTGCATCCGGAGACCGAGCTCATCGACTACGACGCGGCCGAGCGCCTTGCCCACGAGCACAAGCCGAAGCTGATCGTCGCCGGGGCGTCGGCCTACTCGCGCGTCATCGACTGGAAGCGCTTCCGCGCCATCGCCGACGCGGTCGGCGCCAAGCTGATGGTCGACATGGCGCACTACGCCGGGCTCGTCGCCGCCGGGGTCTACCCGTCGCCGGTCGGGATCGCGCAGTTCGTCACCAGCACCACGCACAAGACGCTGCGCGGTCCCCGCGGCGGCATCATCCTCACCGACGCCGAGCACGAGAAGGCGATCAACTCGGCGGTGTTCCCCGGCCTGCAGGGCGGGCCGCTGATGCACGTGATCGCCGCCAAGGCGGTCGCCTTCGGCGAGGCGCTGCACAAGGACTTCCGCCGCTATCAGGAGCAGGTGCTGGAGAACGCGCGGGTGCTGGCCAAGGTCCTGCAGGAGCGCGGCCTGCGCATCGTCTCGGGCGGCACCGATTCGCACCTGTTCCTGGTCGACCTGCGCGCGAAGAAGATCACCGGCAAGGACGCCGAGGCGGCGCTCGCGCAGGCGCACATCACGGTCAACAAGAACTCGATTCCCAACGATCCGGAAAAGCCGTTCGTCACCTCGGGCATCCGCCTCGGCAGCCCGGCGATCACCACCCGCGGCTTCACCGAGATCGAGTGCGAGCAGCTCGCGCACCTGATCGCCGACATCCTCGACGCGCCGGGCGACGCGACCACCGTCGCGCGGGCGACCGCCGGGGTCGCCGTGCTGACCGCCAAGTACCCCGTCTACGGCTGAGGCGGGATGACCAGCGTGCGCGGCGACGGCATGGCGGCAGGGGCGCGGCGATGAAGTGCCCGTTCTGCGGCAGCGTCGACACGCAGGTCGTCGACTCGCGCGTCTCCGAGCCCGGCGACTCGATCCGCCGCCGCCGCCGCTGCACGGCGTGCCAGAAGCGCTTCACCACCTACGAGACCGTCGAGCTGCGGCTGCCGCAGGTGGTGAAGACCAACGGCACGCGTTCCGAGTTCGACGTCGCCAAGCTGCGCAACGGCTTCCAGCGCGCGCTGCACAAGCGGCCGGTGCCGACCGAGTTCGTCGACCAGTCGATCGACCGCATCGTCGGGCACGTGCTGTCGCTCGGGGAGCGCGAGATTCCGTCGCGGCAGATCGGCGAGATGGTGATGCAGGAGCTCTACAAGCTCGACAAGGTCGCCTACATCCGCTTCGCGTCGGTCTATCGCTCGTTCCAGGACGTATCGGATTTCCACGACGCGCTGAAGGAAGTCGAGACGCCGGGCAAGCGCCCGCGCCGCTCCTGACGGCTTGCCACCCGGTCGCCATGACCGCCGCCGCGTCGTTCGCCCCCCGCCCCCGGTCGGTATGACCGCCGTGCCGCTCCTGACGCTTTCCCGCCGGTCGGCATGACCGCCCGACCGTTCGCCACCGTCCGGTCGCCATGACCGCCCTCCCGACGTTCACACCAGCCGACGAGTCGTTCATGCGCCGTGCGCTGCTGCTGGCGGCGCGCGGGCTGTTCACCACGACGCCCAATCCGCGCGTCGGCTGCGTGCTGGCGAAGGATGGCGCGATCGTCGGCGAAGGCTGGCACGAAATCGCCGGCGGCCCGCACGCGGAGGCCGCGGCGCTCGCCGACGCGCGGGCACGCGGACGCGACCCGCGCGGCGCGACGGCCTACGTGACGCTGGAGCCCTGCAACCACCACGGCCGCACGCCGCCCTGCGCGCGCGCGCTGGTCGACGCCGGCGTCGCGCGCGTCGTCGTGGCGATGACCGACCCGTACCCGCCGGCGGCGGGCGGGGCGGCGACGTTGCGCGCCGCCGGCATCGACGTCGCCGCCGGGCTGCTCGAAGCCGAAGCGCGCGAACTCAACCTCGGCTGGATCGCCAACGTCACGCGCGGCCGGCCGTGGGTGCGGCTGAAGGCCGCCGTGTCGCTCGACGGTCGCACCGCGCTCTCGAACGGCGCCAGCCAGTGGATCACCGGCGACGCGGCGCGCGCCGACGGCCACGCCTGGCGCGCGCGGGCCTGCGCCGTGCTCACCGGCATCGGCACCGTGCGCGACGACGATCCCGAGCTGACCGTCCGAGCCATCGCGACGCCGCGGCAGCCGCTGCGCGTCGTCGTCGACCGGCACGGCGAGACGCCGCCGGCGGCGAAGGTGCTGGCCGGGGCCGGCGCGCTGGTCGTCACCGCCGGCGCGCACAACGCGAGCTGGCCCGCGACGACCGAGGTGCTGGCGCTGCCCGACGGCGCGGGGCGCGTCGATCTCGCCGCGCTGATGGCAGCGCTCGCGCACCGCGGCTGCAACGAGGTCCACGTCGAGGCGGGCGCACGGCTCAACGGCGCGCTGATCGCCGCCGGACTCGTCGACGAGTTCCTGCGTCTATGTCGCGCCGTCGCTGCTGGGCGATCCGGCGCGCGGCATCGCGACCTTCGCCGACGGACTCGCGTCGCTCGACCGGCGCGTGCGGCTCGATTTCAACGGCGTCGACCGCGTCGGCGCCGACCTGCGGATTCTGGCGCGCGTGCGCCGCGAGGAGGGCTGATGTTCACCGGCATCGTGCAGGCGGTGGGGCGGATCGTGGCGACGGGGCCGGGGCCGGCGGCGACGCGCGTCGTCGTCGACCCGGCGGCGCTGCCGACCGACGACGTCGCGCTCGGCGACAGCATCGCGGTCAACGGCTGCTGCCTGACCGTGGTCGCCATCGTGCCCGCGGGCGCCGGGCGTCACCTGGAATTCGACGTGTCGGCGGAGACGCTGGCCTGCACCGTCGGCCTCGACGGTCCCGGCGAGGTCAACCTGGAAAAGGCGCTGCGCCTCGCCGACCGGCTCGGCGGGCACCTGATGACGGGCCACGTCGACGGCGTCGGCGTCGTCGCGTCGTTCGCGCAGGTCGAGGGAGCGGGCGCCGCCGACGGCAGCTGGCGGCTCGCGATCGACGCGCCGGCGCCGCTGGCGCGCTTCATCGCCGCCAAGGGCTCGATCGCCGTGCAGGGCGTCAGCCTCACCGTCAACGGGGTGGAGGGCGTGCGCTTTCACGTCAACCTGATCCCGCATACACTCGAAGCGACGACCTTGCGCTCGCTGCTGCCGGGCGCGCGCGTCAACCTCGAGATCGACCTCGTCGCGCGGTACGTCGCGCGGCTGCACGAGCAGGGCTGAGCGAAGCCGGGGCGGCCCGACGCGGCCGCGTTGGCGGAGTTCTGCAACGGGAAATGTCGGCCACTGCGGCCGCACGGAGGATTTGCCATGGACCTCACCACCCTTGACCGGCTGCCGCTGTGGATCGGCGGCAAGGCGGTCGCCGCGACGACCACCCGCTACGGCGAGGTGACCAATCCCGCGACCGGCGACGTCATCCGCCACGTGCCGCTCGCCAACACGGCCGACGTCGACGCCGCGGTGTCCGCCGCGGCGAAGGCGCTGCCCGACTGGCGCGCCGCGCCGGCGCTGCGCCGCGCGCGCGTGCTGATGCGCTTCCGCGAGCTGATGGAAGCCAACAAGAAGGACCTGGCGAAGATCGTCACCGAGGAGCACGGCAAGACGCTCGACGACGCCGAGGGCTCGGTCACGCGCGGCATCGAGGTGATCGAGTTCGCGACCGGCGTGCCGCACCTGATCAAGGGCGAGTTCAGCGACAGCGTCGGCACCGGCGTCGACAGCTGGTCGCTGCGGCTGCCGGTGGGCGTCTGCGCCGGCGTCACGCCGTTCAACTTTCCGGCGATGGTCCCCATGTGGATGTTTCCGGTGGCGATCGCCTGCGGCAACACCTTCGTGCTGAAGCCCTCGGAGCGCGTGCCGTCGCTGTCGCTGCGGATGGCCGAGCTGCTGCGCGACGCGGGGCTGCCCGACGGCGTGTTCAACGTCGTCCACGGCGACAAGGAGGCGGTCGACGCGCTGCTCGTCCATCCCGAGGTCAAGGCGATCTCGTTCGTCGGCTCGACGCCGATCGCCAGGTACATCTACGCCACCGGCGCGGCGCACGGCAAGCGCGTGCAGGCGCTGGGCGGGGCCAAGAACCACGCGATCGTGCTGCCCGACGCCGACGTGGCGTTCGCCGCCGACGCGATCATCGGCGCGGGCTACGGGTCGGCCGGTGAGCGCTGCATGGCGATATCGGCGGTGGTCGCCGTCGGCGACGTCGCCGACACCCTGGTGGCGGCGCTCGCCGCGCGCGCCGCGCGCATCCGCACCGGTCCCGGCAACGTGCCGGGCGTCGAGATGGGTCCGGTGATCACGCGGGCCGCGCGCGACCGCATCGCGGCGGCGATCGACGGCGGCGTCGCCGACGGCGCGGCGCTGGTCGTCGACGGGCGCGCGCCGGGCATCGCGGGGCACGAGCAGGGCTTCTTCGTCGGCCCGACGCTGTTCGACCGGGTCACGCCGGCGATGGCCGTCTATCGCGAGGAGATCTTCGGGCCGGTGCTGGTCGTCGTCCGCGTGCCGTCGCTCGCCGACGCGATCGCGCTGGTCAACGCCAATCCCTACGCCAACGGCGCGGCGCTGTTCACGCGCTCGGGGTTTGCCGCGCGGCGCTTCCAGCAGGAGTGCGACGTCGGCATGGCGGGCGTCAACGTGCCGATCCCGGTGCCGATGGCGTTCTACTCGTTCGGCGGCTGGCGCAATTCGCTGTTCGGCGACCTGCACGTCCACGGCATGGACGGCGTGCGCTTCTACACGCGCACCAAGGTCGTCACCGGCCGCTGGCCCGACGACGGCAGCGCCGCGCCGGGCTTCCAGATGCCGCTCATGGGGTGACGCGCACTGCGGCGCGTCTCGCGCATGGCGGCTACTTCGGGGCCGCCGCCGACGATCTGGAATTCGAACACCAGCGCGAGCCAGCCGGGTACCGGCTCGCCCTGGCGCGTGGCCGGCGTGAACTGCGCGGCGCGCAGCGCGGCCTCGATCGACGGCCCGAACCACGGGTGCTCCTGCTCGAACACGACGAAGTCGACCCGGCCCTCGACGTCCACGAGCACCAGCAGGCGCTGCGTGCCTTCGACCACCCTGTCGAACGCCGCGTCGGGATAGCCGACCAGGAAGGCGTCGGGGAGCTGCGGCGGCGTGTCGGCCCGGCTGTCGCGAAACGGCGCGATCGCGGCGGCGGCCGTCGCGTCGGTCGCGATCGCGTCGATGGCGCCGAGATCCTCGATCACCACGCGGCCCTCGACAGGCCCTGGCACGACCCGATCGGCGCGCGTGGCGGCCGCCGGTGTGCGCGCCGGACCGCTTTCCGCCGCCGGGGCGGCGGGCAACGGGGCAGCCGCGCGTGCCGCCGGCGCCGTCGTCGGCGTCCGGGACAGCGGCGGCGCCGTGACCACGGTCGGCTGCGTGGAGACCGGCGCGGGGTCGCTCGCGGGTGGATCGGTCCAGGCAGGCAGCAGCACCGCGGTGATCCCCGCCGCGGCGCGGCCCGGCGCGGGACAGCGCGTGCTTCCCCTCGCCGCCGCCGCCGAGTGGGGCCAGCGTCAGCAGCGCGTGCGCCGCGACCGACGTCACGACAGCGATCGTGAGTGTCCGTCGTTCCGGCAGGCGCGGCGCCAAGGCGCCTCGCGTCATGGCGGCGGCGGTCATCGGGGAATCGGCGTCCACGCCGTCATGATGGCACGACCGGTGCACTCGTCAGCCGAACCATCGGCGATCGGAAGGGCGACAGGAAAACGGCCGCGCCCGCGGGTGCAGGAGCGGCCGTCGGCGATCAACGCGGCTGGATCAGATCTCGCCCAGCAGCCGCCACGACATCCGGTGCTTCGAGATGGAATCGGGCAGCTGGATGCGGATCGGTACCAGCCTGCCGTCGGAGCCGCGCGTGATGCCCAACCGGATATCCGGGATGTAGCTGCCGGCCGCGGCCGCGCTCTGCAGCGTGATCAGCTCGATGCCCACCGCCCCCTCGGCGACGTAGATGCTCTCCTCGAACGGCCCGCCTTCGACCGACTGGATCCGCGAATTGCCGCGCGAGAATTCGCGGGCGTAGATCTCGCGATGGTTGGCCGGTCAGGCACTTGTCGGGTCCGGGCGGCTGCGTCGCGACGTACGCGACCACCGAGAGCTCGGCCTGCACCGGTACGACGACCCGCTGTCCGGCGGCGTCCTCGAGGTCGTCGTACCAACCGTAGGCCGGCCGGCTGGCCAGTCCGGCGACGTCGCTCACTTCGAGCAGGTCGGCGCGCGTTCGCGGCAACCCGGTGGTCGACGGCGTGCCGATGTTCCCGTCGCGGATCGCATACACCGACTGGACCTGCAGGTCGGCCAGGTCGTCGTCGTGCAGCAGGCGGCCGGTTCCGACGAAGACCCAGCGGTCGCTGCCCGTGGCGAGGTCGATCTCGATCTGCGGTGCCGTCGTGATGGGCTGCGGGCCGCCCCGGTTGAACGCCGCCAGCTTGTCGACGGTCCACATTGCCGGATTGGCATTGGTGACGTCGAAGCGCCAGAGGTTTCCGAGCAGGTCGCCCGCGTAGAGCTGGTCGACCACCTGGTTCCGGAAATTGCGGACGTAGCCCGCCACCTGCGCCAGGCCGGACGGGTCTGCCGCCGTGCCGACGCCGGTCGACAGGTAACCGGGGAACCCTGGAGAGGTCAGCAGCGTGCCGGTCCTGGGGTTGACGAAGTACACCTTGCCGTCGCCGGACGGATTGTTGTAGCCCGACGTCAGGATGACGACCCAGCCGTGCGCGTTGGTCTTGACCATCAGCGGCTTGCCGTACGAATAGCCCATGTCGGCGTGCGTGAACTCCCACAGCACCTTCTGCGCGGCGATGATGTCCGCCTCGGTATTGGCCGCCGCGACCGGCGTCGTCACGTCGAGGGCGTAGAACGACTTGCCGCCCTTGCCCAGGCCGCCGACGAGCATGGTCCGCCAGTCCTGGCCGCCGAAGTCGACATCGGCGACGCGCATCGGACCGTCGACGTAGAAGTGGTGCGTGAACGGGGGCAGCCCGCCGTCCTGAAGGGTCAGACCGCCGAGACCGGTCCTGTCGGCGCGGTACAGATCCTTCGGCACGTACGCCCACGACTCGTACCCGCTCGAGGTCTCGTAAGGCGCCGGGTTGGCGTCGTCCGCCGACGGATCGGAGAAGGCGTGGACCATGCCGTCGTTCGCGCCGACGAATATCGTCTTCTGCCGCGTGCTGCTGCGCGTCGAAGAACGCCTGGTACCCGGGGTTGAGCCCCGGATCGTAGAACGGCGTGTTGGTGGTGCCGGCCAGCGGCTTCGGCGGCCCGACGATCACCGGCTGCGAATTGACGATGTCGCCGAGCGGACCCGACCGCACGCGGAACTGTCCGAGCCTGGCGCCCTCGCGGCTGCGATCGCCGCGCAGGTACTCGACGGTCTGCGCGCCGCGCGTCGGCCTGCCGGGCGCGAGCGAGTCCTGCTGCGCCGCCGACAGGCTGCCCCACCGGAACGGCACGACGTTGGTGCCGTTCATGGTCAGTATCTTGCGCTTGGTCAGCCACGGCTGGTCGTCGGGGGCCGGCAGGACGGTGAGCTGCTCGGACAGCCGATCGGCGGCGCGCCACTTCTCCAGCACTTCGTCGCCGGACGCCGGGTCGATCTCGACCTTGGTCAGCGACCCGGCCCAGCCCGGCTCGAACTTGACGCGGTAGATGAACTTGTTGGTGTCGGACAGGTTGACGCTGTCGAACGAGACGCCCGACCGCGAGCCCGGCTGGTTCTCGATGTCCTTCAGGATCTGGCCCATGCCGAGCCGCAGTTCGTCGACCGACTGCGCGTTGACGAAGCGCCCGCGGCCGTTGATGGCGGCGTGCCACAGGTCGTCCACGCCGGAGGCGTCCGGCTTATAGACGTTCGGGATCGTCTGCGACCACTGGGTGGTGCCGGCCTTGATCTGGTCCTCGGTCGACGCCTGATTCCCTGTCGCCAGCTTGCCCTCGGTGCCCAGCGACATCGCGGCGAAGTTGCCGTGCTGCCACGTCGCGGGGTCGCGGTCGCTGGAAGGCACGTTGTTGGTCATCGCGGGCTTGAAGTCCCTGGACCAGTAGTAGGTGACGTAGTCGGCGAGCGAGTTGCTGGTCGCCGTGGCGTTCTCGCGGAACTGGAACGGCCACGGCTGGCCGGGGACGAGCCCCTGCACCGACAGGTCCTCGGGCAGCACCGGGATCAGCCTGTCCACGTTGCCGACCACCGTCGTCGGCACCGCCGGCTGGTTGGTGATGCCGTCGGTGAACAGCATGTGCCAGTTCTTCTGGCAGGTCAGCGTCGGCACGATCGGGTCGCTCGCCGCCGCCAGTTCCGGGTGGGTGCCCGTCGCATACCACTCGCCGACGCGGACCACGGCGTTCAGATTCGGCGTCTCCTGTCCGGTCTTGATGAAGACGCCGTAAAGCTTGCTGAACCATGTCGTCTTCTGCGCGGCGTCGAAGTAGGCGACGTTGGCGAAGTCCGTGGTCGGATTGTTCCCCAGCGTGTGGAAGCCGACGCGGAACTTGTTGTCGAGCTCCTTGAACACCAGCGACGTCGCCGTCTTCACCGCCTGGATCCGCGTGCGGTAGTACGCGAACCAGTTGGCGTAGTTCTCCATCTCCTGCGCGTAGGTCCGCGACACCGACACCACGTCGCCGGCCTCGTCCTTCCACTCGTGGTAGTACTGGACGATCCCGGGGTGCAGGTCGACGCGTTGGAACGCCGGCTGGGTCACGTTGTCGGTGCCCGGGTCCCGGCCGAAGCGGTAGAAGCGCGGGTAGATGTGATTCGTCGACGTGTCGCGGAACGCCTTGCACACGCTGCCGCCGGCGCCGCGCCACGGGTCGGTGGTGGCGCCGACGGCGATGCGGTTCTGGCACCACTCGACGCTGGTCTTCCAGTAGTGCCGGGGCACGTTGGCGGTAGTCGGCGTGCTCGGGCAGCTTCCGGTCACCTGCTTGGTGAAGACGCCGGACGGGAAGTCCCAGCGCCCCGCGGAGTAGCCGGTGCCGCCGTTGTTGTGCCGGCAGACCTCGCCCAGGCCATCGGCATCCTGACGCAGCGTCTTCGCCGGGCTGACGCCCCGCATGTTGGTCGTGCAGTTCGCGCTGCCCGCCGGGGTGCAGGACTGGTTCCACACCGAGCAGGTCGCGACCGCGGGGCACGCCGTGGCCGCCGTCGCCGGCGTGCAGGCATTGCCCGTGCTCGAGCACCGGTAGCCGCCGCCCTGCGGCGGACACGCGGTCGCCGCCGTCGCCGGCGTGCAGGCGGCGGCCGTGCTGGAGCATCGGTAGGCGGCCGGGCACGGCGCGGACTTGTCCTCGACGCAGAAGGGGCATTCGGCGCCCACGCAGGCCAGATTGCAGCCGGGCGGTATCGTCCGCACGGGAGACCACGAGCAGTTGTTGGGATTCGCCTGCAGGTTGCATGTCTGGTTGACGACCGCGACCGGGTTGCAGGTCTGCGGGGTCGACGGACCGGGCGGTCGCGCACGTCGTGTTGACGCACGACTGCGGCCAGTACGGGGAGGCGGTGTTGCACCAGAGGCTGTTGGTGCCGTTACGGGAGAAGTACTTTTCCTCCATCGCTGCTGCGCCCGGCTTGGGCCACGGCAGCACGTAATCGCCGTCGCTGGCATTGCCGGCATACGCGGCGCCGGGGCGCGGGCCCATCAGCGAGGCCGCGTACGCCGGGCCGGTGATCGCCACCGAGCTGTTACCGGAGCCATTGGTGCGGCAAATCGCCGGATCGTTCTGCAGCGCGACGGGGGATCCGCCCTGGGTCCAGTCGGTGTTGCACCAGAAGCCGACGTTGACCGCGCTGGTCAGGTTGATCAGAGGGGTGGCGGTCAGCGGTGCCGCCGGAGTCTTGAACGGGTCGGCGGGGACCCGCGTCCAGGCGGTGGTATTGCCCGAATTCATCGACGGCCACGACGTGCCGTCCGGTCTGGCCGGCGGTTCGTAGGTGATCCGCGGGTTGTAGTACAGCCGGTTGAACGCGGCATTGTGCGCGACCGCCGGCCACTGCTGCGCCGTCGTCGGGACGTTGGGCGCGTTGAACGGCGGCACGGGGGTACGGCCCGCGCCGGTGTCATAGGCGTTGTAGGGCACGCCGTTCTGGTGGTAGATGAACGCCGGGAAATCGTCGGCGGCGGACGCCGGCCGCCGGCCGCAGGCCGCCTGCAGGATGCCGCTGCCGTCGCGGCAGTAGTTGTCGACGACGAGCTCCGGGAGGAAGTCCGACAGCATCGACGTCGAGTCGTCGAGCGTCAGCACGATGTTCGGCTCGGCCGAGTTCTTGACGTTCAGCGGCTCGTCGGCGAGCTTGGTCAGCGCGGCGAACGCGGTCGGGGTCATCGGCCCGAAGCCCACCAGCCAGGCGAGCGTGGCGGCGAGCAGGCGTTGCCAGAGCGGACGCCGCCGGGGCCGCATCGCTGGACGGATCGGCGAATGAGGCGGGCCGGAGTCGCGGGCGGTGGCGGGAGTCGTGGTCATGGTGTTTACCCTGTGCTTTCTCGTGCGCTGAAATCAGCGCAGCATGGCCTGCGCGAAGGTGACGGTGTTGGCGGGGCTGTCGACCCGGATGCTCAGCCGGTAGAGCGGGACCCGCGGCAGCTCGATCTTCTGCTCGGTCGCGGTGCCGGCGGCGGACTGGTTGGGCGGGACGCGGTTGCAGTACTGGGTGATCTGCTCGCTGGACGCCAGCGGCGTCGGCGCGTCGGGCCGGCACATCCGCTCGATGACGTAGCGGACGGTGTTGCCGTTGCCGGCGTTCTCGACCCGGCCGCCGTAGGTCGTATAGGCGGCGACCGACTGCAGCACCGCGGGAACGCCGGTGTTGGCGTCCTCGCCCGGCTGCTGCTTGGCGAAGTAGCTCTGCGCCGGCAGGTCGTTTTCGCGGTTGGCGATGACGTTGGACTCGAACAGCGCGAGGACCGCGTGCTCCACCGCGAGATTCGACGGCAGGATCGACGCCTGGCGGAAGGCGAGGTTGCCGACGACCGACGTCGTCGTGTCGATCGAGCGGACGAGGGCGACGCCGGCGAGCGCCATCGCGACCATCACGACCAGCGCGACGATCAGCACCACGCCGCGCTGGCGTCGGCGGAGGCGGGCAGGTTGCGGGCGGGCGCGACAGCGGGCGGTGGTCTTCATGGTCCGTACATCCAGACTTGGTTGCGCAGCGGCACGACGGTCTCGAACACGCGGTAGCGCCAGCCGCCGTTGGCTGCCTGCACGATGGTGCCGGTCATCCGGCCCGGGCAGTTGGCCTTGATCGGGTCTTCGCAGTCGAACAGCACCCACGGGAAATCACCGGCCGGTGTCGCGAGATCGCGATCCCACTGGTCGCTGCGGACGACCAGGCCGATGCGAATCGCCCGGATGCAGCCGATCGGATTCACGTTGCACCGGTTGGGATCGGAGGGATCGATGAAGTTCGAGTTGAGCACGCTGGCTGGAGCGTAGGGGGCCGCATCGGCCTTGACCCAGGTGTCGATGATCCCGTCGTTGTTGTTGTCGACGCCGTACTGCGCCTTCATGTTCACGATGTTCGACGCCAGCGGGACGGGAACGGCGGCCGGGTTCACCAGGTCCTGCGATCGCAGCGTGTCGCCGGCCACCGAGTAGCGAACCCGCTGCGTCTGGTTCGCCTGGCCCAGGTTCACCACCATCGAGTTGCTGGTGATGGCGAACGGCGTGGCCGGAGCGATAGTCAGGTCGACGACGCCGCCCGGGTTGGGCGCCGGCACGGCGGCGCTCACGACTTGCGTCCCGCAGGGCGTCGTCGCCGGCGCGGCCACGGTGACGTCCTGGATGAGGACGAACTGGTCGCCCAGGCGAAAGCCGTTGGGGCTGCGCACGGGGAGGGTCACGGCGCCGGCCGCCAGCGTGCCCAGGGGCGCGGTCTCGACGGCATCGGTGACCGACGAGGCGGTCCCGTAGAGGATCACCAGCGCATCGGGGAGGTCGTCGGATGCGCCCGGCTCGATCAATGCCGGGATCGGCTTGGCGGTCGCTTCGACCGCCCCCGGCGCGCATCGGACCAGCCGATCGGCCGCGGGGGAGATGCCATTGCCCGCGCTGTTGAGCTCGAGCGCGAGCGTGAACGTCGACAGCAGGCCGTTCTGCTGCGCGTCGGCGGCGCCGGTGGTGTTGCGCTTCAGTCCCTCGGCGACGGTGAAGATCTGGTAGATGACCAGCACCGCGACGAGCCCGATCAGCACGCCGACCATGATCTCGATGATGCTGGCGCCGCGGGTGCGGCGGCGCGAAACGGGGGGATGGCGGCGGGAAGGCATGCGGTGTGACATCGTCGCGGGTCGTCAGTTGACGCCGATCACGGCGGTGGTGGAGTAGTTGTGCTGCGTGGCGTCGCCAGGCAGCTGCCAGAAGAGGGTGACGGTGACGATGCTGCTGTTCGCCGACGGCCCCGGAACGACCTGGACGTCGGGCGCGTTCGCCGGGATCGCGGCCCCGGGCAGGTTCTTGGCCAGTTCCACGAGTGCGAGATAGCCGGCGCCGCCGAGATCCCGGTCGTAATTCGCTTCGAGCTGCAGGTGGTCGTCGGTCCACATGCGCCCGACGATCGTGCTGGCGAGATAGACGGCCTCGCCGCGGTACTGCGCGTCGTTGACGTGGCGGATCGCGTTCGCCTGCAGGCCGACGAGGCCGAGGATGCCGAACGAGAAGATCAGGATGCCGACCAGCGCTTCCAGCAGGAAGCCGCCGCGCTGCCGCAGCGGCGCGGTCCGGCGGGCACGATGCGACGGCGTTGTCATGGTGGGCACCCCGTCGGATCGGCGGGCGCGAAATGCGGGTCGCACATGCGGATGCCGGCGGCGCCGACGATCGACGCGCAGCGGGCGCGGAGTGGTCGCAGCTGCCCGACGTCACGTCGATCTGAGTCAGGCGCGCGACGCCGTCCTGCGTCTCGGGCATCATGCGGCCGAGTCCGGTGAAGCGGACGCCGGTGGCGACGATCGGCGACGCCACGACCGTCACGTTCGTCGAACCGGACGTGAACAGGTGCTGCTGCACGACGGTGTCTTCGACCAGATCGCGGATCTCCCAGCCGGTCGCCGGGCTCAGCCGGAATTCGACCTGGCCGTTGCGCTTGATCGCCTCCGCCTGCGCCAGCCGGACGCCAGCGGACATCGACTCGGTGGCGTTGCGGATCTGGACATTGGCGATCCAGTCGCGATAGAGAGGCATCGCCAGCGTGGTCAGGATCCCCATGATCGCCACGGCGACCATCAGCTCGATCAGCGAGAACCCGCGCGGGCGCGGGGCGGTCGTCAGTTGCACGAGCCGTCCTTCCGCGTCACCCAGCAGGTCGCGCTGCTGGTCCAGCCGCCCGGCACGCCGGTCGTCGCGCGCACGTTGGCCTGGTTGACCGTGTAGCTGAAGTCGCTCATGCCCTTGGCGGCAAGGCCCTGGGCGGTGATCGTGTACGTCGTCGGGGTCGCGGCGCAGGTCAGCTGGAAGGCGTCGTTGCCGGTGACGGCGGGCATCGGCGTGCGGCAGGCGCCGCCGTTGTCGTAGGCGCGGAAGTCCATGAACGCCTGTTCCATCCGCACGCGCAGGTCGGACAGGCGCGACGTCGCGTCGATGATCCGGCTGCGCTGGACGTAGTCGCGGTACAGCGGCAGGGCGATGGCCGCCAGGATGCCCATGATCGCGACGGCGATCATGAGTTCGATCAGCGTGAAGCCCCGCTGCGGAGTGGGAACCTGCCTGGGAACCTGCCGGACGTGTCGGACGCGCATGGCGCAAAGCCCCTTGTTTGGTGAGCGTATGGTAGGCGTCGCGCTGCGGCGAGGCCACCGGGAACCGACCAGTGGCGCACAGGCGGGAATGGGCGGCGCAGCGCGTCGCCACGCCCGTCGCCGACTGCCGCGGAGCGCCACTGTGCCGCGCGCCGAGCGTCCGGATGGGCGACATCGGGTGGCGCGCGCGACGACCGGACGGCGCGCGCGGTCCCGCGCCGAGCGTCCGGATTCGCGGCATCGGGTCGCGAGTGGCCGGCGGACGGCGCGCGCGGTCCGGGTTGCCGCGGACCGGATGCGCTTGCCGGGCTCCGCTCAAGGACAGCGCTCGCGGCCACGCTCGATGCGCACGCGACCGCTGTGCGCGAGGATGACACGCAACGGCTCGCGCCCGGGCTTGCAGACGACGAACGTGCCCATCTGCAGCGCGCCGCCCGGACGACGGGCATGGCCGAGGCTGGTGTACGACACGAAGTCCTCGACCGGCCGATTGCCGACGATCGAGACGCCGCGGTGCGCCGGGCCTTCGCGGCGGACCAGCGCCTCGTCGGCGTCGCGGATGCCGTTGCGGTTGGTGTCCTCGAAGACGATCCAGCCGGCGTCCCAGCCCGGGGCGTCCGTGCAGGACGCAGCCGTCGGCGGACACGCAGGCGTTGACGCGGTAGCCGCGCTTGATGGCCTCCGACCGGGCGTGGGTGAGGCTGCCGGCGAGGTGCTGGGCGTCGACCAGCTGCCGATAGCCCTCGAGGTAATCCCGCCACGACGGGATGCCGATCCCGGCCAGGATGGCCATCAGCGCCATCGCGACGACGACTTCGGGCAGGCTGTGACCGCGAGCGGGCATGAGATGGCCTCCGACGGGCGGCGGGAGCCGGGCGTGCCGACCGGGAGCCCCCTCCCGCCATCCCGAACGCTAACGCCGGCGCCGACTCCGCGCGATCGGCCGGATGGCTGACCCTCGGCCGGCAGACGGGCCCGGCGCGCCGACTCCGGACTCCGTCCAATCAGGGGGTTGACGAAAAATGGTTTAGGTTTAATATGTTCAACATTGAAACAATTGTCGGCGCCGGTGCCGACGGCCGTGACGAAAGGTCGACATGCGCGTGCTGTGCATCGGCGGGGGTCCCGCCGGCCTTTACCTCGCGCTGTTGCTGAAGCGCGCGGACCCGCGCCACGTCGTGCGCGTGGTCGAGCGCAACCGCGCCTACGACACCTTCGGCTGGGGCGTGGTGTTCTCCGACCAGACGCTGGGCAATCTCGAAGCGGCCGATCCGGAAACCGCCGGCGAGATCGTCGGCGCGTTCAACCACTGGGACGACATCGACGTCCACTTCAAGGGCCGCACGATCACCTCGGGCGGTCACGGCTTCTGCGGCATCGGCCGCAAGCGGCTGCTCAACATCCTGCAGCGGCGGTGCGAGGCGCTCGGCGTCGAGCTGGTGTTCGAGCAGGACGTCGCCGACGATCAGGAGGCGGCCCGCGAGTTCGGCGCCGACCTCGTCGTCGCCAGCGACGGCATCAACAGCCGCATCCGCACCCGGTACGCGGAGACCTACGTGCCCGACGTCGACGTCCGCCGCTGCCGCTTCGTCTGGCTGGGCACGACGAAGAAATTTCAGGCATTCACTTTCGCGTTCGCCGAAACTCCCCACGGCTGGTTCCAGGCGCACGCGTACCAGTACGACGGCGAGACGTCGACGTTCATCGTCGAGACGCCGGAGGAGGTCTGGCAGCGCGCGGGGCTCGAGGCCGATGACGCAGGAGGAGGGCATCGCGTTCTGCGAGCGGCTGTTCGCGCCGTGGCTCGACGGCCACGAGTTGATGAGCAACGCCGCGCACCTGCGCGGCTCGGCGATCTGGATCCGCTTTCCGCGCGTGCTGTGCCGCACCTGGGTGCACTGGGCGCGCCTCGACGGGCGCTCGGTGCCGGTGGTGCTGGCCGGCGACGCGGCGCACACCGCGCACTTCTCCGTCGGTTCCGGCACCAAGCTGGCGCTCGAGGACGCCATCGCGCTCGCCCGCGCCATCGCCACGGCCGCGCCGGCGGACCTCGAGCGGGCGCTGGCCGGCTACGAGGCCGAGCGCGGGGTCGAGGTGGCGAAGATCCAGAACGCGGCGCGCAACTCGACCGAGTGGTTCGAAAGCGTCGACCGCTACACCGCGTTCGAGGCCGAGCAGTTCGCCTACAGCCTGCTCACGCGCAGCCAGCGCATTTCGCACGAGAACCTGCGGCTGCGGGACCGCGGCTTCGTCGAGCGGATGGAGCGCTGGTTCGCCGCGCGCCGGCGCCGATCCGGCCGAGTCGCGCGCCGCCGCCGATGTTCACGCCGTTCACGCTGCGTGGCCTCACCGTGCCGAATCGCGTCGTCGTGTCGCCGATGGCGCAGTACTCGTGCGTCGACGGCGTCCCCGACGACTATTACCTCGTCCACCTCGGCAGCCGGGCGCACGGCGGCGCCGGGCTGGTGTTCACCGAAATGGTCTGCGTCGCGCCGGACGCGCGGATCACGCCGGGCTGCGCGGGCCTGTGGGACGACGCGCAGGCGGCGGCGTGGACGCGCATCGTCGACTACGTGCACACCCGCACGCCGGCGAAGATCGCGCTGCAGCTCGGCCACGCGGGACCGAAAGGCTCGACGCAGGTCGGCTGGGCGGACGCCGACGAGCCGCTGCCGCCCGATTCGCCGGTCGCCAACTGGCCGCTGATCGCGCCGTCGGCGATCGCGTACGGCGAGCGCAACCAGCTGCCGCGGGCGATGACGCGCGAAGACATGGAGCGCGTGACCGCCGAGTTCGTCGCCGCGGCGCGGCGCGGCGCCGCCTGCGGCTTCGACTGGCTGGAACTGCATTGCGCGCACGGCTACCTGCTGTCCGCGTTCCTGTGCCCGCTGACCAACCAGCGCGACGACGAGTACGGCGGCGTGCTCGCCAACCGGCTGCGCTGGCCGCTGGAAGTCTTCGCGGCGATGCGCGCCGCGTGGCCGCAGGACCGGCCGATGTCGGTGCGCATTTCGGCGCACGACTGGGCCGAGGGCGGCAACACGCCCGACGACGCGGTGGCGATGGCGCGGGCGTTCAAGGCCGCCGGCGCCGACCTCATCGACGTGTCGTCGGGACAGACGACGCGCGCGGCGCGGCCGGTCTACGGCCGGATGTACCAGACGCCCTTCGCCGACCGCGTGCGCAACGAGGCCGGCATCGCCACGATGGCGGTCGGCGCGATCTTCGAGCCGGACCACGTCAACAGCATCCTGATGGCCGGCCGCGCCGACCTCTGCGCGATCGGGCGGCCGCATCTCGCGAATCCACACTGGACGCTGCACGCGGCGGCGATGCTGGGGTACGACGGCGCCGCCTGGCCGGTCCAGTACCTCGCCGGCAAGGCGCAGCTCGAGCGCAACCTCGCCCGCGCCGCCCGCGACGCCGACGTGAAGCCGGAGGCGAACGGATGAGCGCCGCCGGGCCGTCCCAAGGCGCGAATTGCGCCCCCTCGGGGGGCAGCGCCGCGGCGAATGCCGCAAGCGTGGGGGTCGTTCAATGAGTGCACTGGCCGCCCCGCTTGCGGGCAGGCACGCGGTCGTCACCGGCGCCGGCCGCGGCATCGGTCTCGCCATCGCGCGGCGCCTCGCCGCCGACGGCGCGACGCTGACGCTGCTCGGCCGCGACGGCGCGCGCCTCGCCGCCGCCGCGCAGGCGCTCGGCCCGGCCTGCGTCGCGACAGACGGTCTGCGACGTCGGCGACGCCGCGGCGGTGCGCTCGACCTTCGCCGCGATCGCGGCGGCGGGGCGCGGCGTCGACGTGCTGGTCAACAACGCCGGCGTGGCGGCGAGCGCGAAGTTCGCCGCGACCGACGACGCGCTGTGGGCCGAGATGCTGCGCGTCAACCTGACGGGAACGTTCCTGTGCACGCGCGCCGCGCTGCCCGCGCTGCTGGCCGCGCCCGCCGGGCGCATCGTCAACATCGCCAGCACGGCGGGGCTCACCGGCTATCCGTACGTCGCGGCGTACTGCGCGGCGAAGCACGGCGTGGTCGGGCTCACCCGCGCGCTGGCGGCGGAGCTGGCGGCGACGCGGGTGACGGTCAACGCCGTCTGCCCCGGCTACACCGACACCGACATCGTCGCCGAAGCCGTCGCGGTCATCGCCGCGAAGACCGGGCGCGGCGAGGACGCGGCGAGGGCCGCGCTGACGGCGCGCAATCCGCAGGGCCGGCTGGTCACGCCGGACGAGGTCGCGGCCGTCGTCGCGTGGCTCGCCCGCGCCGACGCGCAGGCGGTCACCGGGCAGGCGCTGCCGGTCGCCGGCGGCGAAGTGATGGCGGGATGAGGCGATGACGGCTCAGCCGCCGTCTCGACCTCACGCTGGCGCCGGACGCGACATCCGGAGGCGCGGGCCGCCGCCGACGACGCGGTCACCTCAGCCGCAGGCGCGGCTGCAGTCGCGTGCCGCGGCGCGTCGGACGGGGTTTCCGCTGGGCACCCGCGCCGCGCCGGCGCCGCTGCAGCGCCGGCGTCCGCCGCGCACGATCCCGAGTCCCGCCTCGCCGACGACGATCACGACTCGCTGCGGCTGTGGCTGCGGCTGTTCACCTGCACGCTGCTGATCGAGAAGCGCATTCGCACCCGGTTGCGCGACGACTTCGGCACGGCGCTGCCGCGCTTCGACCTGATGGCGCAGCTCGAGCGCCACCCCGACGGGCTGCGGATGGGCGAGCTGTCGCAGCGGCTGATGGTGACCGGCGGCAACGTCACGGGGCTCGTCGACCAGCTCGTCGCCGAAGGTCTGGTGACGCGCGCGCCGACCGCGCGCGACCGCCGCGCGCTGGTGGTCAAGCTCACCGCCCGCGGCAAGGAGGCGTTCGACGCGATGGCCGGCGAGCACGAGCGCTGGATCGAGGCGATGTTCGGCGGCCTCGCGCCGTCCGAGCGCACGCGGCTGCACGAGCTCCTGGGCAGTCTCAAGCGCACGCTCACCGCCGGCCCGAACGGAGATCGATGATGACCCCGCCTGCAACTGACGCGATGACGGCGCAGCGTCGGCCCTTCGCCGGCTACCGCGCGACGCACTTCCGCTTCGAGGCCTCTGCCGACGGCAAGGTCGCGACGGTGACGCTGAACCGCCCGGAGAAGAAGAATCCGCTGACCTTCGACTCGTACGCCGAGCTGCGCGACCTGTTCCGCGGCCTCGTGCACGCGAGCGACGTCAAGGCCGTCGTCGTCACCGGCGCCGGCGGCAACTTCAGCTCCGGCGGCGACGTGCACGAGATCATCGGGCCGCTGACGACGATGGCGGCGCCCGAGCTGCTCGCGTTCACGCGGATGACCGGTAGACCTGGTCAAGGCGATCCGCCATTGCCCGCAGCCGGTGATCGCGGCGGTCGACGGCGTCTGCGCGGGCGCGGGGGCGATGGTCGCGCTGGCGGCGGACCTTCGCCTCGGCACGCCCGCCGCGAAGACGGCCTTCCTGTTCGTCCGCGTCGGGCTCGCCGGCGCCGACATGGGCGCCTGCGCGCTGCTGCCGCGGACGATCGGGCAGGGCCGCGCGGCCGAGCTGCTGCTGACCGGTCGCGCGATGAGCGCCGACGAGGGCAGCGCCTGGGGATTCTTCAACCGGGTCGTCGCGGCCGACGCGCTGGCCGCCGAAGCGGCGGCGCTCGCGCGCGCGCTGGCCGACGGTCCGACCTTCGCGCACGGGATCACCAAGGCGCTGCTGCACCAGGCGTGGGCGCTGGACCTCGACGCGGAAATCGAGGCCGAGGCGCAGGCGCAGGCGCTGTGCATGCAGACGGCGGATTTTCGCCGCGCGTACGAGGCGTTCGCCGCGAAGCGTTCGCCGCGCTTTGAGGGTAACTGATCGGGCAACCGATTCCGCAACCGATTCCGCAACCGATTCCGCAACCGATCCCGCAACCGATCCCGCAACCGATGAGATTCCCCTGCGCTTTCGATCTCGACTGGCCGTTTTTCGAGCCCTCGCACCGCGAGCTCGCGCAGGGACTCGCCGCGTTCGTGGCGTCGGCGGGCTCCGTGGCCGCGGCAGGTACGTCGGTCGCGCCGCCAGCCCTGCTGTCGACGACGGCCGCTCGCGCCGCCGTGGGCAGCTTCGACGGCGGCTCCGGCGACGTCGACGCCGCGTGCCGCGGCTGGGTGCGTGCGCTGGGCGCCGCGGGGTGGCTGCGCTGGACGGTCCCCGCGGCCTGGGGCGGCGCGCTGCCGGCGCTCGACTCGCGCGCACTGTGCATTGCGCGCGCGGTGCTGGCGCGGCACGACGGACTGGCCGACTTCGCGTTCGCGATGCAGGGCCTCGGCAGCGGGGCGATCACGCTGGCCGGCAGCGACGCCCAGCGCGCGCAGTGGCTGCCGCAGGTCGCCCGCGGCGACGCGATCGCCGCGTTCGCGCTGTCCGAGCCCGACGCCGGGTCGGACGCCGCGGCGCTCGCGACCACCGCTCGCCGCGACGGCGACGACTGGGTGCTCGACGGCACCAAGACATGGATTTCCAACGGCGGCATCGCCGACTTCTACTGCGTGTTCGCGCGCACCGGCGAGGCGTCGGGCGCGAAGGGCATCTCGGCGTTCATCGTCCCCGCCGACGCGCCGGGGCTCGTGGTCGCGGAGCGCCTGTACACGATCGCGCCGCACCCGCTGGCGCGCCTGGTGTTCGACGGCTGCCGCCTGCCCGGCGACGCGCTGCTGGGCACGCCGGGGCAGGGCTTGCGGCTGGCGCTGTCGACGCTGGACATCTTCCGTGCGTCGGTGGCGGCGGCGGCGCTGGGTTTCGCGCGCTGCGCGCTCGACGCCGCGGTCGATCGCGCCGCGGGCCGCCGGATGTTCGGCGCGATGCTCGCCGACCTTCCGCTGGCGCAGGCGGCGCTCGGCGACATGGCGACCGAGCTCGACGCGGCGGCGCTGCTCACCGCGCGCGCGGCGTGGCGGCGCGACGTCCAGCACCTGCCGACGACGCGCGAGGCGGCGATGGCCAAGTACGCGGCCACCGAGGCGGCGCAGCGGATCGTCGACCGCGCGGTGCAGCTGCACGGCGGGCTGGGCGTGCAGTCGGGCAGCGTCGTCGAGCGGCTGTACCGCGACGTGCGCGCGCTGCGCATCTACGAAGGCGCGACCGAGGTGCAGCAGCTGATCATCGGCCGCGACGTCATCAGGGAGGGCAGGGCATGAAGACCACCGCGCACCTCGACACCTTCGCGCGCGACCACCTGCCGCCGCGCGACCAATGGCCGGAGCTCGTCTTCGACCTGCCGCAGCTGCAGTATCCGGACCGGCTCAACGTCGCTGTCGAGCTGCTCGAGCGCGCGGTGCGCGAGGGGCGCGGCGATCGCCTCGCCGTGCTTTCGCCCGAGGGCGTGCGCTGGACCTACGCCGAGCTCGACGCGCAGGCGAGCCGCATCGCGCACGTGCTCGTCGACGACCTCGGCGTCGTGCCGGGCAACCGCGTGCTGCTGCGCGGTCCCAACACGCCGGCGATGGCCGCGTGCTGGCTCGCCGTCATGAAAGCCGGCGCGATCGCGGTGCCGACGATGCCGCTGCTGCGCGCGCGGGAGCTCGTCGACGTCGTCACCAAGGCGCGGGTCAGCCACGCGCTGTGCGATTCGCGGCTGGTCGCGGAACTCGACCTCGCGCGCGGGTCGTGCCCGACGCTGGCGACGGTCGCCGAGTTCGCCAGCAGCGCCGCCGACGGCGTCGAGGCGCGTGCCGCGGCTAAGCCAACGCGGTTCCAGGCGGTCGACACCGCGGCCGACGACGTCGCGTTCATCGCCTTCACGTCGGGCACCACCGGCACGCCGAAGGGCACGATGCACTTCCACCGCGACGCGCTCGCGGCGTGCGACTGCTGGCCACCGGCGATGCTGAAGGCGACCGCCGACGACGTCTTCACCGGCAGTCCGCCGCTCGCGTTCACCTTCGGACTGGGCGGGCTGCTGCTCTTTCCGCTGCGCGTGGGCGCGGCGACGCTGCTCGTCGAGCGGCCGGGGCCGGAGGCGCTCATAGCGGCGATCGAGGCGCACCGGCCGACGGTGCTGTTCACGGCGCCGACGTCGTACCGCGCGATGGCGCTGCTGGCGGCGGGTCGTGACCTGTCGTCGCTGCGCAAATGCGTCGCGGCCGGCGAGGCGCTGTCGGCGGCGACGCGCGCGCTGTGGAAGCAGGCGACGGGCATCGAGATCATCGACGGCATCGGCGCCACCGAAATGCTGCACATCTTCATCTCGCATCCCGACGACGACGCGAAGCCCGGCGCGACCGGCAAGGTCGTCCCCGGCTACCGCGCCTGCGTGATGGACGACGCCGGCCGGCCACTGCCGCCGGGGCAGGTGGGCAGGCTCGCGGTCAAGGGGCCGACGGGCTGCCGGTACCTCGACGACGAGCGGCAGAAGAACTACGTGCAGGGCGGCTGGAACTACACCGGCGACGCGTACCTGGTCGACGCCGACGGCTGGTTCGTCTTCCAGGCGCGCACCGACGACATGATCGTCTCCGCCGGCTACAACATCGCCGGGCCCGAGGTCGAGGGCGCGCTGATGCTCCATCCGGCCGTCGCCGAGTGTGGCGTCGTGGCCGCGCCGGACGACGAGCGCGGCGCCATCGTCAAGGCCTACGTCGTGCTGAAGGACGGCCACGCGCCGGACGCGGCCCAGGTGCGCGCGCTGCAGGACCACGTGAAGGCGACCGTCGCGCCGTACAAATATCCGCGCGCGATCGAATTCGTCGCGGCGCTGCCGCGCACCGAGACCGGCAAGCTGCAGCGTTTCCGGCTGCGGCAGATGGCCGCCGCCGATGCCCGCGGGGAGGCGATATGAGCGACGAGGCGGCGAGGCGCGCCGGCGGGCGGTTCCGGGCTCGTGCGGCTGCAGCCGCCGGACTGGGCGGAGCCGAAGGGCTACGCCAACGGGGTCGCCGCGCGCGGGACGATGGTGTTCGTCGGCGGCCAGATCGGCTGGAACGCCCGGCAGCGGTTCGAGGCGACCGACTTCGTCGGCCAGGCGCGCGTGGCGTTGGCCAACGTCGTCGCGGTGCTGGCGGCGGCCGGCGCGCGGCCCGAGCATCTCGTCCGCCTGACCTGGTACGTCGTCGACAAGCGCGAGTACCTCGCCGGCCTGAAGGCGCTGGGCGCCGCCTATCGCGAAGTGATCGGACGCCACTACCCGGCGATGACGGCGGTCGAGGTCGCCGGCCTGATCGAGGACGCGGCGCGGGTCGAGATCGAGGCCACCGCCGTGATCCCGGACTGAACGGGGAGGTGCTGGCCGCCCGCGGCTTTTGCGGCATCGCGACCTCGCGGCCGCGGCGGTGAACCGCAGGTCCGCGGCGACGCCGCCGACCGCCGCGATGGCCGCACGCGCGCCGGCGACGGGCGGCGCATGGACGGCGCGCGCTCCGGGGCGCGATAATCGCGTTCGCCGCCGCCAACAGCATCCTCCCCAACCCCGCCCGGGCCATCCCCCGGGCTTCGCCGCGAGTGACGCCATGAACGCCCCCGAGCACCTGCATTCCGTCAAGCCGAAGTTCGTCTGGGAGGATCCGCTGCTGCTCGACGAGCAGCTGACCGAGGAGGAGCGGATGGTGCGCGACACCGCGCACGACTACGCGCAGGAAAAGCTGCTGCCGCGGATCCGCGACGCGTTCCGCCACGAGACGGTCGATCCGTCGGTGTTCCCGGAAATGGGCGCGCTCGGCCTGCTCGGCCCGACGATCCCGGCCGAGTACGGCGGCGCCGGCCTCAACTACGTCAGCTACGGTCTGATCGCGCGCGAGGTCGAGCGCGTCGACTCGGGCTACCGGTCGATGATGAGCGTCCAGAGCTCGCTGGTGATGTTCCCGATCTTCGCCTACGGCAGCGACCTGCAGCGGCAGAAGTACCTGCCGAGGCTCGCGACCGGCGAGTCGATCGGCTGCTTCGGCCTGACCGAGCCCGACCACGGCTCCGACCCGGGGTCGATGGTCACCCGCGCGCATGCGGTCGACGGCGGGTTCCGGCTGATCGGCAGCAAGATGTGGATTTCCAACTCGCCGATCGCCGACGTGTTCGTCGTCTGGGCGAAGAACGACGACGGCGTGATCCGCGGCTACATCCTGGAGAAGGGCATGGCGGGCCTGTCGGCGCCGAAGATCGAGGGCAAGTTCTCGCTGCGCGCGTCGGTGACCGGCGAGATCGTGATGGACGACGTGTTCGTGCCGGCGGAGAACGAGCTGCCGCACGTCGAGGGCTTGAAGGGGCCGATGGGCTGCCTCAACAGCGCGCGCTACGGCATCGCGTGGGGCGCGCTGGGCGCGGCCGAGTACTGCTGGCACGCGGCGCGGCAGTACACGCTGGACCGCAAGCAGTTCGGCCGGCCGCTTGCCGCCAACCAGCTGGTGCAGAAGAAGCTGGCCGACATGCAGACCGAGATCACGCTGGGCCTGCAGGGCTGCCTGCGGCTCGGCCGGCTGAAGGACGAGGGCAAGGCGGCGCCGGAGATCACGTCGATCATGAAGCGCAACTCCTGCGGCAAGGCGCTCGACATCGCGCGGATGGCGCGCGACATGCACGGCGGCAACGGCATCGTCGACGATTTCCACGTCATCCGCCACCTGCTCAACCTCGAGACCGTCAACACCTACGAAGGCACGCACGACATCCACGCGCTGATCCTCGGCCGCGCGCAGACCGGCATCGCGGCGTTCTGACGGGAGCGCCGATGAAGCTGCACGACTATTTCCGCTCGTCGGCCGCGTACCGGGTCCGCATCGCGCTCAACCTCAAGGGCCTGACGGCCGAGCGCGCCTTCGTCCACCTGCGCCGGGGCGCGCAGAACAGCGACGACTATCGCGCGCTCAATCCGCAGGGCCTGGTGCCGGTGCTGGAGACCGACGACGGCGCGGTGATCACGCAGTCGCTGGCGATCGTCGAGTACCTCGAGGAGACGCACCCGCTGCCGCCGCTGCTGCCCGCCGATGCCAACGGCCGCGCGCGGGTGCGCGGCATCGCGCTGGCGATCGCCTGCGACATCCATCCGCTCAACAACCTGCGCGTGCTCCGGTACCTGACCGGCACCCTCGGCGTCGCCGACGCGCAGAAGGACGGCTGGTACCGCTACTGGTGCGACACCGGTCTCGAGGCGCTGGAGCGCCGCCTTGCCGCCGACGCGGCGACCGGCGCGTTCTGCCACGGCGACGCGCCGACGCTGGCGGACGTCTTCCTGGTGCCGCAGATGGCGAACGCGCGGCGCATGGCGGTCGACCTCTCGGCGTTTCCGACGCTGGTGCGCATCGACGCCGCGTGCCAGGCGCTGCCTGCCTTCGCCGCCGCGGCGCCGGCGCGCCAGCCCGACGCCGAGCCCTGACCTGTCGCACACGCCGGCTTCGCCTTCAACGTCACCCTCCGCGTCCGCTTCACCGTCACCATCCGTTTCACCCTCAGCGTCCTTTCATCCCTCACGGAAGCGCCCCGATGACCTACGCCTTCAAGCCCTGGGACCTGCCGGCGGTGCCGGTCGCCGGAACCGACCTGCTGTTCCCGGTCCGCCACATCTACTGCGTCGGCCGCAACTACGCCGAGCACGCCGCCGAGATGGGCGGCGACGCGTCGAAGGAGCCGCCGTTCTTCTTCACCAAGGCGGCCGACGCCGTGGTGCCGGTGGCGCCGCCCGCGGTCGGGCGCATCGCCGTATCCGCTGGCGACGAAGAACTACCACCACGAGGTCGAGCTCGTCGTGGCCATCGGCGCGCGCGGCGTCAGGCTCGCCGCCGAGCGCGCGCTGGACGTCGTCTACGGCTACGCGACCGGCCTCGACATGACGCGGCGCGACCTGCAGTCCGACATGCGCGAGAAGAAGCGGCCGTGGGACATCGGCAAGTCGTTCGCGCAGGCGGCGCCGATCGGACCGATCCACAGGGTCGCCGACGTCGGCCATCCGGCGCGGGGCGCGATCCGGGTCGCGGTCAACGGCGCGGTCCGGCAGCAGGGCGATCTCGCCGACATGATCTGGGACGTGCCGCACACGCTCGCGTTCCTGTCGCAGATGTACGAGCTGCTGCCCGGCGACCTCGTCTTCACCGGCACGCCGTCGGGCGTCGGCCCGGTGGTGCCCGGCGATCGTCTCGACGCGTCGATCGCGGGGCTCTCGCCGCTGGCGATCGTCATCGATCCGGCGCTCGCATGACCGGGGCGCACGTCCAGTTCACCCCGGAGTTCGTCGAGCGGGGCTACAACAACCGGGCCGCGGTGCCCGACCACCCGCGCTGGTTCGTCCGGTACGCCGAGATGTCGGCGGCGGCAGTGGCCGCGCTCGCGCCGCAGCGCGACCTGCGCTACGGGCCGGGCCCGAAGGAAACGCTCGACCTCTTCGTCCCGCCGTCGCCGGCGCGGGGGACGTTCGCCTTCATCCACGGCGGCTACTGGCGCGCGCTGGACAAGGCGGACTTCTCGTTCGTCGCCCCGCCGCTCGTCGCCGAGGGCTACGCGGTCGCCAACGTCAACTACGACCTCTGCCCCGACGTGTCGATCGCGACCATCGTCGGGCAGATCGTCCGGGCCGTGACGTGGATCGCGCGCGACGGCGCCGTGCATGGCGCCCGCGGCCCGCTGATCGTCGGCGGGCATTCGGCGGGCGGCCATCTCGCGGCGATGCTGTGGACGATCGACTGGCCGCTGGCAGGGTTCGCGCGGGCCCCGTTCGCCGGCGGGCTGTCGCTGTCGGGCGTGCACGACCTCGCGCCGATGGTGCAGTTCTCGTTCAACGCCGACTTCGGGCTCGACGCGGCGGAGGCGGCGCGGTTGTCGCCGGCGCTGCTTGAGCCGCGGGTCGACGCGCCGCTGCTGGTCGCGGTCGGCGGGGCCGAGACGTCCGAGTTCCTGCGCCAGGCGCGGTTGCAGTGGGACGCGTGGCCGGCGCAGCGTCCGCCGGGTTCGATCGGGCCCCTCGTGTTGCCGGGCAAGGATCATTTCAGCGTCGTCGCCGACCATGCCGACCCGGACAGCGATCTGACGCGCGCCGTGCTCGCGCTGCTGAAGGCGCGCGGCGGTTGAAGCGCCGCTGCCGGATCGGCGCCTGCCGGTCCGGACAGATTGCGGAATGGCCACCTGACGGAATTGCCACCTGACGGAATTGACAACTGACTGATGGTCATTTACGCTCCACCCTGAAATGACCCGAAGTCAGTTATGGGCAGGGAGCGCAGCAAATGGTCATCCGCCAGCGGGCCATCCAGGCCGAAGACAAGCAGGAACGCCACGACGCCATCCTCGATGCGGCGGAGCGGCTGTTGCTGCGTTCGCCCGAGCGCGTCGCGAGCGTGGCGGAGGTCGCCGGAGAGGCCGGCCTCGCCAAGGGCACCGTCTACCTCTATTTCCCGAGCAAGGAAGAGCTGCTGCTCGCCGTGCACGAGCGCGGCATCGGCGGGTTCTTCCGCGAGGTGATCGCGCTGGTCGAGCGCGACGGGCCGGTGCGCATCGACGACATGCTGGTGCTGGTCCAGCGCCACCTGATCTCGCCGCCGCTGTTCCTGCGGCTGGCGGCCCGCTGCTTCGGGCTGATGGCGCACAGCGTTCCGCCGGCCGCGGCGCTGGCGTTCAGGGGCCGGATGGCGGGTCGGCTCGAGCGCGCCGGCGCGGGCCTCGAGCGGCACTTCCCGGAACTCGTTCCCGGTGAGGGCGTCGCGCTGCTGCGCCGAAGCTACGCGCTGATCATCGGCCTCTGGCAGATGTCGGCGACGACGGCGGGCGGCGAAGGCTGCGCGATCGCCGGCGACGGCAGGTCGCCAGGTGTTCGTCTGGTCGTACCCGGCCGAGGTCGATTTCGCGCTGCGCCGGCTGTGGCGGGGCAGCGTCGGCGGCGAGTGGTCCCGCGGCGAGGGCGCGCGATGAGCGCGAATCCCGGCGCAGCGCGTGCCGTGGTCGTGGCGCTCGCGCTGGCCGCGCTCGCCGGCTGCGCGAAACACGAGGCGCCGCCGCCGCCGGTCCGCCCGGTGCAGCTCGTCGCCGTGCAGACCGGCGGCGCCACGCCGGTCGCGGTCTTTTCGGGCGAAGTGCGGCCCCGCCACGAGACCGACCTCGCGTTTCGCGTCGGCGGCAAGGTGACCAGCCGCACCGTGGACGTCGGCGCGCGCGTGCGCCGGGGCCAGGTGCTCGCGCGCCTCGATCCGGCCGACGTCGCGCTGCAGGCCGAGAGCGCGAAGGCCGGCGTCGCCGCCACCGAGACCGAGTGGAAATACGCCGCCGCGGAATACGACCGCTACCAGAACCTGCACGCGCAGAAGTTCGTCAGCGCGAGCGCGCTCGACCAGAAGCGCAACGCGCGCGACGCGGCCCGGGCGCGCTTCGACCAGGCGAAGGCGCAGCTCGCGGTGGCGCAGAACCAGGCGGCGTACGCCACGCTGGTCGCCACCGGCGACGGCGTGATCACCGCGGTCAGTGTCGAGGCGGGCCAGGTGGTGACCGCCGGCCAGCCGGTGATGAAGCTCGCCGACGAGACCGAGCGCGAGATCGTGATCGCGGTGCCGGAGAACCGGCTGGGCGAGCTCAAGTCCGCCCGGCAGATCGTCGCGTTCCTGTCGGCGAATCCGCAACGGCTCCATCCGGCGACGGTGCGCGAGATCTCGCCGTCGGTCGACCCGGTGACGCGGACCTTCGCCGTGCGCGTCGCGGTGCCCTCGGCCGACGCCTCGCTGCAGTGGGGCATGACGGCGAACGTCGCGCTGACCGCCGACGGGCCCGCCGACGCGGCGCTGCTGCCGCTCGCGAGCCTGCACCGCCAGGACGCCTCGCCCGCGGTCTGGATCTACGATCCGGCGACGCAGCAGGTCGCGCTGCGCCCGGTCGCCGTCGTGCAGTACCGCGAGGACGGCGTCGTCGTGCGCGGCCTCCGGTCCGGCGAATGGGTCGTCGCGGCCGGCGTGCAGAAGCTGCAGCCCGGGCAGAAGGTGCGGCCGTACGAGGGCGCCGGCGTCGACGCGCCGCCCGCGCCGCGCGCCACGCCGTCCGCACCGGCCGTGCCCGCGCCCGCGCCGAAGTCCTGACGACGCGCAGCGCTTTCCCATGAGCCCCGTCACGCCGCCCGGCGCCGCGCGCAGCAGCTTCAACCTGTCCGAGTGGGCGCTGCATCACCGCACCCTGGTGTTCTACCTGATCCTGGTCTTCGCCGTCGCGGGCACGATCGCGTACGGCCGGCTCGGCCAGTCGGAGGACCCGCCGTTCACGTTCAAGGTCATGGTCGTCAAGACCAACTGGCCCGGCGCGAACGCGCGCGACGTCGAGCAGCAGGTGACCGACAAGGTCGAGCGCAAGCTGCAGGAGGTGCCCAACGTCGACTGGGTGCGCAGCTACTCGAAGCCGGGCGAATCGCTGGTGTTCTTCGCGCTGAAGGACTCGGCGCCGCCGGCCAGCGTGCCCGACGCGTTCTACCAGGTGCGCAAGAAGATCGGCGACATGCGCAACACGCTGCCGTCGGGCATCCAGGGGCCGTTCTTCAACGACGAGTTCGGCGACACCTACACCAACATCTACGCCATCACCGGCGACGGCTTCGGCTACCGCGACCTCAAGCGCTTCGGCGACCGGATCCGCGCCGAGCTGCTGCGCGTGAACGGCGTGGCCAAGGTCGACTTCGTCGCCGAGCAGGAGGAGAAGGTCTTCGTCGAGCTGTCCAACACCAAGCTTGCCACCCTCGGCATCGATCCGGCGCAGATCTTCGCCACGCTGTCGGCGCAGAACAGCGTCGCGGCCGCCGGGGTGTTCGACACCTCGACCGATCGCATCTACCTGCGGCCGACCGGCGCGTTCGACTCGCTCGACGCCATCCGCGACATCGCGATCCGCGCCAACAACCGGGTGTTCCGGCTCGGCGACATCGCCACCGTCGAGCGCGGCTACGTCGACCCGCCCCAGCAGAAGATGCGCCACCAGGGACGCGAGGCGCTCGGCATCGGCGTCACGATGGTCGCCGGCGGCGACGTCATCGAGCTCGGCCGCGACCTCGACGCGGAGATGGCCCGCATCTCCGCCCAGCTGCCGGTCGGCGTCGAGATCGCGGCGGTCGCCAGCATGCCGCGCGCGGTCCAGCGCTCGATCAACCAGTTCGTCCGGTCGCTCGCCGAGGCGGTGATCATCGTGCTGGCGGTGTCGCTGCTGAGCCTCGGCCTGCGCACGGGGCTCGTCGTCGCGGTGTCGATCCCGCTGGTGCTCGCCATCACCTTCCTCTGCATGTACCTCCTCGACATCGGCCTGCACAAGATCTCGCTGGGCGCGCTGATCCTCTCGCTGGGGCTGCTGGTCGACGACGCGATCATCGCGGTCGAGATGATGGCGATCAAGCTGGAGCAGGGATTCGACCGCTTCCGCGCGGCGAGCTTCGCGTACACGTCGACGGCGTTTCCGATGCTGACCGGCACGCTGATCACCGTCGCCGGCTTCCTGCCGATCGCGACCGCGAAGAGCGGCACCGGCGAGTACACGCGGTCGATCTTCCAGGTGTCGGCGATCGCGCTGATCGCGTCGTGGGTGGTCGCCGTCGTCGTGATTCCCTACCTCGGCTACCGGATGCTGCCGGACTTCACCAAGGCGCGTCCGGCGTCGCTCGCCGCGCGACTGTGGGCGCGGCTGCGCCGCCGTCCGCCGCCGCCCCCGGTGCCGCCGGCGCACACCGACCCGGACCACGTGTACCGGACGCCGTTCTACCGGAGCTTCCGCGCGCAGGTCGACTGGTGCGTCGGCCACCGGAAACTGGTGCTGTTCGCCACGCTGGGCCTGTTCGCCGCCGCGATCGCCGCCTTCCGCTTCGTGCCGCAGCAGTTCTTCCCCTCGTCGTCGCGGCCGGAACTGCTGATCGACCTGCGCCTGCACGAAGGCAGCTCGTTCGCCGCCACGCTCGCCGAGGCGAAGCGGATGGAGGCGATCCTCGAGCGCGAGCCCGGCATCGAGAGCTTCACCGCGTACATCGGGTCGGGCAGCCCGCGCTTCTACCTGCCCCTCGACCAGCAGCTGCAGCAGTCGAATTTCGCGCAGTTCGTCGTGGTCGCCGCCAGCAACGAGGAGCGCGAACGGCTGCGGTCCCGCGTGCTGGCCCTGTTCGAGGTCGAGTTCCCCGCGCTGCGCGGCCGCGTGTCGCGGCTGGAGAACGGACCGCCGGTCGGCTTTCCCGTGCAGTTCCGCGTCAGCGGCGAGGACGTGAACACGGTGCGCCGGGTCGCCCGCGAGGTCGCCGACGTGATGCGCGCCGATCCGTCGACGCTCGACGTCCAGTTCGACTGGGACGAGCCCACCAAGGCGATCCGCCTCGTCATCGACCAGAACAAGGCGCGGGTGCTGGGGTTCACCTCGCAGGACATCGCGGCGTTCCTGCAGAACTCGGTGTCGGGCTTCACCGTCACCCAGTTCCGCGAAGGCGACAAGCAGATCGACGTGGTCCTGCGCGGCGCCGGGGCGGAGCGGTCGCGGATGTCGTCGCTGCCCGACCTCGCGCTGCCGACGCGCGCGGGCAAGGCGATCCCGATCACGCAGATCGCCGACATCCGCTACGAGCTGGAGGAGGGCATCGTCTGGCGCCGGAACCGGCTGCCGACGATCACCGTCCGCAGCGACCTCAAGGGCGACGCGCAGGGTCCCGACGTCGCCAACCGGCTCAACCCGAAGCTCGACCCGATCCGCGCGCAGCTGCCGCTCGGCTACCGCGTGGAAATGGGCGGGGCCATCGAGGACTCGGCGCGCGGCCAGCGCTCGATCGCGGCCGGCGTGCCGCTGATGCTCATCACCGTGCTGACGCTGCTGATGCTGCAGCTGCAGAGCTTTTCGCGAGTGGCGATGGTGGTGCTCACCGCGCCGCTGGGGCTCATCGGCGTGGTCGTCGCGCTGCTGGCCTTCGGCAAGCCGTTCGGCTTCGTGGCGATGCTGGGGACGATCGCGCTGTCCGGGATCATCATGCGCAATGCGGTGATCCTGGTCGACCAGATCGACACCGACATCGCCGGCGGCCTGCCGGCCTGGGATGCGATCGTCGGCGCCACGGTCCGCCGGTTCCGCCCGATCGTGCTGACCGCGGCCGCCGCCGTGCTGGCGCTGATCCCGCTGGCCCGCAGCGACTTCTTCGGCCCGATGGCGGTGGCGATGATGGGCGGGATCGTCGTCGCGACGGGGCTCACCCTGGCGTTCCTGCCGGCGCTGTACGCGGCCTGGTTCCGCGTCCGCCGGACCGGGGAGCCCGACGCGCCGGCGTCGGCCTGACCCCGGGACGCCCGGGCAGGGTAAAATGCCGGGCTCTCTCCCCGGGTTCTTCCCCGGTTCTCCATGTCCACGCCCCGCGCCGCGCGCCCCCGCCCATGACCGCCTCCCCGCTGTCCCCGATCACCGAAATCGTCGCCGAGCTGAAGGCCGGCCGCATGGTCGTGCTGGTCGACGAGGAAGACCGCGAGAACGAGGGCGACCTCGTGCTCGCCGCGGAATTCGTCACGCCGGAGGCGATCAACTTCATGGCGCGGCACGCGCGCGGCCTCGTCTGCCTGACGCTGACCGAGGAGCATTGCCGCCAGCTCGACCTCGCGCCGATGGTCAGCGCCAACCGCAGCTCGCACGGCACCAACTTCACGACGTCGATCGAGGCGGCGGAAGGGGTGACCACCGGCATCTCGGCCGCGGATCGCGCGCGCACGGTGCAGGCGGCGATCAGTCCCAGCGCGCGACCCGAGGACATCGTCCAGCCGGGCCACGTCTTCCCGGTGATGGCCGAGCCGGGCGGCGTGCTGTCCCGCGCCGGCCACACCGAGGCGGGCTGCGACCTCGCGCGGCTGGCCGGCCTGACGCCGGCCGCGGTGATCTGCGAGATCATGAAGGACGACGGCACGATGGCGCGGCTGCCGGACCTGGTCGAATTCGCGCGCGGCCACGGCCTCAAGATCGGCGCGATCGCCGACCTCATCCACTACCGCAGCCGCACCGAACGGCTGATCGAGCGCGTCGGCGAGCGGCCGCTCGCCACGCCGCACGGCGCGTTCCGCCTCGTCGTCTACCGCGACAAGCTCACCGACGCGACGCATCTCGCGCTGGCCCGCGGACCGCTGTCGCCGGACACCGAGACGCTGGTGCGCGTCCACGAGCCGCTGTCGGTGATGGACCTCCTCGACGCCGACAGCGCCGCGCACTCGTGGAGCATCCCGGCCGCGATGGCCGCGGTCGCCGAGGCCGGCCGCGGCGTGATCGTGCTGCTGCACCGGCCCGAGAGCGCCGCCGAGCTGCGGCAGCGCGCGATGTCGACGATGGCGGTCGCGCCGGCGAAGATGGACCTGCGCAACTACGGCATCGGCGCGCAGATCCTGCGCGACCTCAACGTCGGCCGGATGCGGTTGCTCGCCAAGCCGCGCAAGATGCCCAGCATGACCGGCTTCGACCTCGAAGTGGCCGGCTACATCGACCCGCCCGCGGGTTCGCGGGCCGCCCCCTGAGGACCGAGAGATGAGCGTCAAGCGCATTGCCCCGAACACCCGCGGCGAGGGCCGCCGCGTCGGCATCGTCGTGTCGCGCTTCAATCCCCGCATCGGCGACGCGCTGCTCGCCGGCGCGCTGAAGGCGCTCGCCGAGGCGGGGGTCGTCGATCGCGACGTCCTGGTCGTCACGGTGCCCGGCGCGCTGGAAACGCCGCTGGCGCTGCAGCGGCTCGCGCAGACCGACGACTTCGACGCCCTGGTCGCGCTGGGCGCGGTGATTCGCGGCGAGACCTTCCACTTCGAGATCGTCGCCGGGCAGTCGGCGTCCGGCGTCGCCGGCGTGCAGCTCGAGTTCGGCGTGCCGATCGGCAACGGCATCCTCACCACCGAGAACGAGGCGCAGGCGCTGGACCGCGCCGCGACCAAGGGCTACGAGGCCGCGCAGGCCGCGCTCGAGCTCGCCAATCTGCTGGTCGCGATCGACGATCTCGAATGACGCGCGCCTCCGCCCGCCGCCGGTCGCGCTCGCTCGCGCTGCAGGGCCTCTACCAGCGCCAGCTCGCGCATCACGACCCCGACAGCATCCGGCTGCAGCTGGTCGAGGCGCCCGGCTGGGGCGACGCCGACGGCGAGTACTTTCGACGACCTCTGGCGCGGCGTCACCGGCGACTGGGACGCGCTGCTCGCCGAAGTGGCGCCGCACCTCGATCGCAAGCCGGCCGAGCTGTCGCCGGTCGAGCGCGCGATCCTGGTGATCGGCGCGTGGGAGCTGCAGCACCGGCTCGAGGTGCCCTACCGGGTCGTCATCAACGAGGCGGTCGAGCTGGCGAAGTCCTACGGCGGCACCGACGGTCATCGCTTCGTCAACGGCGTGCTGGACAAGGTCGCGGGGACGCTGCGGGCGACCGAGATCGCCGCCCGCGTCCGCGAGGCCGGCGGCGCCGCCGGCTGATGCGTGGCGCGTTCGCCCGGCTGCCGGCGTTCGCGCTGGCGTGGGTCCTGGCGGCCGCTCCGGCGCTCGCGCGCCCCCTCGTCGTGTACTGCAGCCACGACCCAGACGCCTGCGAGCTCGCCGCGACGATGTTCACCCGCGACACCGGCGTGCCGGCGAGCGTCGTGCGCAAGCCCACCGGCGAGTTCTACGCGCAGATCCGCGCCGAGCGCGACAACCCGAAGGGCGACGTCTGGTACGGCGGCACGATCGAGCCGTTCCTGCAGGGCGCCGCCGAGGGGCTGTTCGCACCGTACCGCTCGCCCCGGCTCGTCGACCTGCATCCCTGGGCGCGCAAGCAGGCCGCGGCGTCGGATGATCGCGTCGTCGCGATCTACCGGATCATCGTCGGCTTCGGCAGCAATCCGGCGGTGCTGGGGAAGAAGTCGCTGGCGGCGCCGCGCTGCTGGAGCGACCTGGTCAAGCCGGAGTACAGGGGCGAGATCGAGATGGCGAACCCGCTCACGTCCGGCACCGGGTACACGATCGTCGCGACGCTGGTCGCGCAGCGCGGCGAGGACGGTGCGTTCGCGTACCTCCGCGCGCTCGACGCCAACGTCTTCCGCTATACGCAGTCCGGCACCGCGCAGGGGCCCGACGTCGCGCGCGGCGAGGTGGGCATCGGCGTCGCCTTCGTCCACGAGTTCGTCACCCAGCAGCTCGCCGGTTTCCCGATCGACATCGCGGTGCCCTGCGAGGGCACCGGCGACGCGCTGGGCGGCATGGCGATCCTAGCCGGCGCGCCGCAGCCGGACCTGGCGCGGCAGTTCTACGACTGGGCGCTAACGGCGCCGGCGCAGGAAATCGCCAACCAGACGCGCAACCTGATCCTGCCCGCGCACCGCGCGGCGGAAGTGCGTCCCGAGGCCGCGCGCTACGCCAACGTGACCGTTGTCGACGTCGACCCCGCGCGCTTCGGCGCGCCCGACGAGCGGCGGCGGCTGCTCGCCCGCTGGCAGCGCGACATCGCCGACTCGCGCCGGCGCTGAGTCGGTGCCCGGCGGCGCGAGGCGCGAGAGCGGCGCCGCGCCGCCGCCTCTATAATCGAACCGTGACCGAGCCCCTCTCCGAATTCGCGCTGATCGACCGCTATTTCCGGCGGCCGTCGCGCGCGCCGGGCGTGGTGCTGGGTCCGGGCGACGACGCCGCGCTGATCGCCCCCGCGCCGGGAATGGAGCTGGCGATCTCGGTCGACATGCTGGTCGAAGGCAGGCACTTCGTCGCCGGCGCCGAGCCGGAGGCGCTGGGCCACAAGGCGCTCGCGGTCAACCTGTCGGACCTGGCGGCGATGGGGGCGGTGCCGCGCTACGCGCTGCTCGCCGGCGCGTTGCCCGACGCCGATCCCGCCTGGCTCGAGGCGTTCTCGCGCGGCCTGTTCTCGCTGGCCGACGCGCACGGTGTCGACCTGATCGGCGGCGACACCACGCGCGGCCCGCGCAACCTCTGCGTCACCGTCATCGGCGAAGTCCCGGCCGGGCGGGCGATCCGCCGGCGCGGGGCGCTGCCCGGCGACGACGTCTGGGTCTCCGGCACGCTGGGCGACGCGGCGCTGGCGCTGGCCGCGCGGGCCGGCCGCGCGACGCTCGCGGCGGCGACGCTCGCGGCGTGTCGCGAGCGACTCGACCGGCCGCAGCCGCGGATCGCGCTGGGGATCGCGCTGCGCGGCCTCGCGACCGCGATGCTCGACGTCTCGGACGGGCTCACCGGCGACCTCGGCCACCTGCTCGCCGCGGGCGGGGTGGGCGCGCGCATCGACCTCGTGCGCATTCCCGCCAGTCCGGCGCTCGCGCTGCTGCGCGACGGGGCCGGGCGCGCGCTGGCGCAGGAATGCCTGCTCGCCGGCGGCGACGACTACGAGCTCCTGTTCACCGCGCGCAACGTCGACCGCGAACGCGTCGCCGCGGCCGGCGTCGCGGCCGGCGTCGCCGTGACGCGCATCGGCAAGATCACCCCCGAGCCGGGACTCGTCGTTCGCGACGCCGCGGGAGCGCCGCTGCCGTCGCTGCCGCGCGCGTTCGACCATTTCGCGGCCGCGGGGCCGGGACCCGCGCCGACCGCATGCTGAGCGAGCGTCGACCGACCGCCTGACGAATCCGCGATGAGCGCGATCAAGCCCGACTGGAAATTCCTGTTTGCGCATCCGGCGCACGTGCTCGCGCTGGGTTTCGGCGCCGGGCTCGCGCCGGTCGCGCCGGGAACGTTCGGCACGCTGGTCGCCATTCCGCTGGCCGCTGTGCTGCGGCCCTGGGGCGACGCGGTGTTCGCGGCGGCGATCGTCGCGTTCACCGTCATCGGCGTCTGGGCCGCCGAGGTCACCGGGCGCGACCTCGGCGAGTCCGACCACGGCTCCATCGTCTGGGACGAGGTGGTCGCGTTCCTGCTCGTGCTGTTCCTGGTCGGCGACGGCCGGCTGCAGATCGCGTTCGCGTTCCTGCTGTTCCGGCTGTTCGACATCGTCAAGCCGCCGCCGATCGGGTGGCTCGACCGCACGGTCAAGGGCGGTTTCGGCGCGATGCTCGACGACTTCGTCGCCGCCGGCTACACGCTGGTCGCGTTCGCGATCGGCGTGCGGCTGCTGGGGGCGTGATGGCGGATGCGTCGTCACGCGCCGTCGATCCGCGCCGCGTCGAGGAGGCGGGCCTCAACGCGCTGCAGACGCAGAGGCAGCTGTTCTACGACGGCTGGCTGCTGCGCGTATCGCCGGGCAAGGCGAAGCGTGCGCGCAGCGTCAATCCGCATTTCGGCTCGTCGCTGCCGCTGCCCGAAAAGATCGCGTACTGCGAGCGCATCTACGAGGAGCGCGGGCTGCCTGCGCTGTTCCGGATGACGCCTTTCGTGCAGCCGCCGGGCCTCGAGGTGGCGCTCGCCGCGCGCGGCTACGGGATGTTCGAGGAGACCTGGGTGCAGACCGCGCCGCTCGACCGGCCGCCCGACGTGCCCGAGCCGGCCGAGGACGTCGAACTCACCGCGCCGGACGTGCCGGCGTTCGTCGAGGCCACCGGCGACCTGCGCGGATCGCCGCCGGAGCAGCGCGCGGCGCATCGCGAGCGGCTGGAGCACGCGGCGATGCCGCGGCGCTTCGTCGTCGTCCGCGCGGGCGGGCGGCCGGTGTGCACGGGGCTGGTCTCGTTGGAGGACGGCCTCGCCGGAATCTACGACGTGGTGACCGCGACCGACGCGCGCCGTCGCGGCCACGCGACGCTGGCCTGCGCGTGGCTGCTCGCCTGGGCGTGGCAGCGCGGCGCGCGCGCGGCGTACCTGCAGGTCGACGGCGACAACCGGCCGGCGCACGCGGTCTACCGGCGCTTCGGCTTCGCGACGCTCTACACGTACCACTACCGCGCGAGGCCGGGCGAATGCCGCTGATTCTGCCCGACGACGAACGGATCCTGACGCTGGCCGACGCGCTGGGCCAGGCGCTCGGCGCGCGCGGATGGCGGACCGCGACGGCCGAGTCGTGCACCGGCGGGCTGGTGGCCGGCGCGATCACCGCGATCGCCGGCAGCTCGGCGTGGTTCGACCGCGGATTCGTGACTTACACCAACGAGGCGAAGTCCGAACTGCTCGGCGTGCCGGCGGCACTCGATCGCGCACGAGGGGGCGGTGTCCGAGGCCGTGGCACGGGCGATGGCCGACGGCGCACTGGCGCGGAGCCAGGCGAATCTGGTGGTCGCGGTGACGGGGATCGCAGGGCCGGGTGGCGGCAGCGCGGGCGAAGCCGGTGGGGACGGTCTGCTTCGCGTGGGGGCGGCGGGGCGGGACGGTCGAGGCGATCATGCGGCGGTTCGGTGGAGACCGGGCGGCCGTGCGTTCACAGTCGGTAGTGGTGGCGCTGGAAGGGCTGATCGCGCGGGTTGGCTGAGCGGTGCGGCGGGGCCTGCCTCAGGATGGCCGGCGCGGTGGTGCCGTGCGGGGTCGCGGCGGGGGGCGTTCCCTGCTGCGTCGATGACCCACTCCTTCGCAGGGAACGCCCCCCCGCCGCGACGCGTGAAGGCCGCTCGCGTGGCGAGGCCACCGGCAGCAACGAGAGGCGTGCGGCTCCTGCGATGCTTGTGGTGCAGGCCGTGCACGGGCACGGTCTGCGCGTTTCGCGCTGCCGGATTGATCAGTCCCGCTTCGCCTTCTCCTGCATCGCCGCCTGCAGCTTCTGGATGTCCGCGGGCGACAGTTGCGGGCGGTCGAGCTTGACCGTCAGCTTGTTCAACTTGGCGGTCAGCGCGAACGGCGGCTTGTAGTCGGCGTCGTTGACGCCGGTCAGCGTGTCCGAGCCGATGTCGAAGCTCTCATCCCACTGCAGGATCATCGGCAGCGTCTTCTCCATCCGCTTCGTGGCGACCGTCTTGCCGTCGACCTTCAACGTGCCGGTGCCGGGCCGGCCTACACCGCTGAAGTTGTTGAACGCCAGGGTGCCGGCGCCCAGGCCGTCGTACTTGAAGTCGAACTCGACCGTGTGCCGCCCCGGCGTCAGCGCGTCCGGGCCCTCCCACTTGATGCGCTCCAGATCGACCATGTTCCACAGCCACACCGGCTTGCCCTTGAGCAGGTAGAAGCCGTAGCCGCCGAAGCGCCCGCCCGAGGTCAGGATCATGCCTTCGGCGCCGCCCTGCGGCACGTCGATGTCGGCGGTGACCGTGTACGAGGTGTTCAGCAGCAGCGGCGAGTCCCCCTGCGGCAGCCCCACCATCGGCCGCGTGTAGACGAACTCGCTGCGTCCGGCGGTGATGTTCGGCCGCGGCGCGACGATCCGCGCCGCCACCGATGCGTCCATCGGGAAGACCTGGTGCTTCTTTGCCTCGGCGACGAACATCTGCTTCAGTTCCTTGACCTTCTGCGGATTGCCGGTCGCCACGTTGGTCGTCTGGTTGAAGTCGGTGTTCAGGTTGAAGAGCTCGAGGACCTGGTTGTCGAGCGGGTTCGGATTGGCGGGACCGAATGCGTCCCACGGCGCACGGTTCACCTTGGTGCTCAGGAACCAGCCGTCGTGGTACAGCGCCCACTGGCCCATCATCTCGAAGTACTGCGTCCGGTGCCGCGACGGAACCTTCGCATTGGCCGCGTCGAACGTGTACGCAAAGCTCGTGCCTTCGATCGGCGCCTGCCTGATGCCGTCCACCATCTCGGGCGCGCGGATGCCGGCGGCCTCGAGTATCGTCGGCACGACGTCGATGACGTGGACGAACTGCTCGCGCAGGCCGCCCTTGTCCTTGATGCGCGCCGGCCACGACACCACCATGTTCTGGTTGACGCCGCCCAGCTGCGAGGCGTTCTGCTTGAACCACGAGAACGGCGTGTCGAATGCCCACGACCAGCCGGCCGCCATGTGGTTGTAGGTCTGCTCGGTGCCCCAGACGTCGTAGAACTTCATCTGCACTTCGATCGGGCAGCTGATTGAGGCCGTTGAAGAACGCGACCTCGTTGGGCGTGCCCTGCGGACCGCCCTCGGCGCTGGTGCCGTTGTCGCCGTTGATGTAGATGATCAGCGTGTTGTCGAGCTTGCCCAGGTCCTGGAACGACTGGATCACGCGGCCGATCTCGTGGTCGTTGTAGGCGGCGTAGGCGGCGAACACCTCGACCTGCCGGATGAACAGCTTCCGCTCATCGGCCGAGAACGCGTCCCATTCCTTCAGCACGTCCTTCGGCCACGGCGGCAGCCTGGCGTCCTTCGGGATCACGCCGAGGCGCTTCTGGTTCTCGAAGATGCGTTCGCGCACCTTGTTCCAGCCCTCGTCGAAGAGCTTCATCTGGCTGATCTTGTCCACCCACTCCTTGGTCGGGTGGTGCGGCGCGTGCGTGGCGCCGGGGGCGTACTTGATGAAGATCGGCTTGCTCGGCTGGATCTGGTGCATCCGCGTCATGTAGTCGATGGCGTCGTCGGCCATCCCGGTGACGAGGTTCCAACCCGGCTTGCCCTCGAACGGAAAGATCTGCGTCGTGTTGCGGAACAGGTTCGGCTGCCACTGGTTGGCGTCGCCGCCGACGAAGCCGTAGAAATATTCGAAGCCCATGCCGGATGGCCACTGGTCGAACGGCCCGGCCTGGCTGGCCGCGAAGGCCGGCACGTTGTGGTCCTTGCCGAACCACGACGTGGCGTAGCCGTTGTCGAGCAGCATGCGGCCGATGGTCGCCTTGTCCTTGGCGATGATGCTGTTGTAGCCGGGGAAGCCGGTAGACTGTTCGGAGATCACGCCGAAGCCGGCCGAATGGTGGTTGCGCCCGGTGATCAGCGCCGCGCGCGTGGGCGAGCAGAGCGCGGTGGAGAACATGCGGTTGTAGCGCAGGCCCTCGCTCGCGAGGCGGTCCATCGTCGGCGTCGGGATCACGCCGCCGAAGGTGCTGGGCACGCCGAACCCGGCGTCGTCGGTGATGATCAGCAGGACGTTGGGCGCGCCCTTGGGCGGCACGACGCGGGGCGCCCACCACGGCTTCGACTGCAGCGCATCGTTCCTGATCACGCCGCCGAACTTCGGATCGGGTGCGGGGAGTTGCTTCCCGGTAATGGTCGTGGTGGCGCTGGGCGAGCCCAGCGTGCCCGTGACCTGCTGCGCGCCGGCCTGCGTGGTGCCCAGGATCGCCACGGCGAGCGCAGCGACCAGTCTTGTCGTCCGGAATAACATGGGTTGCTCCAAAGTTGTGACCGGCGTCGAGCGGCCCGATGCGGGCCAGTCGGGGAGGAATCGTCGTCGGCGGGAAGTTACGCCTTGAACCGACCAACCCCCGAGCCGGATCGGCCAGAACGAGAATCTAGCAGCCCGGCCGCCGGATTACCATGCATTTCCGGCCCCGGTTCAGCTCCGGTTGCGCCATTGCCTCGGGCTCGCGGCGATCGGGCCGGGTTCGTTGCGAGCGATCCCCGTCATTTCCCCGGCGGACCTGGCGCGCCGTTGCAGTCGCCCGCCATCGCTCCCAGCGGGTCGGCAGTACGGCGCAGGGCGAATTCGCAGACCTTTTCCGGCGACATCGGACGGCTGATCAGGTAGCCCTGCACTTCGTCGCAATGGCGCTCGCGCAGGAAGCGAATCTGCTCCGGCGTCTCGACACCTTCCGCCACGACCTTGAGGCGCAGGTTGTGCGCCATGGCGATCACGGCGGAAACGATCGCCGCATCGTCGGCGTCGACGGCGACGTCCGCGATGAACGACCGATCGATCTTCACGCTGTCGAACGGAAATTTCTTGAGTCGCGCCAACGATGAATAGCCGGTACCGAAATCGTCGATCGATACGTGCACTCCCATCTCCTTGATCTCGAGCAGCGTCTCGGCCGCGCGCTCCGGGTGCGCCATCATCATGCTTTCGGTGATTTCCAGCTCGAGCAGGTCTGCCGGCAGTTCGGTCTGGGCGAGGGCGTGCGCGACCTCGATCACGAGACCGCCGTCGATGAACTGACGGGCCGAAAGGTTGACCGCGACGCGGATGGGGCTGCGCCCGTCCATGCTCCATCGGCGAGCCTGGGCGCAAGCGTCGTGCAGTACCCACCGCGCGATCTGGCGGATGAGGCCGGAATCCTCGGCCAGCGGAATGAATGCGTCCGGCAGCACCAGGCCGCGCTCGGGGTGCTGCCAGCGAACAAGCGCCTCGACCCCCGTCAGCGCGCCGGTCCGGAGCGACACCTTGGGTTGGTAGAGCAGCAGCAGCTGATTGCTGTCGAGCGCCCGGCGAAGGCCCGCCCCGAGAACCATGCGCTCAGTTGCCGGTCGGCTTCCCACCTCGGAGGCAAACGCGAGGCTGTTGCCGCCGGATTCCTTGGCGCGGTACATCGCGACGTCCGCGTTCTTGAGCAGGATCGCCGCATCCTCGCCGTCGTTCGGAAACATCGCCGCTCCGATGCTGGCGCCGAGTCGGCACTCCTGCCCGTGCAGCATGAACGGCTCGGACAGCGCTTCCAGCAGGCGCAACCCGAACTCATTCACGTCGACCTGATTGGCGACGTCTTCGGCGAGCACGATGAACTCGTCGCCCCCCAGGCGCGCGACCGTGTCGCTGGCCCTGATCGCCTTGGCGAGGCGCCGCGCCATCACCTTGAGCACTTCATCGCCGGCAACGTGGCCAAACGCGTCGTTGACATCCTTGAATCGGTCGAGGTCGACGAACAACATCGCGGCGGCGCGATCGTGGCGGCGCGCGGTCGCCAGCGCATGACTCACGCGCTCGAAGAAGGCAGTTCGGTTGTACAGCCCCGTCAGGGAATCGAAGCGGGCGAGCCGACTGATGTTCGCCTCGGTGAGCTTCTGCTTCGTGATGTCGACTCCGATGCCGCGATACCCGAGGAAAACGCCGTCCTGTGCAAGAACGGGCTCGCCGCTGATCGAGACATGGCTCATGCTGCCGTCTTCTCTCGGGCAGCGCAGGACGACGTCGCGGAACGTCTGGTGCGCTTCGAGACATCGGCGGTGCGCTTCCCATCCCCGGTCGGGGGGCTCGACCCGCGGCAGCTGCCACGGCGTTCGACCGAGGTTCTTCTCGATCGTCGCTCCGACAGGGTCTCCCAGGTTGCCGCTGACCGCGGTGTAGCGAAACTGCGCATCCTGGTCCCAGTGCCAATCCGAACCGAGCAAGGTCAGGCTGCGGAAACGAGCCTCGGTCGCGGCCATGGCCGCGATCCGTTGCCGCAGCTTCGACTCGGGGCTGTGCTCGCCCCTATCCGCCTGCGGTCGAACCGGCGATCCGGCTGGCCAGCGCTCCTGTGATCGCGAAAAGAGATAGCGCGTTTCGTTCGCGTCGGCGACGGCTTCCGGCACCGGTCTGGCGCGGCCGAGCCACCGCAGGTGGCGCTGGAACAGGCTGTGGAGTTTGTCCACGATTCGTCGCTAGCTGCGCCGTTCGGACCCGGAACTCGCGACGTGCAACCGGGCCGGCTGGATGCCGCCATGCGCCCGTGCAGCGGAGGCGCCCGGCAGGCGTTGCGATGGTGCCACGGCCTTGTCGATCAACGCGAACGACGTCCAGACGAAATCGATCTGCTGCTCGAGCGGCTTGTTGAGGCGCAGCGTATAGGTCGCCGTTGACGACAGCAGCGTCACGGTGCGCCCGGCGTTGAACACGCTGGCGGGAACCACCAGTGTCTTGATCGGCACGGTCGGATGCTGGTTGCTCGCCGGCAGATACAGCGCCCCGAAACACCTTTGCCTTTCCGGTTCGTCATTGATCGAAGGAACGGCATGGTAGTCGATCACCAGCTTGACGAAGCGCGGGCTGCGCCCGATGTGTTCCAGGCTTATCTCGACGTGGTCGACCATGAGCCGGCGCAGCCGCCTCACCACGGCTATGGTCCATGGAAGCTGCTGGTCTTCCCGAATGGCTACCAGCGTCCCGGGGATCAGGCCGTTGAGATCGGACGCCTGTCCGCGCATGCGGCACCCGGAATCGCTGCGGTCCTTGACTTGCCATGCCTGGGGTTGCGCGCCGAAGGTCGTCGCGATCGAAAGGCCTGCCAGACCGCCCGCGCCAAGCACGGAGGCCGACATTCGCGTATGCCCGGTGGTCGGCGATATCGTGATTTCCTCGAGCCGGGCCGCCGCAGTCGCCATCTGTGCCGTTTCGCCCTTTGCCGCCGCGCGCAGCATCTGGACAATCTGCGGGAGACCGGAGACCGCATGTACGTCATAGGCGACAGGCTGTCGGTCGCCACGCCGCCTGACGTGAACCGGATCCGGGGCAAACAGCGCTCTGAGTTTTGACAGCAGGGCGATCCGGCTTTCCGGGTCCGTCGAAGCCGACGCATCCGGAGCGGCAGGCGCTTCCTTCGGCACACCGATTTCCCGGTCGATCGCCTCCATCAGCGGCGCGGTGTCGAGACGAAGCAAGTCTCCGCTGTCCCCGGAGTGGGACCGTTTCAGCCCTTCCGCACTGCCGAGATCGACCACGAATCCATGCCGGTCGCCACCAGCCCCATCGCCCGCGTCGGCGGATTGAAGCGTCAGCAAGCCGCGCCAGCGTTCGATCCAGCCACGCGCCCGCAGCAACTCGCGCGGCGAAAACTGGCCGGTATTCATGGCCCCGAGCAGAAGCACCTGAATGAACTGCTGCTCGAGCGTTTGCCGCGGCACCGACTTGTCCACGTCAATGCGGCGCGGCGGGTAATCTTGGGCCGGTCCTTGCAGCTGCGCACACCGATACGCCGCATGGAATTGCCGCCATTGCTCGGAATTGCGCTTTTTGTAGCGAAAGAGCCGCAGCAGGAGTTCCACCTCCCAGTGCCGGAACAACTGGACCAGGACGGTGCCCGTGCTCTCGTGCCGGGTTCCGCCGGTCGAATTCTCAATGGGTCCCAGAAAGCGCTCGTAGGCCTGCGCGAACGACCGGCTGAGTCGCATGGCGGAAATGAAATAGCTGCGATCAAGGGTGCGCAATCGCGCGTCGCCGTCGCCGTACTGGACCAGCAGGCGCCTGCTGAGTTGATAGGCGTGCCGATCGAACACGAGCATCGCGTCGAGCTGGCGGTCGGCGGGTTCGCGATTCGAGACCAGACTCGCAAGCGCTTCGCAAAGGAGCTTCTGCGCGGAGATCGGATCGTGGGACGGCAAGGATTGGCAAAACACCTCCTCCTGCGCCCAGGCGTGCGGCTGTGAGGGGGGACCAATTCCGGACGCCGACATACTCACTTCCATGGTCAAGTTCGCCTTTTGCGCCAAAAAGCGGCTCCCAGCCATGGGCTGTCGCACAAGTCGTGCCATCGGCACTCCGGGTTTCGGGCCGCGGAGCCGGCGTCGCGGGACGGGGTCCGCCGAGCCGGGGTCACGAGGCGGGGTGATCCATCCGGCCTAGGCCGTTCGGGGGCT
>CAWHJY010000034.1:0-35402 GCA_963829775.1 uncultured beta proteobacterium | reverse complement strand
CAAGGTCATCGACATCAGGGGGCGCAGGCTCGGCGGCGCGACGCCGCTGATCTGCTCGCCGCTCGTGGGCAGGACGCGGGAGCGCCTGCTCGCCGAGGCGGCGAACGTTGTGTCCAAGCAGCCCGACGTCATCGAATGGCGCGTCGACTACTTCGAGGCCATCGCCGACACGGCGGCGGTGCTCGATGCCGGTCGCGCGCTGCGCGCCGGGGTCGGCGACGTGCCCATCCTCTTCACCCGCCGCTCGATCAGGGAGGGCGGCGAGCCGATCGCGATCGGCGACGAGGAGGTCGTACGTCTGTACGACGCCGTCGGCGCGACCGGGCTCGTCGACTTCCTCGACTTCGAGATGGGCAACGACGCCGACCACGTGCGACGGGTGCGCGACAGCGCGCGCAAGCACGGGAACCGCGTCGTCCTCTCGTACCACAACTTCGGCTACACGCCGGGGGTCGAGTTCCTCGTCCAGCGCTTTCTCGAGGGGGAGCGGCTCGGCGGCGACGTCGCCAAGGTGGCGGTGATGCCGCGCGACCGCGACGACGTGCTGGCGCTGCTCGCGGCGACGTCGCGGGCGGAAGCGAAGGCGCACATCCCGCTGATCAGCATGTCAATGGGACCGCTCGGCGCGGTGACGCGGATGGTCGGCGGCGTGTTCGGCTCGGCGCTGAGCTTTGCCGTCGGCGAAGGCAGCTCCGCGCCGGGGCAGATGCCGATCGCCGATCTGACGACCGTCTACGACATCATCGGCCGCGCCCGCGGCGGCCGCTGACCCGTCGCGGGACCTCCGCGCGGCGCGAGCGCCGGCACGCCGCGGGCCCGCTTGCCGCGCCCCGGGGCAGCAGCGCAGGCGCCGTTCCGTCGGCCGGGCGGGCGTGACGGCCACCGGCTATAATCCTGGCCCAAGCGGCGTGCGAGCAGCCGCGCCCGCCCCGGTTCCCTCCCATGCACGTCTTTTTCGAGGACGACGGCCAGCTCAAGGCCGGCACCGTCCTTGCCGACAACGACACCTCGCTGCAGGTCGAAGCCGCTTCCGGCAAGCGCGTGAAGATCAAGGCGGGCGCGGTGCTGCTGCGCTTCACCGCGCCGTCCCCTTCGGCGCTCGTCGCCGAGGCGCAGCAGCTCGCGTCCGGGCTCGACCCGGACTTCCTGTGGGAGGTTTCCGGAGAAGACGAATTCGGATTCGACGACCTTGCCCGCGAGTATTACGGACACGCGCCGACGGCGGTCGAGGCCGCCGCGGTCGCGCAGGCGCTGGCCGCCGTGCCGATGTACTTCTACAAGCGCGGCAAGGGGCGGTACCGCAAGGCGCCGCCGGACGCGCTGAAGGCGGCGCTGGCCTCGGTCGAGCGCAAGCAGCGCGAGGCGGCGCAGGTCGACGCGTGGGCCGCTGAACTCGCGCAGGGCCGGCTCCCGGACGCGATGAAGGCCAGGGCCGCGTCGCTGCTGCACCGGCCGGACAAGCAGTCACTCGAATGGAAGGCGCTCGCCGCAGCCTGCGACGCGCAGCAGACGAACCCGGTGGCGCTGCTCGCCGCCTGCGGCGCCATCCCGTCGACGCACGAGTACCACTTCGACGCGTTCCTGATGCAGGCCTTCCCGCGCGGCACGGCGTTCCCGGCGTGGGCCGCGCCGCCGCCGCCCCCCGAGCTGCCGGTGCACGACGCGCGCGCGTTCTCGATCGACGACGCCAGCACCACCGAGATTGACGACGCGTTCTCCGTGCGCGAGCTGCCGGGCGGCAACTGGGAGATCGGCATCCACATCGCCTGCCCCGCGCTCGCGGTCGCGCCGGGCAGCGCGCTCGACGCGATCGCGCGCGAGCGGCTGTCGACCGTCTACATGCCGGGGCGCAAGATCACGATGCTGCCGGACGACGTCGTCGCCACGTTCACGCTGGCCGAAGGCACGACGCCGCCGGTGCTGTCGCTGGTCGCCGAGGTCACGCCCGACGGCGGGGTGCTGCGACACGAGACGCGCGTGCAGCGCGTGCCGGTGGCGGCGAACCTGCGCCTCGACGCGATCGGCGAGGACTTCGCCAACGACCTGCCGTCGCCGTCCGACCCGCCGTGGACGGCCGAGCTGCGCGTGCTGTGGCGCCTCGCGCAGCGCCTTTCCGCCGCGCGCGGCAAGAGCGACATCCAGCGGGTCGACTACAGCTTCCTGGTCGACTGGAGCGCGCCGGGCTGGGGCGGCGAACCGGGTCGCGTGGCGATCGTGCCGCGCCCGCGCGGCAGTCCGCTCGACAAGCTCGTCGCCGAGCTGATGATCTTCGTCAACAGCACCTGGGGCCGACGGCTCGCCGACGCGCGAGTCGCGGGCCTCTACCGGACGCAGTCGGCGGGCAAGGTGAAGATGAGCACGCGCCCGAGCGAGCACCAGGGCCTCGGCGTTGCGCACTACCTGTGGGCGAGCTCGCCGCTGCGGCGCTACAGCGACCTCGTCAACCAGCGGCAGCTCGTCGCCGTCGTCGGCGGCGACAAGCCGCCGTACGCCGACAACGACGCCGATCTGTTCGCGGCGCTGGCCGATTTCGAGGCGACCTACGCGCAGTACGCCGAGTTCCAGGATCGGATGGAGCACTACTGGTGCCTGCGCTGGCTGCTGCAGGAAGGCGTCACCGAGACCGTCGCCACCGTCATCCGCGACAACCTCGTCCGCTTCGACCGGCTGCCGCTGGTGATGCGCCTCGGCGACCTGCCGGCGCTGGCGCCGGACAGCGGCGTGCGCGTCGGCATCGTCCGCGTCGACCTGCTCGGCGCCACGATGGAGTGCCGCTACGCCGGCCCGGCGTGAGGTTCGCGGGGGGGGCGCGGTGGTTTGCACCCGCCGAAGGCGAATCGCCGCGATGGCCGGTCTGATCGGCGCCGCGCCGCGGGACCCGATGCGCGCCGGGCCCCGCGACGCCGGCTCGGGCAGATACAATGACGTTGGCATCACGTCGAACCGCGACCCGAACCCACTTGCCGCGCCGCCCCGCCCCGCCGAAAACGCCGCCGCTGCCGCCGACCGAGGGCGAAGGCGCGGTGTCGGTTCCTGTCGCGAAAAAGGCGCCGGCGCGACGGGTGCCGAAGGCGCCGGTGACGCCGCCCGGCGAAGCCGCGCCGGCCCCGGCACCGGCCGCCAGAGTTGCCGCTCCCGCGCGGCGAACCGGCGCCGCCAAGTCTGCGCGCGGCGTGGCCGCGTCCGCGGGCGGCATCGCTGCGACTTCCGGCGCCGCTGCGGCCTCCGGGGCCGCGGCCGCCGCCCCTCCCGCGAACCCCGTCTGGCTGCGTCCCGCAGTGCGCGACGATCGCGCCGAGCGGATGCTCTACTACGCGCTGGCGGTGTCGATCGTCATTCACGCGGTCGTGCTGGCGATCAAGTTCCAGCCCTTCGACCTCAAGAAGATGCTCGACCGCGGCCCGCCGCTCGAGGTCGCGCTGGTCAACGCCAAGACGAAGGCCAAGCCGACCAAGGCCGACATCCTCGCGCAGGCCAACCTGGACGGCGGTGGCAACACCGACGCCGACCGGCGCGCGAAGTCGCCGCTGCCGGTGCTGCCCAAGGACAGCCCGAACAACGAGATCAGCGTCGCCACGCAGAAGGTGCGAGAGCTCGAGCAGGCGGCGAAGGAGCTGCTGACGCAGCTCAAGAGCGCGCCGACCGCGCCGGCGCAGCCGAAGCCGACCGAGGCGACCGAGCCGTCGCAGCTGCCGTCGTCGTCCGAGCTGATGCAGCGGACGCTCGAGGCGATGAAGCTCGAGGCGCAGATCGCGAAGGACATGGAGGCGTACCAGAAGCGTCCGAAGCGGCGCTTCGTCGGGGCGCGCGCCGAGGAGTACCGCTTCGCGCGCTACGTCGAGGACTGGCGGCTCAAGATCGAGCGCGTCGGCAACCTCAACTACCCGGAGGCGGCGCGGCAGCTCAAGCTCTACGGCAACCTGCTGATCACCGTCTCGATCAAGTCCGACGGCAGCCTCGAGGCGGTCGAGATCAACCGCTCGTCCGGCCAGCGGGTGCTGGACGCCGCCGCGGTGAAGATCGTCGAGATGTCGGCGCCGTTCTCGCCGTTCCCGCCCGACATCAAGCGGGACACCGACATCCTGCACATCACGCGCACCTGGACCTTCACCAAGGGCGACTCGCTCGTCTCGCAGTGAACGCATCGACATGACCGACCGCTACGCCGTCATCGGCAATCCCGTCGCGCACTCGAAGTCGCCGCAGATCCACGCGGCGTTCGCGCAGGCCAGCGGCCAGGACATGAGCTACGAGCGGCTGCTCGCTCCGCTGGGCGAATTCGACGCGGCCGTCGATGCGTTCGCCCGCGCCGGCGGCCGCGGCCTCAACGTCACGGTACCGTTCAAGCTCGATGCCTTCGCGATCGCGAGCGCGCATTCGGCGCGCGCGGGCGCCGCCGGCGCCGTCAACACGCTGGCCCGGCGCGGCGAGGGCTGGTTCGGCGACAACACCGACGGCGCCGGCGTCGTCCGCGACCTCACCGTCAACCTCGGCGTCGAGATCGCGGGCCGCGACGTGCTGGTGCTGGGCGCCGGCGGCGCGACGCGCGGCATCCTCGACCCGCTGCTCGCGCAGCGCCCGCGCTCGCTGGTCGTCAGCAACCGGACGCCGGAGAAGGCCGTCGAGCTCGCTCGCCGCTTCGCCGCCGACGGCCCGATCGCCGCCGTTGCCGCGGATGCGCTCGTCGGACGGCGCTTCGACATGGTGATCAACTCCACCAGCGCGAGCCTGGCCGCCGGCGCCGAGGCGCCGTGGCCGTGGCCCGGGACCGTGTTCGCGCCCGGCGCGCTGGCCTACGACCTCGTCTACGCCGACGCGCCGACGCGATTCATGCGGTGGGCGACGGCCTCGGGCGCCGTGCGCGCGGTCGACGGCATGGGGATGCTGATCGAGCAGGCGGCCGAGAGCTTCCTGCTGTGGCGGGGCATCCGGCCCGACACGGCGCCCGTGTTCGCGCTGCTGCGTCCGGGCGCGGCGCGCTGACTGCGCGCGGTCGCGGCAGATGGCCAAGAACGGACGCATGGCCCCGCGCGGTCGTGTCCCGACGGCGATGCGCATCGTTGGCTGGGCGCTGGCCGCGATCGCCGTGGTCGTGCTGGCCTGGTTCGCCTGGGTCGGCGGCCACATCCTCTGGTGGCGCTGGAATCCGCCGGTCGAGACCGCGTTCATGGCGCAGCGCCTGGGCGAGCTGCGCGCGAAGGACCCGAAGGCGAAGCTGCGCTACACGTGGGTGTCCTACGACCGGATCTCGCCGAACCTCAAGCGCGCGATGATCGCCGCCGAGGACGCGAAGTTCGTCGACCACGATGGCTTCGACTGGGACGGCATCCGGAAGGCGATGGAAAAGAACGATCAGCGCGGCCGCGTCGTCGCCGGCGGGTCGACAATCTCCCAGCAGCTCGCGAAGAACCTGTTCCTGTCGCCGGCGAAGACATACACGCGCAAGGCGCAGGAGGCGGTGATCACGCTGCTGCTCGAGGTGATGCTGCCCAAGCGGCGGATCTTCGAGCTCTACCTCAACGTCATCGAATGGGGCAGCGGCGTGTTCGGCGCCGAGGCGGCCGCGCAGCGCTACTACGGCGTCCCCGCGGCGAAGCTGTCGGCCGAGCAGTCGGCGCGGCTCGCCGCGATGGCACCGAGCCCGCGCGTGTTCGAGCGCAGCCCCGGCTCGACGTACCTCGCCAATCGCACGGCGACGATCCTCGCGCGGATGCCGTCGGCGGAGCTGCCCTGAGCGCGCCACGCGGACCGCGCCGCCGGTGTCCCGCACACCGGTTCGCACCGCGACGGGCCGCGCGGCGCGGCGCTGAGGTGGCCACCGTCATCGTCCGCGCGTAGAATTCGCGCTTCCTGGCCGCCCGCCCCCATCCGACACTTGAACGCGACCGCCCGATGTCCGAGATCAGCGAAGCCCCGACGCTGGGCCGGTCCGACGCGCAAGCCAGCGTCCAGGAAGCGCTCGCCGACGTAACGGCAACGCTGCGCCGGCACCGGCTGGTCGAAGGCCTGGTGCACGAGCAGATGGAGCACGGTCCCGGCGCCAACCGCCAGGACCTCGTCGACAGCCTCGTCTACCGCCAGAACAAGACGGAGCTGACGCGCAAGCTCGACCGGCTGCACCCCGCCGACATCGCGTTCATCCTCGAGGCGCTGCCGCTCGACGAGCGGCTGTACATCTGGGACCTGGTCAAGGCCGACCGCGACGGCGACATCCTGCTCGAGGTGTCCGACGCGGTCCGCGAGTCGCTGATCTCCTCGATGGACACCGAGGAGCTGGTCGCCGCGACCGAGAGCCTCGACGCCGAGGAGATCGCCGACCTCGCCCCCGACCTCCCGCAGGAGGTGATGGACGACGTCTTCTCGAGCCTGCCGGTCGAGGAGCGCGAGCAGCTCCGCGCCGCGATGTCGTTCGACGAGGACATGGTCGGCGCGCTGATGGACTTCGAGGACGTCCAGATCCGGCCCGACGTGACCCTCGAGGTGGTGTTGCGCTATCTGCGCCGGTTCGACGAGCTGCCCAGCCAGACCGACCAGCTTTTCGTCGTCGACCGCGACGAGACGCTGCTCGGCGTGTTGCCGATCTCCCGGATCATCGTCAACGACCCGGACACGCCGGTGGAAAAGCTGATGCAGCCGCCGAGCGTGACGCTGATGCAGCACGAGAAGGCCGACGAGGCAGCGCACGCGTTCGGACGCTACGACCTCGTCTCGGCGCCGGTGGTCGACACCAACGGCAAGCTGGTCGGCCGCGTGACCGTCGACGAGATCCTCGACTTCGTGCGCGAGCGCGGCGAGGAGGAGATGCTGGCGCAGGCCGGCCTGCGCGAGGAGGAGGACATCTTCGCGTCGGTGTGGAAGAGCTTCCAGAACCGCTGGGCGTGGCTGGCGATCAACCTGGTGACGGCGTTCGTCGCGTCGCGGGTCATCGGCGTGTTCGAGGGCACGATCGAGAAGCTGGTCGCGCTGGCGGCGCTGATGCCCATCGTCGCCGGCATCGGCGGCAATTCGGGCAACCAGACGATCACGATGATCGTCCGCGCGGCGGCGCTGGGGCAGGTGAGCCGCGAGCACGCGAACAAGCTGATCCGCAAGGAGACCCAGGTGGCGCTGCTCAACGGCGTCATCTGGGGCGGCGTGATGGGCCTGGTCGCGATGCTGCTGTACAAGGACGTGTCGCTCGGCCTGGTGATGGTGCTGGCGATGACGCTGAACCTGCTGCTCGCGGCGATGATGGGCGTGCTGATCCCGATGACCATGCTGAAGTTCGGCCACGACCCGGCAGTCGGCTCGTCGGTGCTCATCACCGCGGTCACCGACTCCGGCGGCTTCTTCATCTTTCTCGGCCTGGCGACGCTGTTCCTGGTGTGAGCCCCGCCGGGGGGAATAAAGCGCGCGCGCGTCTGTTTGCTCCGGTGTTCCCCTGCACTCCGGCAGGATTTTCAAGGATGCTCCCCATGATCGCCACCCTGCGTCACTTCGCCACGGCCCTCGTCGCCGTCGGCTTCGTCGTGTTCACCGCCCCGGCCGCGCTGGCCCAGGCCCCCGCCAAGGCCGAGGGCGGCGTGCTGACCAACGCCGCCGGCATGACCCTCTACACGTTCGACAAGGACGCGGCCGGAAGCGGCAAGAGCACCTGCAACGGCCCCTGCGCGGCCAACTGGCCGCCGCTGATGGCCGCGGGCGACGCCAAGGCGGCCGGCGACTACAGCATCGTCACCCGCGACGACGGCGCCAGGCAGTGGGCGTACAAGGGTCTGCCGCTCTACCTCTGGGCCAAGGACACGAAGCCGGGTGACAAGACCGGCGACGGCTTCAACAGCGTCTGGCACGTCGCGAAGCCCTGACCCGACCGCCCGCCTTGGTCGCCAGCACTCCCGCCGCCGAAGCACCGGACGGCCTGCCGCGGCCGGAGCTCGTCGCAGCGCTGCCACGGATGCGCCGCTACGCGCGGGTGCTGACCGGCGATGCGACCCGCGCCGACGACCTCGTCCAGGACGCGCTGGCGCGGGCGTGGGAAAAGCGCCGGCTGTGGCGGGCGGGTTCCGACCTGCGCGCATGGCTGTTCACCATCATGCACAACGTCCACGTCAACCAGCTGGCGTCGGTCCGGCGCGAGGCTGCCAACGTCTCGATCGAAAGCCTCGGCGACGACGGCGGCTGGCAGCCGTCGGTGCGCGGCGGCGAGACGCAGCGGCTGGAGCTCGCCGAGGTGCTGCGCGCGATGGCGCGCCTGCCGGCCGACCAGCGCGAGGTGCTGCTGCTGGCCGCAGTGGAGGAGCTGCGCTACGAGGAAATCGCCGCGGTGCTCGCGGTGCCGATCGGCACCGTGATGTCGCGGCTGTCGCGCGCCCGCGAGCGGCTGCGCGCGCTGATGGCCGAACCCGCGGCGTCGCTGCGGCTGGTGAAGTGAACAGGAGCACCGAATCATGACTGCGACGCCGGGGCTGCCGCCGACCGACGACGACCTCAACGCCTGTGCCGACGGCCAGCTCGCCGTCGACCGGGCGGCCGCGGTGGGCGCCGCGCTCGCGCGCGACCCGCGCTGCTCGCGCGCGTCGCCGACATCCGCGCGCAGAACGAGGCGCTGCGCGACGCGCTCGACCCGATGCTCGCCGAGCCGATTCCCGCGCGCCTGCTCGAAGCCACGATGGCGCCGCCCGCGTCGGCGGCGGCATCGCGTCCGCGCTGGCGGGGACCCGCCTTCGCCGCCGCGGCGACGCTGGTGGTCGGCGTGGCGCTGGGCTGGTTCGGCCGCGAGGTCACGCTCGAGCGCGCCGGCACGCCGACGACCTTCGCCCGCGCCGCGGCCGTCACCCACGCGCTCTACAGCGCCGACCAGCGGCGTCCGGTCGAGGTGTGGGCGAACGAGGAGAAGGGGCTCGTCACGTGGCTCACGCGCAGGCTCGGCGTGCAGGCGCACGCCCCGGACCTCAATGCGGTCGGCTACGCGCTGGTCGGCGGCCGGCTGGTCGCCGGCAACGACAGGCCCACCGCGCTGCTGATGTACGAGAACACCGACAAGGAGCGCCTGACGCTGCAGTGGCGCAAGACCGGCCCCGGCACCGGCGAAACCGCTTTCCGCTACGCGATCGAGGATGGCGTCGGCGTGTTCTACTGGGTCGACGACGAGTGCGCGTACGCGCTCACCGGCAAGCTCGATCGCAGCCAGCTGCTGGCGGTTGCCCGCGTCGTCTACGGGCAGATCGTGGCGGCGGAAGCGCAGCCGCCGAAGTAGCGGCGCTTTCCCCCGGCCCCCGGCGCCGGCCCGGCGCGGGGTCATGCTAAAATTTCAACGGTACTTTGCCCGCCGGAATGCATGGGTGGAGCGCGGGCGTTGATCAACCGCCGATAAGGGGATGGCGATGCTGCGCAACAGACTGGCATGGGTGGTCGCACTGGGTTTCCTGGCGCTGGCGGGCTGCAGGACGGCGCCGATCCACGAGGTGGTCGCGGCACCGGTCGTGAGCACGAAGCCGCTGACGACACAGTCCGTGGAAGCCGCCATCATCAGGGCCGGCAGCGGCCTCGGCTGGAGAATGGCCCCCCAGGGACCGGGCCGGATGACGGGTACGCTGGCGCTGCGAACGCACGTGGCGGTGGTCGACATCCAGTTCGACAGCAAGACCTACTCGATCAAGTACAAGGACAGCACCAACCTGGACTACACCGGGAATTCGATCCACAAGAACTACAACGGCTGGATCGAGAACCTGGACAATGCAATCCGGGTCCAGCTCGCCACGAGCTGAACTTCCATGGCGCGGTGCTCGCGGGCGGATCCTGACGAATCGTCGCCGCCCGGCCAGCGCTCGCGTCCCTTGCCCGCACGGCGTTTTCCGATTCCCTGTCCAGTGTCCATTTCTCCCGGTTCCACCCGTCCTTCGGCGCGCGAGCAGACGCCGTTCGAAGCCGAGCTTGCACAACTGATCGTCGAGGCCGTCAACCTCGACACGCCCGCGGCGGACATCGATCCGACTGCCCCGCTGTTCAACGAAGGCCTGGGGCTCGATTCGATCGACCTGCTGGAGATCGCGCTCGCGGTCAGCCAGCGATTCGGTTGCGAGCTGCGCTCGGACGACCCCGAGAATCCGAGCATCTTCGCCTCGCTGCGCAATCTCGCCGCCCACATCGCGGGCCGGCGCAGCCCCTAGGCGGATCCCCTTGCCGTTGCGAACGGTTGCAGCCGCGCTCGGGCTCGCGTGGCCGCTGGCGCTGCACGCGGCGGCGTTGTTCGGCCGGCCGGAGGTCATGCCCTGGATCACCGCCGGCGCGATCGGGCTGGTCGCGCTGCTGCTTGCCGCGGCCACGCGGCGGCCGCGAATGCTGGCGGGGGCGGCCGCCATCGTCGCCGCCGCGGCTGCCGCCGTCGTCGCCGCCGCCTGGCCGGCGGTCCTGCTCTTCGCGCCGCCGGTCCTCATCGACTTCGCCTTCGCCGCCTTCTTTGCGACCAGCCTCGCACCCGGGCGGGATCCCGTCATCAGCCGCTATGCGCGCCGCGAGCGTGGCACACTGGAGCCGGACCTCGCGCGCTACACGAGGACGCTCACCGTCCTCTGGGCCGTGTTCTTCGTCGACCATGGGCATCGTCGCCGCCGTCCTCGCCGTCGCGGCGCCGCTCGCCGTCTGGTCGCTGTTCTGCAACGTGATCTCCTACGCTCTCGTGGCCACCTTTCTGCTCGGCGAGTACGCCTGGCGGCGGCTGCGTTTCCGGCACTACCGACACGCATCGCTGGCCTCGTTCCTCCGCAACGTGGCGAGCGGACGCCCCTCGGGGACGCGCTGATGCCGCCGCCCGCGCTGCCGCTCATCGTCGCGCCGGGTCCCGGGCACGTCGTCGCGTGGGACGGCGGGACGCCGGTCCGCGCCGACCAGTTCCTCTCGGCCGCCGAACGACTCGCGCGGCGGCTGCCGGCGACACGCTGCGCGTTGTTGCTGTGCCAGGATCGCGTGCGTTTCGCCCTCGCACTCTGCGCCGCCCTGCGCGCCGGCATCGAGGTGCTGCTGCCGCCCGGCCAGTCCAGGGCGTCGATCGGGGCGGTCATGGCGGGGCATCGGCCGGGCTTCGCCTTCGTCGACCGGGCGGGGACCGTCGAGCAGCTGCCCGAGGTGGCAGTCGACGAGTCGTTCGTCGCGGATCCGGGAGGCGTGATGCCCCGCATTCCGGCCGACCAGGCGGCGGTGACGCTGTTCACCTCGGGCACCACCGGCGTCCCGGCGCCGCATCGAAAGACGTGGGGCTCGCTGGCGCGGGGGGCGGCAGCCCTCGGGCGCCGGATCGGATTCGCTCCCGGATCCACGGTGATCGGCGCGGTGCCGCCGCAGCACATGTGGGGGCTGGAGGCGACGGTGATGCTGCCGCTGCAGTGCGCAGGCGTGCTGCACCCCGCGGTGCCGCTGCTGCCCGAGGATGTCGCCGCGTGCGTTCGCGCGGTGCCGATGCCGCGCTGGCTGGTGCTGACGCCGATCCACATCCGGGCCTGCCTGCAGGCAGGCGTGCATCTGGGCGAGGCGAGCGGAATCCTGAGTTCCACGTCGCCGCTCGACCCGCAGGACGCGGCAGGCATCGAGCGCGGGTGCAGTGCGCCGCTGATCGAGATCTACGGGTCGACCGAAACCGGGGCCGCCGCAACCCGTCGAACCGCGACCGAGTCCTCGTTCCGGCTGCTGGGCGATCTCGAAGCCACGTCCGTGGCGGCGGGCATCGTGTTCCGGGGCGGGCACCTGGACGGGGAAGTGAGCCTGGGCGATCGCGCCGAGGTCGATGCGGACGGGCATTTGTCGCTGCGCGGCCGCGACGCGGACATGGTGAAGGTCGGCGGCAAGCGCGCGTCGCTCTCCGACCTCACGCAGGTGCTGCGCCGGATTCCCGGCGTGGTCGACGCCGTCTACCTGCACGATCAGCCGTCGGGGCGACTGGCCTCGCGGCTCATCGCGCTCGTCGTCGCCCCGGGCCTCGACCGCGAAACGATCCAGGCGGCGCTGCGCGAGCGGGTCGATCCGGTGTTCCTGCCGCGTCCGCTGCACCTGGTCGCCGCGCTGCCGCGGACGTCCGTGGGCAAGCTGTGCGGCGACGAGTCTGCGCGGCCTCCTGCGCGACCTCGATGCAGGCGAGATCGGCCGCGAGGCGCAACGGCGATGACGACCGCGACCTGCCGCTCGCGCGTTCCCGCGACGCACCCTTCGCTGCCCGGGCATTTCGCGGGTGCGCCGATCGTTCCGGCGGCGTGGCAGCTCGTGATCGTGGAGCGGCTCTTCCGCGAGCAGATGGGCACCGGCCTGCGCATCGTCGGCATCGCGACGGCGCGTTTTCGCGCCCCGTGGCTGCCGGACGTCGAGATGACGATCACCCTGCGGGAAGGCGCCGTCGACCGGGTCCATTTCGCCGTCGACGCGCCGGACGGCCGCATCGCGGACGGGGTGCTGGTGGTCGCAGGGACGCCCGAATGAGCCACGCCTGGCTCGAGCAGCGGGAGCGGGGTTCGCTGGCCGCGATGCGCCTGCTCTCGTGGCTCACCGCCCGCGGGGGCTACGGGCTGGGCCGCGCGCTCCTCGCGCCGATCTGTGTGTACTTCATCATCTTCTCCGTCGACTCCCGCCGGGCTTCGCGCGACTACTGGCGGCGCGTGACCGGCCGGCGCCCGCGGTGGCGCGACGTCTACCGCCAATACCACGCGTTCGCGTCGACGATGCTCGACCGGATCGACCTGCTCGCCGGGCGCCTCGACGGGTTCGACCTTCGCGTCAGCGGCGCCGAGGCGGTCCTCGAGGCCCTCGATGCGCGCCGCGGTTGCCTCCTTCTCGGCTCGCATCTCGGGAGTTTCGAGATGATGCGCGCCGTCGGCACGTTCGACCGCGGGCTGGCGGTGAACGTCGTGATGCACGGCGACAACGCGGCACGGGTCAGCGCCTGGATGCGCGAACTCGCGCCCGCGCACTCGTTGCGGGAAATCGCGCCCGGCCGGCCCGACACCATGTTGCGGGTCAGGGACTGCCTCGCCAGGGGCGAGATCGTGGCGATGCTCGCCGACCGGCCGATCGGCGACACCCCCGTGGTTCCGGTGCAGTTCCTCGGCGGCACCGTGCACCTTCCGGAGGGTCCGTTCCGGCTCGCGCGGGTGCTGCGCGTTCCGGTGGTGCTGTTCTTCGGGCTCTGGCGCGACTGCCGCAGCTACGACATTCGCTTCGAGCCGCTCTCTCCCGGATCCGCCGCGCCGGCGGACGATACGGCGGACGCGCTGGCGCAGCGCTTCGCGGCCCGCCTCGAGCAGCAGGTGCGGGACGCGCCGGTGAACTGGTTCAATTTCTACGACTACTGGAGAACCCGATGAGGCGGGCGTGGCTCGCGCTGGCGCTCCTCGCCGCGTCGACCCCGGCGGTCGCGGTGGCGGACGCCGGGGTCGCTGAGATCATGCGCATGCTGTCCGAGGTGCCCGCGGCGCGGAGCCGCTTCGTCGAGACGCGCACGGCGGCGATGCTGAACGCGCCGCTGGTGCTCACGGGGCGCCTTTCCTATCGCCGGCCGAGCCATCTCGAGCGACAGGTTCTGACCCCTTACGAAGAGCGCACGACGATCGACGGCGTCGACGTCGTCATCGAGAGCGGCAAGGGCGCCACGCGGAGGATGTCGGTGCCGCCGGGGCCGCTGCAGGCGCTGCTCGAGAGCACGCGCGCGACGCTGGCCGGCGATCTGCCCGCGCTCGAGCGCCACTTCACGGTCGAGGCGACCGGCCCGCGCGAGGCCTGGCGACTGGTGCTGGTCCCGCGCGACCCGGCGCTCGGAGCGTTGGTGACCCGGATCGAATTCGACGGCGCGAAGGACCGGGTGCTGCGCATCGAGGTGCTGGAGCCCGGCGGCGACCGGACCTCGACGATCGTCTCGGACGATTCGAAATGACCCGGGCCGGCGCGCTTGCGATCCTCGTCTGGGCGACCTTCCTCGGTGCCTCCGGTCACTGGCTGTCGCGTCACCTCGTCGTCACCACCGACGTCTCCGCCTTCCTTCCCGCGGCGGTGAGCCCCGCGCAGGCGCTGCTCGCCGCCCAGCTGCGCGAAGGCATCGCGTCGAGGATGATGCTCGTCGGCATCGAGGGCGACGACCCCCGGGCGGCTGCGCGCGCGAGCCGGGCGCTGGCGGCGGCGCTGGCGGCTGACACCCGCTTCGGCGTCGTCGCCAACGGGGACGCGTCGCGCTTCGCCGCGGAGCGCGATCTGGTCTGGCGCTGGCGCTACCTGCTGAGTCCGAAGGAGGGCCCCGACCGTTTCGCCGTCGACGGACTGCGCGCCGCGCTCGACGAGAGTCTGCGCCTCTTCGCTTCACCGCTCGGCCCCGCGATCAGGGGGACGATGGCCGCGGATCCGACCGGCGAAACGCGGGCGATCCTCGCGGCGGCGACCGGCGGCGAGGGCCGCGCGCTGCGCGAGGGCGTATGGTTCGACGCGGCGGGCCGGCGCGCGCTGCTGGTCGTCGCGACGCGCGCGCCCGGATTCGACATCGAGGCGCAGCAGGCGGCCGCGCGGGGGGTGCGCGACGCGTTCGGCGCGATCGCGACGCCGGGCCTCGACCTGGTGATGACGAGTCCGGGGCTGCTGGCGGGCGAGTCGCGCCGGCTGGTCGAACGCGACGCGCAGGTCGCGTCGACCGTGACCGGCCTGACCGTGCTGGGCCTGCTCTACCTCGTCTACCGGTCGGTCTGGCCGGTCTTGCTGTCGGCGCTGCCCGCGCTGACCGGCATGGCCGCCGGGATCGTCGCCGTGAGCGTCGCCTTCGGACCGGTCCACGCGCTGACGCTCGGCTTCGGCGCCCTGCTGATCGGCGAGGCGGTGGACTATCCCACCTACCTGTTCGCGAACAACGACCCCGGCGAGACGCTGGAAGCCACCGCCGCGCGCATCGGCCGCACCCTGCTGCTCGCCTGCGCCACCACGGCCTGCGGCGCCGTGTCGATGCTGCTGTCCGGCTTCGCGGGCCTGGCCCAGCTCGGAACGCTGACCATGGTCGGCGTGCTCGTTGCCGGGGTGGTCACCTTCCGGGTGCTGCCGGCGCTGACGCCGCCGGGCGCGCTGTCCGGAAAGCGGGTCGCGCCCCCCCGGCGGGCGCGTGCGGTGTTCGACCGCGCGCCGGCCTTCGCCGCGTGGCTGATTCCCGCGCTGGCGCTGGCGGCGTGGGCGGTCTTCGCGCACCGCGATGCGCTGTGGGACGACAACCTCGCCAACCTGAGTCCGGTCCCGGAGCGCATGAAGGCGCTCGATCGGGACCTGCGCGCGCAGTCCGGCTCGCCGGACCTGCGGTATCTGGTCGTGGCGCGCGGCGCCGATCCCGAAGCCGCGCTCGAAGCGAGCGAGCGGGTGGCGGTTCGGCTCGACCGCGCGGTCGAACGCGGGATGATCGGCGGCTTCGATCTCGCGGCGCGTACGCTGCCGAGTCGGCGCACCCAGCAGGCGCGCCAGGACGCGTTGCCCGACCGCGCGACGCTCGCCCGATCGCTCGATGCCGCGCTAGCGGAGTCCCCGTTTCGCGCCTCGTTCTTCGCGCCCTTCCTGGACGACGTGGAAAGCGCCCGCACCGGACCGCTGCTCCGGGCGGCCGATCTGCAGGGGACGGGATTTGCGGCCAGGCTCGATTCCCTCCTTCTTCGCGACGGCGCCGGCATGGTGGCGCTGGTGCCGCTGACGGGCGTCACCGACGCCGCCGGCGTTGCCGATCTGGTCGCCGGCGATGCGGCCGTGGCGATGCTCGACCTCAAGGCGGAAGTCGACGGACTCGTGGCCGGCTACCGCGGGCGCGCGCTGCTCTCGGCCGCGTTCGGCGCGGCGTGCATCGCGCTCGTGACGGCGCTCGGGCTGCGGTCGATGCGCCGCGCGCTCGGCCTGCTGGTGCCGGTGCTCTGCGCGGTGGTCTTCACGGTGGCGGCGTTGCTGGCGCTCGGGCAACGCCTCACGGTGTTCCACCTCGTTTCGCTCCTGTTCGTGGTGGGGGTCGGTGTCAACTACGCGCTGTTCTTCGACTTTCGCCGGCGCTCGCCCGAGGGGGCGGACCTCACGCTACTCTCGGTCGCCGTGGCTGGCCTCGCGTCGCTGATCGCCTCCGCCACGCTGGCGACGGCGGCGACGCCCGCGCTGTCCGCGATCGGGATGACGACCGGGCTCGGAGCGATCTTCGCGTTTGCGACCTGTGCCGTGCTCGCCAGGGGCCGCAGCGCCATGACGGTCGCGGTCACCGCCTTCACCCTGACGACCGCCGTCGGTCGCGGCACCGCCGCGACGCTGCGCGCCCTGCGCGAGCGCCGCAGTGGCTTGCGCCACCAGGCGTTCCCCGTTTCGACGCTCGACACCTGGGTCGGGACGGTCGACGGCGTCGAGGAAACCGGCCTTGCCGCACGGGTTCGCGCGGTACGACTGCCGCAGCAACCGCATCGCCGAACTTGCGCTGCAGCAGGACGGGTTCGTCGATGCGGTGTTCGCCGCGCGGGAGCGTGTCGGTCCCCACCGCGTCGGCGTGTACCTCGGCACCAGCAGCGCGGGAATTCTCGAGGTGGAACTGGGCTACATCGCCCGCGGCCCGGCGCAGGGTCCGCTGCCGGCCGGGCTGCACTACCTCGAAACGATGAACCTCTTCTCGCCGGCGCTCTACCTGCGGGAGCGCCTCGCGCTGTCGGGTCCCTCGGCCGTGGTGTCCGCGGCCTGCGCGTCGAGCGCGAAGGCCTTCGCGGCGGGGGCCCGCGCGATCGCGGCCGGCTGGTGCGACGTTGCCGTCGTCGGGGGCGTCGAGACGCTCTGCCTCACCACGCTGCACGGCTTCGCGTCGCTGGGCCTCCTGTCCGCCAGGCCGTGCCGGCCGTGCGACGCCGGGCGCGACGGCATCTCCCTCGGGGAGGGCGCGGCGTTCGCCCTGCTCGAGGCGGCGCGGCCGGGCGCGCCGGGTCTGCGCCTGCTGGGCTACGGCGAATCCGCGGACGCCTATCACCTGTCGACCCCGCACCCGGAAGGGATCGGCGCGGCACGCGCGATGCGGGCGGCGCTGGCGATGTCCGGCGTCGCGCCGAGCGCGGTGGACTACATCAACCTGCACGGCACCGGGACGCGCACCAACGACATCGCCGAGGACGTCGCCATCCGCGCGGTGTTTGGCGGCGGGGTCGCCTCCAGTTCGACCAAGGGATGGACCGGGCACATGCTCGGCGCTGCCGGCGCGGCCGAAGCCGTGATCACGCTGCTCGCGGTGCGCGAGGGCCTGATCCCCGGAACGCTCAACTGCGACACGGTGGACGCTGGAATCCTCGGCAACATCGAGCTGGCGGGCCGCGACGCGGAGGTGCGCGTTGCCGCCACCAATTCGTTCGGGTTCGGCGGCAGCAACTGCACGCTGGTGTTCGGCGGGGATCCGCGGTGAAGGCCGTCGTGCGCTCCTGCGCGGTGCTCGCGCCCGGATTGCCGGACTGGGCGGGTGCGGCGGCTGTCCTGTCGGGCCGGGCGCCCTACCGGCGCGCGCCGGTGCGCGAACTCGTCCCGCTGGAACTCCCCGCCAACGAGCGACGCCGGGCGCCGGAGACCGCGCGCTGGGCGCTCGCGGTCGGAGCCGATGCGCTGCGCGCGGCGGGCATCGACGCGGGCGAGGTCGCGACGGTGCTGACTTCCTGCGGCTCCGACGGGCCGATCACCAACCAGATCTGCGAAGCGCTCGCCCGGCCGGCGCGCACGCTGTCGCCGACGCAGTTCCACAACTCGGTGCACAACGCCGCCGCCGGCTACTGGAGCCTCGCGCACGACACGCATGCGCCGTCGACCAGCCTCTGCGCCGGCACCGCGTCGTTCGCGGCGGGCCTGCTCGAGGCCTGTGCGCAGGTCGGCTGCGAGCACCGCGATGTCCTGCTCATCGCCTACGACATCCCCTATCCGGAGCCGCTCAGCGGCCTCTGGAACGTGCCCGAGCCGTTCGCCGCCGCCTTCGTCCTGGCGCAGGCGGGGGAGGGGCATCGCATCGAAGTCGGCATCGGCGCCGCCGCCGCGGACGGTGCGGATCATTGGCCGGGCGGGCTGCCGAGGACGCTGCAGGCCAACCCCGCGGCCGCCTGCGCGCCGCTGCTGGCCCTGCTGGCCGGGGCGAGCGCCGGCGAAGTGTTCCTTCCCTACCTCGACCGTTGCTCGCGTGCGCGTGACGCTGTGCCGATGAATCCTGACCGCATCGACCCCTCGGCGTGGCTGCCCCAGAGCGGCGACATGGTCCTGCTCGACGCCGTGACGCGCTGGGATGCGACGCACATCGTCTGCCGTACAATTTCGCATCGTCGGGTCGACCATCCGCTGGCAAGCGACGGGCGCTTGCCGGTGTGGGCGGGCATCGAATACGCGGGGCAGGCCATGGCAATACACCGCGCTCTCTGTCGTGCCGCCGCGGCGCGACCGGCGGCCGGGTTCCTGGGCGGATTGCGCGACGTCGCGTGCGCCGTCGAGCGCCTCGACGACATTGCCGGGGAGTTGACCGTCACGGCGACGAGCCTGTTCGCCGACGGGGCCGGGTCGATCTACCGCTTTGCCATCTGTGCCGGGGGCGGCGAGGTCCCGCTCATCAGCGGCCGCGCGACCGTCGTGCAGCCGGGGACGCGATGAAGCGGGTGCTGGTCACCGGCGCCAGCGGCGACATCGGCGGCGCGATTTCCCGCCGGCTCGCGCGCGAGGGATGGCACGTCATCGCGCATTCGCACACGGGCGGCGACCGTGCGGCGGACCTCGTCGCCGAGGTCCGGGCGGCGGGAGGATCGGCCGAGGCGTGCAGCTTCGACGTGACCTCCCACGCGGCCGCGGGGGGCGTGGTCGCGTCGCTGCTCGCGGCGGGGCCGGTGCAGGGCTTCGTGCACGCGGCCGGGGTGCATGCGGACGGCCCGCTGGCCGGCATGAGCGAGCGCCAGTGGCGGGACGTCGTCGCCACGTCGCTGGACGGATTCTTCAACGTCGCCCAGCCGCTGATGCTGCCGATGCTGCGGACCCGCTGGGGTCGCGTGGTGGCGCTGTCGTCGGTGGCCGGCGTGATGGGCAACCGCGGGCAGGCGAACTATGCCGCGGCCAAGGCCGGTCTCCACGGCGCGGTGCGATCGCTCGCGAAGGAAGTCGCTTCGCGCGGAGTCACGGCCAACGTGGTGGCGCCCGGCATCATCGCCGGCCGGATGACCGAGGGCGTGTTCGACGCCGACGCGATCGAGCGCCTGGTGCCGATGCGGCGCGCGGGACAACCCGACGAGGTGGCCGCGCTGGTGGCCTTCCTGATGTCCGAGGAGTCAGCCTATGTCTCGGGACAGGTCATCCTGATCGACGGGGCGATGGCATGACTGGTTCGGCGCTGCGTGCGGCGGTGGTCGTGCCGGCCCTGAACGAGGCGCGGACCATCCGGGACGTCGTCGAGGGCGTCTGCGCGCATGCGACCGACGTCATCGTCGTCGACGACGGATCCACCGACGGCACCGGCGACCGCCTCGCGGGATTGCCGGTGACGGTGCTGCGGAACGAACGGACCTGCGGCAAGGCCGCGAGTCATCTGGCGCGGCGCCCGACATGCGATGCAGGGACCGGTCGAAGGAATCGTCACCATCGACGGGGACGGCCAGCACGACCCGCACGAACTCCCGCGGCTGCTGGAGGCCGCGGAGCGACATCGGTCGGCGATCATCATCGGTTCCCGCCTGCACGCCAAGGCGATGATTCCGAAGGCCCGCTACCGCGCGAACCGTTTCGCCAACTTCTGGATCGCGTGGGCGGCCGGCTGCCCGATCGACGACAGTCAGTCGGGATTCCGGGTCTATCCCCGGGCGATCTTCGAGCATCTCGACGTGCGGCACGACCGGACGGCGTCGTTCGTGTTCGAGAGCGAAGTGCTCATCGACGCCGCGCGCCAGGGGTTCGCCATCGTCTGCGTCCCGGTGAGCGTCCGCTACGGCGGTGCCGCGAGGCCGAGCCACTTCCGCCCGGTCGCCGACATCGCGCGGATCGTCGCGATGGTCGCGCGGAAATTGCTCGCGCGCGGCCTCGCGCTGCCCAGCCTCGCGCGGAGCCTCGGTCTGATCGGGCGGACGCAGGGCGACCCGAGGCGCTGACCGACATGCCCCAGCGTCCCCCCGCCCGCATCGGCGATGCCGCGTCGGCCATCGAAACGCCGGCGCTGGTGCTCGACCTCGACCCCTTCGAGCGCAACCTCGAACTGATGGCGAACGCGGCGCGCGGCGGAGGAGTGGCGCTGCGGCCGCACGCCAAGGCGCACAAGTGCCCGGACATCGCACTGCTGCAGGTCGATCACGGTGCCGTCGGCGTCTGCTGCCAGAAGGTCGACGAAGCCGCGGCGTTCGTCGACGCCGGCATCCGCGACGTGCTGGTCACCAACGAGATCGTCGCCGATGCCAAGCTCGCGCGGCTCGCCGCGCTGGCGCGGCGCGCGACCCTCGGGGTGCTCGCGGACGACGCCGCGACCGTCGCGCGCATCGGCCATGCGGCGCGCACGGCCGGCGTGACGCTCGACGTGCTGGTCGAGGTCGACGTCGGCGCGCACCGCTGCGGCGTGGCGCCCGGCGCGCCCGCGGCGGCGCTCGCAACGGCCATCGCGCGCGAGCCCGGCCTGCGATTGCGGGGCATCCACGCCTACCACGGCGGCGCGCAGCACCTGCGCACGCCGGCCGAGCGCACGGCCGCGATCGCCGCCGCCGCCGCGCTCGCTGCCGCGTCGAGGGCGGCGATCGAGGCGGCGGGGCTCGCCTGTCCCGTGGTCACCGGCGCGGGCACCGGCACCTGGCAGCTCGAGCGCGACAGCGGCGTCTGGACCGAATTGCAGCCGGGCTCGTACGTCTTCATGGACGCCGACTACCAGCGCAACGCGCTCGCCCCCGACCAGCACGCATTCGAGCAGAGCCTCTACGTGCTCGCGACGGTGATGAGCGCCGTCGCGCCCGGCCGCGCGGTCGTCGACGCGGGCCTGAAGGCGTTCGCCTTCGATTCGGGCCCGCCGCAGGTCTACGCGGCGCACGGCCTCGAGTACGTTAAGGCGTCGGACGAGCACGGCGTGCTGGCGGTGTCCGCCGACGCCGTCCCGCCGCGGGTCGGCGATCGCGTCTGGCTCGTTCCCGGCCACTGCGACCCCACGGTCAACCTCTACGACTGGATCGTCGGCGTGCGCGGCGAGCGCGTCGAGTGCCTGTGGCCGGTGGCGGCGCGCGGCGCGCTGGGCTGACGGACGCCGCGTCGCGTCCGGCGCCGGTTCAGAGCGTGACCAGGCCGCGCGGCGTGCGCAGCATCGCGGCCAGTCGCGGCGACGTCGCGAACGTGACCTTCAGCACCTCGCCGAGGCCGAGTGCGGCCAGCGCGGCGCGCACCGGTGCCGGGTCCGGATGTTCGCCGGCGAGCTGCACCAGCGCGACCGGCGTCGGCGGCAGCGCGTCGGCCGGGTGCTGCGGCACGTCCCACTGGATCAGCGTCGGCACCAGGCCGCGGCCGGGGCGCGCGCCGTCGTCGGGAATGGTGATGCGCCAGCGGTAGTCGCCGCGCGACATCGGGTGGATCGGGCCGAGCGCGATCGGGCATGCCGGCGCGGCGCGCTCGATGGCCTCGCTGCGCGCGACCCAGTGGACGAGGCGCGGACCTTCGGCCAGCGCCGCGATCAGCGTCGGGTGATCGAGGTCGAACCAGCGCGGACGCGCCGGCTTCGCGCCGTCCGGATCGACGGCGATGACCTCGAGATAGAAGCGCTCGCCGAGCCGCAGCAGCGCGTTGTGCGTGCCCATCGCGACGTGCCGGCCGCCGGGGCGCGGCGCGCTGCCGGTCAGGTCGCCGACGTACTCGATGCCTTCGGCGAGCGTGGTCGCGGCGACGACCAGGTGATCGGGAGCCGGGAGGGGAACCGCGAGCGGGCGCGTGGCCATGCGGCAGTCTACGGCAGGGCGTCGCGCAGGAAATCGCCGATCAGCGCCGTCGCCGACGGACCCTCGGCCTCGTTGAACGGCAGTGTCGCGTCGCCGCCGCTCCACGCATGCGCGAGGCCGCCCACCTGGACGTGGCGCGCGACCAGCCGGCCGTCGACGCGCCAGTCCTGGACGACGGCATCGCGCCCGCCCTCGCGGACCGTTCGCCGGGCGTCGGCGTCCGGCAGCACGGCGGCCGGGATCATCGCGTTGGCGACGGCGGGGTGGCCGTTGAGCCGCAGGTACTGGCGCAGCGTCGCCGTCGCGTTGCGCGTGGCGACGACCGCGTCGCGGTCGCCGTGGATCGCCAGCAGCGGCACCGGCAGCATCGCCGGCGGCGTCGCGGCGCGGACCGCGGTCGCCGGCGCCTCGACGTCCTGCTCGGGGCCGCGCTGCATCACGCCCAGCGCCGTCAGCGGCGACACCGCCGCGCCGCAGGCCACGCCCGAATGCACGACGACGCCGCGGACGAGTCCCGGGTGGCGCAGGCCCATCACCGCGGCCAGCGCGCCGCCGGCCGACATGCCGGCGACGATCACGCGCGCGTGGTCGACGCGACGCCAGCGCGACACCTTGCGGATCATCGCCGCGACGATCGCCGCCTCGCCGCGGCCCGCCGCCGTCGCCTGGTCGAACCAGTTCCAGCAGCGCCACGGGTTCGCGCCGTCCTTCTGCCGCGGCAGCAGCACCAGCGCACCCAGCTCGTCGGCGAGCGCGGTCACGCGCGTGCCCTGCGCGAACTCCTCGGGCGTCTGCTTGCAGCCGTGGCAGAACACCAGCAGCGGCGAGCGGCGCCAGCGCGAATGGCCGCGCGGCAGGTAGAGGAGGTACTCGCGCCGCGGCCAGACCTGGGGCGCGACGGCCAGGAAGCCGCGCCAGGTTCCCGCCGCCCCGGTGACGAATCGTCCCGGCGCCGGCTCGCGGCGGAACCAGCCGGCGATGCGTTCGGAGAGCCGGCGCGCGAGGTCGGACAGCACGCCGCTCCGTCCGTCAGATCAGCACGATGTCGTACTGCTCCTGCGAGTACATTGTCTCGACCTGCAGCGAGATCGGCTTGCCGATGAAGTCGCCCAGGCCGGCGAGGCTCTGCGATTCCTCGTCGAGGAACATGTCGATCACCGACTGCGACGCGAGGATGCGGAACTCGCGCGCGTTGAACTGCTTCGACTCGCGGACGATCTCGCGCAGGATCTCGTAGCAGACGGTCTGCGGGGTCTTCAGCTCGCCGCGGCCGGCGCACATCGGGCAGGGCTCGCACAGGATGTGCGCGAGCGATTCGCGCGTGCGCTTGCGCGTCATCTCGACCAGGCCCAGCTGGGTGAAGCCGTTGACGGTGAGCCGCGTCCGGTCCTTCTCCAGCGCGCGGTTCAGCTCGGCCAGCACCGACGCCCGGTGGTCCGGGTTGTCCATGTCGATGAAGTCGATGATGATGATGCCGCCGAGGTTGCGCAGCCGCAGCTGCCGCGCGAGCACCTGCGCGGCCTCGAGGTTGGTCTTGAAGATCGTGTCGTCGAAGCTGCGGCCGCCGACGAAGCCGCCGGTGTTGACGTCGATCGTCGTCATCGCCTCGGTCTGGTCGATGATGAGGTAGCCGCCGGACTTGAGGTCGACGCGGCGGCCGAGTGCCTTCTGGATCTCCTCCTCGACGTTGCCGAGGTCGAACAGCGGCCGCTCGCCGGCGTGGTGGACGATCCGCTCGGTCAGCGCCGGCGTGTAGTCGCGGGCGAAGTCCAGCATCTTCGCCCAGGTCTCGCGCGAGTCGACCACGACGCGCAGCGTCTCCTCGGTCGCCATGTCGCGCAGCACGCGCTGCGCGAGGTTCAGGTCCTGGTACAGCAGCGCCGGTGCCGGGACGTCGAGCGTGCGGGCGTTGAGGTCGCCCCACAGCTTGGTCAGGTACTCGATGTCGTTCTGCATCTCCCGCTCGGTGGCGGTCTCGGCCATCGTGCGGATGATGAAGCCGCCGGTCGAACCTTCCGGCAGCAGGTGGACGAGCTTGTCGCGCAGGCTCTCGCGCTCGGCCTCGTCCTCGATGCGCTGCGAGATGCCGATGTGCGAATCCTGCGGCAGGTAGACGAGCAGGCGCCCGGCGAGCGAAGCCTGCGTCGACAGCCGCGCTCCCTTGGTGCCGATCGGATCCTTGATGACCTGCACCAGCAGCGCCTGGCCCTCGTGCAGGATGCGCTCGATCGGGCGCGAGTCGCTGCCGCCGTGGCCGTTCTGCCGGTGCTCCCAGATGTCGGCGATGTGCAGGAACGCCGCGCGCTCCAGCCCGATCTCGACGAACGCGCTCTGCATCCCCGGCAGCACCCGCGCGACGCGACCCAGGTAGATGTTGCCGACGAGTCCGCGCGCGCTCGATCGCTCGACGTGCAATTCCTGCACGATGCCCTGCTCGAGCATCGCGACGCGGGTTTCCTGCGGCGTTACGTTGATAAGGATTTCATGCGACATCGAAGGAGGACGGGGAAAGGATCGGTGGAAGTCATGGCGGTTGCCGCGAATGGGAGCTGCGCCGCAGCCCCGTCGGGGCGCGGCGCGGAACATTGGGGACGTTTATAGCACGGTCAGGTCGAGGCGCGCGAGGATGCCGGCCGTCTCCGCGAGCGGCAGCCCGACGACACCCGAGTAGCTGCCGTCCAGCCGGGTGACGAACGCGCCGGCCTGCCCCTGGATCGCGTACGCGCCGGCCTTGTCCAGCGGCTCGCCGGTGGCGACGTAGCGCTCGATTCGCGCGTAGTCGAGCTCGGCGAACGTCACGGCGCTGGCGCTGATCTCGACGGTCAGCTCCTCGCGCCACTTCACCGCGACCGCGGTCAGCACCTGGTGCGTGCGGCCCGACAGGTGCCGCAGCATCCGCGCTGCGTCGGCGGCGTCGGCCGGCTTGCCGAAGACGACGCCGTCGAGCACGACCTCGGTGTCGGCGGCGAGCAAGGGGCGCGCAGGAAGGCTGCGGCTTTCCATCCGCTGCCAGCCGATCAGCGCCTTGGTCCGCGCCATGCGCTCGACGTAGTGGAGCGCGGGTTCACCCCCCAGCGCGCCTTCGATCACGTCGCGCTCGCGTCCCGCCGCCTCGCGCAGCTTCAGGACGTCGAAGGTGATGCCGAGCTGGCGCAGGAGTTCCTGCCGGCGCGGGCTGTTGGAGGCGAGGTAGATCTGCGGCTCGGTCGTCATGGGGGCGGACCCTTCAGTCGCGATGATACGGATGGCCGGCGAGCAGGCTGGCCGCGCGGTAGATCTGTTCGGCGACGACGATGCGGACGAGACCGTGCGGCAGCGTCAGGCCCGACAGCGCGACCACCGCGTCGGCACCGCGCCGGACGCTGTCGGCGAGGCCGTCGGCGCTGCCGATCACGAAGGCCACGTCGCGGGCCTCGTCGCGCCACCGCGCGAGCCGGTCGGCCAGCGTGCGCGTCGTCCACGCGGCGCCGCGCTCGTCCAGCGCGACCACCGCGTGCCCGCGGGAGGCGGCGGCGATGCGCACCGCCTCGGCGTCCAGCAGTTGCGCCACCGGCCTGCCGCGGTCGCGCGGCTCCGGCTTCAGTTCGACCAGCTCGAAGGCGAAATCACGCGGCAGCCGCCGCACGTAGTCGTCGACGCCGGCCGCGACCCAGGCGGGCATCCGGTGGCCCGGCGCGACCAGGCGCAGCTTCACGCCCGCCGCCCGCGAGGCGCGCCGGCGCGCGTCAGGCCGGCGAGGCGACGCGCTCGGCCTTCGCCCGGGAGGCGCGGACCGGCTTGGGCGGAGCCCACAGTTCCTCGAGGTTGTAATAGGCACGAACCGCCGGCTGCATGATGTGGACGATGATGTCGCCCGCGTCGACCAGCACCCATTCGCCCGATTCCTCGCCCTCGACGCCGATGATTTCCGCGCCGGAGGCCTTGAGCTTGTCGCGGACGTGGCTCGCCAGCGCCTTCGTCTGGCGCGCGGATTCGGCGGTGGCGATGACGAGCGAGTCGCAGATGCTGGTGAGCTTGCGGACGTCGAGCACTTCGATGTCGCGGGCCTTGATGTCTTCGAGCGCGGTTACGGCGGTTTTCTGCAGTTTGTTAAGTCGCATCCGGGTGGGGTCGGTAGAGTTGGTTGCGGTCAATATAGGCCAAAACGGCGGGCGGGAGCAAACCGCGCACCGCGTCGCGGTGTCCGGCGGCGAGTTCGGCGCGGATCGCCGACGCCGAGACTGGCCGCGGCGTGATCGGCTGGACGAAGATGCGGCCGGATTCGCTCTGCGCAAGGGCGACGGGGTCGCCGGCGAGACGGGCGGCCCATTCCGCGGCGAGCGGCGGCGCGAGCCCGGCCGGGTCGAGCATGTGGCCGGGCCGCGCGACGATGATGAGATGCGCGAGCGCGAAGAGCTCGGTCCAGCGGTGCCACGTCGGCAGCCCGGCGAACGCGTCAGCGCCGACGATCAGCGCCAGCGGCCGCGCGGGGACCTCCGCCCGCAGCTCCTCGAGCGTCGGCACCGTGTAGCTGCGGCCGCTGCGGGCGATCTCGCGGGCGTCGACCTCGAGCCCCGGGACGCCCTCGATCGCGAGCTCGACCATCGCGAGGCGGTGCGCCGCGGGGGCCACCGGCGCCGCGCGGTGCGGCGGGTCGCCGGCGGGGACGAGCCGCACGGCCGACAGCCCGAGTGCGGCCCGCACCTCGCGCGCGAGCTCGACGTGCCCGCAGTGGACGGGATCGAAGGTGCCGCCGAGGATGCCGAGCAGGTTCGCTGGACCGCCTTCGTGCTGCGCACTCCGGTATTCGCCCTTGGGGCGGCCCGTCGGGCTCGCTGGACCACCTTCGTGCTGCGCACTCCGGTATTCGCCCTTGGGGCGGCCCGTCGGGCTCATGGTCATGATTCCGGCGGTCCCGGTCAGAACCGCGAGCCTGGCTCGCGCAGGAACGCTTCTTCGTCCGGCGGTCGACGCGCGGCCGAGGGTGGCGTTGCGATGCGGGTAGCGGCCGAAGCGCCGGATCACCGCGGCGTGCTTCTCCGCCCACTCGAGCGGGGCGCGGTCGCCGGTGGCCGCGGCCAGCGCACCGAACAGCGCCAGGGAGCGGTCCTGCATCGCGGGGTCCTCGCTGTGCTCGAACGGGAGGTAGAGAAACCATCGGCCGAAGCGGTCGAGCGCGCGCTCGTGCCCGGCCACGATCGCCGCCTCGGCCGTGGCGAGCGCCAGCGCGTCGCCGGCGAAGGCACGCGGCGTGTCGCGAAAGAGATTGCGCGTGAACTGGTCGAGCAGCAGCACGCGGGCCAGCGCACCGGCGGGGTCGGTCCAGTCGGCATGCGCGCCGGACAGCGCCGCCTCGACCGCGGGGCCGAAGCGCGCGCGGATCGCGTCGTCGAATGAGGGATCCTTGCGGAACCAGGCTTCACGCGCGGAGGGGGCCGGGGCGAGAGTCGAACGCAGCACCCGGGGCGGCGGGTTCCGCGAGGCCGCGGGACGGACCGAACCAGAACTCGAGGATGTCGTAGCGCATCGGGCGGCGATCAGAGCTTGCGGGGCTCGGCCCGGCCGGACCGGACGCGTAGAATCGATCATTCCGCCACTGTAACCCGCCCCTCGCGTTTTCCGCACGTGCAGACCTCCCGTCGCGACCTCTTCCTGCTGGCCTGCTGCCAGGCGCTGCTGCTCGTCAACTCGGCGGGCCTGATCTCGATGAACGGGCTCGTCGGCTACGCGCTCGCGCCCGACCGGACGCTCGCGACGCTGGGCGCGACGACCTACGTCCTGGGGTCCGCGCTGGCGGCGATGCCGGCCGCGTTGTGGATGGGACGCGTCGGCCGCCGCCGCGGCTTCATGGCGGGCGCCGCGGTCAACATCGTCGGCACCTGCCTCGCCGCCGCGGCGCTGTGGCTCGGCAGCTTCGCGCTGTACTGCGTGGCGACGGCGCTGATCGGCGTCTACAACGCGTTCGGCCTCCAGTACCGGTTCGCCGCCGCCGAGGTCGCCGCGCCGGCCGACCGCGCGATGGCGATTTCGCTGGTGCTCGTGGGCGGGGTGGCCGGCGGCTTTCTCGGCCCCGAATCCACGCGCTGGGCGAAGGATGCGTTCGGCACGCCGTTCCTGGGCTCGTTCCTGGTGCTGGCGGCGATCGCGCTGGTGGCGATCGCGGTGCAGTCGCGGCTGCACGTGCCGCCGCCGTCGGCCGCCGAGCGCGCCGGCGGCGGACGTCCGCTCGCGGTGATCGTCCGGCAGCCGGTGTTCGTGGTCTCGGTGCTCGCCGCGGCGCTGGGCTACGGCCTGATGAACCTGCTGATGACGGCCACACCGCTGGCGATGAGCTTCTGCTCGTACCCGTACTCCGACGCCGCGTTCGTCATCGAGTGGCACGTCGTCGGCATGTACGCGCCCGGGCTCGTGACCGGCCGGCTGATCCGCCGCTTCGGCGTGCTCGGCGTCATCCTCGCCGGCACGGCGCTCGTCGCCGCGTGCGCGGCGGTCGCGCTGAACGGCAACACCGTCATGCACTTCTGGACCGCGCTGGTGCTGCTGGGCGTGGGGTGGAACTTCATGTACACGGCAGGAACGACGCTGCTCACCGAGAGCTACGAGCCAGCCGAGAAGTCGAAGACCCAGGGCGCCAACGACTTCATCGTGTTCACGACGATGGGCGCCTCGTCGCTCGCCTCGGGCGCGCTGGTGTCGACCGCCGGGTGGGAGCGCATGAACGCCGCCGCGCTGCCGGTGCTCGTCGTCGTCGTCGCGGCCGTCGCGTGGCTCGCGTGGCTGCGGCGCAGACCTACCGCGCGGCGTTCCTGAACTTCCAGTAGACGGCGTCGATCTTCTTGCCGGCGCTGTCGCCGAGGTGGGCCTTCAGCGCCTCGCCCAGTCCGTAGGACCCGGCGACCTCGCGGTCCGCGCGGACGAAGACGACGGCGCGGTCGTCGTCGAGCACCAGCGAGCGGACGTCGGCCGGAATCTTCCTCGCTTCGAGCCAGCGTGCCGTCGCGGCGTCGATCTCCGGGTCGGAGGTGTCGATCAGCAGCCGGCGGTTGAGCGCGGCGAGGAAGACGGCCATGCCGCCGAGGATCAGTCCGACGAGGATGGCGACGCCCGCGTCGAACTCGGGCCGCGGGCCGAAAACCAGCGCCACTCCGGCGACCAGCAGCGTCAGCAGGATGCCGAACACCGCGACGCCGTCCTCGAGCAGCACCGCCAGCACCGTGACGTTGGTGCGGTTCTCGCGCACGCCCTTCCAGCCGCCGATCTCGCGCCACGCGGTGTAGAAGGTCCACAGCTCGAGCGCCAGCGAGAACAGCAGCAGGCCGACGACCAGCAGCGTGAACGGCTGCGATTCCTCCGGCACCAGCAACGCGTGGACGCCGTGGTAGACGTTGATGCCGCAGCCGATGAAGAACACCGAGACCGCGGACACCAGCGCCCAGAAGAACTTTTCCTGGGCGCGGCCGAACGGGTGCTCGCGCGTGGGGCCGCCGCGTCCGCGCACCTCGCCGACCTTCAGCAGCACCTGGTTGCCGACGTCGGCGAGCGAGTGGACCGTCTCGGCGAACAGCGTCGGCGAGCCGGTGATCACCCAGCCGAAGCCCTTCGCCACGGCGATGGTCGAGTTGGTGGCGATGGAAATCGTGACGGAATTGGACACGCCGGGGTCCTCTTCGCTTGTCGGGTGCGGCTCGGCTTCGGCTCAGTCTCGTATCTGCCCGCTGCCCAGCACGATCCACTTCCGGCTGGTCAGTCCCTCGAGCCCGACCGGCCCGCGCGCGTGCAGCTTGTTGGTCGAGATGCCGATCTCGGCGCCCAGGCCGAACTCGAAGCCGTCGGCGAAGCGCGTGCTGGCGTTGACCATCACCGAGCTCGAGTCGACCTCGCGCAGGAAGCGCATCGCCGCGGCGTAGTCGCCGGTGACGATGCTGTCGGTGTGCTGCGAGCCGTAGCGCGCGATGTGATCGATCGCCGCGTCGAGCGAGTCGACGACGCGCACCGCGAGGATCGGCGCGAGGTACTCGGTGGACCAGTCGTCCTCGGTCGCCGCCTTCATCGCGGGAACCAGCGCGCGCGAGCGCTCGCAGCCGCGCAGCTCGACGCCCTTGGCCGCGTAGATCGCCGCCAGCGGCGCGAGCACGCGCGCGGCGATGTCGGCGTGGACGAGCAGCGTCTCCATCGTGTTGCACGGGCTGTAGCGCTGCGTCTTCGCGTTGTCGGCGATGCGCACCGCCATGTCGACGTCGGCGGCGCGGTCGACGTAGACGTGGCAGACGCCGTCGAGGTGCTTGATGACCGGCACCTTCGCCTCGCGGCTGATGCGCTCGATCAGGCCCTTGCCGCCGCGCGGCACGATGACGTCGACGTGCTTCTCGTCGGCGATCAGGTGGCCGACCGCCGCGCGGTCGGTCGTCGCGATCACCTGCACCGCGTCCTCCGGCAACCCCGCCGCGGCGAGGCCCTCGCGGACGCAGGCGGCGATCGCGCGGTTGCTGCGGAGCGCCTCGGAGCCGCCGCGCAGGATCGTCGCGTTGCCGGCCTTGAGGCACAGGCCCGCCGCGTCGGCGGTCACGTTGGGCCGCGATTCGTAGATGATGCCGACCACGCCCAGCGGCACCCGCATCATGCCGACCTGGATGCCGGAGGGCCGGAACCTGAGGTCGGTGATCTCGCCGACCGGATCGGGCAGCGCGGCGATCTGCTCCAGCCCCTCGGCCATCGCCTCGATCGTCTTCGGCGACAGCGTCAGGCGGTCGACGAAGGCGGCGTCCTGCCCGGCGGCCTTCGCCGCGGCGACGTCGTCGGCGTTGGCGGCGGCGAGCTTCGCCTCGTCGCGGCGGATCGCCGCGGCCATCGCGTGCAGCGCGGCGTTCTTGGCCGCGGTGTCGGCGCGCGCGAGCTCGCGCGCCGCGGTGCGCGCGGCGGCGCCGACGCCCGCCATGTACGCGGCGACGTCGGTGACGGGGCCCGCTCCGGGGCGTGTGCTAGTTGGCCATCGCCGGATTGTAGCGCGGCGGCGCGCGATCCTCGCGGCGCGGGGCCGGGCGCGACGCCGCGGCAGGGTGGCCGCAGGGGCCGGCGGAACCGGGGCCCGGCGGCCGATCGCCGCGACGCTAACGCCGCACGTCGATCCGCCGCACGCCGTTCGTCGCCGCCGACGAGGATGGTGTCGGCGCCGCGGCGCGCGAACAGTCCCACGGTGACGACGCCGGCGATCTGGTTCAGCTCGGTCTCGAGCTTCACCGGGTCGAGGATCTTCAGGTTGCGCACGTCGAGGATGACGTTGCCGTTGTCGGTGGTGAAACCCTGCCGCAGCTCGGGCTGTCCCCCAAGGCGCACGATCTCGCGCCCGACGTAGCTGCGCGCCATCGGGATCACCTCGATCGGCAGCGGAAACGCGCCCAGCACGCCGACCAGCTTCGAGCCGTCGACGATGCAGACGAACCTGCGCGACGCGGCGGCGACGATCTTCTCGCGGGTGAGTGCGCCGCCGCCGCCCTTGATCATCGCGCCGTGCTCCGTGACCTCGTCCGCTCCGTCGATGTAGACCGCGAGGTCGCCGGTGTTGTTGAGCTCCTCGACCGGGATGCCGTGCGATTTCAGGCGCGCGGCCGTCTTCACCGACGAGGCGACGGCGCCCTTGATCCGGTCCTTGACCTTCGCCAGCTCGTCGATGAAGAAGTTGGCGGTCGAGCCGGTGCCGACGCCGATCCACGCGTCGTCGACGACGTGCCGGATCGCTTCGCGCGCGACGGCCTGCTTGAGTTCGTCCTGGGTCATGGGGTGCCTCGCGATTGGAAGCCCAATTCTACGCCCGGACCGGTCGGCGCTGACTGCGCCGGACCAAGCGTTCGCCCCGACATCCGGCCGTCTCCGAGCCCCGTGCCGACCGGGCCCGGGAACGGCTTGCGGTCGAAGAGACTGCGGGGCCGGTCGGTCTGCCGGAAACCGGCGCGCAAGCCGGCCGGAACACCTATAATCGGGAAGCGGCGGCGGTGCGGGCATGCGACGGCCGGCGCGGCGGTATTGCGTCCACTGGTTCGATTCTCATGGAGAAAGCGATGGCGATGAAACATCAGATGCGCGCGGCCTTGGTCGGGGTGTGCATGGTGCTGGCAATGGCGACGGGCAGCGCCCGCGCGCAGGAAGTTCCCGTGGTCACCGGGGACCATTGGACCAAGTCGACCCCGGAGGTGAAGAAGGCGTATCTCGTCGGGATCGTCAACCTGGTCCAGGTCGAAGCGGCCTTCCAGGGCGCGACCCCGACGCCCGACACCCAGAGCATCATCCCGCGCCTCGTCAAGGGGATGAAGGGCAAGACCCTCGACGGCGTGCGCGAAGGGCTCGACAAGTGGTACGCCGCGAACCCCGCCCGAATCCAGCGGCCGGTGATCGAGACCATCTGGTTCGAGATGGTCGTGCCGGGCCTCAAGTAACCCCAATGCGGAGACGGAACATGAAGCGATTTGGAATTGTTGTGGCCATCGCGGCTGTCGCAGCGGCGGCCGGATGCACGAACATGACCCCGCAGCAGCAGGGGACGATGAGCGGCGCGGCGATCGGTGCCGCGGCCGGCGCCGGCATCGCCGCCATCTCGGGTGGCAGCGGCTGGACCGGCGCCGCCATCGGCGCTGTCGCCGGCGGCGTTGCCGGCAACGTGAAGGGTGGCCGGGCGCAGTGACCCCGGGCCGGCGCGGCGCGCGAGCGCCGCGCCGGCTGCCCAGCGGCGCTACACGCGGCCGTCGCGCGACAGCAGGACGGCGACCGGACGCGTCCCGGCGAAGCCGGCGAGGACGATCGTCATTATCGAGGTGATCGGCACCGCCAGGAATGCGCCGGCGATGCCCCAGAGTCCCGACCAGACGGTCAGGCTGACCAGGATCGCGAAGGGGCTGAGGTTGAGGCTGTTCCCCATGACGTACGGGTCGAGGAAATTGCCGATCACGAACTGGACCGCGGACAGGTAGATCAGCAGCATCACGACGGTGTTGAGGTCGGCGAACTGGACGATCGCCATCGCCACCGGAAACACCACGCCGAGAAACGAGCCGATGTAGGGGACGAAGTTCAGCAGCGCGATGAGGACCGCCCAGAACGTCGCGAACTCGAGTCCGTACAGCGTCATGATCACCCAGCTGATCGCCCCCAGCAGGACGCTCAGGAAGGTCTTCAGCGCCAGGTACGACCCGATGCGGGCGTTGATGTCGCTGGTGACCTGCCGGATCCGGGCAACGCGTTGCGGATCGCTCGACAGGCCTGCCAGCTTCGCCGGGAAATGGCGCAGCTCGAGCAGCAGGAAGCTGGCGTAGAGGAACACGACGACCAGGCCGACCAGGATCGACGTCACCGAGATCACCGTCGATCCGATGACCCGATGGACGTTGATCTGCGCCAGCAGGTCCTGGCGCAGCGATATCCACGTGGGCTCGGTTTCGACGCCCAGGATGACGGCCACCCGCTGGATCGAAGCGAGCAGGGATTCCTGGTACAGCGGCCCGCGCGCGAGGACCGTGTCCATGTTGGCGACCAGCAGGTAGACGGCGAACGCGAAGCCGGCGCTGATCAGCAGCGTCGACAGGGCGTAGGCCAAACTCGGCGGCATCGCCCGGCCGAGGTACGGCAGCTTGCCGAGCAGCCGGGTGAGCCCGACGATCACGTAGACCACCAGCACGCCGAGCACCACCGGGACGAAGACGCCCCGCCCGACGTACAGCACCCAGCCGATGATCAGCGCGAGGGCGGCGCCGTGGACCAGCGCTTCGAGTCTTGCATTCTGCATGGGGCGGGCGGGTGGGCGGTGCAGGACGGAATCCGATCCGGTCGAATCCTAGCAGACGCGGCCGGAGGGAGGCGCGCCCCGCTGCATCGCGCGGGATCGTCATTGTTTCGAAATTGAAGGATCGCGCGCGATCCATCGGGGCCGGGGTGGACAATCCTTCCGCCGCCCGCTTGCCACAACGGCTTCCCTGGCACCTATAATTGCGACGATCCGCTTGTCGTGGACACCAACCGTGGCCGCGCTGGCGTCGGGCATCCGAAACGCGAAGCCGCACGAACCATCCAAGGAGAAGCACCATGGCGTCGACTGATCAAAAGATGTCGCGGATGCAGCTCACCGCGATGGTGGTGGGTGGAATGGTCGGCGCGGGCATCTTTTCGCTGCCGCGGACCTTCGCCAATGCCACCGGACCGCTGGGCGCGGTCATCGCCTGGATCATCGCCGGCACCGGCATGTACATGCTGGCGCGGGTGTTCCAGGCGCTGGCCGAGCGCAAGCCCGACATCGACGCCGGCGTGTACGCCTATGCGCGCGAAGGTTTCGGCGACTACCCGGGCTTCCTGTCGGCGTTCGGCTACTGGATCGGCAGCTGCATCGGCAACGTGTCGTACTGGGTGCTGATCAAGTCGACGCTCGGCGCGTTCTTCCCGGTCTTCGGCGACGGCAACACGGCGATCGCTATCGGGGTTGCCTCGATCGGCATCTGGCTGTTCCATTTCCTGATCCTGCGCGGCGTCCAGCAGGCCGCGTTCATCAACAGCATCGTCACCGTGGCCAAGGTCATCCCGATCATGGTCTTCATCGTGCTCCTGTTCTTCGCCTTCAAGATGGACCTGTTCCGGTTCAATCTCTACGGCGGCGACCTGACGGTTGGCCTGTTCGAGCAGGTCAAAGCGACGATGCTGGTGACGGTGTTCGTGTTCATCGGCATCGAAGGCGCCAGCGTCTACTCGCGCTTCGCCAAGGAGCGTTCGGACGTCGGCAGCGCGACGATCCTCGGCTTCATCGGTGTCAGCTGCCTGATGGTGCTGGTCACGCTGCTGCCGTACGCCGTGCTGCAGCGGGCGGACATCGCCGGCATGCGCCAGCCGTCGATGGCGGGGGTTCTCGAGTCGGTGGTCGGCCCGTGGGGTGCGATTTTCGTCAGCGTGGGACTCATCGTTTCGGTGCTCGGCGCGTACCTGGCCTGGGCGCTGATCTGCGCCGAAGTGATGTTCAACGCGGGCAAGTCCAAAGACATGCCCAAGGCATTCGCCAGGGTCAACAAGAACAAGGTGCCGGTCGTCGCCATGTGGGTGACCAGCATCATCATTCAGGTCATCGTGATCTCCACGTACTGGTCGCGCGATGCATTCGCGCTGATGCTGAACCTGACCAGTGCGACGACGCTGATCCCGTACCTGTTCGTCGCCGCCTACGGCCTGATGATCGCCCAGCGCGGGGAAACCTACGACCAGCGGCCGGAAGAGCGCACGCGCGACCTGATCCTGGCCTCGCTGGCCGTCGCCTATACGCTGTTCATGATTTACGCCGGGGGCCTGAAGTTCATCCTGCTGTCCGCCGTCCTGTTCGCGCCGGGCACCGTGCTGTACTACATCGCGCGGCGCGAGCAGGGCAAGCCCGTCTTCGACAAGACCTCGGATTGGGTCGTATTCGGCGTCATCGTTGCCGCTGCCGTATACGGCGTCTACGGCCTCGCCACCGGTTCCATCTCCATCTAGACGAATAACCGCGGAGTCCATCATGACGAAGGC
>CAWHJY010000033.1:0-100905 GCA_963829775.1 uncultured beta proteobacterium | reverse complement strand
ATGCGGCGAGGCGATCGCGGGCCGGTTCGACGGCGAGACCCGGGCCTTCGGGCCGCGGCGGATTCCGGTGCGGCTGGCGAATTACCGCGCGTGAGGCGCCGCGTATTCGCGTTGCAGGCGCAATCGACATCCCATAGGATGCCCAAGCGTCCCGACGATTGCCCCCCCATTCGGGGGCGGGCAAGGACACGAAGTCGTGCGCCGTTCGACGCCGAATCGACGTGGGACCTCCCGCCATGAAATGTTCTTTTCCAGACCAGGTGAAATCACAATGAAGACGAGGATGTTGGCGGTCGGCGGTGCGATAGCGCTGTCACTTGCGGCGTCGAGCGCGCAGGCGGCTACCTGCACGGGCGCACCACCGTTTACGGACGTTTCCGCAAGCGCGACCTATTGCACCAACACCGAATGGCTCGCAAACCGGGGGGTCACGCTTGGCTGCGTCGGAACCAATTTCTGTCCGAACGACCCCGTAACGCGGGCCTCGATGGCCCTGTTCATGAACCGGCTGGCGGACGCGCTGGTACTGAGACCGGTGAGAGTTCAGCAATATCTGGGTGCCTACACGCTGACCACCGGTGCGGTCGACAACGCGGTTTGCCAGCAAGACGTGCTGGCGGCGGCCAACTATCACCGCTCGATTTCGATGACAACGCACCTCTCGGCCCTGTCCGCGGGCGGCGCGGGCACGATGGCCATTCAGCCGATCTACTCGACCGATGGCGGAACGACCTGGACATTTCCGAATACATATGGGTCATCCGTCGGCTTCGATGCCTCCTACACGGGCCACGTGACTTCGCCCGCTACGTTCACGCTAGGTGCCGGCGCTCCGCTCCGCGTCGCGGTTGGGGCTTTTTCTGTCGCCGGCGCAACGGGTGTCGCCGCGGGGGACCTGCTTCATTCTGGTCCACGCCCAAAGCCTTTCGGGAACAACGTCGCCGTTCGATGCCGTTGAAGACCAGCCCAGCATTCGCCCGCAAGGGTCCTGATCGGGTAAGTCGCGAGCCGCCGGTCGGAATGCCGGCGACTCGTGTTCCGCAGTGCCGGCGGTTGCGACGCGCCATATCCACAACGGGCTGACCCGGCGCCGGCTGCGATCGCGCACCGGAGTTATCCGTCTCAAGCTCCTCGAACCGCTTGGCGTCCGACGCCGACCCTCCCGCCAAAGCTGCACTTTCACGGGCAGTAACTGCGCCTTGGAGAACCCCAGCTTGAAGCACATGTCCTTCCCCCGATTGCAGCTACCAGCCCCCCAGGAACAAGATTTGCTTGCGGGATTTCACTCAGCTCATTGCATTCAACACAGCCAGAACATCCAGCGCAAAGGAACATCGTGAAGACTCTTCATAGTCTGGCCTTCGCCACGGCCATCGCGGTCCTTTCCATTTCCGCCACGGCTGCCGACCGCCCCCGCCTGTTCGGCGCCATGGTCCCGGCCAAGTCCGCGGCCACGGCGATGGCCAACCCCGCCGCCGTCCGCGAGCGCCTGGCAGCACCTGATTTCACGTTGATTCCGGACCTGGCGGCGAAGACGAACGACCAATCCGACGGCCCGTGGTTCACGCTGGACCTGTTCGACAACCTGGCGCTCGACGCGCAGGTCATGCGGGTGGAACGCACCCCGGGCGGCGGCACCGCGATCATCGCGCGGCTGGCGGACGCGGAGCTCGGCTCGGCCGTGCTGGTGCAGAACGGCAGGGTCCTGACCGGCAGCGTCACTTTTCCCGGCGGCTCGTACTCGATCCTGCCGCAGGCCGACGGCACCGTGAGCATCGCCAAGGTGGCGCCGCACCTGCTGCCGCCGGACGGCGAGCCGCGGATGATCAAGGGGGCGGCGCCATTGGTTGGCGATCTCGCCGCCGGCGACGCCCCCACGGACACCGGCAAGCTGATCGACGTGATCGTCTTCTGGACGCCGGCCGCCCAAAGCGCGGCGGGCGGACTCGCGCAGATCCAGAACAACATCGACACCGCGATCACGCTGACCAACAACGCGTACCGTAACGGCGGCATCGCGCAACGCATCCGGCTGGTGAGCAAGCAGGCGGTCACTTATACCGAGACCGGACCGGATGCGTTCGGCAATGCCCTGACGGCGATCACCAACGGCACGATCCCCGGCACCGCCGCGGCGCGCAACTCCTTCGGCGCCGACGAGGTCGTGCTGGTCATCAACGACCCCGCCTACTGCGGCATCGCGTGGCTCCCGAGCACCATCTCGTCCGCCAACGAGGACCAGGGCTTTGCCATCGTCGGTGGCGGCAGCTGCCTGACGACCAACTTCTCGTTCGGTCACGAGCTCGGACACAACATGGGCGCGCACCACGATCCGTACGTCGCGCCGGGTCCGGGCGCGTTCGCGTATTCGCACGGCATGTCGCACATCGGCGCGACGTCGGCGACGAGCTGGCGGACGATCATGGCGTACAACAACGAGTGCTCCGCCACCGTCGGCGGCTGCACGCGCCTGCAGTACTTTTCCAATCCGCTGGTCAACTACGCCGACGGCTTCGCCATGGGCGACGGCCCGGCGCGCAACAACGCGCTCACGCTCAACAAGAGCGCGAACGCCGTCTCGAACTACCGCGCCCGGACGGTGCCGATCGCCGCGTCGTTCTCCGACGTGCCGTTGACCGATCCCGCGTTCGGCTACGTCGAGTTCATGTACCAGGGCGGCTACACCGGCGGCTGTGCCTCCGGTCCGCTGCGCTTCTGCCCGGCCGACCCGATCACGCGCGGCCAGATGGCGGTGTTCCTCGAACGGACCAAGCGCGGCGCGAACTTCGCGCGCACCGCCACCGGCACCGTGTTCACCGACGTCTCCGTCAGCACGCCGTTCGCCGGCTTCATCGAGCAGCTGTCCACCGACGGCATCACCAGCGGCTGCGCGGCGGGGCCGATGTTCTGCCCGGCCGCGAACGTGAGCCGCGCGGCGATGGCCAAGTTCCTGCTCAAGGCGAAGTGCGGCCCGGCGTACGTGCCGAACACCCCCACGACGACCCCGTTCACCGACGTCCCCGTCGGCGACCCGTTCCTGCCGTGGATCAGCAAGCTCTACAGCCTCGGCATCACCAGCGGCTGCACGGCCACGACGTTCTGCCCGACCGCGAACGTCACGCGCGTCCAGATGGCGACGTTCATCTACCGCACCTTCCCCTACGGCACGCCGTCGGACGTCTGCACGCCCTGAGCTCCGGCGGGCACCCGGCGCTCAGCCCCGCAGGCCCGGCGGATCGAGGAACGCCCGGACGACCGCCGGGTCGTCCCACGGCACGTCGTTCGGCAGGCTGTTGAGCAGCGGACTCGTCGGGTCGCGCATCCACTCCTGCGGAAACAGCGCGATCGTCGGCCCCTCGTCCTCCGCGAGATCGGTGGCGCCGGTCCACGGCAGGCCCTGCGCGCACGCGGCGAATGCGGCCGCGAGATCGACGCCCACCAGCGAACCCGAGTGCGTCGCCGGCGTCATGCGGCGATTGATCTCGATCAGGAACGCGCGCCCGGTGGCTTCCTCGACCATGAACTGCGTGCCGGTGAATCCGGTGATGCCCAGCGCCTCGAGCAGGCGCCGGTTGGCCTCGGCGATCGCCGGCACGCGCCGGTAGCGCGACACCGAGCCCGGGCCGGACGGCTCCGGGTAGTGGCGGACGCTCAGCCGGGTGAACCCCGCGACCTCGCGCCCCTCCCACGCCAGCGCGGGTCGATTGTGGTTCTGTCCGGTGATGAAGCGCTGGATCAGCGCCGGGTGCCCACTCGACGGCGCCCAGCCCATCGGCGGCTGGATCGCGCGCATCGCCTCCCTCACGTCCGCTTCGGCAACGCAGCGCGCGACGCCGCGGCCCGCGTTGCCGTAGGCCGGCCGCACGATCACCGGATAGCCCAGGTCCGCCGCCACGCGGACCGCGTCGTCCTCGCCGGCGACCGCCTCGCCGTCGGGGACGTCGACGCCGAGGCGCCGCGCGATCGGCATCAGCAGCGCCTTGTCGACACTGTCGAGATAGTGCGCCGGATCGCCGAGCGAGCGCCGGATCAGCGCGGCCAGCTCCTGCTGCACGGCGGGAACCAGGTTGGCGGGTGGCGACACCACCAGCTGCATCAGCAGCCGCAGCGACACGTCGTCGCCGGGCAGGATCCACGCGGGCTGGACCGCGCGCACCGACGTCGCGAGATGCTGGATCCACTCGTAGAGGTTCGGTCGGTCGGGAAGGAACCCCTTTCGCGCGGGGAAGCGCGACTGCATCGCGACGGCACTCCGCGGCGCCAGCAGCGAGACCTCGATGCCGGCGCGCTGCAGCTCGCGCGGCATGCGCGCCGCCGCGATTCCTTCGATGTTCAGCGTGACGAGCAGCACCGAGCGCGGATCGGACGCGACGGACCCGACTCTCGGGAGAGGCGGCGGAAATTGGGCTTGCCATGGGTTCCTAGTGGGGGGCGATGCGCATGCGTCCGACGAGCTCGCCCCAGCGCAGCCCGGTCGCGCTCGATCGTCCGGGCAAACTCGGCGCGCGATCCGGCCGCGATTTCCATGCCCTGGCGGTCGGCCCATTCGACGGTCTCGGGCTCGCGCAGGATACGCGTCACCGCCGCGTTGAGGCGGTCGACGATTTCCGGCGCCGTCCCTGCGGGGGCCATCAGCCCGATCCACGCGGCGAGATCGACCGCGCCCATGCCCTGCTCGCCGGCCGTGGGGACCCCGGGCAGCAGCGCCGCGCGACGATCGCCGAAGACCGCCAGCGGACGCACGCGGCCGCCCTGGGCCAGCGGCAGGCCGGTGGTGATCGACACCACCATCATCTGCGCATCGCCACCGGCGACCGCGGTGATGCCCGCGGCCGGGCCGTTGTAGGGAACGTGCACCAGGTCGAGGCCGGCGGCCTGCACGAACCACGCCGCGTCGACGTGGTTCGACGATCCGACGCCGCCGGTCGCATAGTTGAGCATTCCGGGGCGGGCGGCCGCGTAGTCGACGAACTCGCGCAAGGTTCGCGGCGGCAGTGCCGCGTTGACCCACAGCGCCTTGATGGTGCGGAACAGGTTGGATACCGGGACGAAATCGCCTACGGGGTCGTAGGGAACTTTGGCCGAGACCAGCGGCACCAGCACGTGCGTGCTCATGGTCGCGATCAGCAGCGTGTGGCCATCGGGGGCACTGCGCGCGACCTGCTCGACGCCAATGATGCCGCTGGCGCCCGGCCGGTTGTCGACGACGACCGGCGAACCCAGCGCGCGCGCCAGGCGCTCGGCCACGAACCTGCCGATGAGGTCCGGCGGACCGCCGGGCGCCTGCGCGACGACGATGCGGATCGGGTGCGCGGGCCAAACGGCATCGGCGCCGTGCGCGCCAGCCGCGAACACCGCGGCCGCGACGGCCAGCACGCCGGCGACCAGCCGGAGTGCAGGTCGCTTCGTCGGCGTGAGTTGCGTGCCCGCGCGCATCACTTCGCCACTGTTGCCGCTTCGCGCAATCCCAGTTCGCGCACGACGGCGCCCCATTTGGCGTAGTCCGCGTGCAGCGTCGCCGCGAACTCGGCGGGCGTGCCCCCGGCGACTTCCAGGCCCTGGATCACGAGCCATTCGCGCATCACCGGCGAGCCCAGCAGGGCGACGATCTCGCGATTGAGCCGGTCGACGATCGCGGCAGGCGTTCCCGCCGGCACGACGAACCCGACCCAGGTCCGCACGTCGAGGCCGGGGTATCCGCACTCGGCCATCGTCGGCACCGCAGGCAGCTGGGGTGCGCGCTGTTCGCTGAAGACGGCAAGACCGCGCACGCGACCGGCACGCACCAGCGCCTGGCCCGAAGTCACGCTCACCAGCATCATCTGGACCTCGCCGGTGGTCACGGCATTCAGCGCCTGGGCCGCCCCGCGGTAAGGCACGTGCACCAGCCGGATGCCCGCCGCGCGCGCGAACACCTCGGCGTCCAGGTGGTTGGACGAGCCGATGCCGGAGGAACCGTAGTTCAGCAGCCCGGGACACTCCCGGGCCAGGCTCACCAGTTCGGCCAGCGTCGTCGCCTCGACCGTGTTGCTGACCACGATCATCTTCGTGGTGTAGCCGAAATTCACGACGGGCGCGAAATCGCGCAGCGGATCGTACGGCAGGGTGTCCATCAGGTGCGGCAGCATCGCGTGCGTGTTCGACGACGCCGTCAGCAGTGTGTACCCGTCGGGCGCCGCGCGCTTGACGGCCTCGACGCCGATCAGTCCGGACGCGCCGGGCTTGTTCTCGACGACGAACGCCACGCCCAGCACTGGCTCCAGCCGATCCGCAACGACGCGCGAAACCAGGTCGACCGTTCCCCCGGGCGCCTGCGGGACGAGCAACCTGATCGGGCGCGTGGGCCACGCCGGCTGCGCGCGTACCGGCAGGGCAGCGAGGCCGAGTGCCAAGGGCAGGATCCGGATGCAGCGGCGAACGAACGCGCGGCGCGGATGACGAAACAAGGGACGATCGCAGGCAACGACGACGGGGAGGGCATTCTGTCACGCCGTCAGCCCCGCCACACGGTCCCCGCCGAAGAGCGGCCCGCTGTGGGCAAGCGGAGGCCGCGCCCCCGATCGCAAGTGCGCAGCCCCCGGTCACACCCGGGGAACCGGCCCCGCCTTCGGCCGGGCCGCCAGCACGACGAAATCGCTGGCGAGCTCGCCGCCGTCGATCAGCGCGTCCTCGATCGCGAACAGCATCTCCAGGTAGCGCATCGCTTCGGCATCGTCGGAGCGGAAGTTGCCGGCGATGCCGGCCAGCAGGAACTGCAGCAGCGTGCCGCCGCAGTCGTTGCGCTCGACGATGTCGAAGCGTGCCTCGATCGCACGCAGGATGTCCTCCGACCGGACCGCCTCGGAAGGATCGACGCGCCGCACCTCGTCCGGATCGGGCAGCGGCGCCGCTTCCATCAGCCGGCCCTCGTCGCCGGCGATGCACGAGCGGCGAAGCCGCGGCGGCAGCAGCCGGAATGCCGCGGCGATGCACTCGCGCTGGCGCGGTCCGTAGCCGAACGCGTTCGCGCCGACGTATTCGTTGACGAACAGCCAGCCGTCCGGCGCGAGCGAATCACGGACCGCGTCGAGCACGAACTCCAGTCGCTCGATGTGATGCAGCGAGCCGTTGAACCACGCGGCGTCGTACGCCCCGCGCGGCACGCCGTCGCGCTGCAGGTCGCGCACCTGGTAGTCGATGGTGGTGATGCCGGCGGCCGCCGCCTCTCCGCGTGCGGTGTCGATGGCGCTCGGCGCGACGTCGAACGCGTCGAAGCGCGCGAACGCGCCCATTGCGTGCAGCTTGCGCTCGAGCCCGCCGGCGCCGCAGCCGAGGCTCAGCATGCGTGCGCGCCCCGCGGCCGGCCCGAGGTGCCGGTCGACGAGGTGCGCGAACCAGCGGCGCGTGGTGTCGCCGGCACAGGCCCGGCGCTGGTAGCGCGCGTCGACCTCGGGAATCGCCAGCCAGTAGACGGCGCGCGAGAACGCATCGGCGCCGGGCAGCTGCTGCGACCAGCGCGCGGCGATGGTGGCGGCATCGGCGGCCGAGGGTCCCGCGGGGGCGGTGGGAAATGTCGTCAAATGGGGTCAGGTCGAATTTCGGTCAAGCGGAGGCAGCGCACTTCGCACAGCGAAGCTCCAAGAATACCCCGTAGTCTGCCCCCCTCGGCGACATCGAGCCATCGGCCATTGGGACGATGGTGGCGTCCGAGTCGCGTATGCAAGATTGGAACGCACACGACGCCGGGATCCGTGCGGAAGGTCCGCTGGCGCCAGGACCCTCGACCGGCGGTCGCGTCGGTCGCCGCCCTAGTCGCCACGCCTTGTCGCGCGCGACCGACCGCGATTCAGCAAAATTCGACCTGACCCCAAGCGACACGGCACAATGCGGGTCTCGCCTCTTTGCGCCACTGCCATGACCAACGCGACCCATCGATTGCTCGACGCCGTCCGCACCTTCGAGCACGGCAAGATCGTCAGCGCCCGCGAGGCGGTGGCGCTGATCCGCGACGGCGACACCCTCGCGACCACCGGCTTCGTCGGCATCGGGTTCGCCGAGAACATCGCGGTGGCGCTGGAGCAGCGCTTCCTGGACACCGCCCGGGAGGCGCCCGACGGCGTGGGCCATCCGCGCGACCTGACGCTCGTCTACGCCGCGGGCCAGGGCGACGGCAAGGAGCGCGGCCTCAATCACCTGGGCCACGACGGCCTGGTCAAGCGCGTCGTCGGGGGCCACTGGGGCCTGGTGCCGAAGCTGCAGGCGGCTGGCGGTGGGCAACCAGATCGAGGCGTACAACCTGCCGCAGGGCGTGATCGCGCACCTCTTCCGCGACATCGCCGCCGGCAAGCCGGGCCACCTGTCGAAGATCGGCCTGGGCACCTTCGTCGACCCGCGCCACGGCGGCGGCAAGATCAACCCGATCACGACCGAGGACCTCGTCACGCTGATGCCGCTGGGCGACGAGGAGTACCTCTTCTACCGCGCGTTCCCGATCCACGTCGGCATCATCCGCGGCACCACCGCCGATCCCGACGGCAACATCACCATGGAACGCGAGGCGCTCACCCTCGAGGGCCTGGCCATCGCGATGGCCGCGCACAACTCCGGCGGCATCGTCATCGCGCAGGTCGAGCGCGTGGCCGAACGGCATACCCTCAACCCGCGGCAGGTGAAGATACCCGGCATCCTGGTCGACTGCGTGGTCGTGGCCGAGAAGCCCGAGTACCACATGCAGACGTTCATCGAGCCCTACAGCCCGGCGTTCTCCGGCGAGATCCGCGTGCCGGCGTCGACGATCGCCGCGATGCCGATGTCCGAGCGCAAGATCATCGCCCGGCGCGCCGCGCTCGAGCTCAAGCCCAACAGCGTCGTCAATCTCGGCATCGGCATGCCCGAGGGCGTGGCCAACATCGCCGCCGAGGAGAAGGTCATCGATCTTCTCACCCTCACCGCCGAGCCCGGCGTGGTCGGCGGCATCCCCGCCGGCGGCCTCAACTTCGGCGCGGCGACCAACACGCAGGCGATCATCGACCAGCCGTACCAGTTCGACTTCTACGACGGCGGCGGCCTCGACCTCGCGTTCCTCGGCCTCGCGCAGGCCGACCGCGAGGGCAACCTCAACGTGTCGAAGTTCGGCCCGCGGCTCGCCGGAGCAGGCGGCTTCATCAACATCAGCCAGTCGGCGAAGTCGGTCGTCTTCGTCGGCACGTTCACCGCCGGCAACCTGGTGATCCACGTCGACGGCGGACGGCTCGCGATCGACAGCGAAGGCAACGCGCGCAAGTTCGTGCACGAGGTCGAGCACCGCACCTACTCCGGCGCGCAGGCGTGGAAGCGCCGGCAGCCGGCGCTCTACATCACCGAGCGCTGCGTGTTCGCGCTGGGACCGGACGGCCTCGAGCTCACCGAAGTGGCGCCCGGCGTCGACGTCGAGCGCGACATCCTCGCGCAGATGGATTTCAAGCCGGTGATCCGCGGCACCCCGCGCCCGATGGACGCGGCGATCTTCATCGACGCGCCGATGGGTCTGCGCGCGCGGATGCTCGCCATTCCCCTGGCCGAGCGCTTCACCTACGCGCCCGAGCAGAACATCTTCTTCATCAATTTCGAGCGGCTGTCGATCCGCTCGACGCAGGACATCGAGGACGTGCGCATCGAGATCGAGCGGCAGCTGACGCCACTGGGCCGGAAGATCTACGCGATCGTCAATTACGACAATTTCTCGCTGCCGCCGGAGCTGATCGACGCGTGGACCGACATGGTCCAGCGCCTGGTCGAGCGCTTCTACTGGGGCGTGACCCGCTACACGACGTCGGGCTTCCTGCGCGTGAAGCTCGGCGACGCGCTGGCGCAGCGCGGCGTCGTCCCGCACATCTACGAGTCCGCCGAGGAAGCGCACGAGCACCTGCGCGACTTCGGTCCCGCGCGCCGCGACTGACGCGCCGGCCGCGCGCATCGGCGCAGGCGCACGCCGCCGGCGATCGCCCGGACCCCGCGCCCCCGTCCGGCGCCGCGATCCTCATCCGTCCGGTCGATGGCGCGCGCCCGCGCGTCGATTCAACATGGCTTGCGTCCGCGCCTTGCCGCGCCGCATCCCAGTCCCGAGGAGACGACCGCCATGAGCCATCTGCTGGACCCGCACGCGCTGCATACCGACGCCGAGTACCGTGCTGCGTTGGCCGAGCTCGAGCAACTGCTGCTGTGCGATCCCGGCACGCCTGCCGGTCACCGCCTCGACGAACTGGTCGCGCTGATCGAGGCCTACGAGGCGCGTGGCCGCCAGGTCGAACTCGCCGCCGATGCCGAGCTGCGTCGCGTGTGGGCACGGGCCTGGGCGACGTTCGGACTCCCGCACGACGTGCCCGATGCCGCAGCGACCACGGCCCGCGGCCGCCGGCAGCGCGACGGGCCGAGGCGCCGAGGCTGGAGGAAGCGCCAGCGCGCCTCACCGCGCCGGACGACGCGCCGGCGGGACGGGTGCGCTCCCGCTGAGCGACCACTCCGGCGTCGCGAATCGTGCGACGAGGAAGTCGATGAACGAACGCACCTTGGCCGAGAGGTGGCGCCGGCTCGGATACACCGCGTTGATGGAACCCGCCGGCGCCCGGTAGCCGGCAAGCAGCGGCACCAGCGCGCCCGTGGCGATCTGCGGCGCGACGATGAAATCGGGCTCGATCGAGATGCCGAGCCCCGCCGCCGCCAGCGCCGTCAGCATCTGGCCGTTGTTCGATCGCGCCGGGCCGCGGATGCGCACCGCGTGTTCGGCACCGGCGGCATCGACGAAGCGCCACTGGTCGCGCGTGGGCAGATATTCGTAGATCAGGCAGGCGTGCGCCGACAACTCCTCCGGTGTGCGCGGCGTGCCGTGCCGCGCCAGGTACGACGGCGACGCGACGCAGACGAACTCGGTGATGCCGATGCGGCGCGCGACCAGCGCCTGGCTGCCGATGCTGCCGATGCGGATCGCGAGGTCGAAGCCCTCGTCGACGATGTCCACGGCGCGGTCCGACAGCTCGATCTCGAACGACACCTCCGGATGCGTGGCGCCGAACGCCGCGATCGCCGGCGCGAGATGGCGAATGCCGAAGGTGATCGCGCACGTGAGCCGCAGCATGCCGCGCGGGACCAGCGTCGCCGCGCTGACCGAGCCTTCGGCTTCGTCGAGATCGGCGAGCAAGCTGCACGCTGCGCTCGTGGAACGCCTGCCCCGCCTCGGTCAGCGACAGGCGTCGGGTCGTGCGGTTGAGAAGCCGCACCGACAGGTGCGCCTCGAGCTCGGCGACATGGCGCGACACCGCCGACGTCGACATGGACAGCTTCTCGGCGGCGCGCGAGAAGCTGCCCTGTTCGACGACCTTGGCGAAGGCGGTGAGGGCGGCGAAGCGATCCATTCGTGCAAGTTTATTGCATTTATCGCAATAATCAATCCCGTTGAAGCCTGTTTATCTTGTCTGTCGGCAGCAGCATCATTGGCCTGTCAACAGGGCCGCCCATCCGGGCACCGCACTCCGCCCTCACCTTCCGGAGCACCAACGATGAAGCTGTACTACTCTCCCGCCGCCTGCTCGCTGTCCCCGCACATCGTCGCCCGCGAGGCCGGCATCCCGGTCGAGCTGGTCAAGGTCGACCTCAAGACGCACACGCTTGGGGACGGCACCGACTACACCACGATCAATCCGAAGGGCTCGGTGCCGCTGCTCGAGCTCGACGACGGCGACCGGCTGTCCGAAGGCCCGGCGATCGTCCAGTACCTCGCCGACCGCAATCCGGCGTCGGGGCTCGCCCCCGCGGCCGGCACGATGCCGCGCTACCACCTGCAGGAGTGGCTGAACTTCGTGACCTCCGAACTGCACAAGCAGTACTCGCCGCTGTTCGACGCGTCGGTGCCCGCCGAGTACAAGGAAGCCGTCAAGAGCCGGCTTGCCAAGCGCCTCGACTGGCTGTCGACCAAGCTCGCCGCGCAGGACTACCTGACGGGCGCACAATTCACCGTGGCCGACGCGTACCTCTTCACCGTGTTGAGCTGGAACAAGTGGGTGGGCATCGATACGGCCAGGTGGCCGGTGCTCGACGCCTACCTGGCGCGGGTCGCCGCGCGGCCGAAGGTGCAGGAAGCGATGAAGGCCGAAGGCCTGCTCAAGTAGGTCGAGAACGGAACCCTGCGATGAAGCGCCTGCCCACGCTGTTCCTGTCCCACGGATCGCCGATGACCGCGGTCGAGCCCGGCGCCGCGGGACGGGCGTGGGCGGCGCTCGCGCAGGCGCTGCCCGTTCCCCGCGCCGTGCTGATGGTGTCGGCGCACTGGGACACGTCGCTGCCGCTGCTGACCGGCAACGCGAAGCCGGAGACGATCCACGACTTCGGCGGCTTTCCGGACGAGCTTTACGCGCTGCGCTATCCGGCGCCCGGATCGCCCGACGTCGCGCAGGAAACCGCCGCGTTGCTGAAGGACGCCGGCTTCACCGCCGGCATCGACGGCTGTCGCGGACTCGACCACGGCGCGTGGGTGCCGCTGATGCACATGTATCCCCGCGCCGAGGTGCCGGTGGTGCAGCTCTCGGTGCAGACGGGGCGCGGCGTCGCGCATCACGTGCATCTTGGCGCCGCGCTCGCGCCGCTCGCCGAGCGCGGCGTGCTCATCGTCGGCTCCGGCCACGCGACCCACAACCTGCGCGACTGGATGACGGCGGCGCGCAGCGGCAGCACGGCGCCGATGCCCTACGTCGAGGCCTTCGCCGCGTGGCTCGACGAGCGGCTCGCGGCCGGGGACGGCGACGCCCTGGTCGAATACCGGGAGCGGCGGCCGGAAGCCGCGCGCGCCCACCCGACCGAGGAGCACTACGTGCCGCTGCCGGTCGCCTGGGCCGCCGCCGGTCCGCACGCCGTCGCCACGCGCTTCGTCCGCGAAACCCTCGGCGGCGCGCTGGCCATGGACGCCTGGCGCTTCGACCCCCAAATGGGGTCAGGTCGAATTTAGGTCAACGACGGGGCTCGGGCCTCCGGCGACACCACCCGCGCGCATGCCATGTTGCGCGCAACCGCGCACCGCCCGGCCATCGTCCGGTCGGCCGAGGTCGCCACGCCGTCCTGCCCGATGCCGGCGCAGCCGCCGCTCGCGCATCCGCCCCGCCCGCCCGTGCGCCCCTAGCACGACCTGCACGCCCCGCACTCCGTGCACCTCAGGGCTGAAACCCCGCGACCCCCGCCTGCCAGAGCAGGAACGCGAAGGTGTCCGCGCGTTCCTCGTAGGCCTGCTTCTTGGTCGTGCCGACACCGTGGCCGGCGTCGAAGTCGATGCGCAGCAGGACCGGCTTGCCGCTCGCCGACGCGGCCTGCAGCCGCGCCGCCATCTTCGCCGGATCCCACACGTCGACGCGCGGATCGTTGACGCCCGCCGTCAGCAACACCGCCGGATACTTCACCCCGTCCTTCACCGCGTGATACGGGCTCATCGCGTGGAGACCCCGGAAGCCGGCCTCGGTCTTCACCGACCCGAATTCCGGAACGTTCGGCGGGCCCATGGCGGCGAACTCGGAGCGCACGGCATCGGACATCGGCACCTGCCCGACCGCCGCGCCGAACAGCTCGGGCCGCTCGGTGATCGCGCGACCGACCAGCACGCCGCCGGCGCTGCCGCCCATCACCGACATCTTCGCCGGCGACGTGTACTTGTTGGCGACCAGCCACTCGGCGCAGGCGATCGCGTCGCGCCAGGTGTTCGGCTTCGTCGCCTGGAAGCCCGCCTTGTGCCAGTCCTCGCCGTACTCGCCGCCGCCGCGCACGTGCGCGACCGCGAGCACGCCGCCGCGATCGAACCACGACAACCACGTCGGCCGGAAGAACGGCGTGGTCGCGATGCCGTATGCGCCGTAGCCGTAGACGATCGTCGGGTTGCCGCCGTCGAGCTTGAGGCCCTTGCGATGGACGATCGAAAGCGGGACGGGCGTGCCATCCGCGGCCGTCACCTTGACTTCGGTGGCGACGAGATGCGGCGGATTGTCGAACCTGCCCTGCGGCTGCAGCCCCGTGTCGCGGACCCGGCCGGAAGCGGGGTCGAAGGCGTACACCGCGCCGAAGCGCGTCCAGCCGCCGAACGCGAAGGCGATGCCCGGCCGGCGGGGGTCCGCGGCCAGGTCCTCGATGTCGCCGACGAACGGCAGGCGGATCGGCACGGCCGCCGCGCCGTCGCGAGGCAGGCGGAAGAGCTCGCTCGCGCCGCCGTTGCGCTTGCGCACGTACAGCGCATCGCCCGCCGCGGCGATGGCGGTGACCACCGATTCGCCGCGCGGCACGACCGTCTCGGCCGTCGCGACGTCGGGCTTCGACAGCGACGTCCGCACGACCTTGAATCGCGACGCGCCCTTGTGCGTCATCAGGTACAGCGCGTCGCCCTGGACCGCGTAGTCGGTCACCGCATCGGCGGTGTCGACGACCCGGACCCAGGGCGTGCGTTCGCCGTCCAGCGCCGTCAGTGGCGCCGTCCACAGCCGGAACTCGCGCTGCACGCCGTTGATCGCCAGCGCCACCACGTGCGCCGAGCCAGGCACGTTCCGGACGACGACGTTCTCGTCGGGATCGATGGCGGCGAGCGACGTCACGCCGGCGCCGAACAGCGCGACGTCGCGGTCGGGGTCGTCCCCCAGCGTGTGCACGAACACGCGCGAATTCCTGTATCGGTCGGTCGGCGGCGCGTTCCCGGCGGTCTTCTGCAGCCGGGTGTAGAGGAGCCGGCCGTCCGGCAACCACGACGGCGCGGCGAACTGCGCGCGGTCGATGGCGTCGGGGAGCACCTTGCCGGTCGCGACCTCGATCACGTGCAGCACGGCATCCTCGGACCCGGCCGGGGAAATGCCGTACGCGACGTGCCGGTTGTCCGGCGACGGCGCGTAGTAGTCGAGCGAGCTGTGCTTGCCGTCCGCGGTCGTGATCGCTTCCGGATTGACGAGCAGGCGTTCCTTGCCGGCGAATCCTTCGCGCACGTACAGCCGCGGCAGGTTCTCGCTGGCCAGCCGCTTCTGGTAGTAGACGCGATCGCCGACGATCTGCACGTCGGACACGCGCGCGGCGACGGCGTCGCCGTGCTTCTCGACCTCGCGCTGGACCGTGTCGCGGCCGGGGATGCGCGCGAGCACGGTGCGCGCGTAGCCGGACTCCGCCTTCAGCCAGGCGGTGAACTCCGGACTCTTCACGTCCTCGAAGTAACGGTACGGATCCGGCACCGCGACGCCGAAATACGTGTCGGTCACGTCGCGGACCGGAGGCGGCGCCGGCCGCGCCTGGGCGGCGGCGGTCGTGGCCGCGACGGCCGCGAAGAGTGACCAAGCGACGACGACGGCCTGCCGCCTCGATGTTGAAGAACTCGGCACGAAGGAACTCCCGGGGTCGATGCGAGCGCGCATTATCGCCCCGAGTCGGACCGCCGCAAGCATCGGCTCCCGGACCGGCGCCGGCGGCACCCGCTGCCGCCGGGCCGGCCAATCCGGATCCGGATCCCGTCGTCGGCGCCCGCGGGTGGTGCACAATGGGCGCGGTCGGCGCAGTCGGCGCAGTCGGGAAACAGGGAGCGCAGTCGTGGGCAGTGAAACCAGGCCGGCGAAACGCGGCCACGAAGCTCGGCCGGGATCCTGTCCCGCTTCAGCGCGAGCACGCAACGAAGCGCGACGACGCGGACGGCGATCATCGTGACGTTCCATTGCGCCATCAACGGCACGCTGCGCGCCTTCGACCACCCGCCGGCCGACGTGGCCGCCCTCGTCCGCGCGCTCGACCTCGAGGGCAAGCGCATCGCCGTCGAGCGCAACGGCGAGGTCGTGCCGCGCAGCCGCTGGGCCGGGACCCCGGTCCTTCCCGACGACCGCCTCGAAATCATCGGCGCGGTCGGCGGCGGATAGCCGGCCCCGGCGAGGGGTAAAATCCTCGCCATGAACGCACCCCACCCCATCCTTCCCGCCGCCGGCACCGGCGCCGCCCTCGCCGACCCGCTGGTCATCGGCCGCCGCAGCTTTTCCTCGCGCCTGCTGGTCGGCACCGGCAAGTACAAGGACTTCGGCCAGACGCGCGCGGCACTCGACGCCAGCGGCGCCGAGATCGTCACCGTCGCGATCCGCCGGACCAACATCGGCCAGGACGCCGGCGCGCCGTCGCTGCTCGACGCGGTGCCGCCGACGGCGTTCACCTACCTCCCCAACACTGCCGGCTGCTACAGCGCCGACGACGCCGTGCGCACGCTGCGGCTCGCGCGCGAGCTGCTCGACGGCCACACGCTGGTCAAGCTCGAGGTCCTGGGCGATCCGCACACGCTGTTCCCGAACGTGCGCGAAACGCTGAAGGCGGCCGAGACGCTGGTCGCCGAGGGCTTCGAGGTGATGGTCTACACGTCCGACGACCCGATCGTCGCGCGCGATCTCGAGTCGATCGGCTGCCTCGCGATCATGCCGCTGGCGTCGCTGATCGGCTCGGGGATGGGCATCCTCAATCCGTGGAACCTGAAGCTGATCCTCGACCAGGCGAAGGTGCCGGTGATCGTCGACGCCGGCGTGGGCACCGCCTCCGACGCGGCGATCGCGATGGAGCTGGGCTGCGCCGGCGTGCTGATGAACACGGCGATCGCGCTGGCGCAGGATCCGGTGCGGATGGCCCGGGCGATGAAGCTCGGCGTCGAAGCGGGCCGCGAGGCCTTTCTCGCCGGCCGCATGCCGAGGAAGCTCTACAGCGCGAGTCCGAGCTCGCCGACCTCGGGGCTGATCTCGTGAGGCGCGCATCGATGTCGCGCGCCCCGGTGCGTCTACTTCCCAAGGTCCCTCCCCATGTTCGTGCCCCTGTCCTTCCGCGCGTCGCTCGCGCCTCGCTTCTGCTCGCGCTGGCGGCGGTGTCGCGCCGTCGTGGGCGGTGCCGCCCACCGCCGACGACGTCGCCAGGCTCTGCGGCAACGCCGACGGCCTGGCCGAATGCGGCCGGCGCATCGAAGCGATGCAGATGCCCCGGCTGCCGGGGCTGGCGGTGCGCGAGGGGGCCGCGCTGAAGATCGGCCTCTACCCTTCGGGCAGCGTCACGCTCACCGACGTCGACACCGCCGCCGGCGTGCGCACGTTCGCGCTGTGGGACTCCCTGAGCGAGATCAACGCCGTCGTGCTCTACGTCACCGACGGCGACAACGGCCGCTTCCTGCTGCTGCAGCGGGCGACCGGTCGGCAGACCGAGCTGCCGGCCGAGCCGCGCCTGTCGCCCGATCGCCAGCGCCTCGCCACCGCCGACTTCTGCGCCGCGCGCTGCGTCAACGAACTCGCCGTCTGGCGCGTGACCCGCGACGGCGTGTTCAAGGACCAGACGTGGGCGCCGAAGGAGGCGTGGGACGACGCGGCGGTGTCGTGGAAGAGCCCCGAGACGCTGGTCATCGAGTACGCGCCGAAGGGCGGCCCGACCGGGCAGAAGATGGAGCGCACGGCTCACCGATCCGGGCTGGACGCGCCCGTGACCGGCGGGGAGCTGCGCCGCCCGGTGCGCAGCTTCGTGCTGCGGCAGGGCCGGATGTCCCCGGCGCAGCACCGCGCCTACGACGAGCTGCTGCCGCGGTGGGGGCTCGACTTCGCGTCCGCGCCGCCCGATTTCGACGCGGTGTTCGGCCGCCGCGCGCCGCGGGTGCTGGAGATCGGCTGCGGCATGGGCGAGACGACCGCGGCGATCGCCGCCGCCCGGCCCGACGTCGACTTCATCGGCGTCGAGGTGCACGCGCCGGGCGTGGGCAGCCTGCTGAAGCAAGTCGACGCGCTGGGGCTCTCGAACCTCCGGGTCATCCGCCACGACGCCGTCGAGGTCGTCGCGCAGATGATTCCGGAAGCGTCGCTCGCCGGCATCCACGTGTTCTTTCCCGATCCGTGGCCGAAGAAGCGCCATCACAAGCGGCGGCTGCTGCAGCCGGCGTTCGTCGCGGCGCTCGCCGCGCGTCTCGTCCCCGGCGGCTACCTGCACGCGGCGACCGACTGGGAGGAGTACGCGCTGGAAATGCTCGCGACCTTTGCCGCCGAGCCGCGGCTGGTCAACACCGTCGAGGGTTTCGCGCCGCGTCCGGACTACCGCCCGCAGACCAAGTTCGAGACCCGCGGCCTCAAGCTCGGCCACGGCGTGTTCGACCTCGTGTTCCGCCGGCGCTGAAGCGCGCCACGCCGGATCGCCGGCGGGCACCGGCACCTCCGCGTCGCACCCGCCCCGCCGCCGCTCAGCCGGGGTCGAGATCGAGCAGCCGGGCCAGCGCGCGCTTCGCCACCGCGCGCGAAAAGTGGCGCTCGATGTTCGCGCGGCCGCCGGCGGCGAGCTTGCGCCACAGCGCCTCGTCGTCGTAGAGCCGCACGATGGCGTCGGCGAACGCGGCGGCGTCGTCGGCGACGAGCACGTCCTCGCCCGGCGCCAGGAACATCCCCTCGACCGACGTCGCCGTCGCCACCACCGGCAGGCCGTAGCTCATCGCGAGGTTGACCTTGCCCTTGACGCCGGCGCCGTAGCGCAGCGGGGCGATCGACACCCGGCAGCCCTCGAAGTACGGCGCGACGTCGGGCACCCAGCCCGCCACGACCAGGTCGTCCGCGGCCAGCGCGCGGATCGTCTCCGGCACCCTGCTGCCGACGATGGTCGTCACGACGCCGGGCAGCCGCTTGCGCACGAGCGGGAGTATCTCCTTCGCGTACCACAGCACCGCGTCGGTGTTGGGCGGATGCTGGAAGCCGCCGATGAACACGATGCCGTGGCGCTCGGCGAAGGGCCTGCCGTCGCCGCAGAGCTCGTGGATGTTCGACAGCACGTCGACGCGGGCGTCGGGGGCGAGTCGCTGCAGCAGCTCCTTCTCCACCGGACTGACGACCACCGTCGCGTCGGCCTTGCGGATCAGCGCCAGCTCGGCATCGCGCTTCGCTCTCGCCGCGGCCTTGCCCAGCGCGCTGTCGGTGAGCTCGGCCAGCCGCTCCTCGCGCAGGAAATGCAGGTCGACGGTGTCGAACACGAACCGGGCCTGCGGCGCGAACGTGCGGATCGCCTCGACATGCGGCCCCGCGATGTAGTGCCGCGACACGACGATCACGTCGAACTCGGCGCCGCGCTCGGCGAGCAGGTCGGTGACCGACGCGATGTACGGGTGGAACAGCACCTCGACGCCGCGACGCTGCAGGTCGGACACGTACGGCTCGCGATGCTCGAGGTTGTCGGCGACGAAGCTCACCTTGCAGCCGAGCTCGAGCATCAGCTCCAGCATCGCCTGCATGCGCACCGAGCCCGAGTCCTGGTCGGGGGTCAGCATGCAGGCGTCGACGACCAGCACGCGGCGCCGCACGCCGCGATCGCGCTCGAGCTCCGGCCGGTCGCCGTTGGCGCGGTGCGCGCCGAGCTCCGCCGCCCACTTCCGCGCGAACGTGCCCTGGTTGACGACCTGGTGCCGCTTGATCCCGGCGGCGACGTCGGTGCCCGAGGTCTGCCCTTCGAAGTGGACGACGGTCGCGCGCGGCTGGTAGATCACCTGGCGCCCCGCGGCACGCACCGCGAAGGCGAGATCGGTGTCCTCGTAGTACGCGGGGGCGTAGCGCGCGTCGAAGCCGCCCAGCGACGCGAACAGCGCGGCCGGCACGGCGAGACAGGCGCCGGAGCAGTAATCGGCCTCGCGCAGGTAGTTGTACTCGGGCCGGGCCGGGTCGTCGCCGCGGCCGACGTTCCACGCGCTGCCGTCGCGCCAGACGATGCCGCCGGCCTCCTGCAGCCGGCCGTCGGGATAGACGAGCTTGGCGCCGACGAGCCCCGCGTCGGGCCGCAGGCGGAAGGCCTCGAGCAGCGCGTCGAGCCAGCCGGCGGTGACGATGGTGTCGTTGTTGAGGAAGACGAGCACCTCGCCGCGCGCGAGCGCCGCGGCGCGGTTGCAGGTGTGCAGGAAGCCCAGGTTCTCCGGATTGCGCTCGATGCGCACGCCGGTGACATCCGCGAGCGCCGGGGCCAGCGGCTCGGGCGACGCGTCGTCGGCGACGATCACCTCGAACAGGTCCGGCGGCGTGTGCGCGTGGACGCTCTTGAGGCAGGTGTAGGTCAGCAGCGGCTGGCCGTACGCGGGCACGATGATCGACACGCGCGGCCGCAGGGGCGGGACGGGCGGCGCGAACGCGAGCGGCGCGATCGCCGTTTCCTGCGCGTACGTCGTCGCCGCGAGCGGATGGTAGCCGCGGCCGCGCGCGAGCTTGCCGCGGATGCGCCGCGCCAGCGCGGCCGGCCCGTCGTTGCGCAGGATGGTCAACGCCACCGAGGTCTGGCGCGGCAGGTGTCGCGCCGAACGCGCGCCGGCGCGCAGGCGCGTGGCGGTCACCTTGGCGCGATGCAGCGCCTGCCGCAGCGGCGCGGTGAGCCGCCACGTCGTCGACGACTCGAGCTCGACGATCCGCGCCCGCGCCGCGTCGACGTCGTCGCCCTGCCTTCGCGCCCACGTCTGCGCGGCGGCGAGCTCGCGCTGCGCGGCGACGAGCCGGCGGGAGAACTCGGCGCGGGTCTGCTGCAGCGACTCGAGCTGGCGCGATGCCTCGGGCAGGCGCCGCTGCAGCTCGGCGCGCGCCTCGCCTTCGCCGCACCGGACGCCGGCGGTGTAGAGCGCCTGCAGCGACAGGGGTGCCGCAACGTTTGCGCCGTGGCCCGCGGGCGGCGGCGACAGGTGCCCCGGCGTCAGCGCGACGGGCGTGGCCGCACCGACCACCTTGCGCGGACCCGCGGCGGGCAGCGGCGCGAGGTAGCGCGCGCGATACGCCGCCGGATCGGTCGCGCCGGTCGCCGCCGCCGGCATCGGCGACGATGCGCGCCGCGCGGCGGCGAACGCCGCGCCGGCCGAAGCCGCGAGCGCGTCGTTCCAGGCCGATGCCGGCGCATCCCATGGCACCAGCGTCGCCTGCGGCCGTCCGGCGAGCCGCTCGTCCAGCGCCCCCAGCGCCGACGCGACGATCGGCAGCCCCGCCGCCAGCGCCGCCGACAGCGTGTACGACCAGCTCTCGGGCACCTGCGCGGGGAAGAACAGCACGTCGGCGGCTTCGCGCGCCAGCGCCTCCGGCAGCGCGCGCTCGTCGTACTCGCCGAGCACCGTGACGCCGGCGTCGTCCGGCAGCGGGCGCGACGCGGCGCCGAGCACGCGAAACTCGAGCGGCAGGCCGCGCGCGCGCGCGTCGCGGGCGCAGGCGGCGATCACGTCGAGCCCCTTTTCCGGCGTGATGCGGCCGACCGCCAGCACGCGCACCGGTCGCGGCGGCACCGCGACGGGCGCCTCCGGCGGCGGCCAGACCTCGACCGAGAGCTCGGGGAAGTGGCGCGCCAGCCGCGCGGCGACGTCGCGGGTCGGGGCGATGCGGCGTTCGGCTCCCGCCAGCAGCGTCCGCATCGCCGCCCGCCAGCCGCGGATGTCGAGACCCCAGGCCGCGGGCCTCGCCTCGAGGCACTTCGCGCAGCCGGCCTCGTCGGGCTCGCCGCAGTAGCGGCCGTCGGCCGCGTTGAGGTGGAACTGCGGGCAGATCGCCAGGTGATCGTGCAGCGTCACGTCGTAAGGCAGCGCGGCCGCGGACGGAAGGTCCAGCACGGCCTGCGGCAGCCGGTGCACGTGGTGGAAATGCAGCCGCGCCACGCCCAGCTCGCGCAGGAACGCCGCCAGCGCCGGCAGGTCGTCCGGCAGCGCGAACCACGCCGCCGGCGCGTCCCTGCCGCGGACCGCCGCATCGCCATGGCGCCGCCGCCATCGCCGCGAACGTGCCGCAGCGTCCCCGTCGCGTGCGGTCGCAGCGTCTTCGCCGTGGACCGCCGCAGCGTCCTCGCCGCGGGTGGCCGCAGCGGCCTCGCCGTGGACGCCGAGGCGGACGACGCCGGCGCCGGCAGGGGTCAGCGTCAGCACGACGCAGCGCGGCGCCAGCAGCGTCGCCAGATCGCCGAGGTGGCGCGAGACTCCGCCACGCCAATCGTGGGCGATCATCACGACGAGCTCGCGGCCGTCGTCCCGGATGCGCTCCCAGCCGCTCGCGCGCTGCGAGTCGGCGGCATCGGCGGCGGGTCGTGCGAAGAAGGGGGCGTCGTTGGCCACGGCTGCGGGAGAACGTCGGGCGGGCCGATCGCGTGCGAGGGGGCGTCGCCGAACCGTGATTGTAGCCCGCGCGCCGCGCCCGGACGGTCGCCTATACTTGGCGCGCCGCCCCTGCCGCAGCGCGGCGGACGGCGCGGTTGCGAAGCCCCGCGACACGCCCGCACGCCCCGCCCCAACACCCGACAGCCCGACCCGACACCGCAGTCCCCGCCCGACGCCCGCAGCCCACCCGATGCCGCCCGCCAACCTGCCCGCCCGACGGTCCGCCGTGCTGCACCTGTCGTCCGCCAACGGCGGCGGCGCCGATCGCTACGTGCGCGACCTCGCCCGCCGCAGCGATCGCCGCCACTACCTGTGGCACGTCGGTGCCGGCATCGACGTCATCGAGGACCTCGCCGGGCATCGCTTTTTTCCGCTGGCGGAAACGGCGAGCCTTGCCGCCGGCGAGGCGCTGGTCCGCTTTGTCCGCGGCGCGGGAATCGGCGTCGTCCACCTGCATGCGGTCGACGCCATGTGCCGCGCGCGCGTCCGGCGGCTCGTCGCGCTGACCGCTGTTCCCTTCGTGGCGACGCTGCACGACCTGGGGTTTCTCGACGAGCGCGCCTTCGCCGCCGACGGCATGCCGGCCGCGGATCCGGAATGGACGCGCTCGGTCGCGGCGGTGCTGGGCGCCGCCGCCGCGGTGATCGCGCCGTCCGGGTTCATCGCGACCACCGCAGCGGCGTCGTTGCCGGGCGTGGCGCCGGTGGTCATCGCGCCCGGCATCGACCCGGCCGTCCCGGTGCGGCGCGACGCCGCCACGCCGCCGGCGGGATACGCGGCGCATGCCCCGCTGCACGCGGTCGCGGTCGTCGGCGCGATCGGCCCGCACAAGGGCAGCGAACTGCTCGTCCCGTTGGCCGAGGCGCTGTCGGGATCCGACCTCGGCATCGTGGTGATCGGCTACACCGACGCGCAGCGCACACCGGGCTGGGCGGTCCCGGCCCGGCTCTGGATCCACGGCGCCTACGAGCAGGACGCGCTTCCCGCGTGGCTCGCCGCTTACCGGATCGAGGCGGTGCTGTTCCCGAACCGGCTGCCGGAGAGCTTCAGCTACACGCTGTCCGAGGCGTGGGCCGCCGGCATCCCGGCGATCGTCCCGCAGGACGGCGCGCTCGGCGAGCGCGTCGGGCGGCACGGCGGCGGCTTCGTGCTGCCTGCGGGCTTCTCCGCCGGCGACGCCGCGCAGTTGTTGCTGCGGCTCTTCAGCGCGGTCGGGGCCGCCGAACGGCTCCGCGTACAATCGCGGCTGCAACGTCCCGACCCCGACCGAGTTCCCTCGCTCGATGCCATGACCCGTGCCGTCGAACTGCTCTACGCGCGCCATGCCGCGCCGGCATCCGGCGCGAAGAACGGGGCCCCCGACGATGGGTCGACCGGCGACCCCGCCGCGGCGCTGACCCCGCTGCTCGCGGCCAACCTCGACGGCTTCGTGTTCCGTCCCGAACTGATGCGCCTGGCGGGCGAGCTCGCCGCGGCGCGCGACACGCTCGCGGCGCGGGACGCCGAGCTTGCGAACGTGCGCACGGATCTGGCGGCGTCGAAGCTGTGGGCGGAGAAGACCGCCGGCGACCTCGCCGAGGTCCGCGCCTGGGCGACCAAGCTCGAAGGCGACGTCGTCGCCCTCAACGCGACGCTCGCCCGGGTGCAGGACGCCAAGGCGCTGTTCCTGCGCCTGCCGCTGCCGCTGCGCAATCTCCTGCTGAAGCTCGTGCGCCGTGCCCGCGGTTGATCTTTCGGTCGTCACCTTCCGGCCCGACCTCGACCTGCTCGCGAAGCTCTGCACCAGCGTCGCCGAGCAGGCCGCCGGGGTCGACGTCCGCGTCCTGATCCACGACAACAGCCCCGAGGCCGGCACCGCCGAACGGATCCGCGCGCTGGCGCCGCTCGCCGGCGGCACGTTCTCGCGCGTCGACGTCGTGGCCTCGCCCGCCAACGTCGGCTTCGGCCGCGGGCACAACAGCAACGCTTCGCGCGGCGACGCGCCGTTCCTGTTCGTGCTGAACCAGGATTGCATCCTCGAGCCGGGAGCCTTCGCGCCGCTGATGGCGCTTGCGCGCGGCGACGACGCGCGGGTGGCGGCGTGGGAACTGCGGCAGATCCCGTACGAGCATCCGAAGGCCTACGACCCCGCGACGCTCGACGCGCCGTGGGTCAGCGGCGCGGCCACGCTGTTCCGGCGCGCGGCGTTCGACGCGGTCGGCGGATTCGAGCCGCGCATCTTCATGTACGGCGAGGACGTCGACCTGTCGTGGCGCCTGCGCGGCCGCGGCTGGCGGCTGCGCTACGTGCCGCGGCTGGCGGTCGTCCATCGCACGTACCGCGAGGCCGCGGAGGTGAAGCCGCTGCAGGCGCTGGGCGGATTGGCGACCAACCTCGCGCTGCGGGCGCGCTTCGGCGGCGTCGCGCGCACGCTGCAGGGACTGGCGATGGCTGCCGGCGAAATGCTCGCGCCGCAGGACTTCCCGGGCCGCCGCGCGGGAATCGCGAAGGCGATCGGCGCGTTCTTCGTCAGGTGGCCGTATTTCCTGCGGACCCGCGTGCGGCCGGCCGGCGCCTTCAGGCCGATCTTCTCGGGCTGGGACTACGAGCTGCGCCGTGACGGCGCGTTCATCCCCTACCGCAGCCTGCGCGAGGCGCCGCGCGCGGCCACGCCCCGGGTATCGATCCTGATCCGCACGGTCGACCGGCCCGCGTGGCTCGCGCAGGCGCTCGCCTCGGTCGCCGAGCAGACGTGGCCGAACGTCGAGGCGGTCGTGATCGAGGACGGTCCCGAGCGCTCGCGCGAGGTGATCGAGCGCTTCCGCGACCGCCTGCCGATCGTCTACCGCGCCACCGGCGAAAAGGTCGGGCGCGCCCGCGCCGGCAACCTCGCGCTCGCGAGCGCGACCGGGGAATGGCTGAACTTCCTCGACGACGACGACCTGCTGTTCGGCGACCACGTCGAGACGCTGGTCGAGGCGGTGACCGCCGCCGGCGCCGCGGGCGGATACGCGCTGGCGTGGGAGACGGCCACCGAAATGATCGACCGCGAGCGCGCGCAGTACCGCGAGACCGCGCACGTCACGCGCCACCGGCAGCCCTTCGACCGCCTCACGCTGTGGCACCACAACTACCTGCCGATCCAGGCGGTGCTGTTCCACCGGCGGCTCTTCGACCGGTACGGGGGCTTCGCCGAGGACATGGACCAGCTCGAGGACTGGAACCTGTGGACGCGCTACACGCTCGACGAGTCGTTCGTCCAGGTCGAGAAGACGACGTCGATCTACCGCGTGCCCGCGAGCAGCCGCGAGGCCGCCGGCCGCCAGGAGCTGCTCGACCAGGCGTACCGCGACGCCGTCGTGCGGCAGCGCGGGATGCAGCTCACGCTCTCCCCGGCACGAGATCTCGCAGATGGCGGACGCGTACCTGCGGTCGCAGGCGCTGGTGATGGTCGCCCGCCCCGACGTGCGGCGCTTCATCGGCACGCGTCCGTGGCTTGCGCGGCTCGCGTCGTTCCGGCAGCCGATCCTGCGGCGGATGCGGCGCCGGCGAGTCAGCGGAAAGTGACCACCACCGGCTGGTGATCGCTGGCCTGCGTGGCGGTGTCGACGTCGACGCCCGCCAGCCGGTCGCGCATGTCCGGACGTGAGCCAGACGAAGTCGCAGTGCAGCTCGGGGTCGCCCGGGTTGAATTTCTGGTAGATGCAGAACGTCGGCGGATGCGGCGACCCGGGGTGCGCGTGGCGCCATGCATCGGAAAGCGCAGGCGTGCCGTCGGCGAAGGGTTCGCGCATCCGCGCGTGCTCCGGCGCGTCGGGCTCGAAGTTGAAGTCGCCGGTGATCACCGTCGCCGTCGGCCGGACGAAGGTCTGGAACGGGCCGCCGTCGTCCATCGTCACGCGGCCGTCGCGCGCGTGCGCGTGGCCGTCGGCGTAGATGGCCCGCAGCGCGTCGACCTGGGCCATCCGCTGCCGCGCCGAGTAGTACTCGAGGTGCGTCGTCAGCACCCGCACGTCGCCGAACGGCGCGGTCACCACGGCCTCGACGGCGATCCGCGGCATCCCCGGCACGCCGGGGTCGCAGGGAAACGGCAGCAGGTGGCGGTAGACCTGCCGCACGGGCAGCCGCGAGAAGATCAGGTTGCCGAAGCGGCGGCGCGGCCGCGCCGGCGGCGGCGCGCCTGCCGCGCGATCGGCTCGACCGGGTCGGGAGGCTCGCCGGCCGGAGGATCGACCGGGTGGTCGACCGCCACGCCCGGCACGGCCGCGTACCCCGGCAGCAGCGCGGCGAGCTGCGCGAACTGGTCCTCGCCGGCGCTGCCCGCGAGCCGCGGCGCCGGATAGTTGTCGGCGATCTCCTGCAGGCACAGCACGTCGAAGTCGGCGAGCCGCCGCGCCTCGGCGACGATGCGCGCGGGGTCGACGACGCCGTCGATGCCGCGGCACCACTGGACGTTCCAGGTGACCAGCTTCACTTCAGCCCCGCGCGCATGAACGACTGGACGAACTGCTTCTGGAAGAGCAGGAACGCGATCAGCAGCGGCGCGGTGGTCAGCAGCGTCGCGGCGGTGATGATCGACCAGTCGATCCCCTGGTCGGTCGCCGAGAACACCTGCAGGCCGACCGTCAGCGGCCGCGTCTCGACCGAGTTGGAGACGATCAGCGGCCACAGGAAGTTGTTCCAGTGGAAGCTGACGCTGACCAGCGCGTAGGCGAGGTAGACCGGGCGCGCCAGCGGCACGTAGACCTTCCACAGCACCTGCAGCGGCCCGCAGCCCTCGACGCGCGCCGCGTCGTCGAGCTCGCGCGGCACCGTCTTGAACGTCTGCCGCAGCAGGAAGATCCCGAAGGCGCTGGCCATGTACGGCAGGCCGATGGCGAGGATCGTGTCGCGCAGTCCCAGCGCGCTCATCGTCCGGTAGTTCTCGACGATCAGCACGTCGGGCATCACCATCAGCTGGACGAGCACCAGCGCGAACAGCACGTTGCGTCCCGGGAACTCGAAGCGCGCGAACGCGTACGCGGCCAGCGTCACCAGCACCAGCTGCGCGGCGAGCACCATCGTCACCAGCATCACCGTGTTGACGAAGTAGCGGGCGAACGGCGCCGCGTCCCAGGCCCGGCGGAAGTTCTCCAGCGTCAGCGGGGCGACGAGGTCGAAGCGCGTCGAGAATTCGGCGGGATGGAACGCCGTCCAGAACGCGTAGACCAGCGGCAGCATCCACAGCACGCCGAGCAGCCACGCGCCGGCGGTCTCCAGCGCGTGGGTGACGCCGCGCGAATCGTAGACCTGCGTGCCGTTGCTCATTGGTAGTGCGTCCGCTTCTCGAGGAAGACGAACTGCGCCAGCGCGAGGAGGCCGAGGATCGCCAGCAGCACCATCGTCAGCGCGGCGGCGTACGCGGAGTCCCAGAAGCGGAAGCCGATCTCGTAGATGTAGTACAGCAGCAGCGACGTCGCGTTGTCCGGCCCGCCGCGGGTCATGACGACGACGTGGTCGACCAGCCGGAACGCGTTGATCACCGCGTTGACCAGCACGAACAGCGTCGTGGGCATCAGCAGCGGGAAGGTCACCCGGCGGAAGAAGTGCCAGCGCGACGCGCCCTCGATCGCGGCGGCCTCGGCGAGGTGCGGCGACATCGACTGCAGCGCCGCGAGGTAGAAGATCATGAAGAAGCCCGGCTTCCTTCCACACCGTCACCACCATCAGGCAGCCCAGCGCGGTGCTCTGGCTGCCCAGCCAGTTGTGGGTGCCGAAGCCGAACGCCCGCGTGACCTGCTCGAGCAGGCCGTACTCGGGCGTGTAGAAGAACAGCCAGATGTTGGCCACGGCGATCATCGGCAGGATCGTCGGCGTGAAGTACGCGAGCCGCAGCAGGCCCCGGCCGCGGATGCGCCCGTTCACCCAGACCGCCATCAGCAGCGCCAGCGCGATCGACGCCGGGATCGTGCCGATCGCGAACCACAGGTTGTTGGTGAACGCCTGCCAGAACACCGGGTCCTCGACGAGGTTCCGGTAGTTGTCGAGACCGACAAAGGCCGCGGGACGCCCGCCCTTGGGCGTCGAGAAGAAGCTGTGCCAGAGCGTCGCGACCGCCGGGTAGTGCGTGAACAGCGCCAGCAGCACCAGCGCCGGCAGCAGCAGCAGCCAGCCGTACAGCCATTGCGCCGAACGGGTCATGCGAGGACCCCCGGGCACCGCCCGGGGATCGCGCGAATCATCGGCCGGTCGTCGCCGCGAGCGCGGCGCGGCAAGGCCGCCGTGCCGCCTGGCGACGCCGGCATCGCGATCACTTCCGGTACGGCCGCAGCAGGCGGTCGGCCTCGCGCTGCGCGTCCTTCATCGCCTGCTCCGACGTCTTGGTGCCCGTCAGCGCCGCCTGCAGGCCGTCGTTGAGCGCCTTGGTCACGCGCTGGTTGTCGTGCGTCGACAGCTCGGCCTTGGCGAACGGCAGCTGGTCGCGCGCGACGAGTGCCGGCGGAAAGCCGGCCGCGTACTGCTTCATCGCCGGCGTGTCGAACGCGGCCTGCGAGATCGCGACGTAGCCGGTGTCGATGCCCCACTGCGCGGCGCGCGCCGGCTGCGTGATCCACTTGATGAACTTGAACGCCGCGTCGCGCTGCGCCGGCGTCGACTTCTTGAACAGGTAGAAGTTGCCGCCGCCGGTGGGGCTGCCGCGCTGCTTGCCCGCGGGCAGCATCGCGACGCCGAAGTCGAACTTGGCGTTGTTCTTGACGTTGGTGAGGTTGCCCGTCGTCGTCCACATCATCGCCATCTTCTTCTCGAAGAAGTCCTTCGGCGTGGTGCCCCACTCGACGATGCCTTCGGGGTGCACCTTGTGCTTGCGCGCAAGGTCGACCCAGTACTGCAGCGCCTCGATCACCTCGGGCCGGTCGTAGTAGGTCTCGGTGCCGGCGGCGTTCATCAGGTTGACGCCGTTCTGGATCGTGAGCCCCTGGAACAGCCAGTAGGGGAAGCCCGACGACGGGATCTGGACGCCCCACTGCGTCACCTTGCCCGACGCGTCGCGCCTGGTGAGCTTCTGCGCGTACTCGAGCTGCTCCTTCCAGTTCGCCGGCGGCCGGTTCGGGTCGAGGCCCGCCTCCTTGAACATCTCCTTGTTCCAGTACAGCACGACCGTCGAGCGCTGGAACGGGATGCCCCAGGTCTTGCCGCCGGTCTGGCTGTTCTCCATGAACGCGGGGTAGAAGCCCTTCAGCCACGCCTGGTCCTCCGGCGTCTTCACCAGCTCGTCGAACGGAAGGATCGCGTCCTCGTCGATCAGCGTGAACATGTCGGTCGACAGCAGGATCGACGTCACCGGCGGCTCGCCGCTCTTCACCGCGGTCAGCGCCTTGGTGATCGACTCCTGGTAGCTGCCGGAGTAGATCGGCCTGACCTTGATGCCGGGGTTCTCCTTCTCGAAGTCGGCGGCGTACTGGTCGATGATCTTGGTGATCGGGCCGCCGACGGCCACGGGGTAGTAGAACGGCACTTCGACGGCCGCCTGCGCGCGCGCGGCGGGCGCGGCGAGCGCGAACGCGGTGACGGCGAATGCGGCGATGACGCGGATGAAGCGATCGAGATTCATGTGGTTTCCCCTCCAGAAAGACGGACGATGCTACGCCAATTGTGTTGCGGATTGCCGACGCTCGGGCGACGCCGACCCGCGCGCCGTCCTTGCCGAACAGGTGCTGCGCCGACGCCGCCCAGACGAGCCACGCCGCGTCGCCGCGGGAGAGCCCGACGCTGCCGGGCGCGCGCACCGCGATCGCGGCGGTTCCCAGCCGGCACGAGACCAGCGAATCGGCACCCAGGTACTCGACGCTCTCGACGACCGCGCGCACGCCGCGCTCGAACGCGAGCTCGATGTGCTCGGGCCGCAGCCCCAGCGTCATCCCGGCGCAGGCGGCCGGCATCACCGCGGGGCCGTCGGTGCCCGCGACCACCGCGCCGTCGCGGCCCGCGTCGAGCGGCAGCAGGTTCATCGGCGGCGTGCCGATGAAGCGGGCGACGAAGGTGTTGGCGGGCGCCTCGTACAGGTCGACCGGCGTCGCGTCCTGCTCGATGCTGCCGCCGTTGAGCAGCACGACGCGGTCGGCCATCGACATCGCCTCGACCTGGTCGTGCGTCACGTAGACCATCGTGATGCCGAGCTCCCGCTGCAGCGCGCGGATCTCGCCGCGCATGTCCTGGCGCAGCTGCGCGTCGAGGTTCGACAGCGGCTCGTCCATCAGGCACACCGGCGCCTCGGCGATGATCGCGCGGCCCAGCGCGACGCGCTGCTGCTGGCCGCCCGACAGCTGCCCGGGGCGCCGGTCGAGCAGCTTCGACAGTCCCAGCAGCTTCGCGGTGCGGGCGAGGCGCGCGTCGATGTCGGCCGGCGCGACCCGGCGCACCTTGAGGCCGAACACGATGTTCTCGGCGACGGAGAGATGCGGGAACAGCGCGTAGCTCTGGAACACCATCGCGATGTTCCGCTGCGCCGGCGGCAGGTCGGTGACGTCGCGCCCGCCGATCAGCACCCGCCCGCGGTCGGCCCGCTCGAGACCCGCGATCAGGCGCAGCGTCGTCGACTTGCCGCAGCCCGACGGGCCGAGCAGCACGTTGAGCGTGCCGTCGTCGAACGCGAAGGTGATGCCGTCGACGGCGTGGACCTTGCCCTCGGGCGTGGTCCAGTGCTTGCTGACGTCCTCGGCAGCGATCGCCGACACGAATTTCCCCCGCCGCAGTTACGTTGCATCTTCTTTGGATCGCGGATGCAACAGAACGCCGCCGCGAACGGCGGCAGCGCATCATAGCACCGGCCTCGCGGGCCGGGGACCGCCGGCGGGCGTCCGTCGAACGTCCCCGACGGCGACCGCGGCAGCGCGGGTCAGTCGAACAGCGCGCGCAGCGCGGCGCCGGGGTCGGGCGCGCGCATGAACGCCTCGCCCACCAGGAACGCGTTGACGTCGTGCCGGCGCATCTGGGCGACGTCGCGCTGCGCGAGGATGCCGCTCTCGGTGACGACCAGCCGTCCCGGCGGGACCCGCGGCTTCAGCGCCAGCGTGGTGTGCAGCGACACCGAGAACGACTTGAGATTGCGGTTGTTGATGCCGATCAGCGGGGTCTTGAGCTTCAGCGCCCGCTCGAGCTCGGCGCCGTCGTGCACCTCGACCAGGACGTCCATTCCCCACCGCTCCGCCGCCGCCTCGAGCGAGGCGAGCCGCGCGTCGTCGAGCGCCGCGACGATCAGCAGGATCGCGTCGGCGCCCAGCGCCCGCGACTCGGCGACCTGGTACTCGTCGATGATGAACTCCTTGCGCAGCACCGGCAGGCCGCAGGCCGCGCGCGCCGAAACCAGGTACTCGGGCGCGCCCTGGAAGAACGTCCGGTCGGTCAGCACCGACAGGCAGGCCGCCCCGGCGGCCTCGTAGCTGGCGGCGATCGCCGGCGGATCGAACGCCTCGCGCAGCACGCCCTTGCTGGGACTCGCCTTCTTGATCTCGGCGATCACCGCGGGGCGGCCGTCGGCGATCTTCGCGCGCAGCGCCGCGAGGAAGTCGCGCACCGGTGCCTGCGCGCGGGCCGCGGCCTCGACCTCGGCGAACGGACGCGCGAGCTGCGCCGCGATCACTTCCTCGGATTTCTTCGCCAGGATCTGGCTCAGCACGTCGCCGCTCATCGCGCTCTCCTCGCCCCCGGATTCGTCGCGCCGACGCGGCGGGGCGCCGCCGTGCCGGGCTCTCCCGCCGGAGGATACCGGAGCTTCATGCCGCCGGCGCCAGCTTCTTCGTCAGCGCGACGAAGGCGTCGAGCTTGGCGCGCGCCTTGCCGCTGGCGATCGCCTCGCGTGCCCGGTCGATGCCTTCCTTGATGGACCCCGCGACGTTCGCCGCGTACAGCGCGGTGCCCGCGTTGAGCACGACGATCTCGCGCGGCGTGCCGTCGATGTTGTCGAGCGCCTCCTGCACCAGCTCCTTCGACTCGGCGGCGCCGGCGACCTTGAGGCCGCGGTTCGACTTCATCGACAGCCCGAAATCCTCGGGGTGAATCTCGTACTCGCGGACCTCGCCGTCCTTGAGCTCGCCGACCATCGTCGCCGCGCCGAGCGACACCTCGTCCATGCCGTCCTTGCCGTAGACGACCAGCACGTGCTTGCTGCCGAGCCGCTGCAGCACGCGGACCTGGATGCCGACGAGGTCGGGGTGGAACACGCCGAGCAGCTGGTTCGCGGCTCCCGCGGGATTGGTCAGCGGCCCCAGGATGTTGAAGATCGTCCGCACGCCGATTTCCTTGCGCACCGGCGCCGCGTGCTTCATCGCCCCGTGGTGCATCGGCGCGAACATGAAGCCGACGCCGGTCTCCGCGATGCAGGTGGCGACGTCCGCGGGCTTGAGCATGATGTTCGCCCCCAGCGCCTCGAGCACGTCGGCGCTGCCGGACTTCGACGACACGCTGCGGTTGCCGTGCTTGGCGACGCGGGCGCCGCCGGCCGCGGCGACGAACATCGCCGCGGTCGAGATGTTGAAGGTGTGCGACGCGTCGCCGCCGGTGCCGACGATGTCGAGCAGGTTGTCGGTGTCCGGCACCTCGACCCGCGTCGCGAACTCCCGCATCACCTGCGCCGCGGCGGCGATCTCGCCGACGGTTTCCTTCTTCACGCGCAGGCCGATCGTCAGCGCGGCGATCATCACCGGCGACGCCTCGCCGCTCATGATCTGGCGCATCACCGACAGCATTTCGTCGTGGAAGATCTCGCGGTGCTCGACGGTGCGCTGCACCGCCTCCTGCAGGGTGATCGACATGATGAAGGTCCTCGGGTGGCGGAGTGGCAGGAAGAAGGCGTGGAAGGTTGCGCGGGGCGAGAGGGTCGCGCGGGATCTGCCGCCCCCGTCAGCCCTTCAGGAAATTGGCGAGCAGCGCGTGGCCGTGCTCGGTGAGGATCGCCTCGGGGTGGAACTGCACGCCCTCGACGGCGAACTCGCGGTGGCGCACGCCCATGATCTCGCCGTCGTCGGCGGTCGCGCTGATCTCGAGGCACGGCGGGCACGTCGCGCGCTCGATCGCCAGCGAATGGTAGCGCGTGACGTCGAACGGCGAGGGCAGCCCCGCGAACACGCCGCGGCCGTCGTGCGTGACCGGCGAGATCTTGCCGTGCATGACCCGCTGCGCGCGGACGATGCGGCCGCCGAAGGCCTGCCCGATCGCCTGGTGGCCGAGGCAGACGCCGAGGATCGGAATCTTCCCGGCGAAGCGCTGGATCGTCGCCACCGAGATGCCCGCCTCGGTCGGCGTGCACGGCCCCGGCGAGACGACGATCCTCTCCGGCGCCCACGCCGCGATCTGGTCGAGCGTGATGGCGTCGTTGCGGTGGACGTGGACGTCGGCGCCGAGCTCGCCCAGGTACTGCGCGAGGTTGAAGGTGAAGCTGTCGTAGTTGTCGATGAGGAGCAGCACGGCTCAGCCCTCCCCGTCGAGGCCGGACTGCACCATGTCGGCCGCGCGCAGGATCGCGCGCGCCTTGTTGAGCGTCTCCTGCCACTCGGCGGCCGGCACCGAATCGTGGACGATGCCCGCGCCCGCCTGCACGTACAGCATGCCGTCCTTGACCACCGCGGTGCGGATGGCGATCGCCGTGTCCATGTCGTCCTGGAAGCTGACGTAGCCCGCCGCGCCCGCGTACACGCCGCGCCGCGTCGGCTCGAGCTCGTCGATGATCTCCATCGCGCGCACCTTCGGCGCGCCGCTGACCGTGCCCGCCGGGAACGCCGCGCGCAGCACGTCGATGCTGCCCAGCCCCGGCTGCAGCGTGCCCTCGACGTTCGACACGATGTGCATCACGTGCGAGTAGCGCTCGATGACCATCTTCTCGGTCAGCTTGACCGTGCCGGTCGCGGCGACGCGCCCGACGTCGTTGCGCCCGAGGTCGACCAGCATCACGTGCTCGGCGATTTCCTTCGGGTCGGCGAGGAGCTCCCGCGCCAGCGCGTCGTCGGCCTCGGGCGTCGCGCCGCGCGGCCGGGTGCCGGCGATCGGGCGCAGCGTCACCGCGCGACCCTCCTTGCGCACCAGGATTTCCGGCGACGCGCCGACGACGTGGTGGTCGCCGAAGTCGTAATAGAACATGTACGGCGACGGATTGACGCTGCGCAGCGCGCGGTACAGCGACAGCGGCGACTGCGTGAACGGTCGCGCGAGCCGCTGCGACAGCACCACCTGCATCACGTCGCCGGCGGCGATGTACTCGCGCGCGCGGGCCACCGCGGCCTGGAACGCCTCGGGGCCGGTCTCGCTGACCGCCTCGGTGAGCGCGCCGCCGGTCTCGAACGGAATCGCCACCGGCGAGCGCAGCTTGCCCCGCAGCTCGGCGAGGCGCGCCTGCCCGCGGGCGAACGCGTCGGGCAGCGCCGGGTCGACGTAGACGATGAGGAAGATGCGGCCGGCGAGGTTGTCGACGACGGCGAGCTCCTCGGTCAGCAGCAGCGTGAGGTCGGGGACGTCGGCGAGCCCGGGCGTGGGCGGCGGGGCGCTGGCCGCGAGCCGCGGCTCGATGTGGCGGACGACGTCGTAGCCGAAGCAGCCGGCGAGCCCGCCGCAGAACCGCGGCAGTCCGGGCCGCGGCGCAGCGCGGTAGCGGCGCAGGAACTCGCGGACGAACGCCAGCGGATCGCCCTCGTGGCGCTCGACCACGGTGCCGGCGTCGTCGACCTCGATCGCGGTGCCGCGGGCGCGGATGCGGACCTTCGCCGGCAGCCCGATGAACGAGTAGCGGCCGAAGCGCTCGCCGCCGACGACCGACTCGAGCAGGAACGAGTTGGGCTGCGCGGCGAGCTTGAGGTAGAGCGACAGCGGCGTGTCGAGATCCGCGAAGGTCTCGAGGACGAGCGGTATCCGGTTATGGCCAAGCGCTGCGAGCGCGCGGAATTCGGCTTCGGTCATGGTGCCTCGGAACTGCGTTCATGGACTGGGCAAACGGTACGGCCGGGGCGTCGTCGACGGATGCGCGGACGCCGCGCGCACGGGTGCTAGCGGCGCCAGCGGCGCCAGTCCGTGCGTTGCCACCACGCCGGGGCGGCGTGGCCGTTGCGAAGGAACGAGTCGAAGCTCATCGGTCGGTGGGGAGGGGTTGCAGGCGATCGGCGACCGCCAGCAGCGAATCGACTATACCATCGGCGTCGAGATTTTGCACCGGCGTCCCCTCGTTGTAGCCGTAGGGAACGATCAGCACCGGGCAGCCCGCCGCGCGCGCCGCCTGCGCGTCGTTGCCCGAGTCGCCGACCATCAGCATCCGCGCCGGCTCGACGCCGAGTTCGCGCGCAGCGTGCAGCAGCACCGCGGGATGCGGCTTCTTGTGCGGCAGGTCGTCGCCGCCGATGACGACGTCGAAGAACGGACTCGATGCCCGGCCAGCGCAAGGTGCGGCCGGACGAACCGCGTCGCCTTGTTGGTGACCACGGCGAGCGGCAGCCCCATCGCCGCCATCCGCTCGAGGCCCGCGACGACGCCGGGGTAGGTCGCGGTCTCGCGCCCGAGGATCGCCGCGTAGTGCGTCTGGTACCGCGGCAGCACGTCCGCCACCTCGGCCTCGGCGACGGCCGCCGGCAGGACGCCGCGGGAAATCGCCAGCGCGCGGCGGATCAGGTTGGGCATGCCCTTGCCGACGAGATCCCGGATCGTCGCCTCGGGCAGCGGCGCCTGGCCGAGCTCGGCCAGCAGCAGGTTCACCGCCGCGGCCAGATCGCGGATGGTGTCGAGCAGCGTGCCGTCGAGATCGAACGCGACCGCGGCGACGGCGAAGCGGCGCCCCGCGGAGTGTTGGGCAACCGGGTCGGCTCGGGATTCCCCCGCGGCGACGGGCGGTGGCGCTTCGCGCGCCGGCGCCGGCCCCGGCCCCTCGCTCATGCCCGGGCCAGCTTCCGAGCGCAGCTTCGCGATCGTCGCCGCGTAGTCGGGCGTGCCGAAGATCGCGCTGCCGGCGACGAAGGTGTCGGCGCCGGCCCGGGCGATCTCGGCGATGTTGTCGACCTTCACCCCGCCGTCGACTTCCAGCAACACGCTGCGGCCGCTGCGCTCCCTCGCGGCGTCGATCCGCCCGCGCACGGCCTTCAGCTTGGCCAGCGCCTGCGGGATGAACGACTGGCCGCCGAAGCCCGGGTTCACCGACATGATCAGCACGAGGTCGAGCTTGTCGAGTGTGTGGTCGAGCCAGTGCAGCGGGGTCGCCGGGTTGAACACCAGCCCCGCCTTGCAGCCGCAGTCGTGGATGAGGCCGATCGTGCGGTCGACGTGCTCGGAGGCCTCCGGGTGGAAGCTGATGATCGACGCGCCGGCCTTGGCGAAGTCGGGGACGATGCGGTCGACCGGCTTCACCATCAGATGCACGTCGATGGGCACGGTGCTGTGCGGCTTCAGCGCCTCGCAGACCAGCGGCCCGATGGTCAGGTTGGGAACGTAATGGTTGTCCATCACGTCGAAGTGGATCAAGTCGGCGCCGGCAGCGATGACGGCGCGCACTTCGTCGCCCAGGCGGGCGAAGTCGGCCGAGAGGATGGAAGGCGCGAGTCGATAGTCGGGCATCGTTCTATAATCCGTTCAAGTTCACGACAGGCATGCGGCGGCACCCATGGCCGACACGAAGAAATACGACATCACCGTGGTTCCACGGTCGTTCTACCTCGAGGATCGCTCCGATCCCTCCGGGGGCCAGTTCGTGTTCGCGTACACGATCACCATCACCAACAGCGGGACCGTCGCGGCCAGGCTGGTGAGCCGGCACTGGTTCATCACCGACGCCGAGCACCGCGTGCAGGAGGTCCGGGGCGAGGGCGTCATCGGGCAGCAGCCGGTGCTCGCCCCCGGCGAGAGCTTCGAATACACCAGCGGCGCGACCATCCCGACCGCGGTCGGGACGATGCACGGCAGCTACCGGATGGCGGCCGCCGACGGCGAGGCCTTCGACGCCGAGATTCCGTCGTTCACGCTGTCGGTTCCGCGCATCCTGCATTGACGTCGGGATTCCCATCGGCGGGACCGTCGGCGGCTCAGTCCCGGCCGCGCTGCCGGTCGGGCGGCTGGCCGGGACCGGTGCGACGGCGCCGCCGCGTCGAGCCCATCGTCCACCAGACGATCCCGACGAACAGCGCCAGCGCAACCCCGGCCTCCAGCAGAATCCAGCCCATCGTGTTCGCCTCGTTCCCGCCTTGCGCGCGGCCCGACCCTCGCGGCCCATCGTCGACGATCGGCCATGCGCGCGCGCCGAAATCGCTGGCGCTGGCTGCCGCCTTCGCGCTGGCGCTCGCCGGCTGCGTCACCCCGCCGCCGGCGGTTCCGCCGACAACCCCGTCAGTCGCCGCGCCGATCACCGCCCCCGCGCCGCCGTCGCTGCCCGCGCGCTACGAGGTCGTCGCCTGGAGCGCACTGCCCGGCTGGAGTTCGGACCCGGTCGCCGAAGCGTGGCCCGCGTTTCGCGCCGGCTGCGCGCCCTTGACGGACAACGCGGCGACCCGTCCGATCTGGCTCGGACCGTGCGCCGCTGCGGCGGCGATCGACGGCCGCGACCATGCCGCGGTGCGTGCGTTCTTCGAGAGTCAGTTTACCCCATACCGCGTGCTGTCCGCCGACGGCGCCGACACCGGGATGATCACCGGATACTACGAGCCGAAGTTGAGCGGCAGCCGCACGAAGTCGCCACGCTTCGCCGTGCCGCTCTACGCCCCGCCCGACGATCTGCTGACCATCGATCTCGCGTCGCTCCACCCCGACCTCAAGGACCGGCGACTGCGCGGGCGCCTCGACGGCAGGCGCGTGGTGCCGTACTGGACGCGCGCCGAAATCGAGCGCGGCGCGGCGCCGGTCGGCGACGAGGCGCTGGTCTTCGTCGCCGACCCGGTCGAGGCGTTCTTCCTGCAGATCCAGGGCTCGGGCCGCGTCGAATTGCCGGACGGCAGCGTGATGCGCGTCGGTTACGCCGACCAGAACGGTCACCCTTTCCGCTCGATCGGCCGTGTGCTGATCGACCGCGGCGAACTCACGCTCGCGCAGGCGTCGATGCAGGGAATCAAGGCGTGGGGCGCGCGCAACCCGGACAAGCTGCCGACGCTGCTGGACGAGAACCCGAGCTACGTCTTCTTCCGCGAGGTGCCCGCGCCGGCGCCCGGCTCGCTCGACGCCGAGATCGACGGCCCGATCGGAACCCTCGGCGTGCCGCTGCTGCGCGAGCGGACGATGGCGGCCGACACGCGCAGCATCCCGCTCGGCGCCCCGGTGTACCTGGCGACGACGCATCCGCTGTCGAGCCGGCCGCTCGAGCGTCTGGTGCTTGGCGCAGGACACCGGCGGCGCGATCCGCGGCGCCATTCGCGGCGACTTCTTCTGGGGCTTCGGCGACGAGGCCGGACGGCAGGCCGGCCGGATGAAACAGGACGGACGATTCGTTCCTGCTCTGGCCGAAGGACGCCCCGCCGCCCGCGTCGCCCCGCTGACCCGGCAACGCCGCGCCCGAGCGCAGCGGCTCAGCGTCCGCCGGACCCGGCCAGCACCTCCTCGGCCTGCCTGTCCGCGTGATACGACGAGCGCACCAGCGCGCCGACGGCGGCGTGGCGGAAGCCCATGGCGTACGCCTCGCGCTCGAACCGCGCGAAGGTGTCCGGATGGACGTAGCGCAGCACCGGCAGATGCCCCGCGGTCGGCTGCAGGTACTGCCCGATGGTCAGCATGTCGATGCCGTGCGCGCGCATGTCGCGCATCGTGGCGAGGATCTCGTCGTCGGTCTCGCCCAGGCCGACCATCAGGCCGGACTTGGTCGGCACATCCGGGAAACCGTGCCTTGAAGTCGCGCAGCAGCGCGAGCGAATGCGCGTAGTCGGAACCGGGGCGCGCCTGCCGGTACAGCCGCGGCACCGTCTCGAGGTTGTGGTTCATCACGTCCGGCGGCGCCAGCGTCAGGATGTCGAGCGCGCGGTCGAGCCGGCCGCGGAAATCGGGGACCAGCACCTCGATCTGCGTCTCGGGCGAAAGCTCGCGCACCGCGCGGATGCAGTCGACGAAGTGCTGCGCGCCGCCGTCGCGCAGATCGTCGCGGTCGACGCTGGTGACGACCACGTAACGAAGCCGCAGCGCCGCGATCGTCCGCGCGAGATTCTGACCGGCTCGTTCGGCGTCGAGCGGCAGCGGCCGGCCGTGGCCGACGTCGCAGAACGGGCAGCGCCGCGTGCAGATGTCGCCCATGATCATGAACGTCGCCGTGCCCTTGCTGAAGCACTCGCCGATGTTCGGACACGACGCTTCCTCGCAGACCGTGTGCAGCTTGTGGTCGCGCAGGATCTGCTTGATCTCCGCGAAGCGCGGCGACGACGCGGCCCTGACGCGGATCCAGTCGGGCTTCTTCAGCCTGGGCGCCTCGACGACCTTGATCGGAATGCGCGCCGTCTTGGCGTCGCCCTTGTGCTTGACGCCGGCGGCGTTGGCCGGCGGGACCGGCGGGGCGGGCGGGACCGGAGGCACGTTCGGGGTGTCCATGATCAGCGGGGGTGGTCGAGGTGGGCGACGAGGATCGGGGCGAGTTCGTCGCCGGCGCGCTCGACGGTGCACACGGTCCCCGGCGGCGCCACGTCCGCGAGCTGGGTGACGGCGAGACCCGGAAAGCCGCAGGGATCGATGTCGGCGAACGGCGCGAGGTCCATCGCGACGTTGACGGCCAGCCCGTGGTACGTGCAGCCGTTGCGCACCCTGAGTCCCAACGCGGCGATCTTGGCCTCGACGCCGTCGCGCCGCAAGTAGACGCCCGGGGCATCGGTCTTGCCGTAGGCGGAAACCCGATACGAATCAAGCCATTCTATCACCGCGGCCTCGATGGCCCGGACGAACACCCGCACCCCTTGGCGGTGCCGGCGCAGGTCGAACAGCAGGTACGCGACGAGCTGCCCGGGCCCGTGATAGGTGATCTGGCCGCCGCGGTCGACCTTCAGCGTCGGAATGCCGTTGTCGCGGAGCAGGTGCGCGCTGCGACCCGCCAGGCCCAGCGTGTAGATCGGCGGGTGCTCTGTCAGCCAGATCGCGTCGGGCGTCGCGGCATCGCGGGCGTCGGTGAACGCCTGCATCGCCCGCCACGTCGTCTCGTAGTCGGTGCGGCCGAGGCGGCGGATGGCGATCGGGGCGCCGGGCCCGGGCGGCGTGCTCACAGCACCATCGCGACCATCGGATGCGACGTGAGGTCGCGATACAGGTTGTCGAGCTGCTCGCGCGACGTCGCGTTGATCGTCGCGGTGACCGACAGGTAGTTGCCCTGCGCCGACGCGCGCATCTCCAGCGTCGCCGCGTCGAAGTCGGGCGCGTGCGCGTGGACGACCGCGACGATCGCCTGCGCGAACCCGTCCTGCGTCCGCCCCATCACCTTGATGGGAAACGCGCAGGGAAAGGTGAGCAGCGATTCGGCGGCTTCGGGCACGGGAAACTCCGGAATCTCGACTATGGGGGCGCCCCGCGGCCGATGCAACCCGGTGCCGCGAACCCTCAATCCGCTGCCTGCGGATACATGTGCTCGCGCGTCCACGGCTGCGCAAGCCGGCCGTCCGGATGCGGCTTGCCGGCCAGGATCTGGAACAGCGACAGCCAGCCACGATCGAAGGCGTGCGCCGCGCCGGCGAGGTAGATGCGCCAGACGCGGAACTTCTCCTCGCCCACTTCGGCGCGCGCGGCATCGGCCCGCGCCTCCAGCCGGTCGGCCCAGCACCAGAGCGTGCGGGCGTAATGCGGCCGCAGCGCCTCGGCGTCGAGGATTTCCAGTCCCTGCCTTCCCAGCGCCTCGGTCACTTCGGAGACATGGGTCAGCTCGCCCCCGGGAAAGATGTAGTCCTCGACGAAGTCGCCGAGGCCGCTGCCCAGGCTGTGATGACCGACGAAGTTGTGCGTGATGCCGTGATTGAGCGCCAGACCGCCCGGGGCCAGCGCGCGCCGGATCGCGCCGAAGTACCGGCCGAAGCGGGCAAGCCCCACATGCTCGAACATCCCGACACTGGCGATCTTGTCGTACTGGGACTTCGGCCGGCAGGTCCGCGTAATCGAGGAGGTCGACGCGCACGCGGCCGACGAGACCGCGGTGCGCGATTTCCTCGCGGACGTGCTCGAACTGGTTGCGCGACAGCGTGATGCCGTGGGCCGTCACCCCGTAGAACGTCGCCGCGTGGAAGAGCAGCGCGCCCCAGCCGCAGCCGATGTCGAGGAAACGTTCGCCCGGCGCCAGGCGCAGCTTGCGGCAGATGTGGTCGAGCTTCGCCAGCTGCGCCGCGTCGAGCGTGTCGTCATCGTGGCGGAAGTAAGCGCAGGAATAGACCATCCGTTCGTCGAGCCACAGCCGGTAGAAGGCGTCGCTGACGTCGTAGTGGTGGGCGATGTTGACGCGATTGGACCGCCGCTGGTTCTTCCACAGTCGCCAGCGCGTGGCGAGGGGATCCCGCCGATGGGCGACATCGCCGACCAGCGACTGCGCGACGGCCAGGACATCGCGGGCGCTGCCGGTGAAGTCGAGGTCGTTGCGGACGTAGGCGCGAGCGAGGTCGCCGAGCTGCGGCGACGCCAGGGCCTTCAGCCCCGCCACGTTGCGCGCCACGAGGTCGAGCCGCGGCTCGCCCGACAGCGCCACCCGTTCGCCCGATGGCAGCACCACCGCCACCGGAATGCCCCGGCCCGCATATCGTCGGGCGATCAGCGCAGCAAGCGCATTGGCCATGAGTGAACCCTCGCTTCCGAACCCACCCCCAGTTTACCCAATTCGGGGTTACCCAATTCGGGGTCAGGTCACATTTTGGCGAACACGGATCCTGCGGCCGGCAGACACCCCATGCCATCACCATAGATTGCGACAAATCGCCCCGCCATCGACCGGATGGCCGAGACCGCCCCCCGCCCCCGCCCTGCGTCCAGTCACCGCAGCCCCGCCCCTCGCAGACGGCTGCTACCATCGCTGTTTCCCCGCCGCCCGCGCCTTCCCTTGTCCGTCCCCACCCGAACCGCAGCCCGCACCGCCGTCCCGCTCGAGCGCGCCTATCGCGACGCCCTCGCTCAATTTGCAACCGGGGTCACCGTGATCTGCGCTCGTGCCTCCGACGGCACGCTGGCGGGCTTCACCGCGAATTCGTTCAACTCGGTATCGCTCGATCCTCCGCTCGTCGTCTGGAGCCTGGCCCGGAGCGCTTCGAATCTCACCGCGTTCGAGCAGGCGGAGGGCTACGTGATCAATGTCCTGGCCGACGACCAGGTCGAGCTGGCGCGTCGCTTCGCGCAGCCCCACGCCGACCGCTTCGCCGGCGTCGACTATGCGGTGGGACCCGCCGGTGCCCCCCGCATCATCGGCTGTGTCGCGTGGTTCGAGTGCCGCCACCACTCCCAGCAGCGCGTCGGCGACCACGTGCTGTTCATCGGACAGGTCGAAGCCTTCGCCCGCCACGCCGGCGCCGGCCTCGTCTTTCATCACGGCCGCTTCGGCACGACGCGCCCGCTGGAATGAAGAAGGGGCCGGCAGCGATGCCAGCCCCCTTGCCCGCGCCGCAGTCCGCGCGACGGCGTGTCAGCCCGGATGCGCCTTGCGCTGCTGGTAGATCTGCCACAGCTTGCGGAAGACCGGGCCCGGCTTGCCGTCGCCGACCGGCTTGCCGTCGACGGTGGTGATCGCCAGCACCTCCTTGGTCGACGACGAAAGCCACAGCTCGTCGGCCGCCAGCGCCTCGGCGCGGGACACGGGTCGAATCTCCATCGGCAGGCCCGCGTCGCGCGCGAACTCGAGCGCGGCGTCATAGGTGATGCCCGGCAGAATCAGGTTGTCCTTCGGCGGCGCGACGATCCTGCCGCCGATGACGCAAAGCACGTTCGACGCGGACGCTTCGGTGAGGAATCCATCGCGGAACATGATCGTCTCGACCGCCCCGGCGTCCGCCGCGAGCTGGCGCATCAGCACGTTGCCGAGCAGCGAAGTCGTCTTCAGGTCGCAGCGCTTCCAGCGGTTGTCGTCGGCGGTGACGACGGCCACGCCCCGTTCGACCTGCTCGCGGGACGGCGTCGGCAGCGGGTTGCTCATCATGAAGATCGTCGGCGGCACGCCCTGCTGCGGAAACGCGTGGTCGCGCCTGGCCACGCCGCGGGTGATCTGGAAGTAGACGCCCTGGTCGTCGTACGGCTGCAGCGAGACGAGCTTGCGGATGATCGCCTCCCACTCCGCCGCCGTGTGCGGATTGGCGAGGCGAATGCCGTCGAGGCTGCGTTGCAGCCGCGCGAGGTGATGCGCCATCCGGAACGGCTCGCGCCCGTAGACCGGGACGAGTTCGTACACGCCGTCGCCGAAGATGAACCCGCGGTCGAGCACGGGAATCTTCGCCTCGTCGAGCGGCAGGTACTCGCCGTTGAGATAGACGGTCGGGGAAGTCGCGTTCATCGGGATCCTCGGGTCGATAGCCGTTGCGGCGGAAAGGACGGGCGCCGTCCGGTCAGTGGAACCACAGCCGCACCGTGTCCCACGCGCGTCCGAAGAAACTGGCGGCCGGCACGTCCGCGAGCGCGACCAGCGGAAAGTCGGCCACCGGCGCGCCGTCCAGCGCGACCTTCACCGATCCGACGCGCTGTCCTTTCGCCACCGGGGCCACCAGCGGCTCGGTCGCCGTCATCGTCAGCTGCAGCTTCGCGGCCTTGCCCTTGGGCAGCGTCAGATAGCGGTCGACGATGAATCCGGCGCCGACGTCCTTCGCCGCGCCCTTCCAGACGGGAAGCGTCGAGACCGGCTGGCCCGGAGCGTAGAGCTGCACGGTGTCGAAGGCCTGGAAGCCGTAGTTCAGGAGCTTCTGGCTCTCGGCCGCGCGCGCGTTGTCCGACGCCGCACCCAGCACCACCGCCACCAGCCGCCGGTCGCCGCGCTTCGCCGAGGAGATGAGGCACCAGCCCGCCGCGTCGGTGTGCCCGGTCTTCACGCCGTCGACGTAGGGGTCCGACCACAGCAGCCGGTTGCGGTTCGGCTGCGTGATGTTGTTGTACCGGTACTCCTTGATCGCGTAGAGCGGGTAGTACTCGGGGAAATCGCGGATCAGCGCGGACGCGAGCTTCGCCATGTCGGCGGCGGTCGAGTAATGCTGCGGATGCGACAGCCCGGTCGCGTTGACGAAGGCCGTGTTCGCGAGTCCGAGCTTCTTCGCCTCCTCGTTCATCCGCTGCGCGAACGCGTCCTCGCTGCCGGCGACGAGCTCGGCCAGCGCGATCGACGCGTCGTTCCCCGACTGGACGATCATGCCGCGCAGCAATTCGTCGACGGAGACCGCGCGGCGCGGCTCGATGAACATCCGCGAGCCCTCGGCCCGCCAGGCGCGCTCGGACACCGGCACGGGCTGCGAGGGAGTGATCGTGCCCGCCTTCAGCACGGCGAACGTGAGGTACGCCGTCATCAGCTTGGTCAGTGACGCCGGATCCCGGCGCTCGTCGACGTTCTGCGCGACGATGGTCTGCCCGCTCGTCCAGTCGACGAGGATGTAGGAGGCCGCGGCGACGGCCGGGGCCGCGGCGGCGCCGGCCATCGCCGCGGCCGTGGGCGCGAGCGACGGTGCGGCCGTCGCTGCGGGCGCGGGGCCGGATTGGGCGTGGCCGACCGCCGCGATCGCCGCGAAGGCGGCGGCAGCGACGAAACGATGAAACGACATGGGAGATCCGCGGAAAAGGGACCCGATTATACCGCCGGCCCGCGACGCGCCCGGCCGGCGACTCTACCGGCCAGCGACCCTACCTGCAACTGGCCCCGACCCTGGCGCCCCGTCCCCTGCCGTCGCTGCCAAGGATCAGCCGGCGCCCGCCTCGTCATCCCCGTAGGCGCCGACGGGGATGCAGCTGCAGAAGAGGTTCCGGTCGCCGTAGACGTTGTCGACGCGTCCCACCGGCGGCCAGTACTTGCCCTCGCGCAATCCGGCGACCGGGTACGCCGCCTGCTCGCGCGGGTACCCATGCGACCACGCGTCGGTCGTCACCGCCGAGGCGGTGTGCGGAGAGTGCTTCAGCGGATTGTCGGCGCGGTCGGCGCGGCCCTCCTCGACGGCGCGGATCTCGCCACGGATGGCGATCATCGCGTCCACGAAACGGTCGAGTTCGGCCTTCGATTCGCTCTCGGTCGGCTCGACCATCAGCGTGCCGGCGACCGGAAAGCTCATCGTCGGCGCGTGGAAGCCGTAGTCCATCAGCCGCTTGGCGACGTCGTCCACCGCCACATCGCTGCCCTCCTTCAGGGGGCGCAGGTCGAGGATGCATTCGTGCGCGACCAGGCCCGCTTCACCGGAGTAGAGCACCGGATAGTGCGGCGCCAGCCGGCGCGCGATGTAGTTGGCGGCGAGGATGGCGCTCTCGGTCGCCGCGGTGAGGCCACGCCCGCCCATCATCGTGATGTACATCCACGAGATCGGCAGGATCGACGCGCTGCCCAGCGGCGCGGCGCTGACCGGCCCGACGGGCGACCTGCCGCCGTCGCGCGCGCGGTGCCCGGGCAGGAAAGGCGCGAGGTGCGCCGCGACGCCGATGGGCCCCACCCCGGGGCCGCCGCCGCCGTGCGGAATGCAGAAGGTCTTGTGCAGATTGAGGTGCGAGACGTCGGCGCCGAACTCGCCGGGCGCCGCGAGGCCGACCAGTGCGTTGAGGTTCGCCCCGTCGACGTACACCTGCCCGCCGTGCCGGTGGACGATCGAGCAGATTTCCTTGATCCCCGCCTCGAACACGCCGTGCGTCGACGGGTACGTGACCATGATCGCGGCCAGCCGGGCGGCGTGCTGCGCGGCCTTCGCGGCGAGATCGACGAGGTCGACGTTGCCGTCCCTGTCGCAGCCGACGACGACGACCGTCATGCCGACCATCTGCGCCGACGCGGGATTGGTGCCGTGCGCGGACGCGGGGATCAGGCAGACGTCGCGATGCGCGTCGCCACGGCCCGCGTGGTACGCCTGGATCGCCAGCAGGCCGGCGTACTCGCCCTGCGAACCGGCGTTGGGCTGCAGCGACACGGCCGCGTATCCGGTGGCGGCGCAGAGCATCCGCTCGAGGTCGGCGGCGAGCTCGGCGTAGCCCTGCGCCTGGTCGGGCGGCGCGAACGGATGCAGCGCGCCGAACGCGGGCCAGGTCACCGGGATCATCTCCGAGGTGGCGTTGAGCTTCATCGTGCACGACCCCAGCGGGATCATCGCCCGGTCGAGCGCGATGTCCTTGTCGGCGAGCCGGCGCAGGTAGCGCAGCATCTCGGTCTCGGACCGGTAGCGGTGGAAGGTCGGATGCGTCAGGTACGGCGACGTGCGCGCGAGCGCCGGCGGCAGCGCATCCGGTGCCGCCGCGTCGAGCTCGGCGACGGTGAACGCGGGAACGCCGTCGGCGAATGCGGACAGCGCCAGCACGATGTCCTCGCGGGTCGTGGTCTCGTCGACCGACAGCGCGAGCGTCGCGGCGTCGACGCGGCGGAAGTTGGCGCCGCGCGAGACGGCCCGGGCGAGGATCGCATCGGCTTGCGCGCCGGCATCCACGGTGAACGTGTCGAAATACGGCGTCGATGGCACGGCGAACCCGAGCCGCGCCAGCCCGGCGTGCAGCACCACGGCCATCCGGTGGACGCGGCGGGCGATCGCGGCCAGGCCCTCGGGTCCGTGCCAGACCGCGTACATGCCGGCGATCACCGCCAGCAGCACCTGCGCGGTGCAGATGTTGGAGGTCGCCTTCTCGCGCCGGATGTGCTGCTCGCGGGTCTGCAGCGCGAGCCGGTACGCGGGATTGCCGTGGACGTCGACGGTGACGCCGACCAGCCGTCCCGGCATCGACCGCTTGAATTCGTCCCGCGTCGCGAGATACGCCGCGTGCGGGCCGCCGTACCCCATCGGCACCCCGAAGCGCTGCGTCGAGCCGACAACGACGTCGGCGCCCCATTCACCGGGCGGCGAGAGCAGCGTCAGCGCGAGCACGTCGGCGGCGACGATGACGAAACCGCCCGCCGCGCGGACCGTCCCGGCCAGCGTGCGGTAGTCGCGCACTTCGCCACGGTCGCCCGGATACTGCAGCAGCACGGCGAACGCGCCGGCGTCGGCGGCGCCGGCCGCCGGTCCGACGACGACCTCGATGCCGAGCGGACGCGCGCGGGTGCGCACGACGTCCAGCGTCTGCGGAAACACGTCGTCGGCCACGTAGAACCGCGCGCTGTCGCCGCGACTCATGCGCCGGCACAAGGTCATCGCCTCGGCGGCGGCGGTGGCCTCGTCGAGCATCGACGCGTTGGCGATCGCCATGCCGGTCAAGTCGCAGACCATGGTCTGGAAATTCACCAGCGCCTCGAGCCGGCCCTGCGAGATCTCGGGCTGGTACGGCGTGTACGCGGTGTACCAGGCCGGGTTCTCCAGGACGTTGCGCAGGATGACGCCCGGGGTCACCGTGCCGTAGTACCCCTGGCCCAGGAACGACTTCAGCACGCGGTTCTTCGCCGCGAGCGCGCCGAGCCGCGCCAGCGCCTCGGTCTCGCCGACCGGATCCGGCAGCTCGAGCGGCGTCGATCGACGGATCGGCGCGGGCACGATCGCGTCCATCAGCGCCGCGCGCGACGGAAAGCCCAGCGTGTCAAGCATCGCGCGCTGGTCGGCGTCGGACGTGCCGATATGCCGGGCGAGGAAGGCGTCGGGCTGCTCCAGCGCCGGCAGCGAGCCGGCGCCTCCGCGGGCCGGGGGTTCGTTCATGTGCATGGATTCACCTCGGGGCGCGCGAGACCGCGCGCGGGCTTGAAGGGCACGGGATTCACGCGTCGCCGATGACGGCCTCGTAGGCCTTCGCGTCGAGCAGCTTGCCGGCGGCACCGGCGTCGGCGGGCTTCAGCTTGAACAGCCACGACGCGTAGGCATCCTGATTCACCTCCTCCGGCGCGTTGGTGACCGGTTCGTTGACCGCGATCACCTCGCCGGCCACCGGCGAGTAGACGTCGGAAGCGGCCTTCACCGACTCGACGACGGCGCAGGCCTCGTTGGCGGCGAGCACGCGGCCGACGTCCGGCAGCTCGAGGTAGACGAGATCGCCCAGCGCCGCCTGTGCGTGATCGGTGATGCCGATGGTCAGGGTGCCGTCGGACTCGACGCGAATCCACTCGTGCTCGGCGGTGTACTTGAGATCTGCGGGGACGTTCATGCTGCCTCCATGTGGGTGCGTTGCCGTTCGATCGGGTGCTCGATGCGTTCAGGGCCGCGCGAGCGCGCGGGTCATGTGAATCTTGTCGTGCGCGGTGGCTTCGACGATCACCGCGTTGGGCTCGACTCCCCAGGCGACGAATCCCGCTTCCTCGTAGAGTCGCCGCGCCGCTGCGTTGCCGGCAGTCACGGTGAGGCCGAGCTGCCGCAGCGACGGGGTTGCCTGCGCGCGACGAATGACGGCGGCGACCAGCGCCTTGCCGATGCCGCGGCCGGCGTTTTCGGCGGGCACGTACATGCCGAACACGTGACCCTTGTGGCAGACGTGCGCGCGCATGTCGACTTCGAGTCCGACCACGCCGACGAGCGTGCCGCCGGCAAACGCGCCCAGCACGCCGTCGTGCGGCCGGGCCGCCGGCGGCGCGACCCTGTGCAGCAGCGCGTCCGCCGGCCGCACCGACTCCTCGGCATGGCTCGACGTGAACGCCGACGGATGCTCGGCGAAACCGCGCAGCCGCAGGGCGCGGTACGCCGCGAGATCCGCGGCGGCCAGCGCTCGAATGGCGGTCGGGCCCATCGCCACGGTCACGCCACCAGCGCCTTGCCGTTGCGCGCGAACGGGGGCTTGACGACGCGCGCGGCGAGTTCCTTGTCGCGGACGACCACCTGGACCGGGTCCCCGACGCGCACCGCGGCGGGAAGCCGCGCGAGCGCGATCGACGCCGACAGCGTCGGGCTGAACGTTCCGCTGGTGATCTCGCCGTCGCCGTGCGCGGTTCGCACGCGCTGGTGCGCCCGCAGCACGCCGCCCTTGTCCAGCAGCAGCAGGCCGCGCAGCTCGCGCGCCGGGGGCGTCGCGACGAGCGCGGCCTTGCCGACGAAGTCGCGCGCACTCGCGAGATCGACGGTCCAGCCGAGGCCGGATTCGAGCGGCGTCACCGACTCGTCCATGTCCTGGCCGTAGAGGTTCATGCCCGCCTCGAGCCTGAGCGTGTCCCGCGCGCCGAGGCCGCAGGGCCGCACGCCCGCCGCGGCGAGCTTGTCCCAGATCGGCGGGGCCCAGCCTCCCGGCAGCACGACCTCGAAGCCGTCCTCGCCGGTGTAGCCGGTGCGCGCGATGAACATGTCGCCGAACGCGGCGGCGGAAAACGGCTTCAGCGCCGACGTCGCGGCCTCGCTGCCGGGCAGCGCCTGCCACAGCTTCGCCCGCGCGTTCGGGCCCTGCACGGCGATCATCGCGAGATCGGTGCGCGGTCTCGAGCGCCAGCTGCGGCGCACGCTCGGCGGCGAGCTCTGCCCAGCCACGCGATGTCCTTGTCGGCGGTGGCCGCGTTGACGACCAGACGGAAGAAATCCTCGCGCAGGAAGTAGACGATCAGGTCGTCGAGCACGCCGCCGTCGTCGCGCAGCAGGCACGAATACAGCGCCTTGCCGGGGACGGTCAGCTTGTCGACGTTGTTGGCGAGCGCGAAGCGCAGGAAGTCGCGCGCGCCGGCGCCTTCGAGATCGACGACGCGCATGTGCGACACGTCGAACATGCCGGCGTCGCGGCGCACCGCGTGGTGCTCCTCGATCTGCGAGCCGTAGTTGACCGGCATGTCCCAGCCGCCGAAGTCGACCATGCGGGCGCCCGCGGCGCGGTGCGCGGCGTTGAGGATGGTGGCTTTGAGCACGGCTTCTCCAGGTCGGAACGAAAACGGACGAAGCGGCAGCACCGCCTTGCCCCGTCTGTCCTTTTACCTGAGAGATTGCCGGAATCGCCGGCTGAAGCCGGGACCTCCGGGTGCCCCTTCGGTGGGCCGCTCGCGGCATGACGCCGCGCGGCCGCTCTCCAGATGCGAGTTGCGCTCGCGCAGTCCTTTTGCCTGAGCGGTTTCGGGATTACGCCTTCGGCGGCGCCGCGACGACGGGCGCGCTCTCCTGCACGAGCCGATGAAGGTTACCGGTGGGGCGCCCCGGTGTCAAAGCGGCGGTGCCCGGCCCCGCGTCCGTGGCGCGTGCGCCGGAGCGCACCAACGAAAAGCCGGCCGCGGTTGCCCGGCGGCCGGCTGTCGGCAAGCGAGCGACCGCTTACTTCGCGAGCGTCAGGATGTACGCGACCATCGTCTTGATGTCGGCGTCGCTCACCTGCGGGTGCGGCGGCATCGGCACCGCGCCCCACGCGCCGGAACCGCCCTTCTTCACTTTCTCGGCGAGCATGGCAGGCGCCTTGGCGTCGCCCTTGTACTTCTTCGCGACGTCGTTGTAGGCGGGACCGACGACCTTCTTGTCGTTCGCATGGCAGGCAACGCAACCGGACTTCTTGACGAGATCCTCGCCCGGGCTGGCCTGGGCGACCGTGGCGCCGGCGGCAAGCGCGGCGATGGCGATACAAGCGGCGACTTTCATCTGTGCTCCATCAATGGTGGGGAAAAAAGACCGCGAATGGTACCCGATCGGGCGGCGGCCGGCCACCGGTCGAGGGAACCGCGGAGGATGGCCGGCGCGTGCATCCAGCCGGTCAGCGCGCGGCCGGGCGCCGGGCGTCGCGGGTCAGCTCGTCTCCTCGAACGCGACCCGTTCGAAGTCGGAGCCGCGCTGGAGCAGCCGGGTGAGGCGGAACTTGCGTTCGGGCCCGGCGTCGAGCGAGCGCAGTCCGCGGCTGGGGCTGAACGTCCGCGGCGGCAGGATCAGCGCCGGCTTGTCCTCGGGGGTTTCCAGCAGCAGCAGCGCCGGCACGGGCGGGTCTTCGGCGAACGCGGAGGACTGCGGCCGCAGCGCGATCGTCTTCGGCGTCCCCGGCCAGAGGCGAACGGACAGCGCCAGCTCGCCTTCCGCACCCTGCGCAACCCGCGTCACGTAGCCCAGGCGCGTGCGCTCCTCGTCGCGCAGGACGACGAGCTGCTCGAGATGCCAGCGGTGATGCGGTGGCGACTGCCGCGTCAGCTGCGCCTCGCGCCACTCGTAGATCCCCTGCCATTGTTCCCACGCCCACGTTCGCTCGGAGTCTTCCCGGCCGCGGTCGTAGTCGGTCAGCGCCCCCAGCGTCTGCAGGTGCTGGGCGCCCTGGAACGTCAGTCTGCCCAGCGGGTCGCGCCGCTCGAACGTGCGCCCGCCGACGCGGAAATACGCCCCCGCCAATCCGCCGGAGCACAGCTCGACGGTGCCGCGCGGCAGATCCTCGCTGCGCCGCGGGGTCTGGTACCAGCGCAGGTCGAGATAGCCGAGCAGCGTCGTGCACTGCTCGACGCTGCAATCGTGCCCGAGCTGGAGTTCGGCCGGATTCGCGCCGGTCTGCAGCCGCTTCAGGCGTCCGCGAACGCTGGTGGCGAGCTTGCCCGGATAGCCGAAGCGCATCGATGCGGGCGCGTGGCGAGGCGGCGTGCCGGTGAGCGTCGCGCCGGTCGACCCGTCGAGGTCGACGACGATGACGGGGCCCTCGGTCTCACGCTGCTGGGCGTACGGAAACACCTTGCGCGACCACATCTCCAGCCAGCGGTCGGTCAGCTCGACCTGCTTGACCGTCATCGCGCAGGGATCGGCGAGACCCAGCAGCAGCGCGTGGCTGTAGGTGGAGTAGCACGAGATGCCGACACCGTTGGGCATGAGATCGTCGGAGACCGCGGTGACCGCGCATTCGAGCATCTCGGCCAGCCGGTAATAGGCATGCAACTCCTGCCACAGCGACGCCGGCGCGACACGGCGCGCGAGGCCGTAGACCAGCAAGCAGCTGCTTGCCGACGAACAGTCCGCGCTGCAGCAGCTTGGGCTTCACGCCGGCAAGGTCGGCATCGCCTTCGAGCAGCGGCTTCAGGCACGCCGAGTAAGGCTCCCACAGCGCGGTCCACAGCACGACGGCCTGCTCGGCGGCTTCGAGCTCGCGCTCACCCGCAGGCTGCGACTTGCCGGCGTAGCGCCGCGCCAGTTCGGTATGGAGGAAGGCGACCGGCTCGCGCAGCACCTCGGCGATCGTCGCCCGCTCGCGCGGCGGGAAATCGGCGGCGGAAAGCGCCTTGAGCTGGGCAAGCACCGCCGCGTACATCGGGCCCACGCCCGTCATGGGCAGCGTCTTGGCCCAGCGCTTGGCGCTGTCGGCGTCGGTGAAGGCGAGCGCGGCCGGACCGTGCGCGGCGGGGTCCGGCTGGGCGCCGGGGACAAGGACGGGGGCGGAGGTGTCCGTCATCGGGGAAGGGGTCGCGGAGAGGTCAGGACGCGGATGGGCCGAGGGCGCGGGCGAGATCGCCGGCGACCTGCCCGGCGAATCCGGGCGGCAGGGCGCGCGGCGAAGCGTCCCGCTGGCGCGCGCACCACACCGGCTGCGGAAAATGCGAGTCGTCGGCGAACCGCGGGATCACGTGCCAGTGGACGTGCGGGATCTGATTGCCCAGGCTGGCGACATTGACCTTGTCCGGCGCCAGGCTCCGGCGCAGCGCCGCCTCGACGGCAAACACCGCCTCCATGCAGCGGGCTCGATCGGCAGGGACGAGGTCGGTCATTTCACGAACGTGTTCGTTCCAGATCACCCGGCAAAAGCCGGCGAAAGGCTCGCCGGTGAGCACGACGCGGCAGCGGGCGTCGCGCCACAGAACGGTGCCGCCCTCCCCTTCGCAAAAGATGCACGCGGTAGTCATCGGTTCCGGGTCCGGGTCCGGCCCCACGCCCCGTCGCAACGGCAGGCGGGCCATCAGCCGATCTTTATAGCACAGCGCCCGCCGCCTGGCCGCGCCGCGGGCACCGGCGGCGCACCAGGCCGGACGGGCGGCGCCCGCATCGCGCCGCCGACCCGAAGATCCGTATCGCGGATCACGAACCTGCCGACGGCAGCGCAGGTGCGCCCGTCCTGATCCCGGTCAGACCAGAACGCGCTCGATTCCGCCCCGGTTGGCGCGCTCGACGTACCGGGCCATCCAGTCCGGACCCAGCAGCTTGCGGGCGATCTCGACCACGATGTAATCGGCGGTGGTGCCGGCGTCGTCGTCGAAGCGGGACAGCCCCTGCAGGCACGACGGGCAGGAGGTGAGGATCTTCACGTCGCCGGAAAAGCCGTCGGCGCGAAGCTTCGCCGCGCCCGCCTCCATCTGCTCCTCCTTGCGGAAGCGCACCTGCGTCGAAACGTCGGGCCTCGAGACGGCGAGCGTGCCGGACTCGCCGCAGCAGCGCTCGTTGAGGTCGACCTTCGTTCCCATCAGTTCGTTGACGACCTTGATCGGCTGGTAGGTCTTCATCGGCGTGTGGCAGGGGTCGTGGTACATGTAGCGGACGCCGTCGACGCCGTCCAGCTTCACGCCCTTTTCCAGCAGATACTCGTGGATGTCGAGCAGCCGGCAACCCGGGAAGATCTTCCCGAACTCGTACTTCTGCAGCTGGTCCATGCAGGTGCCGCAGGAGACGATGACGGTCTTGATGTCGAGGTAATTCAGCGTGTTGGCGACGCGATGGAACAGCACGCGGTTGTCGGTGACGATCTCGCGCCCCTTTTCGCCCTGGCCGGACGCCGTCTGCGGATAGCCGCAGCACAGGTAGCCCGGCGGCAGCACCGTCTGCGCGCCGACGTGCCAGAGCATCGCCTGCGTGGCCAGGCCCACCTGCGAGAACAGCCGCTCCGAGCCGCAGCCGGGGAAGTAGAAGACCGCCTCCGCGTCCTCGCTCGAGCGCTGCGGATCGCGGATGATCGGGACGACGGTGTCGTCCTCGATGTCCAGCAGCGCGCGCGCCGTGCGCTTGGGCAGCCCGCCCGGCATCGGCTTGTTGATGAAGTGCACGACCTGCGCCTTCAGCGGCGCGCGGCCGAGGGTGGCCGGCGGGCGCTTCGTCTGCGCCGCGACGAGCCCCGCGCGCTTCGCGATCCGGTACGCGAGCCGCTGCGCGCGGTAACCCCAGTCGACCATCAGCTTCTGCACCACCTTGACCGTCGTCGGATCGGTGGCGTTGAGCATGAACATCGCCGCCGCGGTGCCGGGATTCCACTTCTTCTTTCCCGACCGCGTGAGCAGCTCGCGCATCGCGATCGAGACGTCGCCGAAATCGATGTCGACCGGACACGGGTTCACGCACTTGTGACAGACGGTGCAGTGATCGGCGACGTCGGCGAACTCGTCGAAATGGCGCAGCGACACCCCGCGGCGCGTCTGCTCCTCGTACAGGAACGCCTCGATCAGCAGCGACGTCGCGAGGATCTTGTTGCGCGGGCTGTACAGCAGGTTCGCGCGCGGGACGTGCGTCGAGCACACCGGCTTGCACTTGCCGCAGCGCAGGCAGTCCTTGATCGAGTCGGCGATGCCGCCGATCGCGCTCTGCTCGAGGATCAGGCTCTCCGTCCCCAGGAGGCTGAAGCTCGGCGTGTACGCATTGGTGAGGTCGGCGGGCAACGCGGCCGCGCGCAGCAGCTTGCCGGCGTTGAACCGGCCGTCCGGGTCGATCCGGCGCTTGTAGTCGGCGAACGGGGCGAGCTCCTCGTCGGTCAGGTACTCGAGCTTGGTGATGCCGATTCCGTGCTCGCCCGACACCACGCCGCCGAGCGACCGCGCCAGCGCCATGATCCGTGCGACCGCCGCGTTGGCCGCGTGCAGCATCGCGTAGTCGTCGGAGTTGACGGGGATGTTGGTGTGGACGTTGCCGTCGCCCGCGTGCATGTGCAGCGCCACGAAGACGCGGCCGCGCAGCACCCGCTTGTGGATGCCGGCGCAGCCGGCGACGACGGGCACGTACGCGAGTCCCGCGAAGACCTCGTCGAGCGGCGCCTTCAGCTCCCGCTTCCACGACACCACCAGCGAGTGATCCTGCAGCGCCGGGAACACGGCGTCGAGACGGGCGGCGAAGTCCTGCCAGCGCGCGCGCACTTCCGCGACCAGCGCCCGCGCCTCGTCGAGCTTCGCCTCGAGCAGGTCCTGCGGCGGCCGGACCTCGCTGTCCGGCCCCCAGAGGTGCGCGAGCGTCGGCGCGGAAAGGAACGACTCGATCTCGTCGCAAAGCGAGATCTTGTTGGCGAGCGAGAGTTCGACGTTGATGCGCTCGACGCCGTCGGTGTAGTCGCCGAGGCGGTCGAGCGGGATCACGACGTCCTCGTTGATCTTGAAGGCGTTGGTGTGCTTGGCGATCGCCGCGGTGCGTGCGCGGTCGAGCCAGAACTTCCTGCGGGCGTCCGCCGACACCGCGACGAAACCCTCGCCGCCACGCGCGTTGGCGAGCCGGACGACCTCGGAGGCGGCCCTGGCGACACCGTCGTCGTCCTCGCCGACGATGTCGCCCAGCAGCACCATCCGGGGCCGGCCGTGGCGCTTGGCCTTGGTCGCATAGCCGACCGCCTTGACGTAGCGCTCGTCGAGGTGCTCGAGCCCCGCGAGGATCGCGCCATGCGGGCGGCCGTCGAGAAAGCGCTTGATCTCGACGATCGCCGGCGTCGAATCGCGCACCGGTCCGAAGAACTCCAGGCACACCGTGCGGATCGCCGGCGGCATCCGGTGGAGGACGAAGCGGGCGCTGGTGATGATCCCGTCGCAGCCCTCCTTCTGGACGCCCGGAAGGCCGCCGAGGAACTTGTCTGTGACGTCCTTGCCGAGTCCGGCCTTGCGGAAACGCGCTCCGGGAATCGCCAGCCGCTCGGTGCGCACCGACCGGCCGTCGGCGGCGGTCCACTTCAATTCGAAGGTCGCGACCTCGGCGTCGTGGATCTTGCCGAGGTTGTGGTCGACGCGCGTGACCTCGAGCCACTCGGCGTCGGGCGTGACCATCCGCCACGACACCAGGTTGTCGATCGCGGTGCCCCACAGCACCGCCTTCTTGCCGCCGGCGTTGACGGCGACGTTGCCGCCGATGCAAGACGCGTCGGCCGACGTCGGATCGACGGCGAAGACGAGACCGGCCGCGTCGGCGGCGTCCATCACCCGGCGGGTGACCACGCCGGCGCCCGCGTCGATGGTCGCCACCGGCTCGGCGCGCCCGGGCAGCGCGATGCGCTCGACCAGGGACAGCCGCTCGAGCTTCTCGGTGTTGATGATCGCCGAACGGGCGGAGAGCGGAATCGCGCCGCCGGTGTAGCCGGTGCCGCCGCCGCGCGGAATGATGGTCAGGCCGAGCTCGATGCAGCCCTCGACGAGGCCGCGAACCTCGTCTTCGCTGTCCGGGTACAGCACGACGAACGGATACTCGACGCGCCAGTCGGTGGCGTCGGTCACGTGCGAGACGCGCGCGAGCCCGTCGAACGCGACGTTGTCCTTGTGCGTGTGGCGCGCCAACACCCGCAGCGTGCGCCGGCGCAGCGTCGCCGCGTCGGGAAACCACGCGGCGAAGCGGTCGATTGCCGCGGTCGTCGCGGCGACCAGCCGCGCGACCTTCGCGTCGCGCGTCGGATCGGCGCCGGCGCTCGCCACCCGGCGCTTCTCGATCTCGCCGAGTCGGTGGCGCAGCGCGTCGACGAGCAGCCGCTGCCGCTTCGGATTGTCGAGCAGGTCGTCCTGCAGGTACGGGTTGCGATCGACGACCCAGATGTCGCCCAGCACCTCGAACAGCATCCGCGCCGAGCGTCCCGTCCGCCGTTCGTGGCGCAGCTCGTCGAGCAGCGTCCACATCTCCGCCCCGATGAGGCGGATGACGATCTCGCGGTCCGAGAACGACGTGTAGTTGTAGGGGATCTCGCGCAGGCGCGGCGCGTCGATCCGCGGATCGGCGAGGTCGACGAAAGCGTCGGTGACGGCGTTCATGGACCCTCGATCTTACCGCACCGCAGCATGGCAAGTCGCTGGACGGGGATTCGCCCGCGGACCGCGACCTCCGCGGACCGGATCAGGTCGCGAAGGCGCGCACCCCTTCGGCCAGCAGCAGATAACGGGCGAACTTGCCGGCGGCGATGCACGCGAGGGCCGCGAACACGTTCTGTCGCAACCACCCCGACGCGACGCACAGCGCGTCGCCGATGACTGGAACCCAGGACAGCAGCAGCGCCGGGGCGCCGAAGCGCTGCGCGAGACCGAGCGCGCGAGGCCGCGTCTTCGGACGGGGCAGGAACCGCCCGAGCGCGTACGACGAGAGGCCGCCGAGCGTGTTGCCGGCCGTGGCGATCCCGATCGCCGCCCAGTGCTGCGACGGGTCGTGCGCCAGCAGCGCCGCGAGCGCGATCTCGGAATTCCCGGGCAGCAACGTCGCCGAGAGAAAGGCGGAGGCGAAGAGGCCGGCGAGACTGAGCGACGCGGTGTCCATGGCAGGCCGGTATCGTACACAGGCGTCGTTCAGGGCCCGCCGCGGTCGAAGCGACGGTACGCGAGCGCTTCGGCGACGTCCGGCGCGCGCACCGTGGGCACACCCGCGAGATCGGCGATGGTGCGGGCCACCTTGAGCACGCGATGGCACGCGCGCGCCGACAGCGACAGGCGCGCCATCGCCTGAGCCAACAGCGTGCTCGCGGCGGCGTCGGGCGCGCAGTGGCGGTCCACATCGGCCGGCGAGAGCGCCGCGTTCGGGCCTCCCTGTCGGCGCGTCGCCCGCGTACGGGCGTCCGCGACCGCGGTGCGCGCGTCGGCGCTGGTCGGGCAGGGCACCCGACCGCCGTCGTCGCCCGGCGACCTGCCCAGCAGCGCAGAAGCTTCGACGGCGGGCACGTCGATCGCGAGGTCGATGCGGTCGAGGAGGGGTCCGGACACCCTCGCCCGGTAACGCGCCACCTGGTCGGGCGAACAGCGGCAGCGGCCGGAAGCGTGCCCGAGCCAGCCGCAAGGGCAGGGATTCATCGCCGCCACGAACTGGAAGCGCGCGGGAAAACTGCTCTGGCGCGCCGCGCGCGAGAGGTGGATCACGCCGGTCTCCAGCGGCTCGCGCAGCACCTCGAGCACCCGCCGGCTCCATTCGGGCAACTCGTCCAGGAACAGCACCCCGTGGTGGGCGAGCGATATCTCGCCCGGGCGGGGGTGGCTGCCGCCGCCGACGAGCGCCGCGCCGCTGGCGGTGTGGTGGGGCGCACGGAACGGGCGCAGTCCCCACGCGTCGGGACGAAACCGGCCGGCGAGCGATGCGATCGCCGCCGCCTCAAGTGCCTCGTCCTCGTCCAGCGGCGGCAGCAAGCCGGGCAACCGGTGCGCGAGCATCGACTTGCCCGCACCCGGGGGACCGACCAGAAGCAGGCTATGTGCGCCAGCTGCTGCGACAGTGAGCGCCCGCTTTACAGGGGCCTGACCGCGAACGTCGGCAAGATCACCCGCCGTCGCGACGACGGCTCCGGCCGCATCCATGACCGGAGCGACCGCGCTCGGCAGTGGCCGTCGGCCGGTCAGGTGCGCGCACACCGCGAGCAGCGAATCTGCCGGCAGCACGCGGGCGCCGCGAACGAGGGCGGCCTCGCCGGCGCTGGCCGCGGGAAGCACGAACGCGCGACCGTCGCGGCGCGCGGACAGCGCCATCGGCAGCGCCCCGCGGATCGGCCGCAGCGCACCGGTCAGCGCCAGCTCGCCGGCGAATTCGATGTCAGCCAGCGGGGCGGTGGGCACCTGACCCGTCGCCGCCAGCACCCCCAGCGCGATCGGCAGGTCGTAGCGCCCGCTTTCCTTGGGCAGGTCGGCGGGAGCCAGGTTGACCGTGACCTTGCGCGCGGGAAACTCGAATCCCGCGGTGGCGAGCGCGGCGCGGACTCGGTCGCGCGCCTCCCGGACCTCGGTGTCGGGCAAGCCGACCAGATTGAACGCCGGGAGGCCCCCCGCCAGATGCACCTCGACCGTCACCGGCGGCGCATCCAGGCCCACGAGCCCCCGCGAAAGAACGATGGCGATCGACATGCGCCGGGAGGGTGGACGGATTCGCGGCGCGGCCGATCACCCTCGCCCCACGCCGGAGACACGGGGCGCCGCGGCTGCGCGCCGGGAGAACCGGGGAACGCGCCGGCGTCGTCGCCGGGATCAGTCCCCGCCGGTCGGCGGCGGGAATCGAGCCTCGAGCTCGGCTCAGGCGGCGTTCGAGCGCCTCGAGCTTCTCGCGCGTCTTCAGCAGCACCTGCGCCTGCACGTCGAACTCGGCGCGCGGCACGACGTCGAGGCGCGCGAGGCCGCTCGAGAGCATCGCCTTCACGTTCTTCTCGACGTCCTTGGCCGGACTGTTGGCGATGGCCTGGCCGATCTTCGCGGCCAGTTCGTCGAATGGCTTGGTGTTGAGCATGGGAGTCTCCGTCGCGGACGAGGCGCCCGCGTCTCAGGTCGATGCAAACCAGTCTAGCAAAGATGCACTACCTCCCGCCCTCGGCCGGAAGGCTGAGCCCTCGCCCCATTGGCGTGCGGCGCATGCAAACTGCGCACCGGATCGGTGCGTTGTCGGAAGCCGCGAATCCTCGCGATCCGCTTCGACGTTACTAACCCATTGAATATACTAATTTTGCTGCACTGGCACACGACGTGCTGATATGGACCCGAAGTTCCGTTTCCACTCGCCGTTCCCCTCCACCCAGCCAGAGGTCCGCCCATGAAAAACCTTCTTCGCCCTAGCTCGCTTGCCGCGGCCCTAGCCGCGTCCGCCCTGATCTCCGGCGTTGCCGTTGCCCAGACCACCCCGGCCGCACCCGCCGCGGCGCCGGCGGCCGCGCCCGCCCCGGAGCCGGACTTCACCTGGACCGGCAACGTCGGCATCTTCAGCCAGTACATCTTCCGCGGCGTCTCGCAAACCAACGAGAAGCCGGCACTGCAGGGCGGCTTCGACCTCGGCCACAAGTCCGGCCTCTACGCCGGCGTCTGGGGCTCGAACGTGTCCTGGATCTCCGACGGCGTGCCCGATGCGTCGGCCAGCCTCGAGCTCGACATCTACGGCGGCTAGAAATTCGCGCTGCCGGCCGACTTTACCGGCGACGTCGGCGTCCTCTACTACTGGTATCCCGGCAGCTACCCGTCGGGAATGGTCAAGCCGAACACTACCGAACTGTACGGCGCGCTCACCTGGCAGTTCCTGACCGTCAAGTACAGCTACAGCCTCGGCGACACCTTCGGCTTCGACAGCAAGAGCGGCAGCGACTACATCGAGCTCAACGCCGCGTACGACGTGATCGACAAGGTCAACGACACGATCGGCAAGGTCACGCTGGAAGGCCACGTCGGCCACCAGCGGTTCAAGGGCTTCGGCGACTACAACTACACCGACTGGAAGGTCGGCGCGTCGACCGACGTCCTCGGGACGACCGTCGGCATCTTCGTGACCGGCACCGACGCCGAAGACGCGCTGTACACGAACCGCTACGGCAAGCAGCTCGCGGACACGCAGTTCGTCGCCTACGTCAAGAAGACGTTCTGACACCGCGCCGCGAACGCCCACCCGCGAGGACTCCCATGAAATTCGTCACCGCCATCATCAAGCCGTTCAAGCTCGACGAGGTCCGCGAGGCCCTGTCGACGATCGGCGTCCAGGGAATCACCGTCACCGAGGTCAAGGGATTCGGCCGCCAGAAGGGGCACACCGAGCTCTACCGGGGCGCGGAGTACGTCGTCGACTTCCTGCCCAAGGTCAAGATCGAGGCCGCCATCAGCACGGACCTCCTCGATCGAGTGATCGAGGCGATCGAAAAAGCCGCCAACACCGGCAAGATCGGGGACGGGAAGATCTTCGTCTTCGATCTCGAACAGGTCGTTCGCATCCGCACCGGCGAAACCGGCGCGGACGCGCTGTAAGGGGAACCGTCATGAAGAAATTTCTCGTAATTCTCGCCGCACTGGGCGTGGTCGGCCTGGCCGCGCCGGCGTTCGCGCAGGACAAGGCGGCGGCGCCGGCAGCGGTGACCGCTCCGGCGGCCGTGGCGCCTGCGGATGCCGCGCCCGCAACCGCGGCTCCCGCCCCGGCGGAACCGGCCGCCGCGGCAGCGGCGACACCCGCACCGACGCCGAACAAGGGCGACGTCGCGTGGATGCTCACCTGCACGGCGCTGGTGCTGCTGATGAGCCTGCCGGGACTCGCGCTGTTCTACGGCGGCATGGTGCGCTCCAAGAACATGCTGTCGGTGCTGATGCAGGTGTTCGTCGTGTTCTCGCTGATCACCGTGCTGTGGTGCGTCTACGGCTACAGCGTCGCGTTCACCGAGGGCAACGCGTACTTCGGCGGCCTCGATCGGCTGTTCCTCAGCGGCACCTTCGACGCGGCCAAGGGCGAGTTCGCCATGGGGGCGACGTTCTCGAAGAACACGCCGATCCCGGAGCTGCTGTTCGTGGCGTTCCAGGCAACCTTCGCCGCGATCACGGTCTGCCTGATCCTCGGCGCGTTCGCCGAGCGCATCAAGTTCTCGGCGGTGCTGCTGTTCGCGGTGCTGTGGTTCACGTTCTCGTACCTGCCGATCGCGCACATGGTCTGGTTCTGGCCCGGCCCCGACGCGTACACCGCGGCGAACGTCGTCGACGCGCAGAACGCGAAGGCCGGCCTGCTCTGGCAGTGGGGCGCGCTCGACTTCGCGGGCGGCACGGTCGTCCACATCAACGCCGGTGTCGCCGGCCTGGTGGGCGCCTACGTGCTCGGCAAGCGCGTCGGCTTCGGCAAGGAAGCGATGGCCCCGCACAACCTGCCGATGACGATGATCGGCGCGTCGCTGCTGTGGTTCGGCTGGTTCGGCTTCAACGCGGGCTCCGCGCTGGAAGCGAACAACGCGGCGGTGCTGGCCTTCATCAACACGTTCCTGGCGACGGCCTGCGCCGTGATGACGTGGACGATCGGCGAGTGGCTGATCAAGGGCAAGCCGTCGATGCTGGGCGCTGCCTCCGGTGCCGTCGCCGGACTGGTCGCGATCACCCCGGCTGCCGGCAACGTCGGCATCCCCGGCGCGTTCGTGATCGGTTCGCTGGCGGGCATCGTCTGCCTCTGGGGCGTGAACGGGCTCAAGCGGATGCTGAAGGTCGACGACTCGCTCGACGTGTTCGGCGTCCACGCGCTCGGCGGCATCCTCGGCGCCCTGCTCACCGGCATCTTCGTCTCGCCGGACCTGGGCGGCCCGGGCCTCGTGACCGACTGGGTCACCGGCAAGACCGGCTTCCCGGGCTACGCCGACCAGCTGCTGATCCAGGCGAAGGCGGTCGGTCTCACCGTGGTGTGGACCGCCGTCGTGGCTTACGTGAGCTTCAAGATCGTCGACCTGGTCGTCGGCCTGCGCGTCCCCGAAGAGGAAGAGCGCGAGGGTCTCGACATCAGTGCGCACGGCGAGTCGGCCTACCGCATCTGACGGCCGGCTGGCAACGGTTTGTGCCGTCCGGGTGCGACGCCCGGACGGCGCGAAACGAGGGCCCTCCCCCTCGGGCAGTGCTGCAGTTTCTCCTCAGTGGCTATTCGGGGCGCGACTCAATCGCGCCCCGTTTTTTTCGCCCGTCGGAACGGCCGGTCGCCGCGCCTCGTGTGAACGTCGAGCCGACGCACGCCCGATCCGGCCGGCCGCGTCGTTCTTGTATCATTGACCTCTTTGTTGCTCGCGGGCGCGGCACGCGTCCCCGGCTTTCGCGCCAGGAGTTCGTCGATGAGTCATCCGCTTCGCCACCTGATCCCGCAAAGCGTGCGCGACACGCTGAACGAGAAGATCGCCAACGCGACTCGCGAAGCGGCGCGTGACGCGGTCGCGCAGCAGGCCCGGCCGCTCGCCGACGCCCAGGTCGCCCTGGCGGCGCGGCTCGACGAGATCGTCCGTCACGCCCCGGGCGCCGGCGGCATCCCGGCGCCGCGCCGGATGCGCTGGCCGGCATCGAGGCACAGCTCGCGGCGCTCACCAGCCAGTTCGGGCAGCTGCGCGCCGAGCACTCGGACCTCTCCACGCTGGTCGCGCAGATCCAGTACGTGCTGCGCGAGAACGACCTTCCGCCGCCGCCGCCGAAGCACCTGCAGGTGCGCGTGTGCGGGGGCTACGTCGCCGGCTTCCTCGACAGCGGATTCAGCGCGATCCGCGACATCGATGCCGCGATCGCCCCGTCGGGCAGGACGATGGCGGACTTCCGTCGCATCCTGGACTTCGGCTGCGGCTGCGGCCGGGTCCTGCGCACGCTGAAATCGATCGCGCCCGGGTCGGCGCTGTACGGCACCGACATCGACGGCGAGGCGATCGGTTGGCTCCAGAAGAACTACGGACGTTTCGGCGAGTTCGCCGTCGCGCCGCACCGCCCCCCCACCGCCTACGCCGACGGCATGTTCGATTTCGTCTACGGCATCAGCGTGTTCACGCACCTGCCGGAGGACATGCAGTACCAGTGGCTCGAGGAGCTGCGCCGCATCACGGCGCCGGGCGCGTTCCTGATGATGTCGACGCACGGCGCGAAGCACTACGAATCGCTGCCGCCGGAACTGCGCGCGAAGCTCGAGGAGCGCGGATTCTATTACGGCGATCTCGGCGCCAACTACGGCGCCAGCATCCAGCTGCCCGACTTCTACCAGACCAGCTTCCACAAGCACGACTACATCCGGCGCGAGTGGGGCAAGTACTTCGACGTCGTGGACATCCAGACGCTGCGGATGGACCAGCACCAGGACACGGTGCTGCTGCGGCGACGCTAGCGCGAAAGAAAAACCCCCGGACATGCCGGGGGTCGCCATCCAGCCGCCGAGCCGGCGGGCGGGTCAGCCGAGGAAGCCGAGGTTCGAGACCGGGAACCGGCTGAGGTTGGGAAACACCTGCGGAAGATCCACGTCCGGCACGCCGAACCAGCGGCCGAGCGTGGCGCCGTACTGGTCGAACCCCGTCGTCGGGATCCAGCGGCCCGCGGTGTCGGTGTCGTTGTTGCCGCCCAGGATGAGGTCGGGATACTGGCCGTAGAACCGGTTGCCGACGACGCTGCCGCCCATGACGAAGTGGTGACCGCCCCAAGCGTGGTCGGTGCCCTGGCCGTTGGGCTTGAACGTGCGGTTGAAGTCCGTGAGCGTGAACGTCGTCACGTTGTTCACCACGCCCATCAGCTCGGTCGAGCGGTAGAAGGCGCCGAGCGCCTGCCCGATCTGCTGGTAGAGCGACGGCAGTCCGGCGCCGACGTTGGTCGTGCCCTGCGCCGTAGTGGGTGTCGAAACCGCCGATCGACACGAAGAAGATCTGGCGGTTGTGCTGCAGCGTCGCCCGCGCCTCGATGACCTTGGCCACGGCGCGCAGCTGGTTCGCCAGGCTCGAGTTCATCCCGGCGAACGGTCCGGTGATCGCCGCCGAGCCCGTGCCCGTCAGGATCGGGCTGATCTTGGCGCTCGCGTTCTGCGCCACGATGGCGTTCACCTGCGACGCGCCGACCATGGCGCTGGCGTCTCCGGCCGCGAGCAGCTCGGCGCGCGCGGCGGCCCGCTCGTACGCCACGCTGCCGGGCAGCGCCGCGAGGTTGTCGCCGGTGAACCCGAAGCCGCCGCCGGTCGGCAGCGCGAGCGTGCGCACCTGCACGCCGGTGCCGAAGGTCTGGGTGCCGGAGAACGACATCGACATCGGCGTCGCCGTCGGCGGGTTCATGCCGGCGACCTTGTCGCCGACGCGGCCGCCCCAGCCGTTGATGCCGGTCAGCGTCGAAGCCTGCAGGATCGACGACATGCCCTGCTGCTGCTGGTCGCTGTGGGAAAACAGGTTCGACGGCTTCGGCACGAGGTTCGATCGATACTCGGCGCGCGTCATCGGTCGGGTCAGGCTGCCGGCGTTGACGACGACCGCGAGCTTGCCGACGCTGAAGAGCCCCTGCAGCGACGGATTGGCGTTGACCGTCGTGAACGCCGGATTGAGGCCGTAGACCAGGCCGCCGGTGTTCGTGGGCGTGATCGGCTGCAGCGCCGCCAGCGGAACCTGCACGTTCGAGGCCAGCGGACGGACCGCGTCGTACTGCGCGTAGTTGGTGATCGGTATCACCATGCTGTTCGAGTCGTTGCCGCCGAACAGGAACACGCAGACCAGCGCCTTGTAGCCGGGCGCCTGCGCCGCGGCGCTGGCCAGGCCGAGGCGTTCCATGCTGGACGCCATCGCCAGCGCCCCGAGGGCGCCCGTCTGCTGGAGAAATCGGCGACGCGTGAAGATCATCGGTCCGCTCATGTCAGAACTCCACTTGGAACTTCGGCGAGATCGCCGTGAGGTAAACCGCCATCCGCGCGCGGTCGATACGCTGCTGCTGGGTCGACGGGTTGGACACCGCCACGGCGGTGACCGCCTTGACGATGCTGGCGCGCATCGCCGGCGACATGGTCCCGTAGAGCAGCAGGCTGTCCACGTACGCGACCAGCGCCGCGGGGTTGTTCGCGTAGGCCTTCGCCATCGTCCAGTCGATCTTCGTGCCGATCGCGCCGGACACCGTCGAGTCGGCCGCTTCGGGCCGCACAGCGCCGGCGACCACGGCGCGCCGGTGTCGCAGCTGGGTGCTGTAGAGCACGTTGTAGGCCCAGTTCACGCGCTGGAAGTACAGCGTGGCGTCGAAGATCTCGAACGTCGGCCCGGTCAGGCTGGTGCCCGGCACCACGTATTCGGCGTTGTAGTAATTGAAGACGGTCGGCGAGTTGAAGATGTTCTGTGCCATGTTCGCCAGCGGCGTGCGCAGCGAGACGCCGTCGCTGGTCGCGCCGAGCTGGCGCATCAGGTTGGTCACGTACAGGACCGGCTCCTTCAGCTTGCCGAACTTCGAGCGCACGGGGTTGCGCGGGGCGCGAGCCTCGGGGTCGAGCAGGATGGCGCGCACGACCGCCTTGAGATCGCCGCGCACGCCGGACCCGTTGTTCTTCCAGACGTTGACGACGCGCTGGACGTATGCCGGCGTCGGATTGCTGGTCACGAGCTGCTGGATCAGCTGCTTGCTCATGAAGGGCGCCGCGTTCGGGTGCTGCGCGACCAATGCCACCGCCATGTTGATCTCGACCTCGGCGCGGCCGCCCGCCGGGAACGTGTAGCCCATCAGCGACTTGGCGGTGACGTCGTGGTAGTTGACGGTGCCGGTGCCGTTGAGCGGTCCCTCGATCGGGATCATGTTGGTGAGGTAGTTCACCGGGGCGTTCCAGCGCACCGTCTGGCCCAGGTTCGTCAGCGGGTAGTAAGTCCACCCGGTGAGCGCACGCGCCAGCTCCATGATCTCGTCCTGGTCGTACGTCGGGATCGGATTGCCCAGGGCATCGAGGAGTTGCGTCCCGTCGTCCTTCAGCTCCCACAGCCCGATGCTGAACAGCTGCAGCAGTTCGCGCGCGTAGTTCTCGTTCGGCAGGCGCCCGGCGGCCAGCGCGGCGGGCGAGCCGTTGTTGTTGACCATGTCGAGGTAGTTGCCCATCCAGGGACTCGCCGTCACCCGCAGCAGCAGCTCCTGGAAATTGCCGAACGCGTGGTCGACGAGCAACTGGAAGTAGTCGCGCATCGGATACGCCAGCGGATCCTGCATGTTCGACGTCACGATGATCTGCGACAGCGCCCAGGCGGTGCGCAGGCGAAGCTGGTCGTCGGCGGTGAGCGCCTTGGTCAGGAATTCGTTCTGGAGGCGGAAGTTGGTGTAGACGTCACGCGCGCACCGGTTCACGCCGGTCGAATCGGAGCAGTTGCACGGCGCGGTCGGGCTGTAGCTCGCGACCAGGTAATTCGGGAAGGTGCACAGCGGGTTCGTCGAGGTCGTCGGGCGCCCCGTCGGCCACCAGGGCATCGCGGCGAACGTCGACTTCGGCTTCGCCAGCTGGTCGTCGACCCAGGCCGCGTGACCCATCGACTGCACCCGGGCGATCTCGGCGTCGGTCGGGCCGAACGTGCCCTGGTAGAGCAGGCGCGCGGCGTCGAGGCGCGGCGTGCTCGACGGGCCCCTGCCGAAATAAAGCGGCTTGTCGCCGGCGATGCCCATCTGGACCACGGCATTGGCGATGCCGTTGCGCGCGGTCGAGACGAACCAGACCCCGTCGCGGAAGATCGCCAGGTCGGCCGTGCCGTCGCCGTTGTAGTCGAACGCGATCGGGATGTCGCCGGCGCCGCCGCCGAGGTAGAACACCCGGTCGGCGAGTCCGTCGCGCCGGGTCGACGCGAACCAGGTGCCGCGGCGATAGATGAGGAGGTCGAGCTGGCCGTCGCCGTTGATGTCGGCGATCAGGGGCACGTCGTTGGCGAGGCCGCCGAATCCGTAGGTGAAGCTGGTCGCGCCGCTGCCGCCGGAGCTGACGCGCCAGACGCCGTCACGATACGTGATCAGGTCGTCGATGCCGTCGTTGTTCCAGTCCCCGACGAGCGGCGTGTCTCCCGCGGCGCCGAACGCCACGACGAACTCCGGATTGCCGTCGCGATTGCGATCGATGTACCAGTTGCCGTTGCGGAACAGCGCCGGATGCCGGGTGCCGTCGCCGCGAAGGTCGGCGAGGAGCCCGACGTCGCCCGGCTGCCCGCCGGCGACGCTCAGGTCGGCGACGAGGTCCTGGTCGCCGTCCACGAAGAACCTGCCGAGGCTCGGGCGATATACCCCGATCGCCGCATTCAGCGCCTGCGCCGACGCGTCGACCACCGCGGTCGCGCAGCCAAGGGTCAGTACCGCCAGCGCCAACGCGCGGGCGAAGAGGAATGAGCGCGGCGAGGCAGTTCGACGGCCCGCACGAACGGGAGGTTGCGACATGGATACCCTCGTCTCTCTTTGTTGCTCCGGTCCGACGCGGCAAGCCGCGACGGGTATTTTTTCGGCGCCTCCCTGCGAGGCCCCATGCGTGTCACGCCTGCGTGCATCGGCGATTGCTGCCCCCGACCCCGGAGGGTCAAATTCCGCCGATAACGGGGGGTTATGACACGTGCATACGGAGGCTGCATGACGACCGCATAATTTGCAATCCCCCGGCCGACCCTGCTTATGCTGTGGTCATACGGGCGCGCCGCATTCGATCGCCTCCGGGGCTCCCCCGGGAATGCCGTGCTGCGTCACCTCGACTCCTAGGATGGATCGCCGTTCGGGACAGACAATGTAAGCGCTCGCTATCATCCAATTTGCTGTAAATCAAGGAAAGTTGTTCGCCGGCGTCGGGGACTGCCTCGACACGAAAGCCGCCGGCGCCCTGAATGCAAGTCGCGTGCCGCCCACCCTCGAACGGCGCGCTTCCCCGTTCGCGCGGCGGCGATGCGATCCGACGAACGGTCAGGCTTTGGACCGCTTGCGCTTCGCCCGGGGATGGGCCTGGTCGTAGGCCTTGGCGAGGTACTGGAAGTCGAGGTGGGTGTAGACCTGCGTGCTCGCGATGCTCGCGTGTCCGAGCAGTTCCTGGACGGCGCGCAGGTCGCCGGACGACTGCAGCAGGTGCGACGCGAACGAGTGCCGCAGCATGTGCGGGTGCACGTGCTGGGGAAGCCCCTGCTTCAACGCCCACTCGGCAAAGCGCCGCTGGATCGCCCGCCGGGTGATGCGCCGGCCCGCGCGTCCGACGAACACCGCATCGGCGTCGGCATCGGCGATCGAAGCGCGCGCGGCGAGCCACGACTCGAGCGCCTCACGCGCGGGCGCGCCGACCGGGACGATCCGCTCCTTTGCCCCCTTGCCCATCACGCGAACCTCGCCCCGGTGGAGATCGAGCCGCTCGAGGTCCAGGCCGGCGAGCTCCGCGAGGCGCAAACCGGACGAATACGCGAGCTCGAGCAGCGCGCGGTCGCGCACGGCCAGGATTTCGTCGCCTTCGATCGTCACCAGCCGGACGGCCTCGTCGGGCGACAGCGCCGACGGCAGTCGCTTCGGTCGACCTGGGCGGCCGCAGCCCCGCGCAGGGGTTTTCGACGAGGCCTGCATCGCGCTCGATCGCGAACCGGTAGAAAGCCCGCCACGACGAAAGCATCCGCGCGAGGCTGCGGCCCCCGAGTCCGCCGCCGTGCAGCGTCGCGAGGTGTCGCCTCAGGTCGCGCGCGGTGAGCGCCAGCAGATCGACCTCTCCGGCGGCCCGCGCCAGCGTGGCGACGTCGGCGACGTAGGCCGCCCGCGTCGTCGCCGGGCGCGTCGCGAGGTGCCGCTCGAACGCGGCGACGTGCGCGGCGTTGGCGGGAAGCGGCGAAGGTGGCGCCGGGACGGGACGGAGCGCGCGTGCGCTGCGGGGTGCGGCGGCCATCGCGCCGGCTTCGCCGCGGCGGCCTCAGGCCGGCGGCAGGTATCGCGACGTGGCGACGCTCGCGAGCTCGGCGAGCCGCGTGAGGTAGACGGTGCCCATGCCCGCGTAGAACCGCTGCGGATCCTCGCTCGCGAGGCCCAGGAGGCCGAAGGTGTGCGCGGTGCGCAGCGGCAGGAAAGCGAACGAAGCCGCCGCCTCGCCGCCGTCGAACCAGTCGCGCGACTCGAATGGAGCGTCGGGGCCGCAATAGGGCGCGCCGAGCGAATCGGCGTACTCGCGCAGCTCGTGCGACGTCGCGGCCAGCTCGGGCAGGTACGACTGCTCGGGCACCTTGCCCCACAGCCGGCACGCCACCAGCGGCACCTCGAAATCTTCCTTCAGGCTGTGGTAGAGCACCGCGAGCGAGGTCTCGAGATCGGGCGCGGCGAACAGCGCGAGCGTCGAGCGGTGCACCTTTTCGCTGATCGAGTCGTTCTCGCCGCCGAAGCGAATGAGCTCGCGCAGCCGTGTCTCGATCTCGTGGTTCTTCTCGCGCAGCGTCACGATCTGGCGCTCGGCGATGGGGATCGCGTGGCCGCCGTGCGGATGCGGAACGAAGATCTCGGCAACGACGTCGGCGTAGTCCGCGAAGAACCCCGGATTTGCCTTCAGCCACTCCGCGACAGCCGCTGCATCCATGCGCATTTCCTGTGAATTGATCGTCACGGCGTCGCGGGCGCCGGTGGCTCCCACTCGCCCTCGTACACCGTCGTCGCGGGACCGGTCATGAACACCGCCGCCCCGGGTCCCGCCCAGGCGACCGACAGCGTCCCGCCGCGCATCCCGACCCGCACCGGCGAATCGGCGAGCCCGCGGGCGATGGCCGTCACCGCCGCCGCGCAGGCCCCCGAACCGCAGGCGAGCGTCTCGCCCGCGCCGCGTTCCCAGACCCGCAGCCGAATGGTAGCGCGATCGACGACCTGCATGTAGCCCGCGTTGACCCGCTGCGGGAAGCGCGGGTGGCGCTCGATGGCCGGCCCCTGCGCGGCGACCGGCGCGGCGTCGACATCGGCGACGAGCTGGACGGCGTGCGGATTGCCCATCGACAGCGCCGTCACCTCCACCGCCGTGCCGTCGACGTCGATCGCCTGCACGAGATCGGCCCGGTCGGACACGAACGGCACGTCGGCCGGGGCGAAGCGCGGCACGCCCATGTCGACGGTCACCTCGCCGTCGTCGTGCAGCACGGGCTCGATCAGCCCGCCGGCCGTCTCGACGCGGATCGCGCGCCGGGTCGTCAGGCCCCGGTCGCGGACGAACCTGACGAAGCAGCGCGCGCCGTTGCCGCACTGCTCGACCTCGCCGCCGTCGGCGTTGTAGATCCGGTAGCGGAAGTCGGCGTCGGGGCGCGTCGGTCGCTCGACGACGAGCACCTGGTCGCAGCCGACGCCGAAGTGGCGGTCGGCCAGCGCGCGCAGCTGGTCCCGCGTCAGCGCGACGACCTGCGCGATCCCGTCGAACACGACGAAATCGTTGCCGAGCCCGTGCATCTTGGTGAACTTCAGGCGCGTCATCGTCCGCTCCGCGAGATCGTCCGCCGGGACTGCCGCAGTTCCCGCATCCCCGACCGTTCAGACGTTGAACCGGAAATGCACGACGTCGCCGTCGTGCATCACGTACTCCTTGCCCTCGAGCCGCATCTTGCCCGCCTCCTTCGCGCCGTGCTCGCCCTTGCAGGCGATGAAGTCGGCGTAGGCCGTGACTTCGGCGCGGATGAAGCCCTTCTCGAAGTCGGTGTGGATGACCCCGGCCGCCTGCGGCGCCGTGTCGCCCAGGTGAATCGTCCACGCGCGGACCTCCTTCGGCCCGACGGTGAAGTAGGTCTGCAGGCCCAGCAGCCGGTAGCCGGCGTGGATGACGCGGTCGAGTCCCGGCTCGTCGAGGCCGAGGTCGGCAAGGAACACCGCCTTGTCGTCGCCGTCGAGGTCGGCGATCTCGGCTTCCAGCGCCGCGCTGACCGCGACCACCGGCGCGCCCTCGGCCGCCGCGTGCCGCTCGACCGCCGCGAGCATCGGGTTGTCGTGGAAGCCGTGCTCGGCGACGTTGGCGACGTACATCGTCGGCTTCATCGTGAGCAGGAAGAACGGCTTCAGCACGTCCTTCTCCTCGGGATAGAGGTCCGCAGTGCGCGCGGGCCGGCCCTGGTCGAGCACCACCTGCACCTTTTCCAGCGCGGCGACGATCCGCTGCGCCTCCTTGTCGCCGCCGGAACGCGCGACCTTCTGGTATTTCGAGAGCTGCTTGTCCACCGCCGCGAGGTCGGCCAGCGCGAGTTCGGTGTTGATCGTCTCGATGTCCGAGACCGGGTCGACCTTGCCCGCGACGTGCACGACGTTCTCGTCGACGAAGCAGCGAACGACGTGCGCGATCGCGTCGGTCTCGCGGATGTTGGCGAGGAACTGGTTCCCGAGGCCCTCCCCCTTCGACGCCCCGGCGACGAGGCCCGCGATGTCGACGAACTCCACCGTCGCCGGCAGCACCCGCTCGGGCTTCGCGATCGCCGCGAGCGCCGCGAGCCGGGGATCGGGCACCTCGACGATGCCGACGTTGGGCTCGATCGTGCAGAACGGGTAGTTCTCGGCGGCGATGCCCGCCTTGGTCAGCGCGTTGAAGAGGGTCGACTTGCCGACGTTGGGCAGGCCGACGATGCCGCATTTGAGGCTCATGGTTTCGCTTTCGTGTGGAGTGCCAGCATCGCGCGCTCGTAATCGCCCGCGGCGAGGTCGGGCCAGGCGTCGAGCGCCCGGTCGAGCGCGCCCTCGAGCGAGCGCCGCTCGTCGGCCCGCGGTGGTTGCAGCACGTAGTCGGCGACGTCCTGCTGCGGAACCTCCGAATCGCGCGGATGCCCGATGCCGAAGCGCAGCCGCCAGAAGTCGGCGGTCCCGGTCTGCGCGCGGACGTCCCTGAGCCCGTTGTGTCCGGCGACGCCGCCGCCGAACTTGAGCTTCGCCTCGCCGGGCGGCAGGTCGAGCTCGTCGTGGACGACCAGGATCGCGGCGGGCTCGATCGCGTAGAACCGCACCAGCGCCGCGACGGCGCGCCCCGACAGATTCATGAACGTCGCCGGCTTGACCAGCCTGAGATCGGCGCCGGCCTTGGCGACGTCGCCGTGGAACTTCGCCTCGCGGGCGAACGTGACGCCGAGCCTCGCCCGCGAGCGCGTCGACGTACCACCAGCCGGCGTTGTGCCGCGTGGCCGAATACTCGCGCCCCGGATTGCCGAGGCCGACGACGAGTCGCGGAGGGGTCGGCATGTTCGTCTGCCGCCGCGTCGCCCGGCGCAACAAAAAGGCCCGCCGTGAACGGGGCGGGCCTTCGCGCCGGAGGACGCCGGCGAAGGCTTACTTCTTCTTGTCGTCCTTGCCGCCTTCCTTCTTCTCGGCGGCCTTGGCTTCGGCGGGCTTGGCTTCCGCGGCCGGTGCGACCTCGGCGGCGACCGCGGCTTCCTCGGCCTCGGCGTGCGCCTTCGGGATCATGCCCAGCGCGACCACCGGATCCTTGCCGTGCGTGAGCGGCGTCACGCCCGACGGCAGCTTGAGCTCCGACACGTGAATCGACTTGCCGGCCTCGAGCGCCGACAGGTCGACCTCGATGAACTCGGGCAGGTCCTTCGGCAGGCAGCTGATGTTGAGCTCGGTGGCGATGTGGCTGATGATGGCGCCCGCGAGCTTCACCGCCGGCGACTCCTCGGCGTTGACGAAGTGCAGCGGCACCTTCATGTGGATCTTCTTGTTCTCGTCGATGCGCTGGAAGTCGACGTGCAGGATCTCGTTCTTGAACGGATGCATCTGGACGTCGCGCAGCAGCACCTTGGTCGCCGCGCCGTCGAGTCTTCATCGTCAGGATCGACGCGTGGAACGCCTCGTTGCGCAGCGCGTGGAACAGCGCGTTGTGGTCGAGCTCGATCGGCTGCGGCGCGACGGCGCCGCCGTAGACGATGCCGGGGGCCTTGCCCGTGCGGCGCATGCGGCGGCTGGCGCCGCGGCCTTCGGTGGTGCGGGCAAAAGCGGTGAATTCGAATTGCATGGTGCGACTCCTCGTGTCTGCGGCCTTCCCTTCGCGGGCCCCGTGCCGATGCGCGCATCGGGCGGGCCGGACAGGTCGTCCGCGGTTGGCGACAGCCCGATCGCGGTCGCGATCGGGGAAAGCCTTGAATTATAACCCGAAACCGTGATCGCCCGCCAGCCCCCGGACGGCACCTTCACCGGCGCGAGCGGCGCGGGGCGAACCGGCACCCGTGTCGGAAACGGCTGCGACTGCCCGCGGGCGGCGGCCCTACTCGGTGAACAGCGACGAGACCGATTCCTCGTTGGAGACGCGCGTCATCGTCTCGGCGAGGAGCTGCGCGCAGGAGAGCTGGCGGATCCGGTCGCAGGCCTTGGCCTCGGGCGTCAGCGGGATCGTGTCGGTGACGACGATCTCGTCGAGCTCGCTCTCGCCGATCCGCGCGACGGCGCCGCCGGAGAGCACCGGGTGCGTGCAGTACGCGATGACCTTCACCGCGCCGTGCTCCTTGAGCGCGGAGGCCGCCTTGCACAGCGTGTTCGCGGTGTCGACGATGTCGTCCATGATCACGCAGGTGCGTCCCGACACGTCGCCGATGATGTTCATCACCTCGGCGACGTTGGCGCGCGGGCGGCGCTTGTCGATGATCGCGAGCTCGGAGTCGAGGCGCTTGGCGATCGCCCGCGCCCGCACCACGCCGCCGACGTCCGGGGAGACGACCAGCAGGTTGTCGTAGTTCTGCTTCCACAGGTCGCCGAGCAGGATCGGCGTCGCGTAGATGTTGTCGACGGGGATGTTGAAGAAGCCCTGGATCTGGTCGGCGTGCAGGTCCATCACCATCACGCGCTGGACCCCCACCGACGTCAGCATGTCGGCGATGACCTTGGCGGTGATCGGCACCCGCGCCGAGCGCGGCCGGCGGTCCTGCCGGGCGTAGCCGAAGTAGGGGATGCAGGCGGTGATGCGGGCCGCCGACGCGCGCTTCAGCGCATCGACCATCACCATGATTTCCATCAGGTTGTCGTTGGTCGGCGCGCACGTCGACTGCAGCACGAAGACGTCGCGGCCGCGCACGTTCTCCAGCAGCTCGACCATCACTTCGCCGTCGGAGAAACGGCCGACGACGGCGCGCCCGAGGCTGATGTTGAGGTGGCGGCACACCGCCTCCGCCAGCTTGGGGTTGGCGTTGCCGGTGAAGATGCGCATCCGTTCGAAGGCCATGGCGGGGGAGGCTAGCTCGCAAACGGCGCGGACGGGCGTCCGGCGTCGAACGCGGACGGCAGCCTGCTCGTGAAGAGAATGGCTGGGGAGGAAGGATTCGAACCTTCGAATGCCGGAATCAAAATCCGGTGCCTTAACCAACTTGGCGACTCCCCAGCGGAAAAACCGGTGCGTCTCCGCGCTCGATCGCGTACGGCGACGCGTTGAATCCGATGCGGTGACGTTGCTCAGAACCTGATGCTGCGCAGTACCTGTCCCCGTTGCCGCAGCCGCGCCGCGCTTCACGCGAACCCGGAGAGCGGATGCCGGGCAAGCGTCCTGCCGACGAAACCCCGCGTGCCCGCGGGCATCGCCGCCAACGCGGCGCGGGCGGCTTCGCCCGTGTCGAACGACGCATAAACACAGCTTCCGGAACCGGTCATCCTCGCCCCGACCGGCCCGACGGCGACACGGGAGAGGGCAAGCAACGCCGCGGCGACGGCCGGGAAGCGCGCCGCGGCGACCGCGGCGAGATCATTCCGGCCATAAGCCTCGGAAAAGACTTCCATTTTCGCCGACGGCGCATTTCGTGTCAATTCAGGCGCCGCGAATATCGTCGCGGTCGGCACCGCGACCGGCGGCACCACCACTGTGACGTGTCGCCGCGGAATCGTCATCGCCGTCAGCCGCTCGCCGACGCCACGCGCCAGCGCCGGCGCGCCGAAGACGAAGAACGGGACGTCGGCGCCCAGCGTCGCGCCGATCGCCTGCAATCGCGCGCGCGGCAGGTCGAGCCCCCACATCCGGTTGAGCGCCAGCAGCACCGACGCCGCGTCGGAGCTGCCGCCGCCCAGACCGCCGCCCTGCGGGATCCGCTTGACGATCCCGAGGTCGACCCCGAACGGCGTTCCCGTCGCCTCCTTGAGCGCCCGCGCCGCCCGCACCGCGAGGTCCGCTTCGGCCGGGATGCCGGCAAGCTCGGTGACGCGCCCGATCCTGCCGTCGTCGCGGCGCAGCGAGCGAGATGGTGTCGCCGCAGTCGAGCATCACCATCAGCGATTCGAGCGTGTGATAGCCGTCGGCACGACGCCCGGTGACGTGCAGGAACAGATTGAGCTTCGCCGGCGCCGGCACCGTCAGCGCTGCGGGCGCAGGCGACGCCGTGCTCATTGCCACGCGTCGACGACGATGCGCACGTCGAATCCGGGATAGGCGAGGTTCACGCGCGATGGACGCGCGTCGCCGGCGGCGACGTCGCCGTAGCGATAGGCGACCTCCCACCCGTCCTGCCGCAGCAGGGTCGCGCGGCCCGCCGCGTCGCGGTCGACCTCATGGGCGCGGTCCGGCCGGGGCCATCCGCGGATCCACCACGCCATGCCGGCGACCGGCAGCGGCACGCCGAGCGCGCGCTCGGTCAGCGTCGGCCAATCGGCGGCGACGGCGACCGTGCCGTCGGCCTGCACCAGCCGAACCGAGCCGTCCTCGCCCTCGAGCTCGGCCAGCGTCTGGCCGAACGGCGACGAGATCGTCAGCCGATCGCGCGGGGGCTCGTGCCGCCAGGCGACGTTGACCGCGACCGAGTCGTCCCCGCGTCGCGCGGCGACCCGCGCCGAGAGCTCGAAGGGCGCGTCGATCGCGGGCGGCGCGGCGGGCGCAAGGGGGAGGGCGCGGGGGTCGTCGCACAGGCGGCGAGCAGCGCCGCCGCGATGACCGCGACCGACGCGCCGGCGGAACGCGCGAGCCGCGCCGGAGCGCCGGCGAGGTCGCGCGAGCCACGGCTGCGCGACGACCGGCATCGGCGTCACGGCTTGTGGCGGCGCAGGGTCTCGAGCAACACCGGATGGTCGGGCGTGGCCTTGAGCTGCGATTGCCAGATTTCGGTCGCGCGCTCGCGCTCGCCTTTCGCCCACAGCACTTCGCCCAGGTGCGCGGCGATTTCGGGGTCGGGCCGGATTTCCATCGCGCGTCGCAGGTGCTTCTCGGCGTCGTCCAGCTTGCCCAGGCGGAAATAGGCCCAGCCCAGGCTGTCGAGGATGAACGGATCCTGCGGCGACAGCGCATGCGCGCGCTCGACCAGCTTGAAGCCCTCGTCGACGCGCGGCGTGCGGTCGACCAGCGTGTAGCCGAGCGCATTCATCGCCTGCGCGTTCTCCGGCTGCAGCTCGACCAGCCGCGTCAGGCCCCTGATCGCCTCGTCGACGCGATCCAGCTTCTCGGCGACCATCGCGGCGTCGTAGAGCAGGTCGGGCTCGTCCGGGTGCGCGGCCAGCGCCTTCGTCAGCACGGCGTACGCGGCGGCGTTGTCGTTGGCATCGCGCAGCAGCTGCGCTTCGGCCTGGCGGACCTGGACGCGTTGCTCCAGGCTGACCGCCGGAAGCTCGTCGAGATAGCGGCGCGCCTCCGCGACGCGGCCCTGCTTGCCCATCATCGCGGCGACGCGCAGCCGCGCGAGCCAGCCGCGCTCGCCGTCGGGAACCGCGTTGTAGCGCTCGATGGCGACGTCGTAGCGGCCCGTTTCCTCGGCAATCTGCGCGAGATAGAGTTCGACCGAGCCGTTTTCGCCGTAGCCGTCGCGCTTCAGCGCTTCGAACTGCGCTTCGGCCGATTTCCAGTCCTTCATCTGGACGGCGAGCACCGCCGCCCCGAAGCGGAAGTCCTCGTTGGTCGGCTCGGCGACGACCAGCCGGTCGAACAGTGCGCGCGCCTCGGTGTAGCGCTTCTGCTCGACGTACAGCTGGGCAAGCGCGCCGGTGGCGGGCCTCGAGCCGGGGTTGGCCTTGAGAAAGTCGTCGAGCCAGGCGATGGCCTCGGCCGGCGAGCGCTTGTTGAGGATCTCCGCCTTCAGCAGCACCGCGCGCTCCCACCCGGGCTTGAGCTCGAGGGCACGATTGACCGAGGCGGCCGCGTTCGCCGCGACGGCGATTTCGACGAGGCCGGTGTTGTACGCGGCGAGCGCGACCGCGAAGTGCGCCTCCGGCAGATTGGGGTACGGCTCGGCCAGCGCCCGGATCAGGCGCCAGGTCTGCATGCGGTCCGGCTCGGGCGCGAGCAGCCGGTTGAGCTGCAGGAACGCATCGCCGATCGAGGCCCCCGAGGTCGCGGCGTCGGCCAGCGCGCGCTCGAGCCTCGAGCGCAGCTCCGCGGTGTCGTCCACCATCTCGGCGCGGCCCGCGGTGCCGGACGACAGCGACGCGACGAGTTCCTTCGCGCGCTCGGACGCCAGGCTCGAGTTCGGTCCACAGGCGCGCGGCCTGCAACGCCGTGCCCCGCTGGCGCGCCGCCAGCGCGATTTCGGTCGCGCGGCGGGCGAGCGCCGGGTCGCGGGCGTCGCGCGCCGCCTCGAGATAGGCGCGAGCGGCGATGTTGCCGTCACCCCGCTGGAGGGCGATGTCGCCGACGAGGAGGCGATACATGAGCTCCGCGGAGAGCCCGCGCGCGGCCGCGGCGCCGGCGGTCGGGCCGGCCCCGGACGGGGCCGGCTGCGCGGTCGCGGCCACGGAACCCAGCGCAAGCGCCGCGGCGATCGCCGCGGGGACGCCGCGGGAGGCAAGTCGGAACAACGGAAACGCGGCCATGGTGGACTTCCTGCGCCTTGCGGAGCCCGCAGCGCGGGCGACCGGACGATGTTAGGGTATATTCGGCGGCGCAACAAACCGCCCGCTCGGCGCGCCGGTTGACTGCGCCCGGAACGCTTCCTTCGCGATGCCCGAACTCCCCGAAGTCGAAACCACGCGCCGAGGCGTGCTGCCGCATGTCGCGGGCCGCCGCGTGAAGGCACTGCACCTCTACGACCGCCGATTGCGCTGGCCGGTTCCCCGGCAGCTTCCGGCGCTGCTCGCCGGACGGACGATCGACACCGTCGACCGGCGCAGCAAGTACCTGCTGTTTCGCCTGGGCGACGACACGCTGCTCGTCCATCTCGGGATGACGGGCAGCCTGCGGGTCTTCACGACGCCGCCGCCACGACGGCCGCACGACCACATCGACCTCGTCCTCGACGACGGCACGACGCTGCGCTACCACGATCCGCGACGATTCGGCGCGATGCTGTGGCTGCCGGCCGGCGCAGGCTCCACCCGCTGCTCGCCGCGCTCGGCCCCGAGCCGTTCGATCCCGCGTTCGACGCGGCGTACCTGCACCGCGAGACCCGGCGGCGCACGCGCGGCCATCAAGCTCGCGCTGATGGATAACCACCTCGTCGTCGGGGTCGGGAACATCTACGCGAACGAGGCGCTGTTCCGCGCCGGGATCCGGCCGACGATCGCCGCTCGGCGGCTCACCCGGCCGCGACTCGGGCGACTCGTCGACGTCGTCCGGGAGACGTTGACCGAAGCCATCGCCAAGGGCGGGTCGACGCTGCGGGACTACGTCGACAGCCAGGGGGAGCCGGGCTACTTCCAGCTCGACTATTACGTCTACGGGCGGGAGGGGCTGCCGTGCCGCGTCTGCGGCAGCCCGCTCAAGTCGCGGCGGCTCGGGGGCCGGGCGACCACCTGGTGCCCCACCTGCCAGCGTTGAGTCCCACGCCTTTCCGCGGGCCGACGCCCCTGCGGCGCGACCGCAAGCTATCCGCCCGGCGCGCGGGCCCGGGCCGGCGCCGCGTCGCCGGCACGGGGAACGGCAACGAGCCGCGCGGGATTCGGCACGAGTTGTGCTTCACAATGCTGTGCTAGATTCCCAACCCAGCCCCAGGCCGGAAAAACGACCCCGTCAGAGAGACCCCATGGTCCAATCGCGCGAACTCGCGGCCCGTTTCGAGGCCTACAGCGACTGGCGGCGCCGGCTTTCGGCGGCGATATCGACGCTGCACGAGTGGCTGGCCGAGCAGGACCTGGCCGACGCCCAGACCGACCTCAAGGTGCAGCAGCTGCTCGAACGGCTGCACCAGGACAAGCTGGTCGTCGCGTTCGTCGCCGAGTTCTCGCGCGGCAAGTCGGAGCTCATCAACGCGATCTTCTTCGCCGACTTCGGCGCGCGGCTGCTGCCGTCGTCCGCCGGCCGGACGACGATGTGCCCGACCGAGCTCCTGTACGACGGCTCGCGCGCTCCCTCGATCCGCCTGCTGCCGATCGAGACCCGGCTCAAGGACGCGACGGTCGCGGAATTCAAGAATTACGCCGACGAGTGGCTGACCCTTCCGCTCGACCTGTCGTCGGCCGAGCGGATGACCGAAGCGCTCGCGCGGGTGTCGCAGGTCAAGCGGGTGCCGGTCGCGCTGGCGCGCAAGTACGGCCTCTACGACGACGAGGACATGCTCGCGTCGCTCGAGACCGCCGACGAGGGCGCCGTCGACATCCCCTGCTGGCGCCACGCGATCATCAACTTCCCGCATCCGCTGCTGCAGCAGGGGCTCGTGATCCTCGACACGCCGGGCCTCAACGCGATCGGCACCGAGCCCGAACTCACGCTCAACCTGCTGCCCAACGCGCACGCGGTGCTGTTCATCCTTGCCGCCGACGCCGGCGTGACCAAGACCGACCTCGAGGTCTGGAACCAGCATCTCGCCGGAGCCGATCCCGCGCAGAAGGCCGGGCGCATCGTCATCCTCAACAAGATCGACGGCCTGTGGGACGACCTCAAGTCGCCGCGCGAGATCGACGCCGAGATCGAGCGGCAGGTGCGCACCAGCGCCCAGCTGCTCGACGTCCCGCCGGCGCAGGTGTTCGCCGTGTCCGCGCAGAAGGGCCTGACGGCCAAGGTGAACGGCGACGACGCGCTGCTGGCGAGGAGCCGGGTTCCCGCGCTCGAGGACGCGCTGTCGCGCAAGCTGATCCCGGCCAAGCGCGACATCGTCGGCGCCGCGACGCAGTCCGAGGTCCGCTCGATGGTCGCCGGCGTGAAGAGCCTGCTCGAGGCGCGGCGCGGCGGCATCGCCGAGCAGCTCGCCGAGCTGCGCGCGCTGCGCGGCAAGAACCAGGACGTCGTCGAGCACATGATGGAGCGCATCCGCGACGAGAAGGACATCTTCGAGCGCGGGATGCAGCGCTACACCGCGCTGCGGACGGTGTTCACGCAGCAGACCAACGAGCTGTTCGACGTCATCGGCCTCGAGGCGCTGCGCGCCAACGCCACCCGCACGCGCAAGGCGATCGAGGCGTCGCCGTTCACGCGCGGCGTCCGCGGCGCGATGGGCGATTTCTTCAATTCGATCCGCGGCGATTTCGAGCACGCGGCGCGCAAGTCCGCCGAGATCCACGACATGATGCAGGCGATGTACACGCGCTTCGCCAAGGAGCAGAACATCGAGCGCTACGCGCCGCCGCAGTTCTCGATGCTCAAGTACCAGAAGGAGGTCGACCGTCTCGAGCGCGCGTACAACCAGCACTTCAACACGCTCTGGAACATGGTCAGCAAGGCCAAGTTCGCGCTGATGCGCCGGTTCTTCGAGACGATCGCGTCCCGCGTCAAGCACCTCTACGACATCGCCAACCGCGACGTCGACAGCTGGCTCAAGGCGGTGATGAGCCCGCTCGAGACGCAGGTGCGCGAGCACCACATCCAGCTGCGCCGCCGCCTGGACAGCGTCAAGCGGATCCATCGCGCGAGCGGGGAGCTCGAGGACCGCGTGGCCGAGCTCGTGCAGGCCGAGGAGGCGCTGGCGGCGACGGTCAGGGCGCTGGAGCTCGAAGTCGCCGCGATCGACGCGGTGGTCGACGCGCCGGACGGGCTGCCGCAGGCCGCGAACGGCTGACGCCGGGCATCAGGCCCTGGCGGCCGCGGCCATCAGGCCGTCGTACTTGCGCTTGAGCGCGTCCTTCGACTCGACGTGGTCCGGGTCGACCGGAATGCAGTCGACCGGGCAGACCTCGACGCACTGCGGCGTGTCGAAGTGGCCGACGCACTCGGTGCACTTGGCCGGGTCGATCACGTAGATTTCCGTCCCCTGCGAGATCGCGCCGTTCGGGCACTCGGGCTCGCAGACGTCGCAGTTGATGCACTCGTCGGTGATCATCAGCGCCATCGTCGGCCCCTAGCCGTCCGCAGGTCCGGCCCCGCCGAGCGCCGCCACGCGCGCCTTGAGCCGCGCGTTGACGATCGGGTGGACGAACTGCGAGACGTCGCCGCCGAAGCGGGCGATCTCGCGGACGATGGTCGCCGACACGAACATGTACTGCTCCGATGGGGTGAGGAACAGCGTTTCGACCTCCGGATACAGGTTTCGGTTCATCCCGGCCATCTGGAACTCGTACTCGAAGTCCGACACCGCGCGCAGTCCGCGCAGGATCACGCGCGCGTCGTGCGCGTGCACGAAGTCCATCAGCAGCGACGAGAAGCTCGACGACTTCGACGTTCGGCAGGTCGGCGAGCACCTCCTGCGCCATTTCCACACGCTCCGCCGCGGTGAAGAACGGCCGCTTGGTCTCGCTGGCGGCCACGCCGACGACGACACGGGCGAACAACCGCGCCGCGCGGCGCACGAGGTCCTCGTGGCCCCGCGTGAACGGGTCGAAGGTGCCGGGATAGACGACCTTGAGCATTGTCGGGGGCGCCGAAGTGGCGACGGGAGTCAGGGGCGGGTGGAAGGGGCCGCTTCAGGGCGCCGGCGCGGCCGGGCGGAAAAGATGATAGTGCACCTGCCCCGCCTTGTCCTGCCGCCACGCGGTCAGGGACGGCGGCGGGACCAGCCGGCGCCCGGCCTCGGCGTAGACGAATCCATCCGGGGCGAGCCGCGCCGCGCACAGCGGCAGCAGCCAGGGCCAGGGGTCCTCGGCGAACGGGGGGTCGACGAACACGACGTCGAAGAGCCGCGTTTCCCGGCCGAGCCAGCCTTTGGCGTCCGCCGCGTGGACCTCGAGCGCCGCGGCGCCGAGCGTCTCGCCGCTGGCCGCGAGCGCGCGGGCGAGCGCCGGCTGGCGCTCGATCGCGACCGCCAGCGCGGCGCCGCGCGAGACCGCCTCCAGCGACAGCGCCCCGGTCCCCGCATAGAGGTCGAGGCAGCGCCGACCCGAAAGGTCCTGCCCGAGCCAGTTGAACAGCGTCTCGCGGACGCGGTCGGGCGTCGGCCGCAGCCCCGGCGCCGCCGGAAAGCGCAGGACGCGCCCGCGCATCGCCCCCCCGATGATGCGGACGCGATTGGCGGTAGGGGCAGCGGGCATGCGACGGAAACGGGGTGGGTGGGGGAGGGGGGATGAGGCCGTGCGGCCGGCGGGCGCGGGGCAGGGCCGGGGTCGGGGTGCCGGCAGGGTGGGCGCGGGGGCCGCCTCCGGCCCCGATCGTTCGGCAGGGTAAAATTATAGACGTTGCATGGTCCGGTTCCCGGCGCGCCGGGGAGATGGATGCGATGCGCGCTCCCCGCGGCTTCCTCAACCCCTCCCGGTCTGGCTCGGTTCCCATGTTCGATCTGTTCAAGCCCAAGTCCGCCGCCGCCGAGCGCAAGTCGTGGCGCGAGCGGCTCGCCGACGGCCTCGGCCGCTCGCGCGAAAAGCTTTCCGGCGCGCTGGCGTCGGCGTTCTCGCGGCGCACGCTCGACGACGAGACGCTGGAGGCGCTGGAGACGGCGCTGCTGACCGCCGACGTCGGCGTGGCCGCGACCCAGCACCTGCTCGACGACCTCAAGCAGCGCTGGAAGAAGGCGGGTGACGGCGCGGATCCGCGGACCGCTGCTCAAGGAGGCGCTGGTCGACCTGCTGACGCCGCTGGAATGCCCGCTGACGGTTTCCGACGCGCGGCCGTTCGTGATCATGCTCGCCGGCGTCAACGGCGCGGGCAAGACGACGTCGATAGGCAAGCTCGCCAAGCACCTCCAGGCGCAGGGACTGTCGGTCCTGCTCGCGGCGGGCGACACGTTTCGCGCCGCGGCGCGCGAGCAGCTCGCCGTGTGGGGCGAGCGCAACGGGGTCGCGGTCATCTCGCAGCAGGGTGGCGACCCGGCGGCGGTGATGTTCGATGCGATCGCGGCGGCCAAGGCTCGCGGCATCGACGTCGTGCTCGCCGACACCGCGGGCCGGCTGCCCACGCAGCTGCACCTGATGGACGAGATCCGCAAGGTCCGCCGCGTGATCCAGAAGGCCGACCCCGGTGCGCCGCACGAAACGCTGCTGGTGCTCGACGCGAACACCGGGCAGAACGCGCTGGCGCAGGTGGCGGCCTTCGACGATGCGCTGTCGCTGACCGGACTGGTGCTGACCAAGCTCGACGGCAGCGCCAAGGGCGGCGTGGTCGCCGCCATCGCCAAGCAGCACCCGGTGCCGCTGAAGTTCATCGGCGTGGGCGAGCAGGTCGATGACCTCCGTCCCTTCGTCGCCACCGAGTTCGTCGACGCGCTGGTCGGCTGAGTCGCCGCCCCCGTCTCCGACCCCAGTCGCCGCCCACGTGGCAGCCTCGATCCGCTTCCAATCGGTCATCAAGCGCTATCCCGGCATGGCGGCGGGCGCGCCGCCCGCGCTCGACGGCGCGAACTTCGACATCGAGCCGGGCGCGTTCGTCTACCTGACCGGTCCGTCCGGGGCCGGCAAGAGCACCGTCTTCCGGCTGATCGCGGCGATCGAGAGGCCGAGCGGGGGCGTGGTCCTCGTGAACAAGCAGAACGTCGGCGCACTTTCCCGGGCCTCGATTCCTTACCTGCGCCGCAATCTCGGGCTGGTGCTGCAGGATGCGCACCTGCTCGCCGACCGCAGCGTGTTCGACAACGTGCTGCTGCCGCTCGCGGTGGCGGGCGTCGAGCCGCGCGAGGCGGGGCGACGCGTGCGGGCCGCACTCGACAAGGTCGGCATGGCGGACCGCGAGCCGGCGCTGCCGGCATCGCTGTCGGGGGGCGAGCAGCAGCGCGTCTGCATCGCGCGGGCGGTGGTCGCCCGGCCGTCGCTGCTGCTCGCCGACGAGCCGACGGCGAACCTCGATGCCGCCAACGCCGACCGCGTGCTCGAACTCTTCGCCGCTTTCCATGCGGTGGGGGTGACGGTGCTGCTCGCGACCCACGACGAAGCGCTGATGGCGCGGCACCCGGGCCGGCGACTGGCGCTCGATCGCGGGCGCGTCGTGGCGACGGAGGCGGCGGCATGACCGGATGGCTGCTCGCGCATCTTCGGGCGGCCCGCTCCGCCTGGGTGACTGCCCGTGCCGCGCCGCTGTCCACCCTGCTGTCGGTGGCGGCGCTCGCGGCGGCGCTGGTCCTCCCCGTCACTGGCCATGCCGTGCTCGACGGACTGGCGCGGATCGCGGCCCGGTTCGACACCGATTCCCAGATTGCGCTCTACCTCGTCCCCGGCGTCGATGCCAGGGCCCGCGAAGCGCTCGAGCGAAGCCTGCGCGCCCGCCCCGGCATCAAGTCCGTTCGCACGGTCACCCGCGAGCAGGCGCTCGCGGAGCTCGAGGCGACCGAGGGGGTACGCGACCTCCTCGCCGGCCTGGCCGGCAACCCGCTGCCCGACACGATCATCGTCCGGCCGGCGGCGCGCAGCCGCGAAGCGCTCGCCGCGCTCAAGGCGGAGCTTGCCCGTTTGCCGGGGGTCGCCTCGGCCCAAGGCGACGCGGCCTGGGTCGAGCGGCTGGACGCCGTGGTGCGAACCGGCACGCTGCTGATCGGCGCGCTCGCGGCGCTTCTGGGCCTGGCGGTTGTCGCCGTCACCTTCAACACCATCCGGCTGCAGGTGCTGACGCGACGCGACGAGATCGAAATCGCCGCGCTGGTCGGCGCGACCACGGCGTGGCTGCGCCGGCCGTTCCTCTACTTCGGCGTGCTCCAGGGCGCCGCCGCCGGCCTGGTCGCGACCGGCGTCGGCGCGATCCTGCTGTGGGCCGCCAACGACCGGCTCGCCGATGCGCTGGCCAGCTTCGGGGTCGGCGCCACGATCGCGTCGATGACCCTGCAGTCAGCGCTCACTGTCGTCCTGGCCTCCGCTTTTCTGGGCTGGCTCGGCGCCTGGCTGTCGCTGGGGTCAGGTCGAATTTAGGTCGAATGTCCACGTTTGTCCTTGGGGTCAGGTCGAATTTTGGCGAATGTCCGCGCTGGCGTCCGGCAAGCCCCGCGGGGTCCATTGCATCCGCCTGCAGCCCTGTCCGCCATCCGCCGGATGGCCGATTCCCATCGGCTTGCGCCGAGCGAGCGTGCGAGCCGGCGGACCGCGAAACTTTCGCCCCTGCCCCGACTTTCGATTCGGATTCGCGGCCCCGGTGCGGTTGAACGGTCGGCCCGGCATATCCGACTGAAACGCTCGGGAACTTTTTTCGCCGGGTTAGCACTCTCATTGCACGAGTGCTAAAATGACCTCGGGTGCGTTGGCTCGATGCCATTGCGCCCATGGATGAACAGGAGATTTCGATGACCGGAACCGCACTGGTATTCCCGACGCCCGCATCGCTGGGGAGTCTGGATCATTACATCCAGGCGGTGAATCGCTTTCCGCTGCTCACCGCCGAGCAGGAAACCGCGCTGGGCCGGCGGCTGAAGGCCGACGACGACCTCGAGGCTGCGCGGGAGCTCGTCCTGTCGCATCTTCGGCTCGTGGTTGCCGTCAGCCGCAACTACCTGGGGTACGGACTTCCCCAGGCGGACCTGATCCAGGAAGGCAACATCGGCCTCATGAAGGCGGTGCGCCGCTTCGATCCCGAGCGCGGCGTCCGCCTCGTGTCGTTCGCGCTGCACTGGATCCGCGCCGAAATCCACGAGTACATCCTCCGCAACTGGAGGCTGGTCAAGGTCGCGACGACCAAGGCGCAGCGCAAGCTCTTCTTCAACCTGCGCAGCATGAAGACGCGGTCGGCGGCGCTGACCCCCACGGAAGCGGGCGCCATCGCGAAGGAGCTCGGCGTCAAGCCGGAAGAGGTGCTGGAGATGGAAACCCGCCTCACTGGCGGCGACATCGTTCTCGACCCCGCCCCGGGCGACGACGGCGAGAGTTTCGGGCCGATCGCATACCTCACCAACGCCGAGGACGAGCCCGCGCAAATCTACGAGCGCGAGGAGTCGGCGGCCAACCGGACCGAAGGCCTCACGCAGGCTCTCGCGAAGCTCGATGCGCGCAGCCGCCGCATCATCGAGGCGCGCTGGCTGCGCGAGGAGAATCCGGCGACGCTGCAGGAGCTCGCCGACGAGTACGGCATCTCCGCCGAGCGGATCCGCCAGCTCGAGAGCAAGGCCATGAAGACGATGAAGACGGCCATCGGCGCGTTCTGAGTTCAAACGCCCGGGGTTCGGACGACGCCGGCCGCGCAGCCGGCGTTGTCGTTTCCGGGGACGCGTGGGGTGCGTCCCGGCGCCCGCGACACCGTCAGAGCTCGACCTGCGTGCCGAGTTCGACGACGCGGTTCGTCGGGATGCGGAAGAAGTCCGTCGCCTTGACGGCGTTCCTCGACATCGACACGAACAGGCGCTCGCGCCACAGCGCCATCCCCGGCGTGACGGTCGCGATCAGCGTCTCGCGCGAGACGAAGAACGACGTGTCCATCATGTCGAATCCGAAGCCGCAGCGGCCGCAGGCATCGAGGAGGCTGGGGACGTCGGGATCCTCCTTGAATCCGAAGCTCGCGTGGATCTGCCAGAACGTCGGTCCCAGCTCCAGGATCTCGACCCGCTCCGCGGGCGACACGACGGGGATGTCGCGGGTACGCACGGTCAGGAACACGACACGCTCGTGCAGCACCTTGTTGTGCTTGAGGTTGTGCAGCAGCGCATGCGGCACGCGCCCGGGAGTCGATGCCATGAACACCGCCGTCCCGGCCACCCGCGGCGGGGGGCTCGCAGCGATGCTCTCGATGAACAGGTCCAGCGGGATCGAATCCTCGGCCAGGCGCGCCATCAGCACCTGCCGCCCGCGCTTCCAGGTCGTCAGCAGCGTGAACACCACGCCGCCGATCAGCAGCGGGAACCAGCCGCCGTCGGGTATCTTGAGCGAGTTCGACGCGAGGAACGCGAAGTCGATCAGCGCGAGCGGAACGGCGATCGCCAGCGCAATGGCCCGCGACCAGCCCCACACCCGGCGCATCACGAAGTAGATCAGGATCGAGTCGATCAGCATCGTCATCGTCACGGCGATGCCGTAAGCGCCCGCGAGGTTGCTGGAGCTGCGGAATTCGAGCACCAGCAGGAGCACCGCGATCAGCAGCGCCCAGTTGATGAACGGCACGTAGATCTGCCCGATCTCCTGGTGCGAGGTGTGCAGGATCTTGATGCGTGGGCAGTAGCCCATCTGGATCGCCTGCCGCGTCAAGGAAAATGCGCCGGATATCACCGCCTGCGACGCGATGACCGTCGCGCAGGTGGCCAATATAACCAGCGGCAACAGTCCCCACTGGGGGGCGAGCAGGTAGAACGGGTTCTTGATCGCGGCGGGGGTGGCCAGCAGCAACGCGCCCTGCCCGAAATAGTTCAGCACCAGCGCCGGCATCACGAACAGCAGCCATGCGCGGCGGATCGGCGACGCCCCGAAGTGCCCCATGTCGGCGTACAGCGCCTCGGTCCCGGTGACCGCGAGCACAACGGCGCCCAGTGCCAGGAACGCCGCAACGGGGTTATCGGCGACGAAGACGGCGGCGAAGTGCGGCGACAGCGCCTTCAGCACCGCCGGGTTTTCGATGATCTGCGCGACGCCCAGCGCCGCGATCACGACGAACCACACGAGGCAGATCGGGCCGAACAACACGCCGACCGAGCCCGTGCCCCGCTTCTGTATCGAGAACAGCGCGATCAGGATGACCAGCGTCACCGGAACGATGAAAGGATGCAGCAGCGGCGTGATCACCTCGAGCCCCTCGACCGCGGACAGCACCGAGATGGCAGGCGTGATCATCGCGTCGCCGAAGAACATCGCCGACCCGAAGATTCCCAGCCCCACGAGCCACCAGCGCAGGCGGGCCTGGTTTTCGGTGCCGCGCGACACCAGCGCCGTCAGCGCGAGGATGCCGCCCTCGCCGCGGTTGTCGGCGCGCATGATGAGCACGACGTACTTGAGCGTGACGACGACGACCAGCGCCCAGAATATGACCGACAGCAGGCCGTAGACGTTCTCCGGCGTGAAGGCGAGCGGATGATGGCCGCCGAAGACCTCGCGCATCGTGTACAGCGGACTCGTGCCGATGTCGCCGTATACGACGCCGACGGCTCCGAGCATCAGCGTGGCGCCATGGCCCCGGCGTGCAGTGTGCGCAGCCCCGGAGGAGGCGCCTTCAGCCATTTCCGCTGCCGTTGCCGCCCGCGGGGTCCTCGCCGCGGCGCGCGAAGCGGATGTTGAGCTGCTTCAGCTTGCGATACAGATGCGTCCGCTCGAGGCCGGCCTTGTCGGCGACCCGGCTCATGTTGCTCTGCTCGCGGCCGAGCAGCTGCTCGAAGTAGATCCGCTCGAACGCCTCGCGCGCCTCGCGCAACGGGAGTTCGAAAAAGCGGGCGGTGATCTCCGGCGCCACCGCGGGGTTCGCGGCGGCTGCCTCGCCGAGCAGGCGCCTGACGTGGTCGGGCGTGAGCTCGAACTGTCCGGCGGTCAGCGCGAGATTGGCGACCACGTTGAACAGATGGTCGAGGTTGCCCGGCCAGTAGGCGTTGGTCAGCGCGGTCAGTGCCGCGGGCGAGAGCGTGCCCATCGACCGGCCGCCCTCCTGGTGGGCGTTCCGCTGCGTCGCCGCGATATCCTGCCAGCACCGCTCGACGAGCAGCGGGATGTCCTCGCGGCGCAGGCGCAGCGGTGGCAGCACGACGGCGCCGGCGGACAATGCCGCCAGCAGCGCAGCGTCGAACTTGCCGTCGGCGGCAAGGTTGCCCAGCGGCTCGGCGCTGGTGGCGACGAGCATGACGCTTGCGCGCTCGAGCTTCGGCAGCAGAAAGGCGAGCCCCTTCTGCTCGGCCCTCGAGTACTGGCCGATTTCCGTGCAATGAAGCGTGCCCTCGCGCGCCTCCTCGAGCAGCGCCATCGGATTCGCCGTGAGGCGGGCGCCCGAAGCGAGGGTGAGGAAAGGTGCGCCCGGGATCGCGAGCGCGCGCGCCACGATCTCGTGGCCCGTGCCCGGTTCGCCGAGCACCAGCACCGGGCGGCGCGCCGCGAGGATCTGCTCGAGGCGCCGTTCGGCGTCGCGCACGGCGTTGCTCGACCCGAGGGCGGCCAGCGAAACGCGCCGGGGCTCCTTGGCCGCGGCGGTCTTGAGGGCGCGCGACACGGTGGCCAGCAGCTTCTGCAGGCCGACCGGCTTCTCGAGGAAATCGAAGGCGCCGATCCGGGTCGCCTCGACGGCGGTTTCGATCGTGCCGTGGCCGGACATCATCACCACCGGCATCGTCAGCGTGCCCGCCGCGGCCCACTCGCGCAGCAGCGTCACGCCGTCGGTGTCGGGCATCCAGATGTCGAGCAGTACCAGCGCCGGCTGCTGGCGCGTGCGGTACGCGCGCGCGGCCGTCGCGTTCTCCGCGAGCGCCACGCGATAGCCCTCGTCCTGCAGGATCTCCGACAGGAGTTCGCGAATGCCGACTTCGTCGTCGACGACCAGGATCTCGCGGATGGGGGCGCTCATGGTCGATTCACGCCGCCGCCGGCAAGGCCGGCAGCACCAGCGTCACGCGCGCGCCGCGCGGGTCGCGCTGCCCGATTTCGACGCGCCCGCCGTGCTCGTCGACGATCTTCTTGACAATGGCCAGCCCAAGCCCGGTACCTTTGGCCTTGGTGGTGACATAGGGCTCGAACACCCGCTGGGCGACTTCGGGCGCGAAGCCCGCGCCTCCGTCGGCGAACGACAGGCGGACGTCGCCGCCGAGACGCTCGAGCGAGATTTCGTAGCGCGGCTCGTCGACGTCGGCCTGCGCGTCGATCGCGTTCTGCAGCAGGTTGTGGAACACCTGGCGCAGGCGGGTGGGCTCGGCTTGGACGGCGACCGGGGCGGCGGGGAGGGACAGATTCATGTGAGGCCGAAGATTGTCATATAGAGCCAGTACGTCAAGCAAGAGGGCAGCGAGGTCCACGGTCTGCATCGTGCCCGGCCGGGGCCGCCGTGCGTAGACGGCAAAGTCGTCGACCATATGCTTCATCGCCGCGACCTGCGCGATGATCGTTTGGGAACCGCGCTTGAGCGTTTCCTGGTCCGCGGCATCGAGCTTGGGCGCTAGCTTGAGTTCGAGCCGTTCGGCGGACAGCTGGATCGGTGTGAGCGGATTCTTGATTTCATGCGCAAGACGCCGCGCCACCTCCGCCCACGCCGCGTCGCGCTGCGCCTGCGCAAGGTCGGTCACGTCGTCGAACACGACCACGTAACCCGCCACCGGCGTCACCGGCAGGCGCGAACCGCGCAGCATCAGGATGCGCGTCAGGTTCGCTACCGTCAACTCCGCCTGTTTCTGCCACTGCCCGTCGCGACTCGCGCGAAATCCCTCGCCCGCGAGCTCGGCGAACGGCGCGAGCCCGGGCAGCCTGCCGCCCCAATCGGAAAGCGGCATGCCGGTCAGCTCCGCGAGCGGCTGCTGCAGGATCACCGCGGCGCTCGCATTGGCCGTGCGCAGCCGCAGCCCGTCGTCGAACGCGAGCACGCCGGCCGACAGGTTGCCGAGGATGCTCTCGAGGTAGGCGCGTGTCGTCTCCGTCGCGCGCCGCGACTCCTCGGTCTTCTGCTGCGCCTCGGACAGCTGCGCGGTCATCGTGTTGAACGACTCCGTCAGCACGCCGAGCTCGTCGCGCGACGTGACCGCCATGCGCCGCGTGAAGTCGCCCTGCGCCACCGCCCGCGTCCCCGCGGCGAGCTCTCCCAATGGTTCGGCGAAACGTTCGGACAGCAGCACCGCGAGGCCCAGTGCCGAAGTCAGCGCGAGCAGCAGCGTCAGCGTCAGGGTCAGCCGGTACAGGCGCTTGAGCGCGCCGCGGGTGAAGGAGATCTCCTGATAATCGCGCGCGCCCGCCTGCACCTTCTCCATTTCCAGCGCCAGCGCCTTCGGCACCGGCTCGACGACCTGCAGCAGCTTGAGCGGCTCCAGCCGGTCGTCGCTGTTGACGGGGACGACGACGCGCAGCACCAGGCCGCCGCCGGCCGGCTGCTCGACCGCCGTGTACGTCTGCTGCAGGCGCGCCCGGCGCAGTGCCTGGGCCGGCGGCGGTTCCGGCGTGCCGGTCGAGCCGCCGATGCCCGCGACCGCGAGCACCGTGCCCGCGGTCGAGAACAGCGCCGCTTCGTACACGCCGGCCTGCTCGGCGGCGCGATTGAGCCGCGAAACGACACTTCCCGGCACCCGGCTCGCCGAGCGTGGCGGCGATCTGCCCGGCCTTGTTGCCGGCTTCGCGCTGCAGGTAGTCGAGGGCATTGCGGCCCAGGTTCAGACCGCCGTCGAGCGCACGGTCGACGCGCACGTCGAACCAGCTTTCGATGCTCTTGCCCAGGAACTGGACCGAGACCGCGTAGACCAGGGCGCCCGGCAGCACCGCGACCAGCGCAAACAGCAGCACCAGCCGCAGCGCGAGCCGCGACCCGAACACGCCGCGGCGCAGGCTGCGCACGAGCCGCAGGACCTGGTAGCCGACCAGCAGCATCAGCAGCGTGACCAGCACGCCGTTCCCGATCAGCAACAGGTCGTAGCGGCCCGCGAACAGGTCGGTGTTCGCCGTCGCGGTGGCCAGCAGGAACAGCAGGATCGCGCCCAGCCCGACCAGGGTGACGAGCAACCAGCGCAGGCCGCGCCCGCCGAGAAGTCTGCTCACGGCGTGAAGTTCCACCGGTGCCAACCCGAATCGAGCGTCCACTCGCGCGCGGCGATGGCATTGACCTGGAAGGGCTTGGGCAGCTGGTTGGTGTCGAGCCGCAGCCGGACCGCGGCGATGTACCGGTCGCCTCGAACGACCTGGTCGCGGCGACCGACCTCGCGGGCGGTGACGCGCGAGAGAAAGCGCTCGACCTCGGCGGCCGTGCCGGTCGTCTGGGCGAGCAGTCCGCTCGAGATCCGGTAAGTCTGGGTCAGTGCCTGCCATGCCACCCGGTACTGCGTGGTCGAGGTCAGCACCTTCTCGTCCAGCCAGTACCAGCGCGGTCGCGTCAGCTCGAACTCGAGCACGAAGTAGAGCGGGATGCCCTTCTGCAGCGCCTCGTCGAGCGTGGCGTTGAGCGCCAGGTCGAACTCGGCGTTGAGGACGAGCGCCTCGTCCTCGACGCGCAGCTCCGCCTGCTTGACGCCGATGACGTCGGCGCGTGCCGGGACGGCGGTGCAGGCGAGCGCCAGCAGCACGACCGCGAAGGCGCGCAGCGCGGGAATCATGATCGGGCGGAAGTGCGGCGGGAAACGCATGCCGGCGGGGCGCAGGCTCGGAAGGGTCGGTGCGCACTCCGACGAATTGAACGGACGACGGGCGGCGCGGTTGCGGAAGTCAAGGGACGATCGGCCCGCGCCAGGACCGGTCGCGACGCGACAACCCGGGCGAACCGGTCACGCCTTGCGCAATCGCGCGTAGAAAAAGCCGTCTTGATTGTGGGCCGCGCCCCCTTGCGAAGGCAAGCATTGACCCCCGCGATGCGGCACGTCGGGGGGCAAGGTGATGGTTTCGCGCAACGCCCCGGGGGTCCGGGCGAGGAATTCGTCGATCTCGCGCGTCGTTCTCGTCGCGGAAAACCGAACAGGTGACGTATAGCAGCTTGCCTCCCGGCGCGAGGCAGCCCCAGAGCGAGTCCAGCAGCCGCGCCTGCTGCGCGCCGAAGCTCGCGACATCCCGCGCCCGGCGCAGCCACTTGCCGTCGGGATGGCGGCGCACCACGCCCGAGGCGGTGCACGGGACATCGGCCAGGATCCGGTCGAACGGCCGCCCGTCCCACCAGCCCCGCGGCGCGCCGGCGTCGCCCTCGCGCACCGTGACGCGGGGGCTGTCGAGGCGAAGGCGGGTCAGGTTCTCGCGCACGCGGTTGAGCCGCGTCGCGTCGCTGTCGAGGGCGACCAGCTCGACGTCGGCCGTTTCCAGTACCTGGGTCGTCTTGCCGCCCGGCGCGGCGCAGGCGTCGAGCACCCGCTGGCCGTCGGCCAGATCGAGCAGCGGGGCGGCGAGCTGGGCCGCCGCGTCCTGGACGGAAAACGCGCCGTCGGCATAGCCGGGCAACTCCGGCACCGGCCGCGGCGGATCGACGATGGCGCCCGTCTCCCCGACCGGCGTGGCGGCGACCCCCGCCGCGCCGCACGCGGCGAGCCACGCCTCGCGGTCCGTCACGCGTCGATTCACCCGCACCGTCAGCGGCGGTCGCGCGTTGCCCGCCTCCAGAATGGCCTCCCAGTCGTCGGGCCACTCGCGGCGGACGCGCTCGATCCACCAGAGCGGATACGAGAATCGGGCCACCGGATCGGCGCGGACGGCCTCGTCGAGGGTCTCCCGCTCGCGCAGATAGCGGCGCAGCAGAGCGTTGACCAGCGCCTTGGCCGCCGGACGGGCGATCTCCCCCGCCGCCGCGACGGCGCGGTCGACGACGGCGAAGGGCGGAGCGCGGGTGTGTCCCAGCTGGTAGAGCGCCACCGCGGTCAGCGCGGCGAGCGGGGGATCGGTGAACGGCTTCGTCGCCAGCCGGCGGGTCAGTGCCTCCAGCGTGCCCCAGTGCCGCAACGTGCCGTAGGCCAGCTCCTGGACGAGCGAGCGGCGGCGGCCGGCGTCGCCCGCGCCCGCGGTGACTGCCGCCAGCGCGACCGGCAGCGTCGCGCCGTCGAGCACGCGACGGACGGCGAGGGCGGCCAGCTTCTGTGCTTCCTGCATCGATTCCTCCGGCGGAGCGCCGGATCGGCGCCCGGTTGGCCCGCGCGGGCCGTGAGTGGGCGGTCAGTCTGCCGCTTCGGCGGGCGCCGCCGCAACGTCGAACCGCTGCCCGGGTGCAACGCGTCTGCCGGCAACGAAGGCGGCCGCGGCCATGCGCCGCCCTCCCGCGGGCTGCAGCTCGGTGACGCGCAGCAACCCTTCCCCGCACGCGACGACCAGGCCCTCGGGCCCGGCCGCCACGATGGTGCCCGCGGCACCGCCACGGCCGTCCGCCGCTTCCGCGCGCCAGAGCTTGACCAGGCCGCCGGCGTAGGCGCAGAAGGCGCCGGGCGTGGGGTCGAAGGCGCGGATCTGGCGGTCGATCGTCGCGGCCGAGGCGCGCCAGTCGATCGCGGCCTCGGCGCGCTCGATCTTCGCGGCGTAGGTCGAGCCGGCGTCCGGCTGCGGCGTGACGGCCAGCGGCAGGCCCGCCGCCAGCTGCGTCAGCGTGTCGACGATGGCCGTCGCGCCCGCCGCAGCCAGCTTGTCGTGCAGCGTCGCCGCGGTTTCGCGCGCGTCGATCGGCACCGGAACCGTCGCGATCATCGGCCCGGTGTCCAGCCCGGCGTCCATCTGCATGATCGTCACGCCGGTCTGCGCGTCGCCGGCCAGGAGCGCGCGCTGGATCGGCGCGGCACCCCGCCAGCGCGGCAGCTGCGACGCGTGGATGTTCAGGCACCCGTGCCGCGGCCAGGCGAGGACCGGCGGGGGCAGCAGAAGGCCGTAGGCCGCGACCACCAGCACGTCGAGCGGAACGGCGAGGACCGGCAGGCGCGCGTCGTCCGTCCTGAGCGTCGGCGGCTGCAGCAGCGGCAGGTCGTGCGCGAGCGCGAAGCCCTTGACGGCCGAAGGCTCGAACCTGAGGCCCCGGCCCCTCGGCTTGTCCGGACGGGTCAGCACCAGCGGGACCGTGAAGCCGGCCGCGACGATCGCCGCCAGCGCGGTGGCCGCGAATTCCGGCGTGCCGGCGAACCCGACGCGCATGGGCGGGACCCGCTGCGGCCCGTCAGCCGGCGAGCCGCTGCTTCTTGCGCAGCCGCGCGGACAGCCGGGCGCGCTTCAGGGGCGACAGGTGGTCGACGAAGACCTTGCCCTCGAGGTGGTCCATTTCGTGCTGCAGACAGACCGCCAGCAGCTCGTCGGCCTCGATCACGAAGGTTTCGCCATGCTCGTTCTGTGCCTCGACCCGCACCGTGGCGGCACGGGTGACCTTGTCGTAGTAGCCCGGGACCGAAAGGCAGCCTTCCTCGCATTCGGCCTCGCCGTCGGCGGCGAGGATGCGGGGGTTGATGAAGACGCGCAGCTCGTCGCGCGATTCGGAGAGATCCATGACGATCACCCGCTTGTGGACGTCGACCTGGGTGGCGGCGAGGCCGATGCCGGGGGCGGCGTACATGGTTTCCGCCAGGTCGCGGACGAGTTTCTGGATGTCCGCGGTGAACGCGGTCACCGGGGCGGCAACCTTGCGCAGCCGGGGGTCGGGGTACTCGAGAATCGGCAACAGCGCCATGGCGTCGAACGGGCTAGCTTGCAAAATGCAGACTCGGGATGCAGAATCCCTGCTAACCCCTTATTTTGCGGCGGTTTAGGACGATAGCAAGGCCCGCCCCTTCCGGAAGAGGCTTTATGCGTCAAAAGTTTAGCACACCGATGCGCCTCGTCGCGGCCGCCGCCGCGGCGCTCGTTCTTTGCGCGACCGCCGCAGCCGCGGACGCTCCCGTCCTCCAGGACGGGGTGCCCGACCGCTACGAGGTGCAAAAAGGGGACACCCTCTGGGGCATCGCCGGGAAGTTCCTCAAGGATCCCTGGCGGTGGCCCGAAGTCTGGCGGATGAACCGCGACGACATCAGGAATCCGCACCGGATCTATCCCGGCGACGTGATCGTCCTCGACCGCAGCAGCGGCGAGCCGCGGCTCGCGCTCGAGCGTCCGACCGAGAGGGCGTCGCCGCGGGTCCGAGCCTCGCCGCTGGACGCCCAGGCCATTCCCAGCATCCCGCCGGGCGACATCGAGGCGTATCTCTCGCGGCCGCTGATCACCGATCTCGACGCGCTGGCCAACGCCCCGCGGATCATCGCCGGCAAGGACGGCCGCGTCCTCCGTGGCGAGAACGACTCCGTCTACGTGACGGGTCTCACCGAGGCGAACGGCGTGCTCTGGTACATCTACCGCCAGGGCCGGCGCTTCTACGCCGCGGACAGCGGCGACTTCCTCGGCGAGGAGCAGCGCTTCCTCGGCATCGCCCGCGTCGAACGCTTCGGCGAAGTCTCGACCGTGAAGATCCACGACGCGAAGGAAGAGATCATCGTCGGCGACCGCCTCGTGCCGGCGCCGCCCGAGGTGCTGGTCAACTTCGTGCCGCACGCGCCGACCGCCAAGATCAACGGCCGCCTCGTCGCCACCAGCCGCGACTCGATCGAGGTGGGCCGCGGGTGGATCGTCACGCTCGACAAGGGTTCGGCCGACGGTCTCGACGTCGGGGCGGTGCTCGCGATCTACCGCAGCGTCGCGCCGATGCGCGATCCGCGCCCGTCCAACGAACCCGAGCAGGTGTTCCGGCTGCTCGACCAGACGAGGTTCTTCCAGCGCGACAAGTACGTCCAGATCCCCGACGAGCGCACGGGCCTGGTGTTCGTGTTCCGGGTGTTCGATCGCGTGTCCTACGCGCTGGTGCTCAACACCACCGACCCGGTGCACGTCGGCGACTTCGTTCGCAATCCCTGACCCCGGTACCGGCCGGGCCGCGCGACCCGCGGCGCGGCCGGACGCCGCTGCTGACGGCCCCGGGCCCGCTTCCACTTCCGCCATGCTCGTCGACGCCCGCGCGCAAAGCTGGGCCGCGCTGGCGCTATCCGGCGTCGGGCCGCGCCCGCTGGCGGAACTGCTGCGCGCCTTCGGCGGCCCCGAGGCGGTGCTTGCCGCCACCCCGGCGCAGCGGCGCGCCGCCGTGGTCGCGACGGCGGCTGCCGCGCTCGAGTCGGGGCCCGACCCCGACCGCCTCGCCGCGACGCTGGCATGGCTGGGCGAGGACGGACACGGGTTCCTGGCCTGGGACGACGACGACTATCCCCCGTCGCTGCTCGAGATCGGCGACCCGCCCCCGATCCTGTTCTGCCTCGGCCGACGCGAGCTGCTCGGGCGGCCCGCGCTGGCCGTCGTCGGCAGCCGCAACGCGACGCCGCAGGGTTGCGACGACGCCGAGGCCTTCGCCTTCGCGCTGTCATCGGCGGGACTCGCCATCGTCAGCGGCCTGGCCTCGGGCATCGACGCCGCCGCGCATCGGGGCGGCCTCGCCGGCGCCGCGGGGAGCATCGCGGTCGTGGGCACCGGACCCGATCGCGTCTACCCGGCGTCCAACCGCGCACTCGCGCACGCGCTGGCGAAGGACGGCCTCATCCTGTCCGAGTTCGTGCCGGGAACGCCCGCGCGGCAGCACCACTTTCCGCGGCGGAACCGGCTGATCAGCGGTCTCGCGCGCGGGGTGCTCGTCGTCGAGGCGGCGCTGGGCTCGGGGTCGCTGATCACCGCGCGACTGGCGGCCGAGCAGGGCCGCGAGGTCTTCGCGATTCCCGGTTCGATCCATTCGCCGTTCGCAAAGGGCTGTCACAAGCTGATCCGCGACGGCGCCAAGCTCGTCGAGACCGCGCAGGACGTGCTGGAAGAGCTGAAGCTCGCCCCGGCGGCATCCGCCGCCGCCACGGAGCGCGCCGCGCCGGTCGATCCGGCGGCGCGGGCCGTACTCGCGGCGATGGGGTACGACCCGGTGGACGTCGATACGCTGTCGTCGCGAACGGGGCTCGACGCGGCGACGCTGATCGCGACCCTGTCGGCGCTCGAACTCGACGACCGCGCGGCGGCGCTGCCCGGCGGCCGCTGGCAGCGAATCGGCTCCTGACGGCGCGGGGCGGCGGCCCCGGCTCGCAGCCGCTTTCCCGCGGAAGGCCTGTCGCGTCCGGGGGCTCGCGGGCCGGCCGCGACGGACCGCGCCTCGCGTGCGAGCGCGCGCGAGGGCACGCGTGCGCAGGCGCGCGCGGCCGCACCCGCGCAACTCTAGGCCGAAGGTCGGGTTGCGGCGCGCGCGGCGCAGCGGTTAGTATCTGCCGCTCTTCGCATCCCCCCATCCCATGGCCAAAGCCCTGATCATCGCCGAGAAGCCGTCCGTCGCCTCCGACATCGCGAAGGCGCTGACCGGCTTCAAGAAGCACGACGACTATTACGAAAGCGACGACTACGTCCTTTCTTCGGCCGTCGGGCACCTGCTCGAGATCGCCATGCCGGAGGAGGAGGAGGTCAAGCGCGGCAAGTGGACCTTCGCGCACCTGCCCGCGATCCCGACGCGCTTCGCGCTGCGCCCGATCGAGAAGAACGAGAACCGGCTGAAGACGCTGGTGAAGCTGCTGAAGCGCAAGGACGTCGACGCGCTGATCAACGCCTGCGACGCGGGCCGCGAGGGCGAGCTGATCTTCCGCTACATCGTCCAGTACGCGAAGAGCACGAAGCCGATCCGACGGCTGTGGCTGCAGTCGATGACGTCGTCGGCGATCCGCGACGGCTTCGCCGCACTGCGCAGCGACCGGCAGATGCTGCCGCTCGCCGACGCGGCCGTCTGCCGCTCGGAGTCCGACTGGCTCGTCGGGATCAACGGCACGCGGGCGATGACCGCGTTCAACTCCAAGTCGGGCGGCTTCCAGCTGACCACCGTCGGCCGCGTGCAGACGCCGACGCTGGCGATCCTGGTCGAGCGCGAGCAGAAGATCCGCGCCTTCGTCGCCCGCGACTACTGGGAGGTGCTCGGCACCTTCCGCGGCAGCGGCGGCGAGTATCCGGGCCGCTGGTTCGACGAGCAGTGGAGGAAGCGCGACGACGACGACCCCGACGCCCGGGCCGAGCGGCTCTGGGAGGAGGCGAAGGCGCGCGCCATCGCCGCGAAGTGCGAGGGCCGGCCCGGGATCGTCACCGAGGAGTCGAAGCCGACGACGCAGGGCGCGCCGCTGCTCTACGACCTCACCAGCCTGCAGCGCGAGGCCAACGGCCGCTTCGGGCTCTCGGCGCGGAACACGCTGTCGCTCGCGCAGTCGCTGTACGAAAAGCACAAGGCGCTGACGTATCCGCGGACCGACTCGCGCGCGCTGCCCGAGGACTACCTCGGCACGGTGAAGGCGACGATGGAATCGCTCGCCGAATCCAACGCCTACGGTGGCTTCGCGCGCACGGTGCTGAAGGAAAAGTGGGTGCGGCCGAACAAGCGCATCTTCGACAACGCCAAGGTGTCCGACCACTTCGCGATCATCCCGACGCTGGTGCGGCCGAAGAACCTGAACGAGCTCGAGGGCAAACTCTACGATTTCGTCGTCAAGCGCTTTCTCGCGGCGTTCTTCCCGCCGGCCGAGTTCACGGTGACGACGCGGATCACGCGCGTCGCCGGCGAGCCGTTCAAGTCCGAGGGCAAGGTGCTCGTCGCGCCGGGCTGGCTCGCCGTCTACGGCAAGGAAGCCGCCGGCGACGAGCCGACGCTCGCCCGGGTGACGGCCGGCGAGACGGTGGCGACGGAGAAGGTCGAGGTCGCGGCCAGCCGCACGCGTCCGCCGCCGCGCCTCAACGAAGCGACGCTGCTGTCGGCGATGGAAGGCGCGGGCAAGCTCATCGACGACGAGGAACTGCGCGAGGCGATGCGCGAGAAGGGCCTCGGCACGCCGGCCACCCGGGCGCAGATCATCGAAGGCCTGATCGCCGAGAAATACGTGCTGCGCGAAGGCAAGGAACTCATCCCCACCGCCAAGGCGAATTCGCTGATGGTGCTGCTGCACGGCCTGGGCGTGCCGGAGCTCTTCTCGCCCGAACTCACCGCCGAGTGGGAATTCAAGCTCGCGCAGATGGAGCACGGCAAGCTCGGCCGCGAGGAGTTCATGCGCGAGATCGTCGCGATGACGCAGCACATCGTCGGGCAGGCGAAGGGCTACGAGAGCGACACGATCCCCGGCGACTTCGGCGCGCTGGCCGCGCCCTGCCCGAAGTGCGGCGGGGAGGTGCACGAGAACTACAAGAAGTTCCAGTGCCAGTCCTGCGACTTCGGCATGTGGAAGATCCTCGGCGGACGCCAGCTCGAGCTCGCCGAGGCCGACCTGCTGCTGCGCGAGCGGGCGATCGGGCCGCTCGATGGCTTCCGCAGCAAGATGGGGCGTCCGTTCAGCGCGTCGCTGAAGCTCAACGACGCCAACGAGATCGCCTTCGACTTCGGCAACGACGACACCGACGGCGACGAGGCGCCGGACTTCTCGGCGCAGGAGCCGCTGGGGCCGTGCCCGAAATGCGCGTCGCGCGTGTTCGAGACCGCGCAGGCCTACGTCTGCGAAAAGGCGGTCGGCCTGGAGAAGTCCTGCGACTTCCGCTCGGGCCGGACGATCCTGCAACGGCCCGTGGAGCGGGCGCAGATGCAGAAGCTGCTGTCGACCGGCAAGACCGATCTCCTCCAGTTCGTGTCGGCGCGCACGCGGCGCCCGTTCTCGGCGTTCCTCGCCCGCCAGCCCGACGGCAAGATCGGCTTCGAGTTCGCGCCGCGCGCCGAAGGCGCCAAGGGCCGCGGACGCCCGGCGGCCGCCGGCGCGCTGCGCGTGCTCGGCAAGCACCCGCGCGACGGCAAGCCCGTGGAGCTGTACTCGGGGCGCTACGGTCCCTACGTGAAGCACGGCGAGGTCAACGCGACGCTCCCGGACAAGGACCAGCAGGAGACGCTGACGCTCGATGAGGCCGTCGCCATCGTCGACGCGAAGGCCGGCCGCGGCGCGCCGAAGAAGAAGCCGACGAAGAAGGCGACCAAGACCCCGGCGAAGAAGGCCCCGGC
>CAWHJY010000032.1:0-37879 GCA_963829775.1 uncultured beta proteobacterium | reverse complement strand
AGGGTCCGACGATCCGTGAATCGAACGCGTGGCGCGCGCTGGGAAACGCGGCCAGGATGCGCCGGACGTACTCCCGCGTCTCGGCGAACGGCGGAACGCCGCCGTATTTGTCGACCGCTCGCTCGCCGGCGTTGTAAGCCGCGACGGCAAGCTCGACGTTGCCCTGATAGTAGGCCAGCAACCAGCGCAGGTACGCCAGTCCGCCGCGCAGGTTCTCGCGCGCGTCGAACGGGGATTCCTGACGTTGAAGCGGATCGCAGTTTCCGGAATGAGCTGCATCAGCCCCTGCGCGCCTTTCGGGGAAACCGCCAGGTGGTCGAAATTGGACTCCGCGGCGATCACCGCGAGTGCCAGCCGCGGCTCGACGGCGTAGCGCGGCGCGTAACGCTCGACCTGGTCGGCGATCTGCTGCTTCCACGGCGGCAGATTCGCGAACGGGTCGAAGGGCGGCGCCGATTCCGTCGCGGATGGCCGCAGCGGCCTCGTCCGGCACCGGCGGCCGCATGCAGTCCGGCAGCTCGCCCGGTTCGCTCCCGATGACGGCCAGAAGGTTCCGGGCCTGTTCGTGGCCTCCCTGCACCGCGAGCGAGAACAGCGCAGCCGCCGCGGCGTCGTCGCGGGCGACGCCGCGGCCATTCGCGTACATCCACCCGAGTCCGTAGGCCGCTTCGGCGTCGCCGGAGCGCGCGGCCTCGCAGTAAAGGAGGGCGGCGGCGCGCGGATCCTTCGGTACGCCTTCACCGTGCTCGTACGCGACGGCGAGCGCGCGCAGGCCCGGCGGCGACCCGATCGACGGCGCGGCGGTCGGCGACGAAACCTCCGCCGCAGCGACGTTAAGGATTGCCGGCAGCAGCAAGGCGAGGAGCGCCCAGCTCTTGCCCGTTCGACGAAGTCGTTGCACGTCACGACCCCTCAAGGCTGCCGGACCATCCGACCCGGCTCCGATGTGTTGCTGTACGGCATCGTCGCGACCCCGGCTCCCGCACCGGGAACGGCGGAAAAGATAAGCCTGCGCCGAAGTGCGGCGGCGTGCAATCGCCGCCCGTCCGGAGCCCGCGGCCATCGGCCGCCTCCCGCCGCCCGGACGTGACCGCGAGGATCGCTACTGCTTCTGCGCGACGACCCTGCCCTCGGCGTTGATGAACACCCGATAGCGGTTCCCGTCCCGGCAGGTCGCGATGTGATCGTTCTCCCCCAACCGCGTGGCGCTGACCACCTGGCCGCAGGGCAGGGCCAGGAGCGCGATCACCGAGGTGAGGTCCTTGAGGAGCGCGGCGTCGTCCGCTGCGCGGGCGGGAACCGCAACGAACGTCGTCAGCAAGGCGACCAGCGGCCAGCCTCGGATGCGATCTTTCACGGGTGTTCTCCTTCGGGCCGACTAGAGCGCCGCGAATTTCGCGGGATTGGAAAGAATGCCCCAGAGCGATTCGCGCGACGCCGCGATCGCGCCGGCGAGCGGCGGGTCGGCGTCCTGCAGCAGCGCGAGCACCTTGAGGACCAGGAGATCGTACGAGCGCCGAAGTTCGGCCAGCGTGGTCTTGAGCCGCCCCTGGTAGAACGCCCGAAACTGATCCACCAGATCGTCGACCTGATTCTTGAGCGCGAGCTTGGTGAACACGCCGATCGCCTTCGTGTCCTTGAGCCGGGTCTCGAGCGACTTGAGATCCAGCGGCGGCGGCGCTTCCGGTCTGGCGAGGGTCGGCGCGGGCGTCTCCTTCCGCGGGGGTTGCGCACCGGGCGAGGGCGGCGAGGGACCTTTGCCGGCGCCTTCGGCGTCGACGCGTCGGCTTTGGCCACGCGCTGCCCCGTGGCGCCGGGACCGATCGGCGCGTCGGGCGGGACGATGGGCTCGACCGCGACGGGGCCGCGCGCCACCTCCGTCGCTTGCGGCGGCTCGGGCGGCGGCGCGGTTCGAGCGACCGTCGGCTCGACCGGAACGGCCGCGCCAGCCGATGCGGCGATCGGCCGCGCCTCGTCCTGCGGTGCGTGCTCGATCCCGGCGCATCCCGCCATCAGCAGTGCGCAAAGGACGCCGACGATCCGCGCTGCGGCTATCGACGTTCCGTTGACGCCAAACCGGGCTGATCCCTTGGCCATTTCGGCCAGTTTGCCACACGCACGCACCCGGACGCGCGCGGTCCGCGTCGCGGATGCGGCGGCGATGTCCGTCGATCCGCCGCACCCATGCCCGATCGCCGGATTCGGGATAGAGTAAAAGGCCCTGCGACTCCGAGGCACGAACCATGACCGCCCATCTCGCCGATCCCGAGCACAACCCCTCGTTCACGCGGGGCCTGTTCCTGGGGGAGATGCGCGAGGATCTCGTCTTTCCGTTCCCCGAACTGCGCGCCCGGGGACAAGGAGAGCCTCACCGCCGTGCTCGACTCGTTCCGCGCGTGGGCGGCGGCGACGGTGGACACCGCCCGGCTCGACCGCGAGGGCCGCTTCGGCGACGACGTTCGCGCCGGCATGGCCGAACTGGGGATGATGGGGCTCAACATCCCCGAGGAATACGGCGGATTCGGCGCTTCCGCGCTGCTCTTCAGCCGCGTCTTCGGTGAAGTCGGCACCATCGACGCCTCGCTCGCCGTGTACTTCGGCGCCCACCAGTCGATCGGGTGCAAGGGGATCACGCTCTTCGGCACCGACGACCAGAAGCGGCGCTGGCTCACGCGCTGCGCCACCGGTGAACTCATCGCCGCGTTCTGCCTCACCGAATCCGGCTCGGGTTCCGACGCGCAGGCCATGCGCGCGACCGCCACCCCCGCCGCGGACGGCACCCACTACCTGCTGAACGGCGAGAAGATCTGGATCTCCAACGCCGGCTACGCGGGCGTCTTCACGGTGTTCGCCAAGGTCCCGGTCGAGGTCGACGGCAAGGCGAAGCAGCGCGTCACCGCGTTCATCGTGGATGCGCACGCCCCCGGCATCACGCTGGGCAAGATCGAGGACAAGATGGGCATCAAGGCGAGCGACACGCGCTCCGTGTCGTTCGAGAACGTGCGGGTGCCGGTCGAGGACCGCCTGGGCGAGGTCGGCGACGGCTTCAGGATCGCGCTGGAGATCCTGAATTCCGGGCGGCTGGGGCTCGCCGCCGGATCGTCGCGCGGCACGCGCAGGATCCTCGACCACGCCCTCGCCTACGCGAAGGAGCGCAAGCAGTTCGGTCGCCCGATCGGCTCGTTCGAGATGATCCAGCGCAAGTTCGCGCTGGCCGCCGCCGACTGCTACGCGGCGGACGCCGGGTGGATGACCTGCGCGTCGATGGTCGACCGCGGCGGCATCGACTTCTCGCTGGAGACGGCGGCGTGCAAGGTGTTCGCCTCGGAGCTCGCCTTCCGCGCGGCGGGCGACGCGCAGCAGATCGCCGGCGGCATCGGCTATTCGAAGGAGTACCCGTACGAGCAGGCCGTGCGCGACTGCCGGATCATGCTGATCTTCGAGGGCACGAACGAGGTCCTGCGCGCGCTGATCGCGCTGTCGGGACTGCAGCAGCCGGGCGAGCAGCTGAAGGAACTGGGCAAGGCGTTTCGCGATCCGCTGCGGTCGCTGGGCGCCATCGGTTCCTACATCGGCGGGCGCGTGAAGCGGCAGCTGGCGAATCCCCGGTTCACCCGCGTGCACGAGGCGCTGAAGGACGAGGCCGAGATGGTGGCCAAGGCCGTCCACGACCTGGCGCTGGCGGTCGAGAAGCTCCTCGTCGAGCACGGCAAGAACGTCATCGAGCGCCAGTTCCACCAGGAGCGCCTCGCCAACGCGGCCATCGACATCTTCCTGTCGACGGCCACGCTTTCCCGCGCCACGTGGGCCATCGGCAAGGCGGGCGGCGCGGACAAGGCCGCCGCCGATCTCGACAACGCGCGGATCTTCATCTCGATGGCGATGCGCCGCACGCGGCGCGCGCTGCGCGCGCTCGAGCGCAACCAGGACGCCCGGCTGAAGGTGCTGGCCGAACGCGCCCTCGACAGCGGGTCGCTGACGGTCGACACGCCGACGGACGCATGAACCCGCCCTCCGAAACCACGCCCGCCACGGGCGACGCGCGCTTCGGCGCCGCCGCGATCGCGGAGGACCTGCTGGCGGTCCGGCAGCGGGCGCCGCTGGTGCACAACATCACCAATTTCGTCGTGATGCAGCAGACGGCCAACGCGCTGCTGGCCGTCGGCGCATCGCCGATCATGGCGCACGCCGAGGCGGAACTCGACGAGCTGCTGGAGCTTGCAGGCGCCCTCGTGCTCAACATCGGCACGCTCGACCCGGCGTGGATCGGCGCGATGGAGCGGGCGTCGGCCGCTGCCCGCAGGCGCGCGCTGCCCATCGTGCTCGATCCGGTCGGCGCGGGCGCGAGCCGGCTGCGCACCGGGACGGCGTTGCGGCTGCTCGGATCCGGCGGGGTCACGATCCTGCGCGCGAACGCGTCGGAAATCCTCGCGCTGGCGGGGGCCGCAGGGGCGACCAAGGGGGTCGACAGCACGCACCCGTCGGAGGCGGCGCGCGACGCGGCGCGCGGTCTCGCGGTCCGCTACGGCTGCGCGGTGGTCGTCAGCGGGGCGGTCGACCACTGCGTCGACGCCACCCGCGAGGTCCGCGTCCGCAACGGCGTGCCGCTGATGGCGCGGATCACCGGCATGGGCTGCACGGCGTCCGCGCTGTGCGGCGCGTTCTGCGCGGTGCAGCCGGACGCCCTGCGTGCCGCTGTCGACGCCATGGCGACGATGGGCGTCGCCGGTGAGATGGCGTTTGCCGCGTCGCACGGACCCGGCACCATGGCGGCGAGCTTCCTCGACGCGCTGCATCGGCTCGACTTCGCCGAACTCGACGGCCGGCTGCGGATCGACGCATCGACGTAGCGCGACGGCGATGAAAAAACCCCGCGCGCCCGGAAAGGCGCGCGGGGTCGTGACGCGTCGCGTCGGCGGGGAGGACTACTCCTTGATGTCGACGCCGTAGAAGGTGTGGCGGCCGAACGGCGAGAGCTTGAAGTCGACCACTTCCTTGCGCACGGGCTTCAGCTGCACCGCGTGCGCGATGGTGAACCACGGCGCCTGCTCCTTGAAGATCACCTGCGCCTTCTGGTAGAGGTCGGCGCGCTGCGCCTGGCCGGCCGTCGTCTTCGCCTTCGAGATCAGTTCCTCGAACGGCGCGTAGCAGAACTTGGCGACGTTGCTGCCGTTGGACTTCGCCGAATCGCAGCCGAGCAGCGTGTTCAGGAAGTTGTCCGGGTCGCCGTTGTCGCCGGTCCAGCCCAGCATGCCCATCTGGTGCTCGCCCGCCTGCATGCGCTTGCGGTACTCGCCCCACTCGTAGCTCTTGATCTCGGCGGTCACGCCCACCTTGGCGAGGTCGGCCTGCATCAGCTCGGCGATGCGGCGCGCGTTCGGGTTGTACGGCCGCTGCACCGGCATCGCCCACAGGTCGGTCGTGAAGCCGTTGGGGTAGCCGGCGTCGGCCAGCAGCTTCTTCGCGGCGACCGGATCGAACGGGTCGTCCTTGATCGCGTCGTTGTACGACCACTGCGTCGGCGGGATCGGATTCTTCGCCGCCACGCCGGTGGTCAGGTACACGGCGTCGATGATCGCCTTCTTGTTGATCGCCATGTTGATCGCCTTGCGCACGCGCACGTCGTCGAATGGCTTCTTGGTGGTGTTGTAGGCGAGGTAGCCGACGTTGAGGCCGGGCTGCTCCAGCACCTGCACGTTCGGATCCTTGCGGATCGCGTCGAGGTCGGCCGGGTTCGGATACGGCATCACGTGGCATTCGCCCTTCTGCAGCTTGGCCCAGCGCACCGACGCGTCCGGCGTGATCGAGAACACGAGGTCGTCGATCTTGGCCTTGCCGCCCCAGAACTGCGGGAACGCCTTGTAGCGGATCTGCGCGTCCTTCTGGTACTGGACGAGGTAGAAGGGGCCGGTGCCGACGGGCTCCTGGTCGATCTTCTCCGGCGTGCCGGCCTTCAGCATCGCGTCGGCGTACTCCTTCGACTGCACGCCGGCGTATTCCATCGCGAGGTTCGACAGGAACGGCGCCTCGGCCTTCTCGAGCGTGATCCGGACCGTGTAGTCGTCGACGCGGTCGACCGACTTGATCAGCTTGGCCATGCCCATGTCGTTGAAGTACGAGTGGTTGGAGCTCGTCACCTTGAAGTACGGGTTGCTCTCCTTCCACTGCCGCTCGAGCGCGAAGATCATGTCGTCGGCGTTGAAATCGCGCGTCGGCTTCCAGGCGCGGTGGTTGTGCCACTTCACGCCCTTGCGCAGGTGGAACGTGTAGACCTTGCCGTCCGGCGAGATGTCCCAGCGCTCGGCGAGGCCCGGCACGACGGCGGTGCCGCCGCGCTCGAAGTCGACGATGCGGCTGTAGATCTGGCTGTTCGCGTCGAACGACGTGCCGGTGGTGTTCACGGCGGGGTAGAAGTTCTCGGGGCTGCCTTCGGAGCAGAAGACCAGCGTCTTGGCGGAGGCGCCGGCGGCGACCAGCAGCGCCGGCACGGCCAGCGCCGCGATCAGCGCGGTTCGTGCGCCGTGGGGCCAACGGGAGGTCGGCTTGGATTTCGTCATGGGGGGACTCCTAGAGGGACGGCTGCGACGGCCGCAGCTCGGGATTGCGGCCAACAGTATGACCGGATTCGAGAAAGTTTTCAGCGAGGTGGCAGGCGACGAGCCGCCCGTCGAGCGGGCGCGGCGGCGGCCGCTCGTCGCGGCAGCGGTCGATCGCGTGCGGGCAGCGGGTCGAGAACACGCAGCCCTGCGGCGGATCGAGCGGCGACGGCAGCTCGCCCGACAGCACGACGCGCTGCAGGCGCGGCGTCCCGGCGAGCCCCGGCGTCGACGCGAGCAGCGCCCGCGTGTACGGATGCAGCGGACGCGCGAAGATGTGCTCCTTGGCGCCCTGCTCCATCGCCAGGCCCAGGTACATCACCAGCACCTCGTGCGCGAGGTAGCGCACGACGGCGAGGTCGTGCGAGATGAACAGGTACGCGAGCCCCAGGTCGCGCTGCAGGTCGGCCATCAGGTTCAGCACCTGCGCCTGCACCGACACGTCCAGCGCCGAGACCGGCTCGTCGGCGATGACCAGCGCGGGGTCCAGCATCAGCGCCCGGGCGATGGCGATGCGCTGGCGCTGCCCGCCCGAGAACATGTGCGGGTAGCGCTCGTAGTGCTCGGGCCGCAGGCCGACCTTGGCCAGCATCGCCCGCGCCCGCTCGCTCCGCGCGGCGGGGCCGAGGTCGGTGTTGATCTCCAGCGGCGCCTCGAGGATGGCGCCGATCTTCTTGCGCGGATTGAGCGAGCCGTAGGGATTCTGGAACACCATCTGCGCCGTCTTGCGCAGCTTGCGCCGCTCGGTCGCGGTCGCGCGCACCGCGTCGACGCCGCCCAGCGACAATTCGCCGGCGGACGGCGGCTCGATCATCGCCACGACGCGCGCCAGCGTGGACTTGCCGCAGCCCGATTCGCCGACCACCGCGAGCGTGCGCCCGGCGTCGATCGCGAACGTGATGCCGCCCACCGCCTGCAGCCGGGCGGGCTGGCGCAGCATGCCGCGGCGGACTTCGTAGACGCGGGTGAGGTCGCGCGCGACGACGGCGGGCGCGGCCGATCGCTCGCCTCGGCTGCCACTTCGTGCTCGCCGCGGCGTCGCCGCTGGCCGGGCGTCGATCGCCCTTGGGGCGGCCCTGCGGGCTCATGCGCTCGCCCCGGCGTCGAGCCCGTCGCGCGCCGTCGCCGCGTCGCTGCCCGCGGCGCGCCCCGAGTCGTCGAGCGGAAAGTGGCAGCGGACGTGTCCGTCGGCCCACGGCCGGAGCTCGGGCCGGGCCCCGCAGGCGTCGGCGGCGAACGCGCAGCGCGGCGCGAACAGGCAGCCCGCCGGCCGGTCGTGGAGCCCCGGCACGACGCCCGGAATGGTGGTGAGCCGCGCGCCGCCGACGTGGCGCTCGGGCATCGCCGCGATCAGCGCGGCGGTGTACGGATGCCGGGGCGCGGCGAACAGCGAGTCCGCGCTGCGCTCCTCCATCACCTGGCCGGCGTACATCACCGCCACGCGCTGCGCCATCTCGGCGACGACGCCCATGTTGTGGGTGACGAGCACCAGCGCCATGCCGCGCTCCTTCTGCAGGTCGCGCAGCAGGTCGAGGATCTGCGCCTGGATCGTCACGTCCAGCGCCGTCGTCGGCTCGTCGGCGATCAGCAGCCGCGGATTGCAGGAGATCGCCATCGCGATCATCACGCGCTGGTTCATGCCGCCGGAAAGCTGGTGCGGAAAGTCGGACAGGCGGCTCGCCGCGGCCGGGATGCCGACCTGCTCCAGCAGCTCGACCGCGCGCCGGCGCGCCGCGGCGCGGTCCATGCCGAGATGCAGCCGCAGCGTCTCGGTCAGCTGGAAGCCGATGGTGAAGCAGGGGTTGAGGCTGGTCGTGGGCTCCTGGAAGATCATCGCGATGTCCTTGCCGACGACGCTCCGCCGTTCGCGCTCGGACAGCTGCAGCAGGTCGTGCCCGGCGAAGCGCAGCCGGCGCGCCCGCACCCTGCCGGGAAAGGCGACCAGTCCCATCACCGCCAGCATGGCGACGCTCTTGCCGGAGCCCGACTCGCCGACGATGCCGAGCACGTCGCGCTCGTCGAGCGACAGGCTCACGCCCTCGACCGCGCGCAGCGCGCCGCCTTGCGACGGGAACTCGACGTGCAGGTCTTCGATCTCGAGCAGCGCCATGGGCCTACCGCTTGAGCTTGGGGTCGAACGCGTCGCGCAGCCCGTCGCCGAGCAGGTTGAACGCGAGCACCGTGAGCAGGATCATCAGTCCGGGGAAGGTCACCACCCACCAGGCGCGCAGCACGAACTCGCGCGCGTCGGCGAGCATCGTGCCCCACTCGGAGGCGGGCGGCTGCGCGCCCAGGCCGAGGAAGCCCAGCGCGGCCGCGTCGAGGATCGCGGTGGACACCCCCAGCGACGCCTGCACGATCAGCGGCGCGGCGCAGTTCGGCAGCACCTCGCTGAACATCAGCCGCAGCTGCGTGGCGCCGCTCGCGCGCGCGGCCGTGACGTAATCCTTCGACGTCTCGGTGATCACCGCGGCGCGCGTGATGCGCACGTAATGCGGCAGCACCACCACCACCACCGCCAGCATGGCGTTCATCAGGCCGGGGCCGAGGATCGCGACGATGACGATCGCCAGCAGCAGGCTGGGCAGCGTCAGGATGATGTCCATCAGCCGCATGATCGCGATCTCGACGACGCCGCGGCGGAATCCGGCCAGCAGCCCGAGCGCGATGCCGACCACGATCGCCAGCGCCACCACCGCGATGCCGATCAGCAGCGACAGGCGCGCGCCGTGGATCAGGCGCGAGAGGATGTCGCGGCCGATGGCGTCGGTGCCGAGCGGGTACGCCCACGAGCCGCCGGCCTGCCACGCGGGCGGCTTCAGGAACACCGCGCTGTTGGTGAGGTCCGGCGGGTAGGGTGCCAGCACGTTGGCGAACGCGGCGACCAGCAGGATGCCGACGACGAAGATCAGCCCGGCCACCGCGCCGCGGTTGGCGCTGAAGTATCCCCAGAACTCGCGCAGCGGCCCGCGCGGCGCCGCGAGCGGCTCGTTGGCGCGATCGGGCAGCGGCTCCGGTCGTCATGACGCGCGCCGGATGCGGGGGTTGATGATGCCGTACGTGAGGTCGACGAGCAGGTTGACCGCCATCACCACCAGCCCGAGCAGCAGCACGCCGCCCTGCAGCACCGGGTAGTCGCGGCGGTTGATCGCCTCGATCAGCCACTTGCCCACGCCGGGCCACGAGAAGATGGTCTCGGTCAGGATCGCGCCGGTGAACAGCACGCCGACCTGCAGCCCGATCACCGTGATCACCGGGATCAGCGCGTTGCGCAGCGCGTGCAGCGCGACGACGCGGAAGTTCGACAGGCCCTTCGCCCGCGCCGTGCGGATGTAGTCCTCGCCCAGCACCTCGAGCATCGCCGACCGCGTCATCCGCGCGATGATCGCCAGCGGCTGCGTGCCGAGCACGATCGTCGGCAGGATCAGGTGCGACACGGCCGACCGGAACGCGCCCTTCTCGCCGGACAGCAGCGCGTCGACGGTCAGGAAGCCCGTCACCGGCTCGATGAAATACTTGACCGAGATGCGGCCGGAAACGGGGGTCCACCCGAACTGCACCGAGAAGAGCAGGATCAGCAGCAGGCCCCACCAGAAGATCGGCATCGAGTAGCCGGTCAGCGACACGCCCATCACGCCGTGGTCGAAGATCGAGTTGCGGCGCACCGCCGCGATGATGCCGGCGGGAATGCCCAGCGCCAGCGCGAACACGATCGCGCACAGCGCGAGTTCGATCGTGGCCGGGAACAGCGCCGCGAACTCGCGCAGCACCGGCTCCTGCGTGATCATCGACTTGCCGAGGTCGCCGTGCAGGACGCGGCCGATGTAGATGCCGTACTGGACCAGCACCGGCCGGTCGAGCCCGTATTCCTTGAGCAGCGCCGCGTGGCGCGCGGCGTCGATGCCGCGCTCGCCGGCCATGGTCTCGATCGGGTCGCCCGGCACCAGCCGGATCAGGAAGAACGCGAGCAGCGTCATCCCGATGAACGTGGGGATGACGAGACCGATGCGGGTAAGGACGTAGCGGAGCATTCGCGGACGGGGCGGCCCGGGCCGCCGATGCGAACGCGTCGCGCACGGCCCTGCGGGCGGCCTCATTGAACCACAAATCGCGGGGGCGTTCACCCGTCGCCGGAGACCGGCATGCCGCCGGCCGGGACGCAATCGGCGCGACCCGTCGCGAGGGTCGCTCCGGGCGCCTCCGCGGCGGGCACGGTTGACCTTTCCATGCCATCGCATACACTCTTGGTCAGCCCTTTAGCGGTAGCCGTCGAGGTCGAATCCGGGTCGTCGCGGATGTCGAACGCTGTCCCGGAGAATCCCGGAGTCCGGACATGCAAACGTGCGCCGCCGCCGGCCAGTTCGGGACCGATCCCTTTCAATAATTCATGACCAAAGGATTGCGATGAAAGTCAGCCAGTACATGAGCCGGTCGGTGGTAACGATTGCGCCGCAGGCCGAGTTTCATTGGGCCTTCGATCTCATGCGCAGCCGCCGCATTCACCACCTGCCGGTGGTCGAGGACGGCCGCGTGGTGGGCATCGTCGCCGAGCGCGACCTGCTGCTCGCCGCCGCGAATTTCGGCTCCGCCGAGGTGCCGGTCCGCGAGATCATGCACAGCCCCGCGATCTGCGTCTCGGAAAATGCGCAGCTGAAGCAGGCGGCCCGACTGCTCGTCGTCGAGCACATCGGCAGCCTTCCCGTGCTGAACGCCCGCAAGGCCCTGGTGGGCATCATCACGGAAACCGACATCTTCAAGGTCACCGCGGGAATGTTGCGGGCCCGGCCGGCCGCGAAGAAGGGCCCGACCAAGGTGGCGGCGAAGGTGGCGCAGAAGACAGCGAAGAAGACAGCGAAGAAGACAGCGAAGAAGACAGCGAAGAAGACCCCCAAGAAGCCGGCGACGAAGTCGACCAAGAAGTCCGCGAAGAGGACGACAAGGACGTCCGCGAAGAAGGCGCCGACGAGCCGCTAGTCAACCGAATACCGAATCGTGCTGGCGGCGTGGCACGGGTTTGATCGCCATCAACGCGACCTCGGCTTCGTCGGTTCATAATGCCAAATCTTACCGTGGCACTCTGCCATGCGCGCCATCACGACCGCCGCCTGTGCGCTACTGCTTGCTGGCTGCGCGAACATGCCGGCCGCGCCTGATTCGCCCGTGACGCCTTCGGGCAAGTTCCAATCGATGATGGTCAGTTCGGATCCGCCCGGCGCACGCTGCGCCGTGTGGCAGGATGGCGTCGAGATCGCGACCCTGGACCCGACGCCGGGCAGCGTGACGGTGGCCCGCAAAGAGGTGCCGCTTACGCTTCGGTGCCGCCGCCCCGGTTATCTGGACGCAAGCGGCGACGTGGGTTGGGTTGCGTGGCGCGAGAGTTCCTCCCCGGCTTCGCCGTGGCTACTCGGGGGCTCTGCCGCGCTGGGAGGCGTCGGCGCGTCAGGCACGAGCGCCGTCTTCGCGGGCATGTCCGGCGCTGGCGTTGGCGCAGTCGGCACCGCGGCCGCGGCGGCCTTGCCCGTCGTCGGAGTCGGACTGCTGGTGGTATTGCCCGGGCTCTACATCGCCAGCCAAGTCGCATACCCCGACCTGTCGTATCCGGCGGAAGTGTCACTCACGCTGACACCGTCGGAATTCCCGTCGGAGGAGGCGCGCGACGCCTACTTCGAGCCACTCGTGCGGCAGGCAGAGTCCGACGCTCGCGGCCGCACCCAAAGCGTCTGCAAACTGGTTGGCGAGACGCACACGCAATGCGTCCGCGAGCGCGAAGACGAGCAGAGGCGAATCGAGGAAGCCCGCAACGTCGTGCGCGACGGATTCCGCGCAAAGACGCGGATCGTTCCCCCGTGACGGGGCGACAAGTCCCACGCGCAGGCCAGACATCCCGCTCCAGGGGTAGAACATTCAGTTGACCCGGGCGCCCGTTCCTTCCGGCAGATGGACCGGCAGCGTCCGGACATCGCCGCGCAGCCGCGGGCGAACCTGCATCTCTACATCTGCTTGAACAGGTTGATTGAAGGTGCGGCTCACTTCGAGCTTCTCGTCGCTGCCCTTCACGTGCACGACCTGATTGCCGCGCAGGTTGCGGCTGACCTGCTCGACCGCGTCGACGCGAACCACCGTCGCGCGATGGATCTGCCAGAACTCGTTCGGGTCGAGCTCGTCGAGCAGCTCCTTGATCGGCTTGCGGATCAGCGCCTCGAAACGCTCCGTCTGCACCCGGGTGTACTTGTCCTCGGCGCGGAAGAACAGGATGTCGCTGGTCGGGATCATCCGTATGGTTCGCGCCCACGCTGGCCTGCACCCAGCGCAGGTATTCGCGGGGCTGCAGGCCGCCCGCCCCGAGTCGCTGCGACAGCTGCGCCAGCAGGTCGTGCATCGGATCCGGCGCCTGCGTGAGGCGCTCCCGCAGGCGCTGGCAGGTCAGCGCCAGCCGCGCCGGATCCGCCGGCTTCAGCACGTAGTCGACCGCACCCTGCTCGAAGGCCCGGATGGCGTATTCGTCGTGGGCGGTGACGAAGACGACGTGGGCCTGGCCGGCCAGCGCCCGGGCCGCCTCGATGCCGTCGGTCCCGGGCATGCTGATGTCGAGAAAGACGACGTCGGGGCGCAGGCTGCGCACGAGGTCGATGGCCTCGCGGCCATTGCTCGCCTCGCCCACGATCAGGAGCTCCGGCCAGGCCTGCTTCAGGCGGGCGACGATCTGGTCGCGCATCAGGCGCTCGTCGTCGGCGACGACGGCGGTGGGGGCGGGCAGGGGGCGCATGCTGGCACTCATCCGATCAGGTCCGGGCGGTGGCGACTTCGTAGGGCAGCTTGATGGTGGCACAGGTGCCGCCCGCGGGCGGCACGCTGATGATCAACTCGGCCCGGCCGTTGTACAACGCCTTCAGCCGCTCGCGGACGTTGGCCAGTCCCACGCCACCTTCGCCCTTCGGCATGAAGCCGACGCCGGTGTCGCGCACGTGGACGGCGAGCTGGCCGTCGACGATCTCGGCCGCGATCTCGACGAGACCGCCCTCGGGCTTCGGTTCCAGGCCGTGCTTGATGGCGTTCTCGACCAGGGTCTGCAGCATCATCGACGGGAAGACCGCCGACTTCAGGCCCTCGGGCACGATCACCACCGACTGCAGGCGTCCTTCCATCCGCACCGCCATGATCTCCAGGAACGCCCGGCACAGACCGACCTGCTGATCCAGCGAAGGCCGGCTGCCTTCGCGCATCTGCGGCATGGCCGAGCGCAGGTAGCGGATCAGGCTCTGCTGCATCCTCGAGGCGCGCGGCGGATCGGTCTGGATCAGCTGGTCGATGCTGCCCAGCGTGTTGAACAGGAAGTGCGGCTCGATCTGGGCCTGCAGCGCGTCCATGCGCGCTTCCAGCACGGTGCGCTGGAGCTGCTCGGTCTCGGCCCGGCGGGTGGCCTCGCTCGCGGTCAGCTCCGCCCTGCGCTTGCCGCCCGCCACCACCTTGATGATGAACGCCGCGACGATCAGCAGGAAGGTGAAGGTGGGAAGGTTGAATATCCCGCCGCCGATGATCAGGCTCGAGGAACGACACCAGCAGCAGCGCCTTCCACGACACCACGGCCACCCAGTCGAAGAACCCCCACCACATCACGACGGCGCCCTTGCGGATCTCGCGCAAGGCCTGTCGGATTCCCAGGGTCGCGGACGGGGCCGCTCCTGCCCGGCTCGGCGGCGCTGTCGGTGCCCGGGCTGCGCTGGTCGGCGTTCATCTGGTTGTCCTCGGTTCGTCGGCTGGTCACGGGGCGAGATTACGGGACGGGGCCGCCGGGCTCCACCGCGGCAGGACAGAATGCACGCCGGTGGGGGTGAAGTGCCGAAAGCCGGCATGTTCCGGTCGAGGTCGGGCACCGGCATGATTCCTCCGGACGAAGGGGGCGCGACCCGCGATGTCGGCCGCTGGCTCGCCGGCTACTCCGGTGCGGCGCCCGTCCCGAACCGCCGCAGCAACAGCGGCCACAGCATGTTGATCGCCAGCCCGGCGACGACCAGCGCGACGCCGACGGCCTGCCGTGCGGCCAGCGTCTCGCCGAGGAAGATCGCGCCGGAGGCGAGCCCCGACACGGGGATCAGCAGCGCGAACGGCGAGATCAGCGCCGTCGGATAACGGTGCAGCAGCACGTTCCACGACGCGAAGCCGAACAGCGTCGCGCCCCAGGCGAGGAACAGCACGCAGCCCCACGCGGCGCCGCTCATCGTCGCTGCCGCGACGAACGGCGCGCCGCCGCCCTCGAACAGGTACGACAGCGCGGCGAGCGGCAGCGGCGGCACCAGGCTCGACCACACGACCAGCGAGAACATGTCGGCGCCCGCCGCGCGCTTGGCGACGAGGTTGCCCACGCCCCAGGCCAGCGCCGCCGCCAGCACCAGCGCGAAGCCGACCAGCGTGCCGGTGGCGCCTTCGGCGAGCTTGTGCCACGCGAGCAGCGCGACGCCCGCCGCCGCGATCGCCGCGCCGGCGAGGTGGTGCCGCTGCAGCCGGTCGCCCATCAGCAGCACGGCGAGCCCGATGGTGAAGAACACCTGCACCTGGATCACCAGCGACGACAGTCCCGCCGGCATGCCGAGCTTCATCCCCAGGAACAGCAGGCCGAACTGGCACACGCCGATGGCGAAGCCGTAGCCGACGAGCGTGGACAGAGCGACCGCGGGCCAGCGGACGAACAGGCACATCGGCACCGCGGCCAGCAGGAAGCGCAGCGCCGCCAGCATGAACGGCGGCACTTCGACCAGCGCCCACTTGATGGGCACGAAGGCGAAGCCCCAGAGCGCGACGACCGCCAGGATCCAGGCGAGGTCGCGCGCGGCGAGGTGGGTCTTCAAGCGATCCGCGCGGGCTTCGACCCGCGGCGGCGGGCTACCGGCCCCACCGGATCGCCAGCGGATTCGCCTCGCGCGCGAGCTCGAGCAGGCCGGCGCGCGTCGCGGGGTGCAGCGGCTCGAGCGGATGCCGCACCGCGTCGCTGCGGATGACCCCGCCCTCGGCCATCACCGTCTTGGTCGCGCGCAGCCCGCACTGCCGGTTCTCGAAGTTGATCAGCGGCAGGATCCGCGCGTACGCCTCGGCAGCCTCGCGCCGGCGGCCTTCGCGATGGTGGACGAGCACCGGGCGGATGAGGTCGGGCAGCAGCGCGCTGGGCATCGTGCCGGTCGCGCCGGCGTCGAGGTCGGCCATCAGCGTGATCGACTCCTCGCCGTCGAACGGGCCCTCGATCGCGCTGCCGCCGGCCTCGATCAGCCCGCGCAGCTTTGCCGCGGCGCCGGGCACCTCGATCTTGAAGTAGCGCACCAGCGGCACCTCCCGCGCGAGCCGCGCGAGGAAGGGCACCGACAGCGTGGTGCCGGACAGGGGCGCGTCCTGGACCATCAGCGGGACGCCGCCGGCCTCGGCCACGCGCGCGAAGTGCTCGAGCACGCCCTTCTCGTCGGCGCGCAGCGTGGCGCCATGGTAAGGCGGCATCAGCATCAGCATCCGCGCGCCGGCGGCGGCGGCGCGGCGTGCGCGCGTCGCGGCGATCGCCGTGCTGAAGTGGCTGACGGTGACGATCACCGGCACTCGGTCGGCGACGTGCGCGAGGCAGAGGTCGGTCAGCGCGTCGCGCTCGGCGTCGGTCAGCAGGAACTGCTCGGAGTAGTTGGCGAGGATGCAGATGCCGTCGACACCCTGGTCGACCATGCAGTCGAGCACGCGGCGCTGGCCGTCGAGGTCGATCTCGCCGGCCTCGGTGAACGGTGTCGGCGCGATCGGGAACACACCGCGGAAGGGACGGGGCAGCGCAGGCGGCATCGCGGGTCTCGGGGGCGGCGGGTGGACCGGGTCGGGAGCAGGGGCGGCCGGACGAGCGCGCGCTGCCGGCGGTCGCCGGCTAGAAGCGCAGCGTCGCCGGCAGGTACTTCGCCAGCAGATCCTCGTAGTACGGCTTGAGGTCCGCCAGCCGCGGCCGCTGCGGGCTCTTGGTGTAGAGGTCGTAGGGGTTGAACTTCTGCACCCACGGCAGCATCGCGCGGTCCTCGTCGTTCGTCAGGTAGCCGTACTCGCCCTCGCGGTGCCAGGCGTAGAACGAGTGGTAGCGGATCATGTACAGCGCCGGCGTGGGCAGGTGGTCCTTGACCAGGTGGTACAGGTACTCGTCGTGGCCCCAGGACATCTGCACGGCGTCGAGGCCGCAGCCGGGCGCGTAGATGCCGGTGCCGGTCCGGAACTCCGGCCGCTGCGAATCCGGATTGGCGGCGAAGAACTCGCTGTAGACGATCTTCGGCGAATAGGGACAGCCGGTCGGGAAGGTGTCGCCGACGACCGCCCACTGCGGCTCGCCGAACAGGCACAGCACCTTGCCGAGGTCGTGGATGAAGCCGGTCAGCACCATCCAGTCCGGGTGGCCGTCGGCGCGGATCGCCTCGCCCGTCTGCAGCAGATGGTCGATCTGCGGCAGCGCGATGTCGGGATCGGAATCGTCGACCAGCGTGTTCAGGTAGTCGAGCGCGTCCCAGGGCGTCATCGTCCGGCGGTCGAAGCGCAGGAATTCGGCGCGCTTGGCGGCGACGAAGTCGTAGGTCTGGAACGCGTGGTTGAGCCGGTAGAACTCGCGGACGGTGTCGCGGCCGGGATGGTCGTAGTCGCGGTACGCGTCCTTGGCCTTGGGCTGGGCGGTCGCTTGCATGGGCTTCCTCGCGGCGTGAAGCCGAAAATGATACGCCGGTCTTGGCGCGGCGCCCGCCCGGGCCACAATGGCGACCCAGGTGCGCACCACGACGCGCCGGCCGACCCCGCCGGACCCACCGAAGATGACCGAGATCAAGCTGGTTCCCTCGACTTCGCCAAGTGCGGCAGCGCCGCCGAGCGCAGGCGCAGCCTCGACCACCGGGACCGCGAGGTCGCCGCGCTGCCGAAGAACTGACGTGGCGAATTCCGATCAGGGCGTCGCCGAGCGCTACGCGTTCCTCCAGCGGCTCTCCCCCGCCGCCGGCGCGCTGGCGCTCGACTTCTGGCGCCGTCGCGCCGAGCTCACGATCGAGTCGAAGGGCCCGCAGGACTTCGTCACCCGCGCCGACCGCGCGGTCGAGGACTTCATCCGCGCGGAGATCGCGCGGGCGTTCCCGGGCGACGGCTTCCTCGGCGAGGAAACGGTGTCGTCGTTCGCCGGCACGCACGAGCGGCTGTGGATCGTCGACCCCATCGACGGCACGCACAACTTCCTGCGCGGCATCCCGTTCTGGAACGTGTCGATCGCCTACGTCGAGCGCGGCGAGCGCACGCTGGGCGCGGTGTTCGACCCGGCCAGCGGCGAGCTCTTCCACGGGCGCCGCGGCGGCGGCGCGTGGCGGCGGCAGATCGGCGGCGGCACGGGCGGCGCGCGCGGGCTCGCGCGGGCGATCGCGCGACGGTGGCGGTCGCAACCCCGACGGCCGCGAACCCGGCGGCCGACGTCCGCCTCGCCGCCAGCGCCGTCGACGAGCTGCCCGGCGCGGTGATCGCCGTCGGCCACCACGACCGCTCGCCCGACTATCGCTACCTCGCGGTCCGCCGCGAGCTGATGGACGTCAACGTCGCGTTCCGCAACTTCGGCTGCGCGGCGCTGCAGCTGGCGCACGTCGCCGAGGGGCGCATCGACGCCTACGTCGAGCTCGAGCTGTCGGCGTGGGACGCGATGGCGGGGCTGCTGCTGGTCGACGAGGCCGGCGGCTGGACGGGGCCGTTTCCCGGCCCCGGCGGCCTGACGGTGCGCGCGCCGGTCATCGCCAGCGCGCGCGGGCTCGGCGCGCCGCTGGCGCGGATCGTCGCCGCCGCTACTTCCTGACCTTCGCGAAGTCGCCGGCCTCGGCGTACCAGAAGCCGTCGGGCTTCAGGTACTTGCGCAGCACGGCGTTGACCTGGTCGGCCGTCAGCGCCTCGAGCGCGCGGTCGAAATCGGCGGCGAAGGCCCAGGTCCGGTCGAGATACGCCTGCGACGCGAGGCCGCGGACCAGCGCGCCGTCCTGCGCCCGCGCGTTGCGCCGCAACTCCAGCAGCGCGCGCCTGGCGGTGTCGACCTCGGCGGCGGTGAATCCATCCTTCACCGCCCGAGCCAGCTCGTCCGCGACCGCTGCGCGCACCTTGTCGCGGTTCTCCGGCGCGAACGTCGCGTAGATCATCCAGCGCGAGTTGTCGTCGAGGCTGCCCGGCGACAGCGACGTGCCGATGGTGTACGAAAGACCGCCGCGCTCGCGGATGCGGTCGGCCAGCCGGGACTCGGGCCCGCCGCCCAGCAGCTTGTCGACGACGGCGAGGGCCGGAAAGTCGGGGCTGCTGTCGCGCACCGGCAGCGCGAGGTTGCCGATCAGGCTCGCATTGGCCTTGTCCGGCGTCGCGATGACCTCGTCGCCCGCCACGGTCGGCTGATAGGGATACGGCACCCGCGCGTAGGGCGCGCCGCTCTTCCAGTCGCCGAAGAGTTCGGTGGCGAGCCTGATCACCGCGTCGGGATCGAAGTCGCCGACGACCGCCAGCTCGGCCTGCTGGGCGCCGTAGAACCTGGCGTGGAATGCCTTGACGCCCTCGAGCCGGGCGCCGCGCAGCTCGGCCAGCTCGTCGTCGAAGCTGCCGACGTGACGGATGTCGCCCTTCGGGTACGCGGTGGCGTTGCGTTCGGCGGCGCGCTCGGCCAGCGACTCCGGATCGAGGCGCGCCTCCTCGAGGCTCGCCGATCTGCTCGCGGATCAGCTTGTCGAACTCGGCGGCGGGAAACGCCGGGGTGCGCAGCGCCTCGGCCGCGAGCCGCAGCACCGGCTCGAGATTCGCCCGCACCGTCTCGCCGCTTGCCGCGACCGACGCGTCGCCGCCGCCGAAGGCGAGCCGCGCGCGCAGGCGGTCGACCTCGTCGTTGAACGCCTGCCGGTCGCGCTTCTGGGTGCCGCTGGAGAGCAGCGCCGCGGCCAGCGAGCCGTAGGGCTCGGTGCCGGCGAGCGACCCCAAGTCGCCGTGGCGCAGGCGCAGGCTGAAGCGCACCGTCTCGCCGCGGTTCTGCTTCGGCAGCAGCGCGAGCTTCATGCCGCCCGGGAGCGTGACCCGCCGGGTCCGCGCTTCCAGGTTGGCCGGCGTCGCGTCGAAGGTCTCGCCGGCGGCGACCGCGGCGTCGCCGCGGTAGTCCTTGAACAGCGCCGCGACGTCGACCGCCGTCGTCCCCGGCGTGCGGTCGGGCTGCGCGTCGGGGACGAAGCGGCCGATCGTCAGGTTCGCGGGTTTCAGCCACGTCTTCGCCGCGCGCTGCACGTCGGCGGCCTTCAGCGTGCGCCAGCGGTCCCGCTGCAGGAAGAACAGCCGCCAGTCGCCGGCGGCGATCGACTCGGACAGCGCGACGCCCAGCCGCTGCGGATCGTTGATGGTGTCGTCGAAGCCCTTCAGCGCCCGGGTGCGGACGCGATCGACCTCGGCGTCGGTGATCGGCGCGTCGGCGATCCCGGCGACCGTCGCCAGCAGCGCGCCCTGTGCGACGTCGAGCGAGTCGGCGGTGCGGCACCTGCACCCAGAACACCAGCGTGCCCGGATCGTGCAGGTCCAGCACCGAAGCGTCGACTTCGGTCGCCTTCTTCGTGTCGACCAGCGCCTGGTACAGCCGTCCCGACGGCTGGATGGTCATGATCCTGGCCAGCGCCTTCAGCGCGAGGAAGTCGGGGTGCGCGCCCTGCGGAATGCGGTACAGCGCGGCGACCAGCTGGTTGCCGCCGGGACGGCGCACCGTCACCATGCGCTCGCCGTCCTGCACCGGCTCGGCCGTGTACAGCGCCGGCAGCGGGCGGGCCGGCTTCGGGATCGCGCCGAAGTGCTTCGCGACGAGGTCGAGTGTGGTCGCCGGGTCGAACTTGCCGGCGACGATCAGCACCGCGTTGTCGGGCTGGTAGTGCCGCTGGTAGAAGGCGCGCAGGTTCTCGAACGGCACGTTCTCGATGTCGGAGCGCGCCCCGATCGGCATGTTGCCGTAGTTGTGCCAGTCGAAGGCCACCGACTGCAGCCGCTTCCACAGCACGAGGTACGGGTTGTTCTCGCCCGACTCGAACTCGTTGCGCACGACGGTCATCTCGGTGTCGAGTTCCGCCTTGGTGAACAGCGACCGCGTCATCCGCTCGGCCTCCATCTGCAGCGTCCACGCCAGCGTGGCGTCGTTCGCGGGGAAGGTCTCGAAGTAGTTGGTGCGGTCGAACGACGTGCTGCCGTTGAACTGGATGCCGCGCTTGCCGAGTTCCTGGAACACGTTGGGTATCGACGGCGTGCCCTTGAACACCATGTGCTCGAGCAGGTGCGCCATGCCGGTCTCGCCGTAGCCCTCGTTGCGCGAGCCGACGAGGTAGGTGACGTTGACGGTGGTCGTCGCCTTGCTCGCGTCGGGGAACAGCAGCACGACGAGCCCGTTGGCCAGCGTGTACTGCGTCACGCCCTCGACGGTCGGGCCCTGGGTGACGCCCGGCGGCAGCGCGGCCTGCGCCGCGAGCGCCAGCGCGGCGGCGCCGGCGAAGAGCAGGGTGGCGACGGCGCGGCGCCAGGCGTCGAGACCGCGCGCGGCGGCAGGGCGGGAGGGGGTCGGGATCATGAGCGGGGGGGTGTGGAAGATCGCGGGGAACGGGAAACGGGGAAGAACGGAACGGGCGGAAGCCGGTGGAGGCGGCGAGTATAAGTCCGCGCCGGCCACGCAGAATTAAGAGCGACTGAACGGCGACAGCGCGGGTTCGACCCCGGGGGCGGGACTCGGTTCCGGCGTCGGGTTCCGCAGATGGGTCTGCGCCGGCGCCATAGTTGACGTTTACGTAAACGTAACGTAGGGTTCCAGGTCCGCGCCGCATTGGCGGCGTGGGGTAATCTTCCGCTTTGGTCGCCAGGCCGGGGGCAGCCCGGCGCAGGGGGTTCCCGATGAACGACAGCCGTCAGCCGCCGCTGGTCTACAAGCCCGTCAACAAGGTCCGCTTCGTCACTGCGGCGAGCCTGTTCGACGGCCACGACGCGTCGATCAACATCATGCGGCGCATCCTGCAGGCGGGCGGCTGCGAGGTCATCCACCTCGGGCACAACCGCGGCGTCGAGGAGATCGTCGACTGCGCGCTGCAGGAAGACGCGCACGGCATCGCGATCTCGTCGTACCAGGGCGGCCACGTCGAGTTCTTCAAGTACATGCTCGACCTGCTGCGCGAGCGCGGCGGCGGCCACATCAAGGTCTTCGGCGGCGGCGGCGGCGTCATCGTCCCGGTCGAGATCCGCGAGCTGCACGACTACGGGGTGAGCCGCATCTTCACGCCCGAGGACGGCCAGAAGCTCGGGCTGCAGGGGATGATCAACGAGATCGTCGCCGCCTGCGACGCCGACCTCGCACACGAGCTCCCCGCGTCGGCCGACGCGCTGACCACGGGCGACCGCTACGCGCGCAACCGGGCGCTGGCGCGATTCATCACGGGGCTCGAGGCGGGCACGGTGCCGGCGAAGACGCGCGACGCGCTGCTCGCGAAGGCGAAGGCGTCGACCGCGCCGGTGATCGGCATCACCGGCACCGGCGGCGCCGGCAAGAGCTCGCTCACCGACGAGCTGATCCGCCGCTTCCGCCTCGACCAGGACGACAGGCTGTCGATCGCCATCGTCTCGATCGACCCGTCGCGAAGGAAGTCCGGCGGGGCGCTCCTCGGCGACCGCATCCGGATGAACGCGATCGGTCATCCCCACATCTACATGCGCTCGCTGGCCACGCGCGACGCCGGCAGCGAGATCAGCAAGGCGCTGCCCGACGCGGTGGCGGCCTGCAAGGCGGCGGGCTACGACCTCGTCGTCGTCGAAACCTCGGGCATCGGGCAGGGCGACGCCGCGGTCGTCCCGCACGTCGACGTGTCGCTGTACGTGATGACGCCCGAGTTCGGCGCGGCGAGCCAGCTGGAGAAGATCGACATGCTCGACTTCGCCGACTTCGTCGCCATCAACAAGTTCGACCGCAAGGGCGCGGCCGACGCGCTGCGCGACGTGCGCAAGCAGTACCAGCGCAACCGCGAGCGCTGGCAGGACGCGCCCGACGCGATGCCGGTGTTCGGCACCATCGCCTCGCGCTTCAACGACGACGGCGTCACCGCGCTGTACCAGGCGATCGCCGCGTGGCTCTCCGAGCGCGGCATGAAGCTCGCGCCGGGCAAGCTGCCGCCGGTCGCCGGGCGCCACTCGACCGGCCAGAACGTCATCGTGCCGGCGGCGCGCGTGCGCTACCTCGCCGAGATCGCCGACGACGTCAGCGTGCGTACCTTCGGCTGGGCCGCCGCGCAGGCGAAGCTCGCGCGCGAGCGGCAGCAGCTGCGCGAGGCGAAGCGGATGCTCGCGGCCGAGTGCAAGGATCTGGCGCGCGGCGCGAGCGACCCGAAAAGCGCCGCGCTGGACTGCAAGACGGACCTGACGGCGCTCGACCGCCTGGCCGCCGAACGCGACGCGAAGCTCGACGCCCGCGCGAAGAAGCTCCTCGAGATGTGGCCGCAGACCAAGGCGGCGTACAGCGGCGACGAGTACGTGGTCAAGATCCGCGACAAGGAGATCCGCACCGCGCTCACCACCACCTCGCTCTCCGGGACGAAGATCCCGAAGGTCGCGCTGCCGCGCTTCGACGACGACGGCGAGATCCTGCGCTGGCAGCTGACTCGAGAACGTGCCGGGCAGCTTCCCGTTCACCGGCGGCGTGTTCGCGTTCAAGCGCGAGAACGAGGACCCGACGCGGATGTTCGCCGGCGAGGGCGACCCGTTCCGCACCAACCGGCGCTTCCACCTGCTCGCCGACGGCATGCCGGCCAAGCGGCTGTCGACGGCGTTCGACTCGGTCACGCTGTACGGCAACGACCCCGACCTGCGGCCGGACATCTACGGCAAGGTCGGCAACTCCGGCGTGTCGATCGCCACGCTCGACGACATGAAGGTGCTGTACTCGGGTTTCGACCTCTGCGACCCGGCGACCAGCGTGTCGATGACCATCAACGGTCCGGCGCCGACGCTGCTGGCGATGTTCATGAACACGGCGACCGACCAGCAGCTCGACAAGTTCCGCGCCGACAACCGGCGCGAGCCGACCGACGACGAGGTCGAGAAGATCCGCGCGTGGACGCTGTCCAGCGTGCGCGGCACCGTGCAGGCCGACATCCTGAAGGAGGACCAGGGCCAGAACACCTGCATCTTCTCGACCGAGTTCAGCCTCAAGGTGATGGGCGACATCCAGGAGTACTTCGTCCATCACAACGTGCGCAACTTCTACTCGGTGTCGATCTCCGGCTATCACATCGCCGAGGCCGGCGCCAACCCGATCAGCCAGCTCGCGTTCACGCTCGCCAACGGCTTCACCTTCGTCGAGGCGTACCTCGCGCGCGGCATGCACATCGACGACTTCGCGCCGAACCTGTCGTTCTTCTTCTCCAACGGCATGGACCCCGAGTACACGGTGCTGGGCCGCGTCGCGCGCCGCATCTGGGCGGTCGCGATGAGGAACCGCTACGGCGCCAACGAGCGCTCGCAGAAGCTCAAGTACCACTGCCAGACGTCGGGGCGCAGCCTGCACGCGCAGGAGATCGCGTTCAACGACATCCGCACCACGCTGCAGGCGCTGATCGCCACCTACGACAACGCCAACAGCCTGCACACCAACGCCTACGACGAGGCGATCACCACGCCGACCGAGGAGAGCGTGCGCCGCGCGATGGCGATCCAGCTCGTCATCAACCGCGAGTGGGGCCTCGCGAAGAACGAGAACCCGAACCAGGGCGCGTTCATCATCGACGAGCTGACCGACCTGGTCGAGGAGGCGGTGCTGAAGGAGTTCGAGGCGATCAGCGAGCGCGGCGGCGTGCTGGGCGCGATGGAGACCGGCTACCAGCGCGGCAAGATCCAGGAAGAGTCGATGGTCTACGAGCACCGCAAGCACGACGGCTCGTACCCGATCATCGGCGTCAACACCTTCCGCAATCCGCAGACCGACCTGCCGCCGCCGAAGGTCGAGCTCGCGCGCTCGACCGAGGAGGAGAAGCGCTCGCAGCTCACGCGCCTCGCCGACTTCCAGACGCGCAACGCGAAGGAGGCGCCGGCCGCGCTGGCCAGGCTCAAGGCGGTGGCGATCGCCAACGGCAACGTGTTCGCGGAACTGATGAGCGCGGTGCGCGTGTGCTCGCTCGGCCAGATCACCCGCGCGCTGTTCGAGGTCGGCGGGCAGTACCGGCGCAGCATGTAGCGGCACCGGCTGCGGTGCCTGGCGGCGTCACCAGCGGCACGGGCTGTCGGTGATCGCTCCCGCGATCAGCGGGACGGCGGCAAGGATGCCCATGCCCTGGTAGGCGGTGCGGCAGTCGCCCTTGGCCGCCTTGTCGATGTCCTCGGCCAGCTTGTTCTTGCGCTCCACTGCCGGCGGCGGCACGACCGCCAGCAGCCCGCGCTTGCCGGGACCGTCGCGCTCGATTTCGCGCGCGCGGCGTCGCGCGGCGTCGAGATCGAGGCGCGGCGCGCCGCCCGGCTCGGCCGACGGTTTCACCACGTCGTTGCGCGGCTGGAACAGCTCGTCGCCGGGGTCGGGCCCGCCGAAGCGCAGCCGCGGCGCCGGCTCGCCCGCCGGCGGGGCGCCGCGCGCGGGGGCTGGCGCTGGCACGGCGTCGCGCGAGCGGCGGGCGGCGCGGCGGGAGAGCGCTCCGGTGCGGCGGCGGGCGCGCTGCGCCCGGTCTGCGGCGGCGCGGTCGCGGGAATCGCCGGCCGCTCGGGCGCCTTGATCTCGACCGGAGGTGCGAGCTCGCGCTGGATCGACGGCGCGGTGACGCGTTCGAGCGGCGTCGCGGGGATGGCCGGCCGCTCGGGCGCCTTGATCTCGACCGGAGGGGCGAGCTCGCGCTGGATCGACGGCGCGGTGACGCGTTCGAGCGGCGTCGCGGGAATCGACCGGCCGCTCGGGCGCCTTGATCTCGACCGGGGGTGCGAACTCGCGCTGGATCGACGGCGCGGTGACGCGTTCGAGCGGCGTCGCGGGGATGACCGGCCGCTCGGGTGCCTTGAGCTCGACGGGGGGTGCCAACTCGCGCTGGATCGACGGCGCGGTGACGCGTTCGAGCGGCGTTGCCGGGATCGCCGGGCGCTCAGGTGCCTTGATCTCGACCGGGGGTGCCAACTCGCGCTGGATCGAAGGCGCGGTGATCCGCTCGAGCGGCGCGGCGGGGACGATCGGCGCCGGCACGGGCGGGCGCGCCGCCGGTTCCGTCGCCCTGAGTTCGAGCGTCGGGACCGCGTCGGGTGGCGGTGTCGCCGGCGCCGGCGCCGGCTCGGGCACGGTCAGGGGCAGCGCGGTGCGCTCGACGGGAGGAGTCTCCGCCGGGACCGGCGACCGGGGCCGGCGCCGCCGGCGCGGGGCGCGCGTCGTCCGGCGCGCGCGCGGACGGCGCCTGCGGCTGCGGCGTCGCGACGGCCGGTCGCTGCGCCGGCGCCCTGGCTGTCGGGCCCGACGTCGGCGCCGGGGACAGGCCGGACGCCGGACCCCACCCCCGCGCCCAGCGCGCGCAGCGTCACCTCGAGCGGCCCCGCGGGGGTGTCGCCTCGGCGACCGCCGATTCCGCCGGTGGCGGTGCCGAAGATCAGGACGACCAGCGCGTGCAGCGCCATCGAGAGCAGCACGAATCGCAGCAGCTTGCCGACGTCGGCATCGAAGCCGCCGCCGGCGCGTGCAGCGAAGAGGCGGACCGGGTGCACGATGGCGCCGCCCGGCGCCGGCCGCGCGACGCGGCGGGTCGTCGTCACGGCGGCGGCGGCGATCCCGCGCCGCCGCGGCGCGCGCTTCCAGCTTGGCGTGGATGTAGTCGCGATGCTCGACGTACAGCAGGTCCGACAGCTTGCGGATCAGGTGTTCCTCGTACGGGCTCGCCACCGCGTCGGCCCAGGCGACGTCCCACAGCAGCCGCACCACCCGGATCTTCTGCGCCTGCGTGAAGCGCCGGTTGATGATCGACGTGAACTGGTAATAGTCGGTCGCCGCGCGCGCCTCTTCCTCGGCGAGGTCGATCAGCGCCTGCGCGTCGTCCGGCGGACAGACCGAACTTGTCGCGCACCGCGCGCAGCACGGCGTCGCGCTCGGTCGGATCGGTGCTCCCGTCCATGCGCACGATCTCGGTCAGCAGCGCCGCCGTCGCGAGCTCGATCGAATGCCGGTCGTCGCCCGCGGTCGCGTCGGCGCCGAACTGGCGGTCGAAGAAGTTCCTGATCGAGCTCAGCATGCGGATGTTCCGTCGGTTTGCGGGTGGGGTGCGGAGGCTTGGTGCGCCGGGGACGGTGGCGGCAGCGTACCGCGCGAGGTCAGCGCGCGCCGGCCTTTTCCAGCAGCGCGACCATCTCGCCATAGCCGCGGGCCTTCGCCAGCGCGAGCGGCGTCATGCCGCTGCGGTCGGCCAGGTTGACGTTCGCGCCGGCGTCGACCAGCGCCTTCAGCGTCGCGGTGTGGCGCCGGCCGCCGTTGCCCAGCACGATCGACTCGATCAGCGCGGTCCAGCCCAGATTGTTGACGTGGTCGAGCGGAGCGCCGGCGCGGATGAGTTCGCGCACGACCTCGTCGTGGCCGAGGTGGGCGGCGGCGATCAGCGCCGTGCCGTCGTAGCGGCTGGTGACGTTGGTGGCCTTGCAGCCGATCGCCAGCGCCACCCTGAGCGTCGGCAGGTCGTTGGCGACGGCGGCGATGGTCACGACGTCGTAGCGGTCGCCCTCCAGCGCGTTCGGGTCGGCGCCGGCCTTGGCCAGCGCGCGCATCGCGTCGTGCCGGCCGGCGTGGGCCGCGACGTGCAGCGGGGTGCGGCCGTAGGCGTCGCGCGCGTTCGGGTTGGCGCCGCCGGCGACGAGCTTCGCGATCGCGCCGGCGTCGCCCTGCTGCGCGGCGGCGAACAGGCCCTGGTAGGCGGCGCGCTCGGTCGGGGTCGGCGCCACCTGCGCGTCGACCGTGCCGGCGACGGTCAGCAGGATGCCCATGCCGGTGGCAAGGGCGAGTGCGGCAGCGAGCGAGCGGGCCTGGCGGCGCATTGCGAAAACCTCCATTCGAGCGCGTATTCTGCATGAGTCGCGTAATATGAGCGCGCCCGGTCGCACCGACGGTGCCGGGCGCCTCGCCAACTCCGACTTTCGCTTCCTCCACCGATGGCCGACCCCAACCAGTGGGCGTTTCCCTCGAGCCTGCAGCCGCAGGCCGTCGACCTGCGTTTCGACCTTGCGGCGGCGATGAACGCGGTCGTGGCGCTTCGCGCCGAGGTGCCCGAGGACGCGTTCACCGCGTCGATCCTCGGCACCGATCGCACCGGCAACGGCGTCGTCATCAGCGACGACGGGCTGGTGCTGACGGTCGGCTACCTGATCACCGAGGCGGAAACGATCTGGCTGACGTCCAACGCCGGCCGCGTCGTGCCCGCGACGGCGCTTGCGTACGATTTCGTCACCGGCTTCGGGCTGGTCCAGCCGCTCGCCCGCCTCGACCTGCCGCCGCTGGAGATGGCGAGGCCCGGCGCGGTCGCCGCGCTCGACGTCGGCAGCGAGGTCTACGCGCTGGGACACGGCGGCCGGGCGCACGCCCTCGCGGCCCGCGTCTTCGCCAGGCGCGAGTTCGCCGGCTACTGGGAATACCTGCTCGACGAAGCGCTGTTCACCCGGCCCCCGCATCCGGAGTGGAGCGGCGCCGCGCTGGTCGACGAGGACGGCGTGCTGGTCGGACTGGGTTCGCTGTTCGTCCAGGAACGCGACGGCGACGACGAGATCAAGGGCAACATGTTCGTGCCGGTCGAGCTCCTGACCCCCATCCTCGACGAGCTGCGGCGCTTCGGCGGTCGCCGGACACCCGCGCGGCCATGGCTCGGCGTCTACACCGCGGAGGACGAAGGGCGGCTGATCGTCCAGGGCGTCGCCACCGGCGGTCCCGCCGACCGGGCCGGCGTGCGGTCCGGCGACGTCGTGGTCGAAGCCTCCGGCGTCCGGGTGACCACGCTGGCCGAGTTCTACCGCGCCGTCTGGCGCTCGGGGCCCGCCGGCGTCGCGGTGCCGCTGGTGCTCACCCGCGGCGGGGCATCGCGGACGGTGGAACTCGGCTCCGCCGACCGCGGGTCGTTCCTGAAGAAGCCGAGCCTGCAATAGGCGCCGATCCGCCGATGCTGTTCGCGAAATTCAGGGGCCCGGTCACCGAGCGGCAGCAGGCGTGGGAGCTGGCCGGCGTCGCGGTGCTGCTCTACGCCGTCCTCCGCCTGGTGTTCGGCCCGATGCCGCAGTGGCTGAGCTACCACGACTTCGCCGACACCCGGCAGCTCGGCTTCGTGCCGCGCGCCGGGGACGTGCTGACCAACCTCGCCATCCTGTTTTCGGGCGTGTGGGGGGCGCTGCTCTACCGGCAGGTGACGGTGACCGGCGACGACCGGCCCGCGTACCGGCTGCTGGTGATCGCGGCGATCCTCACGGCGTTCGGCTCGGCGTACTACCACTGGGATCCCGGCAACGAGCGGCTGGTGTGGGACCGGCTGCCGATGTCGCTGCTGCTGACCGCCGTGCTGGCGCTGGTGCTTGCCGATCGCGTGTCGCCGCCGTTCGGCCGCGAGGCGCTGCTGCCGTTCGGGCTGGTCGCCGTCGGCGGGGTGCTGTTGTGGGCGTTCACCGAGGCGGCGGGCCACGGCGACCTGCTCCTCTACCTCGTGATGCGGATCGGCGCCACCGTCGCCGTGCTGACGCTGCTGATCCTGCGCCCCCCGCGCTTCACCGCGGCCGGCTGGCTGTGGGCGGCGGTCGCCTTCGACGTCGCGGAAACCATCTGCGAGCGCCTCGACTGGCAGATCTGGGAGCTGACCGGCGGCATCGCCAGCGGGCACAACCTGAAGCACGTCTTCTCGGGGGCGGTCATCGCCTGCCTGTTCGGCTGGCTGCGGCAGCGTCGCCTCGCCGTCCCCGCGGCTGCCGAGGCGGCCGCGGCGCGCTGACTCCCGGGCCGCGGACGCGGCTCATCGCCGACGGGCCGCCCCACACGCGGCGCACCGAAGCACCCGGGCGGCGGCCGCTCAGCGGCGTCGGCGGCGATCTTCCGGGTGATCCGTGTCGACGCCGGCGATCGCGGCGCCGGCGTCGCGCAGCGCCTGCAGCAGCTGGTCCTGCACCGGGCTCGACGCCGCCCCGGCGCGGGTGATGGTGCCGACCGGGCCCGAGGGCGGCGGCAGTTCGACGGCGAGGATGACGAGCGACCCGGCTCCGGCGTAGTGCCGGGCGACGTTGACCGGCATCACCCCCAGCATGTCGGTCTGCTGCAGCAGCGCCGCGTTGGTGAGGATCGACACCGACTCGACCAGCCGCGCCGGCGGCTCGACGCCGAGCTGCCGGAACGCCGCGTCGATCCGGTGGCGGTACGCGGTCTCCGGCGAGGGCAAGATCCAGTCCTCGGCCGCGAGTGCGGCGAGCTTCAGGCGCTTGATCCCGGCCAGCGGATGTCCCGCCCGCACGACGACGCACATCGGCTCGTCGTAGCAGGCCTCGAACCGCAGCCCGCGGCTGTCGAAGTCGCTGGTGAGCCGCCCGACGACGAGGTCGAGCTCGCCGTGGCGCAGCAGCGGCAGCAGGGTGGCGAGGTTGCCTTCCTGCACCTGCACCGTCACCCGCGGGTTCGCGCGCTTGAACGCCGCCAGCGCGCGCGGCACCAGCACCGGCGCGACGACGAGCAGCGTGCCCATCGCGATGCGCCCGGTCGCGCCGTCGCTGATCGCGGAGCAGCTCGGCGCGCGCGTGCTCGAGCGTGCCCAGCATCGCCTTCGCGTGGCGGACGAGACTGTCGCCGTGTGCCGTCGGCGTGAGCCCGCGCGCGGTGCGCTCGAACAGCCGCAGCTCGAGCAGCGCCTCGAGGTCGGCCAGGAGCTTGGTCGCCGCCGGCTGCGTCATGTGCAGTGCCGCGGCCGCCTTGTGCAGGCTGCGCTGCTCGTCGATCGCCGCGAGCAGCAGCACGTGGCGCATCTTCAGCCGCGAGCGCAGGAACCAGTCGGACGGAAGGGGCTTGGCCATGGGGGATAACGAAACCGGTATCGGCCGCCGCCGATTCTTCATTACGGGTCGCGCGTCGCGCGGCCCTAGACTGTCCGCAGTTCGTCGGCCGTCGCGTCGGGCCGCGCGAGCGGGCACCGGCCGAGGATAGCAAATCCCCCTTCCCCCCGCCGGCACTGGCGCAATTCGAGGATCCGGATCACGACCATGTCACGCCAGACCGCCATTCGCTGCACGCTGATGCGCGGCGGCACGTCCAAGGGCGCCTATTTCGTGGCCTCGGACCTGCCGGCCGACGCGGCGACGCGCGATCGCGTGCTGCTGGCGGCGTTCGGCTCGCCGGACGCGCGCCAGGTCGACGGCGTCGGCGGCGCGCACCCGCTGACCAGCAAGGTCGCGATCGTCTCCCGCTCGACGCGGCCGGACTGCGACGTCGACTACCTGTTCGCGCAAGTGGTCGTCGACGAGGCGCGCGTCGACGTCGCGCCGACCTGCGGCAACATCCTCGCCGGCGTCGGGCCGTTCGCCATCGAGCGCGGGCTGGTCGCCGCGACCGGCGACGAGACGACGGTGCGCATCCACCTCGTCAACACGGCGAGCCGCTGCGAGGCCCGCGTGCGGACGCCGGGCGGCGCAGTCGACTACGCAGGCACGGCGCGCATCAGCGGCGCGCCGGGCGCCGCCGCGCCGGTGCTGCTCGACCTTCGACGACACCGCGGGCTCGAGCTGCGGCGCGCTGCTGCCGACGGGCAACGCGCGCGACGAGATCGACGGCGTGCCGGTCACCTGCATCGACAACGGCATGCCGGTGGTGCTGATCGAGGCCCGCCACCTCGGGCGCACCGGCTACGAGAGTCCGCCGAGCTCAACGCGGACGGCGAACTCAAGGCGCGGCTGGAGGCGATCCGGCTCGCCGCCGGCCCGCGGATGAACCTGGGCGATGTCCGCAACAGCGTCGTGCCGAAGATGACGCTGGTCGCGCCGCCGCGCGAGGGCGGCGCGATCGCCACGCGCACGTTCATCCCCAGGGTCTGCCACGAGGCGATCGGCGTGCTGGGCGCGGTTTCGGTCGCCACCGCCTGCGTCGTCGACGGCACCACCGCGGCGGCGGTCGCGCGGCCCGGCCGCGGATCGCGGCGCCTGCTGTCGGTCGAGCACCCGACCGGCGAATTCACCGTCGAGCTCGCGATGCGCGACGCGGCCGCCGGCGGCGCCGGTGTTCACGTCCGAAGCGCGCCGGTCGAGCGCGCGTCGCTGCTGCGCACCGCCCGGGCGCTGATGGACGGCCACGTGCTGGTGCCGGCGGCGGTCTGGGACGGACGCGTCGCGGCTGCCGCGTCGGAGCGCAACCCGTCGGAGCGCACGCCGGCGCCGGCGGGAACCGCGCCGCCGATCACCGCCTGACCGCCGCTGTTCAATCCCTTTCGCGAGTCGACGATGCCAAACGCCGAAGCCAAATCCCTGCTGGTGGTGAGCGCCCATGCCGCCGATTTCGTCTGGCGCGCGGGCGGCGCCATCGCGCTCTACGCGTCGCGCGGCTGGAAGGTCAAGGTCGTGTGCCTGTCGTACGGTGAGCGCGGCGAGTCGGCCAAGCTGTGGAAGACGCCGGGCATGACGCTCGACCGCGTCAAGGCCAACCGCCGCGAGGAAGCGGCCGCGGCGGCCGGGCTGCTCGGCGCCGACATCGAGTTCTTCGACTGCGGCGACTACCCGATGCGGGTCGGCGTCGACGTGGTCGAGCGGCTCGCCGACATTTACCGCGCGGTGCGCCCGTCGTTCGTCCTCACCCATTCGATCGAGGACCCGTACAACTTCGACCACCCGCTGGCCGCGCACGTCGCGCAGGAGGCGCGCGTCGTCGCACAGGCGCACGGTCACCGGCCGGGCGAGCCGGTGCTCGGCGCGCCGCCGGTGTTCCTGTTCGAGCCGCACCAGCCGGAGCAGTGCAACTGGAAGCCGCAGCTGCTGCTCGACATCACCCCGGTCTGGGAGCGCAAGCGCAAGGCCTTCGAACTGATGGCGGCGCAGGAGCACCTGTGGGAGTACTACACCCGCGTCGCGCTGCAGCGCGGCGTGCAAGCCTCGCGCAACTCGGACCTGAAGGTCACGTACGCCGAGGGCTACCAGCGCGTGTTCCCGCAGGTCGGCGGAGACTTCTCGTGATCGGGGTGTCGGGAATCGCGGTCCGGCGCATCGAGCGCGCCGACGCGGCGGCGGTCGCCGCACTGTCCGCGTTCGGCGTCGCCACGGTCCACGAGGCGCAGGGCCGGCGCGGGCTGCTGCAGCCGTGGATGCGGCCGGTGTTTCCCGGTGCGCGCATCTGCGGCACCGCGGTGACCGTGTTCGCGCACCCGGGCGACAACTGGATGCTGCACGTCGCCGCCGAGCTGCTGCAGCCGGGCGACGTCGTCGTCGTCGGCCTGTCGTCGGACAACGCCGACGGCATGTTCGGCGAGCTCCTCGCCACGTCGTTCCGGGCGCGCGGCGGCGTCGGACTCGTCATCGACGCCGGCTGCCGCGACGTGCGCGAGTTGCGCGAGATGAACTTTCCGGTATTCTCGCGGGCCGTCAACGCCAAGGGCGCGGTCAAGGCCACCGTCGGCTCGGTCAACGTGCCGGTCATCTGCGCCGGGCAGCTCGTGCAGCCGGGCGACGTGGTGATCGGCGACGACGACGGGGTCGTCGTCGTGCCGCGGGCGCAGGCCGCGACGGTCGCCGCGGCCGCGGCGGCCCGCGAAGCGAAGGAGTCGGGCAACCGGGCGCGGCTTGCCGCCGGCGTGCTGGGCCTCGATCTTTACGACATGCGCGACAAGCTCGCGCGTGCCGGATTGCGCTACATTGACCACCCCGGAGACGATCCCGGTCAGTGAAAACCAGACCCGCTTCGCGCCGGCAGCCGGTGCGCTCGAGACGGGATCATGCAACGGCACCACGGAGGAAACATGAAACGGATGATTTTCGCGGCCACGGCCGCGCTGCTGGCCACGCTCACTCCCGCCCAGGCGCAGGAAGTCACGCTGAAGGTGCACCACTTCCTGCCGGCGGGCTCGGCCGCGCAGACCATGTTCATCATGCCGTGGTGCGACAAGATCGCGAAGGAATCCGGCAACAAGCTCAAGTGCCAGATCTACCCGTCGATGCAGCTGGGCGGCACGCCGCCGCAGCTCTACGACCAGGTCAAGGACGGCGTCGTCGACGTCGATCTGGACGCTGCCCGGCTACACCGCCGGCCGCTTCCCCGCGGTCGAGGTGTTCGAGCTGCCGTTCATGATGCGCAACGCCGAAGGCACCAGCAAGGCACTGTGGGAGTTCGTGCAGCAGTACGCCCCGACCGAGTTCGCCGACGTCAAGCTGCTGGCCACGCACGTCCACGGCCCCGGCGTCTTCCACACCACCGCCAAGCAGATCAAGACCGTGGCCGACCTCAAGGGCCTGAAGGTCCGCGCGCCGACGCGCCAGACCAATCGCTTCCTCGCCGCGCTCGGCGCGACCCCCGTCGCGATGCCGGTGCCGCAGGTGAGCGAGGCGCTGTCCAAGGGCGTGATCGACGGCGCCGTCATTCCGTGGGAGGTCGTGCCCGCGGTGAAGGTGCAGGAGCTGGTCAAGTTCCACACGGAAACCGATCCCGCGCTGCCGGCGTTCTACACCTCGACGTTCATCTTCGCGATGAACAAGGCCAAGTACGACAGCGCTGCCCGCCGACCTGAAGAAGGTGATCGACGCCAACAGCGGCGTGACGCTCTCCGGCGAGATCGGCCGCGCGTTCATCGAGGCCGACGTCATCGGCAAGAAGACCGTCGCGCCGGGGCACGGTGAACGTGATCCCCACGGAGGAGCTCGAGAACTGGAAAAAGGTCGAGCGAGCAAATCGCCACGGCTGGGTGGCCGACATGACCGCCAAGGGCGCCAACGGCAAGCTGCTGCTCGACGGCGCGACGGCGCTGATCGTCAAGTACGCCGGCCGCTGAGGTCGCGATGCAGGGGACGGCAACCCGGTGCCGAGCCGGCGATGACCTTCGGTCCGCTGGGCCGCATGCTGCTCCTCGCGACCAAGGTGACGGCCATCATCGGCGGCCTGATGTTTGTCGCCCTCGTCGTCATGAGCATCGTGACCATCATCGGGCGCAAGCTCTTTAGCGCGCCCGTGCCGGGGGACGTCGAGATGCTGCAGATCTGCGCCGCCGTGGCGAGCTCGACGTTTTTCGCCTACTGCCACCTCAACGGCGGTGACGTGAAGGTCGACTTCTTCACGCCAACCAGGCCGGCCACCGTCCATCGGCTCGATACCTTTGGCTCGCTGCTGGTCGGCGTGTTCGGTGCGCTGATCGCGTGGCGGACCGCCGCCGCCACCCTCACGCTCAAGGCCGTCCGGCGAGGAAACGATGATCCTCGGCTGCCGCAGTGGTGGGGGCCGCTGCTGATGGTTCCGGGCTTCGCGCTGATGGGGCTGGCTGGTTTCTACATGGTGACCCGTCACGCGCGGGCGCGCTGGCGCCGCGGAGGGCGACGCGAGGGCCGCGGCCGGTGACGTCCATGAGCGGCATTGCCGTCGGACTGACCATTTTCGCGCTGCTGATGGTGCTGCTGGTGCTGCGCGTGCCCATCGGCATCGCCATGTTCGCCATGGGCGCGGTGGCTTACGTCTACCTGACCGGCGGCGAGCCCGTGCCGCTGCTGAATTTGCTCAAGAATCTCGCCTATGCCCGCCTGTCCAATTACGACCTCGTCGTCATCCCGATGTTCCTGCTGATGGGGCAGTTCGCGACGCACGGCGGGTTGTCCGCCGCGCTGTTCCGCTTCGTGCGCGCCTTCATGGGCCACCGGAAGGGCGGCATCGCGATGGCGTCGATCGGCGCCTGCGCCGGCTTTGGCGCCATCTGCGGCTCGTCGCTGGCCACGGCGGCCACCATGGGCCAGGTGACGCTGCCCGAGCTCAAGCGCTTCGGCTACTCGGGCAGCCTGGCGACCGGTGCGCTGGCCGCCGGCGGCACGCTGGGCATCATGATCCCGCCGTCGGTGCCGCTGGTGATCTACGCCATCCTGACGCAGGAGTCGATCGGCAAGCTGTTCATGGCCGCCGTGCTGCCGGGCCTCATTGCCATGGTCGGCTACATGCTGGTCATCCAGATCATGGTCGCGCTGCAGCCCGATCGGCCCCGCCGGCCCGCGCGTGCCGTGGGCGCAGCGGCTGAAAGCGCTGGCGCAGGTGGCGCCGGTGCTGGTGGTGTTCCTGGTGGTGATCGTCGGCATCTACGGCGGCTGGGCCAACCCGACCGAGGCGGCGGCCATCGGCGCGGCCGCATGCGGTGTGCTCGCCGTCGTGCGCGGCGGCATGCGGCTGCCCGGCCTGATCGCCAGCGCGCTGGGCACGGCCCAGGCCACCGCGATGATCTTCCTGGTGCTGCTGGGCGCCGACATGCTCAACAGCGCGCTGGCCCTGTCGCAGATGCCGGTCGAGCTGGCGGCCTGGGTAGCAGAGCAGCCTGTCGCCGATGGTGGTGATGATCGCGATCTTGCTGATCTACATCTTTCTGGGCTGCGTGATGGACAGCCTGGCCATGATCCTGCTGACCATCCCGATTTTTTACCCGGTGGTGATGGGGCTGGATTTTTTCGGCATGACCGACAGCGACAAGAGCATCTGGTTCGGCATTCTGGCGCTCATGGTGGTGGAGATCGGCCTGGTGCACCCGCCCGTGGGCATGAACGTGTTCATCATCAACCGACTGGCCCGCGACGTGCCGCTGGTCGAGACCTTCAAAGGTGTGATGCCGTTTCTGCCTCTGACTTCATTCGCATCGTCATGCTGCTGGCATTCCCCTCGATCGCCCTGGTGCTCGTACGCACCTTCGGCGGCTCAACCCGGCTGGCTCCGCCCGCGCCTGCCTGCACGGGCAGCAGGCTGCGGGTGGAGGTCCAGCCTTTCCCCCCCCTCGCTCCAAAGGAACTGATCATGGCAACGATCATCGGTGGATTCGCCGTTCGCACACGCCGACCATCGGCTTCGCGTTCGACGCAAAGAAGCAGGAGGATCCGGTCTGGAAGCCGATCTTCGACGGCTTCGAGCCGGTGCAGAAGTGGCTGGCCGAGAAGAAGCCCGACGTCATCCTCTACATCTTCAACGACCACATCACGTCGTTCTTCCTCGACCACTACTCGCATTTCGCGCTGGGCGTCGGCGAGCAGTTACGACCGGCCGACGAGGGCGGTGGACCGCGCGCGCTGCCGCCGTTCAAGGGGCACACCAAGCTCGCGCAGCACATCGCCTTCTCGCTGGTGGCGGAGGAGTTCGACCTGTCGTACTTCCAGGGCAAGGACCTGGACCACGGCTGCTTCTCGCCGCTGTCGCTGCTGCTGCCGCACGAGCCGGACTGGCCCTGCAAGATCGTGCCGTTCCAGTGCGGCGTGCTGAATCCGCCCGTGCCCACAGCCGCTGCGCTTCTACAAGATCGGCCAGGCGCTGCGCAAGGCCATCGAGAGCTATCCGGAAGACATCAAGGTGGCCATCGTCGGCACCGGCGGCCTGTCGCACCAGGTGCACGGCGAGCGCTGCGGGTTCAACAACACGCCCTGGGACATGGAGTTCCTCGAGCGCCTGGAGAAGGATCCGGAAGGCCTGACCAAGGTCACCATCGCCGAATACGCGAAGCTCGGCGGCATGGAAGGCGCGGAAGTCGTGATGTGGCTGCTGATGCGCGGCGCGCTGTCGAACAAGGTGAAGAAGCTGCACCAGACGTACTACGTGCCGTCGATGACGGCCATCTCCAGCGTCATCTTCGAGGACGACTCGGTTGACCCGGTCACCGAGACCAACGAGCAGTTCCGCACGCGCATGATGACCCAGTACGCTGGCATCGAGAAGCTCGAGGGCACCTATCCGTCACCTATCGAGCGCAGCGTGAAGGCCTTCCGGCTGAACCGGTTCCTGCATTCGCTGATCAAGCCCGAGTTCCGCAAGCAGTTCCTGGCCGACCCGGACGCCGCTGTTCGAGCAGCACAAGCTCACCGACGCAGGAGCGCGAGCTCGTGATCGACGCGCGACTGGCGCGCGCTGATGCACTACGGCGTCATCTTCTTCCTGCTGGAGAAGTTCGCCGCCGTGGTGGGCACCACGAACCTGCACGTCTACGCCGCGATGCGCGGCCAGTCGCTCGAGGACTTCCATGAAGACGCGCAACACGCAGGTGCTGTACTCGGTCGCCGGCAACGACGCCGGCGACCTGGCGTGGGACAGCGCGACGGCCGGTACCCGCCGATGATCCGCATCGATCCGC
>CAWHJY010000031.1:0-43292 GCA_963829775.1 uncultured beta proteobacterium | reverse complement strand
CAACTCCTGCAGGTGGGCGACGTGCTTGCGTACCTCGCGCTCGCGGTGAAATCACGCTCGACCTTCGACGTCGCGCGCACGCTGCTGGAGACCTATCTCGGCGCGGACGCCGGGGGACGCGTGCTGACGGGCGAGATCGACCGGCACTCGGTGCAGACGATCCACTCGGTGATCTGGTTCTGCGACCTGCGCGGCTTCACGGAGGTTGCGAGCCGGGTCCCGCAGGACGAGCTGGTGGAAATCCTGGACGAGCACCTCGAAGTCATGGCGCGTCCGGTGCTGGACAACCGCGGCCAGATCCTGAAGTTCATGGGCGACGGCTTCCTGGCGATCTTCGACCTGTCGCGGCGGGATCGACAGGCCGTGTGCATCGACGCGGTGAAGGCCGCCGGGCAGTTGCTGGAAGCCTTTCCCCGCTTCGCGCCGAGCGCCGAAGCGCCGGCAAGCACACGCTGGACTTCGGCGTCTCGCTCCACCTGGGCGAGGTGCTCTACGGCAACATCGGCACCAGGGAGCGGCTCGATTTCACGGTGGTCGGTTCCGCGGTGAACGAAGCGAGCCGCATCGAGGGAATGTGCCGGCCCCTGCGGCGAAACGTGCTCGTGTCCAGCCGGTTCCACGAGGCTGCCGTGGCCTGCGGCAGCAGGATGGTTTCGGTGGGCGTCCACGCGCTGCGCGGCATCGGCGAGCCGCAGAGCTGTTCACCATCACTCGACCCGGCCCGTGTGCTCGAGCGGTGAAGGCCGCCGGGCAGTTGCTGGAGGCCTTTCCCCGCTTCGCCGCCGAGCGCCGAAGCGCCGGCAAGCACACGCTGGACTTCGGCGTCTCGCTCCACCTGGGCGAAGTGCTCTACGGCAACATCGGCACCAGGGAGCGGCTCGATTTCACCGTGGTCGGCTCCGCGGTGAACGAGGCGAGCCGCATCGAGGGAATGTGCCGGCCCCTGCGGCGAAACGTGCTCGTGTCCAGCCGGTTCCACGAGGCCGCCGTGGCCTGCGGCAGCCGGATGGTTTCGGTGGGCGTCCACGCGCTGCGCGGCATCGGCGAGCCGCAGGAGCTGTTCACCATCACGGAGCCCTAGGCACTTCGCCGCAGGGTCCCGCCCATCCCGTCGACGACCGCCGGCGACCTGCGCGCGGTCGCCCCTATTTCGACGCCACGACCGCCGGCGGCTTCCACGTTCCCTCGCCGGGGGGCAGGATCGACGGCGGCGTGTCCTTGGGCCAGTACAGGCGCATCACCAGGTAGACGGGGCCGTCGGGCGCGGGCAGCCAGTTGGCCTCCTTCGCCTTGCCCGGCGAGTCCTTCTGGATGTAGAGCGTCAGCGAGCCGTCCGGGTTCTTCTTCATGCCCGGCAGCATCGGCGAGTTGACGAGGTAGCGGTTGATCGGGTTCTCGATCAGCAGCTGCGTCTTGCCGTCGTACATCGTCACCGACCAGAAGGCGTTCACCGGCGGCAGCTGCCCGGCGGGGAAGGTGAGCGTGTAGTTGCGCTTGCCGGTGTCGAGCGTCTCGCCGGTCGCGTCCTCGCGGGTCATCGGATACATCGCCTCGACGGCGTCGTTGCCGTAGATGCCCCCCTTGGCGGCAGCGGCACGCTTCAGCCAGTCGCCGTTGTAGAAGTCGCGGTCGCCGAAGACCGAGCCGACCTTCCAGCCGTTGACGTCCTTCACTCCGGAGGCAAGGTACTTCTCCACCTTGTCGTCGCCCTCCTTCATCGCCAGCAGGACGGCGGCCTTGTGCTCGGCCGAGAGATCCTTGAACTCGAAGGTCTTGCCCGGGCCGATGCCGATGCTGGCCAGCCTGGCGCGGATCTGCGCGGTGTCGGGCGACGGCGGCACGTATTTCAGCGCCGCGTCCAGGTATTCGTAGAAGTTGGCCTTGATCCCCGCGGTCGTCGCCGGGAGGAAGTCGATCTTCGGCGCGGCGGGGGGCGCGGGTTGCTTCAGGAACGCGGAAAGCGGCTGCGCCTTGTACCCGGCCTGCACCTTCTCCACGTTCGGCATGTCCGCGGCGTTGAAGAGCTGCGTGCGGAAGATGGACAGCGCGAACGGCGTCGTCGACTGGAAGACCTTCCGGATCCCGGCCGGCGTCTCGCCCTTCCAGTCGGGGCCGGCCACCATGTAGTCGCCGGCTTCGATGCCCGTCGCCCGGCTGCCGATGTAGCCGTAGTTGTAGGCGTTGCCGTCGGTCAGCTGCACCGAGTAGTAGCGTCCCTTCGGCACCGCCGGCACCGAGATCACCATCGGCTCGGCGCGCAGGTCCAGCCAGAGCATCGAATACGGCGTGTCGCTGTTCGGCGTGACGACGGCCGTGTCCTTGTAGGTGAAGACGCGCGCCTCGTTGCTGATCGTATTGAACGGGGCCTTGTACTGGCCCGAGTTCTTGTCGATGACGAACTCGTTCATCACCGCGTAGTTCATCACGATCGGCAGTCCGTAGATGAACCCCTCCTCGGCGATGGCCTTGGTCTCGGCGATGCCCGGCGCGGGCACGCCCTTGGCCACGTCCTTCTTCTCGGCCTGGGCGATCGGGTCGTCCTTCTTGCCGCAGCCTGCCATCAGCGTCGCCGCGACGGCGCAGAGCAGGGCCCATTTCAGGCAATTTCGAGCGCTGGTTCTCATGCGTGCAGTGCTCCGCCGGTGGTGTTGAGGACGCGCCGCGGGCAGCACGCGGCCGGGCAGCAGCCGCGAATCATACCTGCCGCGGCGTCCGGCGCGGCCCGGGTGACATGCCCCGGTCCGCTGCGGCTATAATATGGCCGATCGCCGGTGCCGCCCGATGGCGGAGCAGTGACCCCCCCAAAGCCTGCGACGAGCGTTCGACTCCATTCACCCGCTCCAGCCCGACCCTGCGGCGCGCGCCGGGGTCCCTCCATCCGCCCCGAGCGCATGTCCCCTCGCCTTCTGCCACGTCGGACGCACCTGCAGCGTGGGATTGGCATGACGTCGCTCGCCACGTTCGCCCACGCGGACCCGGAGCTCGCCCGCCGCTGGCGGAATGCCGTTGCCGTGGCCGCGGCGGCCGACGTCGTCGCGTTCGCGCTGCTGCGCGCGGCGGGGGTGCAGCTCGAGTTCGCGCAGGCGGGCGCTTTCGCACTCGCGATCGCGGTCGCGATCGTCGCGTTGCGCGGCGTTGCCTTGCCGCGGCCGCTGGCCACGCTCGTCGTGGTGGTCGCGCTCGCCTTTCCGCTGCGCGCGGGCGTGCTTTCGCTGCTCGCCGCGCACGTTCCCCCGCTGATCGCCATCGTGCCCGCGGCGCTCGCGGGGGCGCTGACGTTGCTGCTCGGCCTCGCTGCGTTCGCGGAGGGTGCGCCGGCGCGACGCCCCGGAGTCGCGGCGCTGCTCGCGATCGCCTACCTGCTCGTCCTGCGCCTCGTCTACCTCGGGCAGATCGAACTCGCGCCGCAGGAGGCCTACTACTGGAACTATGCGCAGCATCTCGACATCGGCTACCTCGACCATCCGCCGCTCGTCGCGTGGCTCGTCGCCGCGTCGCTCGCGCTCGGCGGCGGCGAGTTCTTCGTTCGCCTGCCGGCGGTCCTCGCCTGGGGCGTGATGATCGTTTTCGTCGTCGGCTTCGCGCGCGACCTCGCGGGACGGGACAATGCGCTGCGCAGCGCGCTGCTTGCCGCGACGCTGCCGTTCTTCTTCGTGATCGGCATGCTGATGACGCCGGACGCGCCGCTCGCCGCCGCGTGGGCGGCCGCGCTCTACTTCCTGCAGCGGGCGCTCCTCGGCGGCAAGCCCGCGGCGTGGCTCGGCGCGGGCGCCGCGATCGGCATCGGCATGCTGTCCAAGTACACGATGGTGCTCGTGCCGCTCGCCGCCCTGGCGTTCGTCATCGTCGATGCGCGGTCGCGTCGCGTGCTGCTCTCGCCGTGGGCCTGGGGTGGCGTGCTCGTCGCGCTCCTGCTGTTCTCGCCCGTGATCGCGTGGAACATCCGCCACGACTGGGCGTCGTTCACGTTCCAGGGGTCGCGCCGACTCGCGGGGCAGCAGCCGCAGTTCAGCCTGCACGAGTTCGTCGGCTTCGTCGTCCTGCTGCTGACGCCGCTCGGCGTGCTGGCGCTGTGGCGCCTGCTGCGGCGCACCGGCGCGCCGGCGGCTGCCGGGCCGATGGCGGCGCCGCAACCGGATGCCGCCGCGCTCGTCGGGCGGCAGCGCCTGTTCGTGCTCGTCTTCACGCTGGTCCCGCTGGCCGTGCTGGCCGCGGCGAGTTTGAGGGCCGAGACCAAGATCCACTGGACGGGGCCGATCTGGCTCGCCGCGCTGCCGGTGCTCGCCGCGACGATGTCCCGGCCCGGACTCGGCGACGGCCCGCTCGATCGCCTGCTCGCGCGGAGCTGGGTGCCGGTCGTCCATGGGCTCATGCTCGTCTATGCCTACGGCCTTTTCTACTACCCGGTCTGGGGCGTCGCGGGCGTGCGCGCGCATCACCACTATGTCCAGATGGGCTGGCGCGACCTGCGACGCCAGGTGCAGGGCATCGAGGAGGACGTATTGCGCGAAACGGGGCGCCGGCCGTCGGTCGTCGGCCTCGACAAGCACAACACCGCCGACGAAATGGCTTTCTACGACCCGCGCGGCGACGGCGCGCGCGACACCGCCAGCCGGCACCTCTTCTATGACGAGAACGCGCTGATGTACGAGTACTGGTTCCCGCGCGAAGCGTTTGCCGGGCACGACCTCATCGTGGTCGCGCGGCGGCGCAACGACGTCGAGGATCCGCGCGTGGCCGCCGCCGCGACGCGTCTCGGACCGGTGCAGGCCCTGACGGCGCAGAAGGGGGGCGTGCCCGTCGGCACCTACTATGCGCGGGTCGTCTACGGCTACCGACCGCCCGGGCCCGCGCAATGAACATCGACTTCCAGCGCACGGTCGATCGCTACGTCGGCGTGCCGCTGTGCGCGCTCGCCTCGCTGCTCGACCGCGTGCTGCCGCGGCGCGCGCCGGCGCCGTCGCCGCGCCGGATCGTCGTGATCCTGCTCTCCGAGATGGGCAGCCTGGTGCTCGCGCAGCCGATGTTCGCGGCGCTGCGCGCACGCTACCCGGACGCGTCGCTGCACGTGATGCTGTTCGGCAAGAACCGCGAGGCCCTCGACCTGATGGCGAGCGTCCCGCCGGAGAACGTGATCGTCATCGACGACCGCTCGCTCGGCGGGCTCGTGCGGACGCTCCTGGCGGCGCTGCGCACGCTGCGGCGCCTGCGCCCGGATGCGGTGCTCGATTGCGAGCTCTTCGCGCGGATCAGCAGCCTGCTGTCGTGGGCTTCCGGAGCGCCGCTGCGCGCCGGCTTCCACCGCCACACGCAGGAGGGCCTTTACCGCGGTTCGTTCATCAACCGGCCGGTGCTCTACAACCCCTATCGGCACCTGTCGCTGCAGTTCCTGACGCTCGCGCGCGCGCTCGAGTCCGGGACGCATCCGCTCGACAAGGAGAGCGAGGACGAGGGTGGCGTCCCGGCGCCGGCGCCCGCGTTCCTGCCCGGCGAGGAGGCGGCGTTCGCCGCGCGCCTGTACGGCGACTTTCCGCAGCTTGCGGGACGGCGGCTTGCGCTCATCTATGCGAGCGGGGGGATCCTGCCGATCCGCGCGTGGCCGGTGGCGCACTGGCGCACCCTTGCGTCCGGGCTCATCGACGACGGGTACGTCGTGGCGATCGTCGGCCTGCCGGCGGACAAGCCGCTCTCCAGCGCGCTCGCGCAAGCGGTCGCGCATGCCGATTGCCTCGACATCACGGGCTACACGAAGTCGGTGCGCGAGCTGGTCGCGCTGCTCGGGCGCGCGGCGCTGCTGGTGACCAACGACGGCGGCCCGGCGCAGTTCTCGTCGCTCACCGCGGTGCCCACCGTGGCGCTGTTCGGGCCGGAAACGCCGCAGCTCTACGGTCCGCTCGGCAACCACGCGAGCTGCCTGCACCTCGCGCTCCCCTGTTCGCCCTGTCTCACGGCCTACAACCACCGCAATTCACCCTGCGACGGCGACAACCAGTGCCTGAAGCGGATCGCGCCCGCCCGGGTGCTGGCCGAGGCGCGCATCGTCGTGGCCCGTGCCCGTCCGGAGCCCGCCAGGGGCACGGCATGACGCTGCTCGAGCGGCTCCACCACCTGCCGGTCATCGGTCGCCTGCTGCGCCACCGCGTCGTCAAGTTCGGCGTCGTGGGCGCATCCGGGACTGTCGTCAACGTGGCGGTGCTCTACCTCGCGCAGGAATTCGTCTTCCGGTCGATCGAGCCGGCGTCGCACCGGCTCAACGTGTCGCTCGCAGCCGCGATCTTCTTCGCCACGATCAACAACTTCCTGCTCAACCGTGCCTGGACCTGGCTCGACCGGCGCGAGCACGTGTCCACGCCGATCCTGGTGCAATTCGGGCAGTACGCGATCGCCTGCTGGCTCGGCATCGCGCTGCAGTTCGCGTTGACGCACGTGTTCGCGCGCAACATGCACTACCTCGTCGCCAACGTGCTCGCGATCCTGATCGCCAGCGTGGCGAACTTTGTCGTCAATGACCACTGGACATTCGGTCGCCTGCGCATGCTGATTCGCCGCTGGCGCCACCAGGCGCACGGCTCGCATCACCGCTGACAGGCCGGGCCTGCCGGCGGTTCGACGCGGCCTTTCAGAGTCCCATTTCCTTGAACATTTCGCGCGCATTGCGGAAGCTGTCGATCGCCGCCGGCACGCCGCAGTAGATCGCGGTCTGCAGGAATACCTCCCTGATCTCGTCCTTGGTCACGCCGTTGTTGATCGCGCCGCGCACGTGAAGCTTGAGTTCGTGCGGGCGATTGAGCGCCGTGATCATCGCCAGGTTCAGCAGGCTGCGCGTGCGGCGATCCAGTCCCGGCCGGTTCCAGACGTCGCCCCAGCAGTACTGCGTTACGAGCTCCTGCATCGCCATGCTGAAGTCGTCCGCGTTGCGGATCGAGGTGTCGACGTATTCGGCGCCGAGCACCTCGCGTCGCGTCCGGAGGCCCTGGTCGAAGAGTTCCTTGTTCATTGGCTGTCCTTGGTGGTGGTAAGGGGGAGAGTGCTGCCGCGGTCCCGGCGGCAGTCCAGCGTACGCCTCCTGCCGCGATCGGGAAGGCCGTTGCATTTTTGGGTAACATGATGCTCCCGGCAACAACAGTGCTCGCCATCGGCGGCGCACGGCGTAAGCTCACCCATGATCACCAAGCGTCTATTTGGTCCCCCGTTGCACGAGCACGCTGACCACGAGCAGCGGGTGCTCGGCGCGTCGAAGTTGCCGCCGGACTCGACCGAGCTCGCCAAGCTTCTGGCGACCGATCCGGCGCCGGAGGTCCGCGCGGCGGCGGCCGGGCGCAGCGTCGATGTCGCCGCGCTTGCCGCGGCCTGGAGAACGGAAGCCGATCCGACGGTGCGCACGGCCCTCGCGGCCGCGCTGGGTCCCGTGCTTGCCGAAACGCAGCAGAGCGACGCAGCAACGGCATTGCTGGAGTCCGACGAGTGCACCGATGCGATCCGATCCGAGGTGGCGCGCCGCGCGCCCGACGCGGACCGCCGGCGCGTCGCGATCGCCGCGCTCCGCGACGAGAACTCGCTGGTCGAGGTCGCGATCGGCGCCGGGCATGCGGCAATGCGAATGGCCGCCGCGGAGCGCGTGCACTCGCCAGAGGGCCTTCACAAACTCGCCGACGCCGCCCGAAACAAGGATCACGGCGTCGCGCGGCTCGCGCGGAAGCGGATCGAGGCCATCACGGATCGCGCCGGCCGGGCAGCCGAAGCGGAAGCGATCCTGGCGCAGCTGGAAGCGCTGGCAGGCACGCCCGGCGCGATTCTCACCGCGGTGATCGAACTCGATCGCCGCTGGGAGGCACTGGCGATCGGCGACGACCATGCCTGCCTTGCACGCTGGGACGCCGCCCGCCAGGCCATCCAGGCGCGATTCGATCGCGAGCACGAGGAGCGGCGGACGCGGGTGCGCTTCGAGCGTCGGGTGAGCGACTGGGTCGGGAGGCACGATCCACCCGCGACGCCGGAAGCGCTTGCCGGTCTGCGTACCGAGCTCGGCGCACTGCGCGTCGAGGCGGAACAATGCGCGGATCGCGCGGCGCAGGCGAAACTGGACGACGCGGAACGGCGCATCGAGTTGTGGGCGCAGGAACTCCGGGCCCGGGGCGAGGCCGAAGCGCTGGTCGCGGAAGCCGAGCAGCTTGCCGGCAGCACGTCCATCGACGACGCCAAGCTGCCGGAACGCTGGCAGGCGTTGGATCGAGCCATTCGCACGCCGCCCCTGACGCGCCGCTTCGAAGCCGCGCTGATCGTGGTCGAGCAACGCCGGCTGGCGCAGATTCACGCGGCCGAAGGGGAGGCGAATGCGGCGCGGCAGCAGGTCCACAGCCTGCTGCACGCCGCCGAGCAGGCGCTCGCGGCCGGCCAGTTGCAGGCTGCCCGCGCTGCCGCCGACGAGATCAGGACCCGGAAGCCCCACGCCGGACTGCTGCCGAAGCCGACGGCGCAGCGGTTGAGCCGGCTCGTGCAGCAACTGACGGAGCTCGAGCGTTGGGAATCGTTCGGGCAGCAGCACGCACGCAATCAGCTGTGCGAGCGCGCCGAGGCCGCCATGACAACGGCGCTCGACCCGCCGCGACTTGCGGCCGAAGTCAAGAAGTTGCGCGACGAGTGGAAGGCGCTCGACCAGCAGCACGCGGGCGTCCCCAAGGCGCTGTGGGAGCGGTTCGATCGCGCGTGCGAGAAGGCGTATGCTCCCGCCGCCCGGCACTTCGCCGAAATGGCCGCGCGGGCGAGGGAGAGCCGCAAGCGGCGCGACGAGTTCATCGCGCTGGCGGCGGCGCACGCGCCGACGTTGCTCGCCGAGCCCCGCGACTGGCGGGCGATCGAGCACTGGTTGCGCGAAACGGATCGCACCTGGCGCGACGGCGACCTCGGCAGCGTCGAACCCAGGGCCTGGAAGGGTTTCGATGCCCGCCTCAAGGCCGCGCTCGCGCCGCTGCGCGATGCGCTGGCGGCGGCGCGCGTCCAGGCAAAGGCGGAGCGGCAGGCTTTGATCGACGAGGCCGCCGCGCTGGCGGGGCAGGCCATGGAACGCGACGCGCCCTCGCGGGTCAAGGCGCTCCAGGCAAAGTGGCAGTCGCACGCCAGGGGGTTGGCACTCGCGCAGCGCGACGAGCGGACACTCTGGGAGCAGTTCCGCGCGGCGTGCGACGCAGTCTTCGAGGCCCGCCAGGCCACGCGCAAGCAGGAGGACGGCGCGAAGGTCGAGAACCGGCGCGCGCTGGAAGCGATCTGCGCCGAGCTCGAGCAACTCGCGACGGCGACGGACAGCGACGACAACGCGATTCGCCGGGGCCTGCGCGATCTGGAGGCGCAGTGGCGAACAGCAGATCGGGGGATTCGACCCCACGCTGCGCGGCGTCGAATCCCGGTTCAGGAGCGCGAAGACGGCGGTCGAGGCGGCGCTCTCGGCGCGCACCCGGTCGCGCGAAGCGGCCGTGTGGCAGACCCTGGCGGCGAAGGAGCGCCTGTGCGAGGAGCTGGACGCGCAGGCGCGGACGACCGGAAGCGCGGCGGAGGGCACGACGACGGTGGCGGCGGTGGACGAGCGCTGGGCCGCGCTGCCATCACTCCCGGCCGCGTGGGAAAAGAAAATGCTCGCGCGCCGCGATGCCGCGCTGCGCGCCCTTGCCGACGAGGCCGCGGCGACCGCCCACGCGTCACGAATCGAACTCGGCGTCGAAGCGCGTCGCGAGACTCCTGCTCGAACTCGAGATCGCTCTCGGTCTCGAGTCGCCCGCCGAATTGCAGGCACAGCGCCTCGCGCTGCAGGTGAAGCAGCTGCGGCAGCGTTTCCAGAGCGCCGCGACAGCCGGCGGCGGCACCGCCGGCGAGCGGCTGCTCGCGTGGTGCGCCGAGCCGGGGATTGCCGACGCGAGCGACCGGAAGCGCTGCGAACGCGTGTTTTCCGCGATCGGGAAGCTGCAATGAGCGAGGACCGCGTTCGACCCATTCCAGGCGGACGCTTGGACCGGGCGCGGACGGTCGCGCGTGGGGTTTCCCGTCCTGCTCAGACGTCGAAGCGAATTCCCTGCGCGAGGGGCAGCGTCGCGCTGTAGTTGATCGTGTTCGTCGCCCGGCGCATGTAGGCCTTCCACGCGTCGGAACCCGATTCCCGGCCGCCGCCGGTTTCCTTCTCGCCGCCGAATGCACCGCCGATTTCGGCGCCGGACGGTCCGATGTTGATGTTGGCGATGCCGCAGTCGCTGCCCGCCGCGGACAGGAACGTCTCCATTTCGCGCAGGTCGGTGGTGAACAGCGACGACGACAAGCCCTGCGGCACGGCGTTGTTGAGCGCGATGGCCTCGTCGAGCGTCCGGTAGCGCAGCACGTAGAGGATCGGGGCGAACGTCTCCGTGTGCACGAGTGCGGTCTGCGCCGGCATCTCGACCAGCGCCGGGACGGAAATAGCAGCCATCCTCGCAACCATCGACGACGATGCGCGTGCCGCCGTGGACGCGGGCGCCGCCGGTGCTCGCCGCGTCGAGGGCCGCCTGCATCAGCTCACCCGCCCGCGCATCGATCAGCGGCCCGACCAGCGTCCGCGGGCTCCAGCGGGTTGCCGATCGGCAGCCGGGCATACGTGGAAGCGAGCCGCGCGAGGAGTTCGTCGTGGATCGACTCGTGGACGATCAGCCGGCGCAGCGACGTGCAGCGCTGGCCCGCGGTCCCGACGGCCGAGAAGACGATCGCGCGGAGCGCGAGATCGAGGTCGGCCGAGGGTGCGGCGATCAGGGCATTGTTGCCGCCGAGCTCGAGTATCGTGCGCACGAACCGGGGTGCGGTGAGTTGCGCGACGGCGCGCCCCATTCGGGTGCTGCCGGTCGCGGAGACGACCGCGACGTGCTCGTCGGAGACCAGGCGCGTGCCCTGGTCCCGGGTGCCGAGAACGACCTGCGACAGCCCCTCGGGGATTCCGCCGACCTCGGAGCGCCGCCCGCCGCAGCAGCGCCTGGCAGGCGATCGCCGTGAGCGGCGTCTTCTCCGACGGCTTCCAGACGACGGCGTCGCCGCAGACGAGCGCGAGCGCGGCGTTCCACGACCACACCGCGACCGGGAAATTGAACGCGCTGATGATCGCGACGACGCCCGCCGGATGCCAGGTTTCCATCATCCGGTGCCCCGGGCGCTCGGAGGCGATCGTGAGGCCGTAGAGCTGCCGCGACAGGCCGACGGCGAAATCGCAGATGTCGATCATCTCCTGCACCTCGCCCTGCCCTTCCTGCAGGATCTTGCCCGACTCGAGCGTGACGAGACGCCCCAGCGCGTCCTTGTTCCGGCGCAGGTGCTCGCCGAACACGCGGACCAGCTCGCCCCGGCGCGGCGCCGGCACCGAGCGCCACGCGAGGAAAGCGTCCTGCGCCGCCGCGACCTTGACCGCGATCGACGCGTCGTCGTCGATGCGCAGACTGGCGAGCACGCTGCCGTCGATCGGCGTGCGCACGGTCAGGTCGCCCCCGGCATGCGCGTCGGGATCGACGCCAAGTTCCTGCAGCAGCGGTGCGATGTCCATCGTGTCTCCCGATTGCGTGCCCGGGCTGCGCGTCACGCGTAATGACTGCCGAAGCGGTTCGCGAGAAAGTCCGGCAACGCCGCCTGCTCCTGCCGCACGAACCCGCGCTGCGGCAGCTTGCCGTCGCGCATCAGGTCGACCATCGCGCAAACGCCGGCCGCCGTCGTGATCTGGATCGCCGAGAGGTGCCGGCCGTTCACCGTCCGGCTGTAGATCTTCTTGGCGTACGTGTGCTGCGTCAATCGCCCTTCCTTGATCCCGCTCACCGTGATGAAGATCAGGACCACGTCCTGCAATGTTATCGGTATCGCCGTCTCCAGGACGTCCTTGAGCAGGCTCCGGCGCTGGCCGAGGCGCAGATCCCGGATCAGCAGCTTGACGATGTCGCGGTGGCCGGGATAGCGGACCGTCTTGTAGTTCAGGTTCTCGACGCGACCGGCGAGCGTATCGCACAGCGTGCCCAGGCCCCCCGACGTGTTGAAGGCCTCGTAGGCGATGCCGTCGAGCGAGAACGCCTCGGCTTCCTCCAGGGCGAGCGTTTCCCGCAGATCGCCGTCGATGATCGCCTCGCAGGGATTGCAGTACTCGTTGATCAACCCGTCGGTGCTCCACGTCAGGTTGTACTTGAGCGCATTGGTGGGATAGGTCGGCAGGGCGCCCACCCGCATCTGCACGTCGCGCAGCGAATCGAAGTCCCGCGTCAGGTCGTGGGCGACGATCGAGACATAGCCGGGCGCGAGGCCGCACTGCGGGACGAGCGCCGTGGTCGCGCCCTCGGCCAGCGCCTTCACCGCGCGGGTGCTCGCCACGTCCTCGGTCAGGTCGAAATAGTGCGCGCCGACCGCCTTCGCCGCCGCCGCGATCATCGGCGTCAGGTAGAAGGGCGCGGCCGAAATCACGACGTCGTGGCCGGCGAGCAGCGTGCGCAGCGCCGGTTCATCGGTGCCGTCGACCTCGACCGCGCGGACGTTGGGTGCCGACAGTTCCCCGATGCGGGTCGCATCGCGGTCCGCGACGGTGATCTCGTAATCGCCGGTCGCGCCGAGGAGATTGACGATGGCGTCGCCGATCTTGCCGGCGCCGAGGAGGGCGAGTCGGGTGGTCATGGCCATTCTCCGGGGAACGGGAGCAAGCTCGAAGGCTAGGACCGATCGCCGTCGGAATGAAGCCTGCGAACCGACGAAATGCGTTAAAATTTCGGCAATTCGCCGACTATTGCCTGCCATTTCGCCCATGACTCCGGAAGATCGCCGCCTGCTCGCCCTGCTGAAGGCCAACGCCCGGGAATCGACCGCGTCGCTGGCGCGCAAGCTCGGGCTGTCGCGGACGACCGTGCAGGAACGCATTCGACGGCTGGAGCGCCACGGCATCGTCGCGGGCTACACCGTGCGCATCTGCGAGGACGTCGCGCGCAACGTGCTCTCGGCGCAGGTGCTGCTCAGCGTCGACGCCAAGCAGGCGGAACGGGTCGTGGCAGAGCTGAAGGTCATGCCCAATTGCACGACCTTGCGCGCGGTCAGCGGCGTCTTCGACTACATCGCAACCGTCGAGGCGGACACGATTGCCGAACTCGACCGTTGGCTCGACCGCATCGGCCAGCTGCAGGGCATCGAGCGCACGCAGACGCTCGTGGTCCTGTCGACCAAGTTCGAGCGATAGGTCGCCGCGCGCATCGCGAGGCGACCGCAGGCCCGCCCGGGACGGCGCGCCCGGTTCAGCCCCCGTTCAGCCCCGGTTCAGCGCCCGGTTCAGCGCGCGGCGAGGCGCCAGAGCGACGTGACTTCGGCGGCGCGCGCCGCGTGGATCGGGTCGGTTTCGTCGGACGCCCGCGGATGGTCCGGCCGCACGTCGATTCGCTCCACGACCGCAACCCCTGCGGCGTCGAACGCGGCGAGCAGCTCCACCCTCGACCGCAGGCCGAGGTGCTCCGCGAGATCCGACAGGATGACCCAGCCCTCGCCCCCGGGCTCCAGGTGCGCGGGCAGCGCGTCGAGGAATCCCCGCAGCATGCGGCTCTCGGGGTCGTAGATCCCGTGCTCGATGGGAGAACTCGGCCGCGCGGGAATCCAGGGCGGGTTGCAGACCACGAGCGCGGCCCGCCCCTCGGGGAAGAGATCCGCCTGCACCAGTTCCACCCGGTCCGCCAGCCCGAGGCGGTCGAGGTTCGCGCGGGCGCACGCCAGCGCGCGGGGATCCTGGTCGGTGGCGACCACGTGCCCGATGCCGCGTCGCGCGAGCACGGCGGCCAGCACGCCCGTCCCGGTGCCGATGTCGAAGGCCCGGCTGGACGGCGAGATCGACGCGGGCAGAGGCGCCCTGGCGACCAGGCCGACGTATTCGCGGCGGATCGGCGCGAATACCCCGTAGTGCGGATGGATTCGGCCCCCGATCTCCGGGATGTCGATTCCCCTGGCGCGCCACTCGTGCGCGCCGATGATCCCCAGCAGCTCCCGCAGCGAGGCGACCGAAGGGCACTCTCCCGCGCCGTACGCCTCCGTGCAGGCCTGCCGGATGTCGGGCGCGCGTCGCAACGGAATGCCGTAGTCCTCGTCGAGCGGCACCAGCAGTCTGCCCAGCGTGCGCGCACGCTGCGACCGCGCCTGGCGAAGGAGATGGAAGGCTTCCGCCGGCGCGATGGCATGGGGGCACTGCGGATGTCGCCGGCTTTTTCGGTCTGCGCGGCGGGCGGTCGGCGCGTCGCGCCAACGCAATCAGCATCTGGCGCGCGTTCTGGAAGTCGCCCCGCCACAGCAGCGCCGTGCCCTGGCTCGCGAGGACGTAGGCGTCGTCGGCCGTCAGCTGGTCGTCGGTGACGACCACGCGCGCGGGGGGCGGCGCCCCGCTCTCCGAGCGCCAGCGGGCGGAACGCGCCTCGCCGCCCTCGATCCAGCGAACGACCGGGCGCGCACCTGCGCCAGGGCTCGTCATATGCCCGCGATCGGAGGACCACGAACCGGATTGACGCACGCACTAGCGGGTCTGGCTGCCTTTGACGAACTCCAGCGACGCCTGAAACAGCGGGAGATCCTGCTCGTAGTCGGTCGCATCGGCGCGATTGATCTGTATCCACTCCCTGGTGCTTGCCATGCCGCCGGGCTGAAACGGAACGACGTTGTCCCTCGAGAACTGCAACTCCGTCGCGGTGGCGACGGGCAGGCGCAGTCCGACGCCGTCGCCGCTGATGCAGGCGAACATCCGGTCGGCGACGAAGTAGGCGTCGAGTCCGTTGATCGTCTTCGCGCTGACGCCCGGGAGCCGAAGGAGCAGGGCGTCGAGCGGTGCCTTCCGGCGTGACTTGGGTGGGTCGGCGGTCAAGTGGGGCCCTGTTACTGATCAATCGAGCCATCGAAGTGTACCAATTCGACTGCGGGCGGCCGACTACATCGTCGCTTTCGACTTTCGACCGGGGGCGACAGGCGGGACGTAGCCCGAGACGCGGCACTGCCAGGCGTCGATCGGCTTGCCGTTTTCGAACCGGGTCAGGTTGCACATGATGACTTTCCCGGTCGCCGTCAGTTCGGCGAGCCGCCGGCGCACCGTCGCAAGCGGTACGCCGGTCTCCAGCGCAATCTCGAAATCGAGACGCTGGCCATGTTTCTTCAAGCATTGCAGGATCTCGATCACGGCGCATTTCCTCGGCAAGGACGGGGGCTCGATTCTAGCCCGGCGCGGGCCCGCTGCGCCGCCGGCTTGCGGCGGCCCCCGCTTCGGCGTAACGTGGCGAGCGACGCTGGGGGTCCTTCCCGCGCCGGCCCGGGCTGATTCGGGTGGCGCGCGGCGGGTGAGAGCATACCCTTGGTACCTGTGCGGATAATGCCGGCGCAGGGAAGCGTGAATCGCCATCCCGCTGCCCTCCCCGGCTTCGTCCCCGATCGACCGTCACCGTCACGCGTGCCGCCGTTGCCGCGGCGCGCCGTGCCAGGAGCCGTCATGAACGCCACCGACAAGCATTTCGCCCGCGACGCCAGGGTCGACGCCGCCGCCGTCGCGCCGCTGCCCGCGTCGCGCAAGATCCACATCGGCGGCTCGCGGCCCGACATCCGCGTGCCGATGCGCGAGATCGTGCAGGGCGACACGCCCGCATCGATGGGCGAGGAACAGAATCCGCCGCTGGTCGTCTACGACACCTCGGGCCCGTACACCGACCCCGCGGCGACCATCGACATCAGGAAGGGCCTGCCGGCGCTGCGCGCGCCGTGGATCGCCGAGCGCGGCGACACCGTCGAGCTCGACGGGCCGACGTCCGCCTACGGCCGCGCACGACTCGCCGACCCGGCGCTGGCCGGCCTGCGCTTCGACCTCGCCCGCCGGCCGCGCGTCGCGGCGCCGGGGAAGAACGTCACGCAGATGCACTACGCGCGCCGCGGCATCGTGACGCCGGAGATGGAATTCGTCGCCATCCGCGAGAACCTGCTGCGCGACGAGTTCGTCGCGCGCTTTCCCGAGATGGTCCGCCGCCAGCACCCCGGGCACGACTTCGGCGCCAGCCTGCCCGAGCGCGTGACGCCGGAGTTCGTCCGCGACGAGGTCGCCCGCGGCCGCGCGATCATCCCCAGCAACATCAACCATCCGGAAAGCGAGCCGATGGCGATCGGCCGCAACTTCCTGGTCAAGATCAACGCCAACATCGGCAACTCCGCCGTCTCGTCGTCGATCGCCGAGGAAGTCGAGAAGATGACCTGGTCGATCCGCTGGGGCGGCGACACGGTGATGGACCTCTCCACCGGCAACAACATCCACGAGACGCGCGAGTGGATCGTCCGCAACTCGCCGGTGCCGATCGGCACCGTGCCGATCTACCAGGCGCTGGAAAAGGTCGACGGCAAGGCCGAGGACCTGACCTGGGAGATCTTCCGCGACACGCTGATCGAGCAGGCCGAGCAGGGGGTCGACTACTTCACCATCCACGCCGGCGTGCTGCTGCGCTACATCCCGATGACGGCGAAGCGGATGACCGGCATCGTCTCGCGCGGCGGCTCGATCATGGCCAAGTGGTGCCTCGCGCATCACAGGGAGAGCTTCCTCTACACGCACTTCGAGGACATCTGCGAGATCATGAAGGCGTACGACGTCGCGTTCAGCCTCGGCGACGGGCTGCGGCCCGGCTCGATCTTCGACGCCAACGACGAGGCGCAGATGGCCGAGCTGGCCACGCTGGGCGAGCTGACGCAGGTCGCGTGGAAGCACGACGTGCAGGTGATGATCGAAGGCCCCGGCCACGTGCCGATGCACATGATCAAGCACAACATGGACGAGCAGCTGCGCCTCTGCGGCGAGGCGCCGTTCTACACGCTGGGGCCGCTGACCACCGACATCGCCCCCGGCTACGACCACATCACCAGCGCCATCGGCGCGGCGATGATCGGCTGGTACGGCACCGCGATGCTCTGCTACGTGACGCCGAAGGAGCACCTCGGCCTGCCGAACAAGCAGGACGTGAAGGACGGCATCATGGCGTACAAGCTCGCCGCCCACGCCGCCGACCTCGCCAAGGGCCACCCCGGCGCGCAGATGCGCGACAACGCGCTGTCGAAGGCGCGCTTCGAGTTCCGCTGGGACGACCAGTTCAACCTCGGCCTCGACCCCGACAAGGCGCGCGAATTCCACGACGAGACGCTGCCGCAGCACGGCGCCAAGCTCGCGCACTTCTGCTCGATGTGCGGCCCGCACTTCTGCTCGATGAAGATCACGCAGGACGTGCGCGACTACGCGGCGAAGCTCGGCGTCTCGGAGAAGGAAGCGCTGGCGAAGGGGATGGAGACGAAGGCGGTCGAGTTCGTGCGCAAGGGCGCGGAGATCTACAGCAAGGCGTGACGCGATGGAAGGCGGGCCGGCCGGGGCCGCCGGCGACGCTCCCGCATGGACCTACGTGAATCGCGCGACGGCCTCGTCGATGGCAACGGCGTTCGCACGCGCGATCTCCCTGAACGGTGCCGAGATCCGGAGGTCCCGGGCCGCCAGCCGCCAGTACTCCGCGCCGCGTTCGGCGGCGCGGAACCACGGCCGGCGAGAATTTGACCAGCACGTGCTCGGGCCCGGATGCCGTGCCCACGATCGCCCCGAACTTCGGTTGCTCTCCGCCGGCGGACGAGCCCGGCAGCACGCCGCCGATCGCCGCTTCCGCCAGCGCCGGATAAGTACCGCTGCGTTCGTCCGGGCGACGATGCGAGGCTCCGCTGCCCACGTCGCATACAGGTTCCGCGCCGACGCTTCCCCCAGCACCAGGTCGCCGATCACGTCGTCCCCGGCCACGGCAAGCGCGAGGATGACGTCGTCGTCGGACCATTCGTCGGGATCGTCGCCGAGGCCGAGCAGGGCGTGGCGGCGGGCGAAGGTTCGACCCAGGAAGCCCTGGGGCCTGGCGTCGGCAAGGAAGACCGGCAGGCCGTCGAAGGCACCGTCGCGGCGATGACCCCGCATCCATCGCGGCAGCGGATCCGCCGCGTCGACAAAGCAACCGGCCGGTGCGAACGGACGAGGGTGGCCACCTGGCGAGGCTTATCTCCATCAAACCACAACTCTCCGCTCGCGATACATCCACAGAATCCGATTGTATGAAGCGTCTGTTCTCAGACGAAACCTTAGGAACGAGCAAGAACGGCGATTCAGGTTGCCGGATCTCACCGAAAAGTGAAGGGACAAGTGCAAGAGACTTCGTCACCTCGCGCCCACTTTGCAGGCGATATTTTCGATTCAGCTCAACTCTATGTTGCACCAAACGCAACATGCGCAGTAATGCAGGCGGGCAATCCACGAGCCATAAGCAGTAACGCTCGATTCCGTTGATGAACTCCTCACCACCCATGTAGCGACGAATGAACGGAGCCGCCTCCGGATTGAGCACTCAATGAATTCTCGTCGATCGGCAGCGGTCAGACAGAGGTTTCCGTCATCGATTGGCATACTTCCATATCGCATTGGCGGCGTCTCAACCATCAGCGGATCGGCTACGCCTGGACAAGTACATGTCCACTGCATCGACCAAGTACGCGTTGATATTCGTCGCTGGCAACGGCGTGGGGCTGCGCCTTAGGATGTTCATACTCGAATATCACGCGCTTACTCTCCCGCCGCATTGAATATCCGATGATGACGCATTGCACCGCGGCAACTCCCCTCGCGTCGTTACCCCATTGGAATGTCCGGTGGGCGAAGTCGATGGCAAATCCTTGGCGAAGTATCCATGGCCACAAGACGCCAACCTGCTCACCCTGCGTGATTGAGTTAGTCGAAACCAATGCGATGCGCACGTTGTGACCAAGCGCATAAGTGGTCGACTTGCGATACCAGCAGCACACGTAGTCCAGCACACCAGCGCCTGGAGACATCGGCAAATAGCGAAAGGACGTCCGCCTTCTGCGTCTCTGATTGTTCCTTCTTCCCAACAAACGGCGGATTCCCGAGCACGTACCCGCACCGCTCGGCCGACAGCACGTCGTTCCAGTCGATCCGCAGCGCGTTGCCCTGCACGATGTGCGGCGTGCTGGTCAGCGGAATCCGCGCGAAGTACAGGCCGAACTCCTCGCTGATCGCCAGGTTCATCTGGTGGTCGACCAGCCACAGCGCCACCTGCGCGATCTGGGCGGGGAACTCCTCGATCTCGATGCCGTAGAACTGGTCGACGTCGACCGACAGGTAGCTGTGCATGTCGAGCAGCGCGGCGGATTTCTCGTCGCCACGCGACGCGCGCAGGATTTCCAGTTCCAGCCGGCGCAGCTCGCGGTAGGCGATGACCAGGAAGTTGCCGCAGCCGCAGGCCGGGTCCAGGAAGGTCAGCGCGCGCAGCTTCTTGTGGAACTCGAACAGGCTGGGCGCGGTTGCCCTTCACCTTGCCGAACTCGTCCCACAGCTCGTCCAGGAACAGCGGCTTGATCAGCTTGAGGATGTTCTCCTCGCTGGTGTAGTGCGCGCCGAGGTTGCGGCGGGCCTTGGCGTCCATGATCGACTGGAACAGCGCGCCGAAGATGGCGGGGCTGATCGCGCTCCAGTCCAGCGTGCAGCAGTCGATCAGCGCGTCGCGCATCCTGCGGTCGAACGACGCGATGGGCAGCGCCTCGTGGAACAGCCTGCCGTTGACGTACGGGAACGCGGCGAGCTGCTCGTCCAGCGTCTTCTGGCGCGCGGGTTCGGGCGTGTTCAGCACCTGGAACAGCAGCGCGAGCTGATTGCCGAGATCGGAACCGTCCTCGGCGGTGCGCGCCTCCAGCCAGTCGCGGAACGCCTGCGCCGGCTGGAAGATGCCGGTGTCGTCGGCGAACAGGCAGAACAGCAATCGCACCAGCAGCAGTTCCAGCGCGTGGCCGGTGTAGCCACTGGCCTTCAGCTGGTCGTGCAGCCGGCCCATGCGTTCGGCGGCCTCGCGATTGACGGGGCTCTGCGGCTCGATCGCCAGCGTCTCGTACCCGGCGATGAAACCGAACAGCTTGATGTGGTCGCGCAGCTTAGCCAGCGGAAACTCGTGCCGCTCGCCGGTCTTCAGGTTGTGCAGCCGAAAACGCGCGAAATCGCAGACGATGACGAGCCGCGGCAGGTCGCGCTCGGCGATGCCGTCGAGATAATCCATCGCCTGGTCATGGGCGGCGTCGAGGTCCTTGCCCAGCGATTTCTGCTCGATCAGCAGCTTGCCGCGCCAGAACAGGTCCGCGCGGCCGCGGGCGCCGCCGAACTTGAGCACCGCATGCTCGAAGGTGGCGACGCGCTTGTCGGTGATGCCGAAGATCTCGAAAAAGTCGATCCAGAACGGCTTGGCGTGCGACGACTCGTCGTGCGCGTCGGCCCACGTCTTCGAGAAGGCGAAGGCGCGGTCGCGGATTTCGTTCCAGGAGAGTGGCATGGGGCGGTGGCGTCGGAGGGTGCTGCCGGACTATAGCCGAGCGGTCGGTGTGAAAGAAGGCGGGCGACGCGACGACGCCAGCCCGCTATGATGCGGGGTAGTCGTCGCTTTGCGCGCCGCCCATCCCTCATGGCCCGAATCACCCTCAAAGTCACCAAGCCGGTCGATCCGACCGTGCCGCCGAAGGCGCCGACGTCGCGCGCCCGGCGCGCGCTGCACGGCAAGGCGCTGCCGAAGGCGCCGTCGACGGCGTCGACGGCGCCGGCCCCTTCCGCCGGCACGGTGGCGAGCCCGGCGGCGGCGGCGCCGAAGCCGGCCCGGCGAGCGCGCGGCGCGGCAAACCGCCGGCAGCCGTGGACGCGTCGCGCCGAGTCGAGCCTCGACGGACCCTCGTCGCGGCAGGCCGTCCGCCGCAGGAGCGCGTCGCGACGAGCCGGCGTCGACGGATGCTCGTCGTGGCAAGCCCCCCGCGGGGGCGCTCCGCGCCGACCCGACGACAGCGGACGCACATCGCGCCAAGCCAGCGTCGCCGGACCCGTCGAGCCGACGGCGCAGCGTGTCCGCCGCGGCACCCGCTTCCGGGTACGCCGGCCGCCCGAAGCACGGCGTGCGAGACGGGACGAAGCCGGCGTTCCGCGCCGACGCGAAACCTGCCACGGGAGGGAAGCCCGCGCCGCTGTGGGAGCCGAAGCGGTCGGGTCGCCCGCGCTCGGGTCCGCGTCGCCGGCCCCCGCGTCACCGTCGGCGCCGCCGCCCGCGCGCCCCCCGCGCCACGAAAACCCCGACGACCCCCGCCTGTCCAAGCGCATGAGCGAACTCGGCCTGTGCTCGCGGCGCGAGGCCGACGAGTGGATCGAGAACGGCTGGGTCCGGGTCGACGGCAAGGTCGTCGCCACGCTCGGCGTGCGCGTGTCGCCGCACGCGCGCATCGAGATCGACCCGGCCGCGGCGCAGCACCAGAGCGAGCAGGTGACGATCCTGCTCAACAAGCCGATCGGCTACGTCTCGGCGCAGGCCGAGGACGGCTACGAGCCGGCGATGGTGCTGATCAAGCCGGAGAACCGCTGGGCCGAGGATCCGTCGCCGACCAGGTTCAAGCCGGGTCACCTGCGCGGCCTCGCCCCCGCCGGGCGACTGGACATCGACTCGACCGGGCTCATCGTGTTCACGCAGGACGGCCGCATCGCCAAGCACCTGATCGGCCGCGACTCGGCGGTCGAGAAGGAGTACCTGGTGCGCGTCGAGGGCACGCTGTCCGACGAGGGCATGAAGCTGCTGCAGCACGGCCTCGAGCTCGACGGCGTCAAGCTGAAGCCCGCGCGCGTGTCGTGGCAGAACGAGCACCAGCTCCGGTTCGTGCTGCGCGAGGGCCGCAAGCGCCAGATCCGCCGCATGTGCGAGCTGGTCGGCCTCGCGGTGACCGGGTTGAAGCGCGTGCGCAGCGGCGGCGTGCCGCTGGGACCGCTGCCGGTGGGGCAGTGGCGCTACCTGCGCCGCGACGAGAAGTTCTGATCGCGGTGCGCGGAAGTGGCCGCGGCGCGGGGCCGGGCGGGCGCCCGCGGCGCTGCAGGCTACTCGGTCGCCCATCCGCACCGCGTAGCCGCCGGATTTCTCGTCGCGCTCGAGGCGCACGAGTCCGCGCGCCTGCGCCTCCTCGAGCAGCGCGTTGAACGAGCGGAAGCCGTAGTACGACTCGTTGAAGCCGGGCCGCACGCGCTTCAGCGCCTGCTTGACCATCGAGCCCCAGATCTTCTCGTCGCCGCCGCGTTCCGCGGCGAGCGCCTCGATGGTGCCGGTGACGAGGTCCAGCGCCTCGGCCAGTTTTTCGTCGTCGGACTTCGGCGGCGAGTGCGGCGGGAGCGACGCCTCGGGAGCGTCGGGGTAGAGCTCGGCGAGGCTCGGCGTCGGGACGGCCGCCGGCGCAGCGGCCTCGGCCTTCGCCTTGCCGCGCCCCCGGGCCGGCCGCTTGGCGCCGTTGCCGCCGGCGGGCTTCGGCTCGGTCATCTTGCCATCGGCGGCCTTGCCGTCGGCCACCTTGGCGTCACCCGCCTTCGCCTCACCCCCCTTGGCTTCGGCGATCCTCGCCGGCGACTTCCGCGCCGCGCGTTTCTTCTGCTCGCGCACCAGGTCGTCGTAGAAGATGAATTCGTCGCAGTTGGCGATCAGCAGGTCCGACGTCGAGTTCTTGACGCCGACCCCGATGACGGTCTTCGCGTTCTCGCGCAGCTTGGAGACCAGCGGCGAGAAGTCCGAGTCGCCGCTGATGATGACGAAGGTGTCGACGTGCGACTTGGTGTAGCAGAGGTCGAGCGCGTCGACGACCATCCGGATGTCGGCGGAATTCTTGCCCGACTGGCGCACGTGGGGAATCTCGATCAGCTCGAAGCTCGCCTCGTGCATCGGGGCCTTGAACGCCTTGTAGCGGTCCCAGTCGCAGTACGCCTTCTTGACCACGATGCTGCCCTTGAGCAGCAGGCGTTCGAGCACCTTGCCGATGTCGAACTTCTCGTAGTCGGCGTCGCGCACACCGAGGGCGATGTTCTCGAAATCGCAGAACAGCGCCATGTTGGTGACGTCGGAGGCATTGGCCATGGGAATTTCCTGAAAGAAGTTGGGCGTCGACTGGTGCCGATCCCCGGAGCTGCATGCCCCAGTTTACCGCTGCCGCCCCCGCGTTACACTCACCACCCGAGCGGACGCAACCGGGTCGGCGTCGTTCGGACACCCTTTGGACACCGCCCGCGAGTTCGCCGCTCCCGCCCCCCCCTTCCGCGACCCTGCACCGCCCGCCATGACCGACACCCCGCTGCCCCTGCTTTCGCTGCTCGAGACCCGCGTGCTGGGCGTGCTGGTCGAGAAGCAGCACACCGTCCCCGACACCTACCCGCTGACGCTGAACGCGCTCGTCGCCGGCTGCAACCAGAAGACGAGCCGCGACCCGGTGCTCAACGCCACCGACGCCGAGGTGCAAGCGGCCGTCGACCAGCTGCGGTCGCTGTCGCTGGTCGTCGAGTCGAGCGGCGGGCGGGTGATGCGCTACGCCCACAACACCGAGCGGGTGCTGCACGTGCCGTCGCAGGGCGTCGCGCTGCTGGCGACGATGATGCTGCGCGGCCCCCAGACCATCGGCGAGCTGCGCATCAACTGCGAGCGCCTGCACGCCTTTTCCGACCTGTCGGCGGCGCAGGGCTTTCTCGACGAGCTCGCCGAGCGGCCGGCCGGGTCGCTCGCCGTCCTGCTGCCGCGGCGGCCCGGCGAGCGCGAGGCGCGCTGGATGCACCTGCTGGCCGGTGCGCCCGACGTGTCCGCCGCGGCGCCGCGCGAGCCGCGCGCGTCCGATGCCGGCGACGTCGGCGTCGCCGAGATCGCCGCGCTGAAGGCCAACCTCGCGCAGGTCTCGGCCGAGCTCGCCTCGGTCAAGGCCACCGTCGCCCGGCTCTGCGCCGAGCTGGGCGTGCGGCCGGGCGACTGATCGGCGCGGCCGGGCGACCGAGCGGCGCCGCCGCGTCGATTTGTCGAAGTGACCGGCCGTTGCGGAAACCGGCCCGATTGAACGACAATCGGCGGCTGTCCGGCACGCCTGCGCGCGCCGCAATCCGGATTCAAGGGGAATCGAATGGACGTCGCCGCCCTGTGGGCCAAGGCCGAACCCGCACTGATCGCCATGGGACTCAAGGTCCTCGGCGCGATCGCGATCTACATCGTCGGCCGCTGGCTGATCGGCGTCGCGTCGTCGCTGATCACCCGCGCGCTCGAGCGCCAGAAGGTCGAGCCGACGATCATCCGCTACATCGCGAACGTGATCAGCGTCGCGCTCAACATCCTGCTGGTCATCGGCATCCTCGGCTACTTCGGCGTCGAGACGACGTCGTTCGCCGCGCTGATCGCCGCGCTGGGCATCGCCATCGGCGCCGCCTGGGGCGGGCTGCTGTCCAACTTCGCCGCCGGGGCGTTCATCCTGGTGCTGCGGCCGTTCAAGGTCGGCGACTACGTGCTGGCCGGCGAAGTCGAGGGAACGGTCCGCGCCATCGGCCTGTTCACGACGTCGATCGACACGCCGGACAACGTGCTCACGTCGGTCGGCAACGCCAAGGTGATGGGCGGCACGATCAAGAACTTCTCGCACAACGCCTATCGCCGCGTCGACCTGACCGCGCAGCTCGACCACACCGTCGACCCGCACGACGCCATCCGCCGCCTGAAGGAGGCGCTGCCGAAGATCGCCAACGTGGTGCCGGAGCCGAAGCCCGACGTCGAGATCCTGACCTTCAACGAGCGCGGCCCCGTCCTCGCCGTGCGCCCGTACGTCAACACCGCTCACTACTGGCAGGTCTACTTCGACACCAACAAGGCGATCCGCGACACGTTCGGGGGCGCGGGCTACCCGGTGCCGGAATCGCACGTCCACATGCGGCAACGCACAGCTTGAATATCGGGCCCCGGCGGCGGCTTGACGGTCGCCGCCCGGCGGGCGCAAGGTTGGATTCCCGATCAACGCAGCAACCGCAGCGAGGTGAACGATGGGCATGCTCGACGGACTTCTCGGCAGCTTGATGGGCGGCATGACCGGCGGCGGACAGCAGCAGCGGAATCCGCTGCTGGCGATTGCGCTGCAGATGCTGCAGCAGAACGGCGGCATCGAGGGCATCCTCGGCAAGTTCCAGCAGGCGGGCTTGGGCCAGCAGGCGGACTCGTGGGTGTCCACCGGGCAGAACCTGCCGATCGATCCGGGCGCGCTGGGCGAGATCTTCGGGCAGGAGGAGCTGGGCCAGATCGCGCGGCAGACGGGGATGTCGCAGCAGGACGTCTCCGGCGGCCTCGCCGACCTCCTGCCCGGGCTCATCGACGGGATGACGCCGAAAGGCCAGGTGCCCGCCGACAGCAGCGACCTCGTCAACCAGGCGCTGGCCATGCTGCAGAAGGGCCGGATGGGGTGATCCGGCCCCGATCTTGCGTGGGTTCGGCGAACCCATGCCCGGAGCGCCGCCTTGCCCCCCTCGCCGATACTGGATTACCTCGAAACCCTCCGCACCCGTTTCGAGTCACTTTCTGACGGCGGCGTCGCCGACTACATTCCGGAACTGTCGAACGTCGACCACGACGCGTTCGGCATCTGCATCGCCACCCACGACGGCTTCGTCTACGAGGTCGGCGATTCCCGCCAGCCCTTCACCATCCAGTCGATCTCCAAGCCGCTCACCTACGGGCTGGCGCTGGAGGAGCACGGCGAGGACGCGGTGCTGGCGAAGATCGGCGTGGAGCCCTCCGGCGACGCCTTCAATGCCATCAGCCTGCGGCCCCGGACTGGTGCGCCGCTGAACCCGCTGATCAATGCCGGTGCAATCGCGGCCTGCGGCCTGATCCCCGGACGCACGGTCGAGGACAAGACCGCGCGCATTCTCGACACGTTCTCCCGCTACGCCGGGCGCGCGCTCGACATCGACGAGACGGTGTACGCCTCCGAGAGCAGGACCGGTCACCGCAATCGGGCGATCGGCTGGATGCTGCGCAATTTCTCGATTCTCTCCGACGAGCCGACGCCGACGCTCGAGACCTACTTCCGCCAATGCGCGATCCGCGTCACCTGCCGCGACCTCGCGCTCATCGGCGCGACGCTCGCCAACGGCGGCGTGAACCCCGTCACCGGGATTCGCGCCATCGCCGAGGAGTACGTGCGCGACGTCGTCTCCGTGATGGCGAGCTGCGGGATGTACGACTACTCCGGCGAATGGCTGTACCGGACCGGCCTGCCGGCGAAGAGCGGCGTCGGCGGCGGCATTCTCGCCGTCCAGCCCGGGCGCATCGGCATCGGGGTCTTCTCCCCGCGCCTCGACGCCCAGGGCAACAGCGTGCGCGGCATCGCCGTGTGCCGCGAGCTCGCCACCGACCTCGGGCTGCACCTGTTCGAGACCTCGCAGCGCGCGGTGCCGGCGGTGCGCCTGGCGACGACGCGGCGCGGCGTGGCGTCGAAGCGGCGGCGCTCGCCGCCCGCCGCCGAGCACCTGCGCAACGTGGGACACCGGCTGCGGCTGTACCACCTGCAGGGTGCGCTGGCGTTCGCGTCGGTCGAGCCGGTCGATCCGTGAACTCATGGCGCGGTCGTCGGAGGCCGACTGCTTCGTCGTCAACCTGAGGGCGGTCCCGCGGATCGACCACGCTGCCGCGCGCCTGCTCGCCGACGCCCGGACGGCGCTGCTCGGGCTCGGCAAGATGCTGGACTTCGCCGAAGCCGGCGCCTGCTGGCAGCCGCTCGTCGACGCCGGCGTCGACCGCGAGGCCTTCTACGCCGACGACGACTTCGCGCTGGAGCACGGCGAGGACCGGCTGCTTGCCCGCGATTGGCCGGACCGGACGACGGAAGCGGCATGCGCACTCGCCGATTGCGCGCTGTTCGCGGGCCTGGCCCCCGGCGACCTCGCGCTCCTGGCGCCGCTGCTCGACCGCCGCAGCTACCACCAGGGGCAGACGATCATCGCGGCCGGGCAGTCGTCCAACGAGCTGTTCGTCATCACCGAGGGCGCGGTGATGGTGAGCATTCCCACGCAGGACGGCGTCGCCCGGCTCGACGCGCTCACGTCGGGCATGACCTTCGGCGAGCTCGCCTTCATCGACCGGTCGCCCCGCTCGGCCAACGTGACCGCCCTGCGCGCCGTCGAATGCCGGGTGCTCACCCGCGACACCTTCGCGCTGCTGGAGCGCGAGGCGCCCTCGATCAAGATCCGCCTGCTCGAGAACATCACGCTGGGACTGACCGCGATGCTGCGGCACGCCGACCGCGAACTGGCGGCCCTGAAGTAGGCCGCGCGCCCGGCGAGCCCCGCGCCGGATGTGTGCGAGAATTCGCCACGCCGCCGCGCCCGACCGAACCCCGCACGTGGATTCCCCCTCGCTCCTCACCGCCCTGCTGCTCGGCATCGTCGAAGGTCTCACCGAGTTCCTGCCCGTGTCCTCGACCGGTCATCTGATCGTCGCGGGCTCGCTGCTGGGCTACACCGGCGAGCGCGCCAAGGTGTTCGAGATCTTCATCCAGTCGGGCGCGATGCTGGCGATCGTCTGGGAATACCGGCAGCGCTTCGCGCGGGTGATCGGAGGGCTCGCAACCGACCCCGCGGCGCAGCGATTCGCGTTCAAGCTCGTCGTGGCGTTCGTGCCCGCCGGCGTGATGGGCCTGGCGCTCGGATCGGCGATCAAGGGGGCGCTGTTCGCGCCGGTGCCAGTGGCCATCGCGTTCATCGTCGGCGCCTTCGTCATCCTCTGGGTCGAGCGGCGACAGCGCGCGCGGCCGGCGAGCGTGCGCGTCGCCGAGGTCGACGACATGACGACGCTGGACGCGCTGAAGGTCGGCGTCGCCCAGTGCTTCGCGCTGATTCCCGGCACGTCGCGCTCGGGCGCCACGATCATCGGCGGCATGCTGTTCGGGCTGTCGCGGAAGGCCGCGACCGAGTTCTCGTTCTTCCTCGCGGTGCCGACGCTCGTCGCCGCCGGCGCGTACTCGATGTGGAAGAGCCGGGCGCTGCTCGAGGTCAGCGACCTGCCGGCGTTCGGCGTCGGCTTCGTCGCCTCCTTCTTTGCCGCGTTCGTCTGCGTGCGCTGGCTGATCCGCTGGGTGGCGCATCACGACTTCGTGCCGTTCGCCTGGTACCGGATCGCCTTCGGCGTCGTGATCCTCGCCACCGCGTGGACCGGCGTCGTGCAGTGGCGCTGACGGCGCCGGCGCCCGCGCGCTGGGTCGGGCCGCTGTTCGCGGTGATCGGCACGCTCGGCTTCTCGTTCAAGGCGATCCTGATCAAGCTCGCCTATGCCTGGCACGCGGTGGACGCGCTGACGCTGCTGACGCTGCGCATGCTGTACTCGGCGCCGTTCTTCGTCGCGATGGCCTGGTGGGTGTCGCGCCGCCCCGGAAACACGCGGCTCCACCGGCGCGACTGGATCCGGCTGGCCGCACTGGGCTTCATCGGCTACTACCTCGCGAGCCTGCTCGATTTCATGGGACTCGCGTACATCAGCGCGGCGCTCGAGCGGCTGGTGCTGTTCCTGTACCCGACGATGGTGGTGCTGCTGTCCGCGCTGCTGCTGAAGAGGCCCGTGGCCCGCGCGACAGTGTTCGCGCTGCTGCTGTCCTACGGCGGCATCGTGTTCGTGTTCTGGCACGACTTGAGCGTGGCCGGCGACGCCGGCGCCGTCGTCACCGGCGGCGCGCTCGTCTTCGGCAGCGCGTTCTGCTACGCGCTCTACCTCGTCGGCGCGGGCGACCTGATCGGCCGCATGGGCAGCACCCGGTTCATCGCGCTGGCGATGCTGGCGTCGACGGTGTTCGTGCTCGCGCAGTTCGCGCTGACGCGGCCGCTCGCGGCGCTGCAGGTCCCCGTGTCGATCCACGCGCTGTCGCTCGCGATGGCGGTGTTCTCCACGGTGCTGCCGACGTGGCTGGTCGCCGAGGCCATTCGCCGCATCGGGGCGAACGGCACGTCGCTGGTCGGCTCGCTGGGGCCGGTGTTCACCATCGGCATGGGGGCCGTGATCCTCGGCGAGCCGCTGCATGCGGTGCAGCTCCTCGGCGCGGCGCTCGTGCTCGCCGGCGTGCTGCTGGTGACGCGACGGCCACGGACGACGGCGGCCGCCGAAGCCGATTGAGCGACCCGGGGGTCGCCGGCGGCCAAGGCGGTCGGCAGGGCGAGGCCTGGTCCGGCGCGGCGCCGTGCTTCGCTGCGCTAGAATGAGGGGCTGCGTTCCACCGCCCCTCCCAGGAGTTCGCCATGGCCCCCGACACGCTCGACCGCACCGCCCCCAAGCTCGCCGACCCCACGCTGCTGCGCGAGCTCTGCTACATCAACGGCGCCTGGGTCGGCGCCGACGACGGCGCGACGATCACGGTCACCAACCCGGCGACGGGCGCGAAGGTCGGCACCGCGCCGGTCTGCCGCGGCGCCGAGACCCGGCGCGCGATCGAGGCCGCGGACGCGGCGTGGCCGGCGTGGCGGACGAAGACGGCGAAGGAGCGCAGCGCGATCCTGCGCAAGTGGTTCGAGCTGATGATGGCCAACGTCGACGACCTCGCGCTGATCCTCACCACCGAGCAGGGCAAGCCGCTGGCCGAGGCCAAGGGCGAAGTGACGATCGGCGCCGCCTACATCGAGTGGTTCGCCGAGGAAGCGCGGCGCATCTACGGCGACGTGATCCCGACCATCGGCAACGACCGCCGGCTGGTCGTGATCAAGCAGCCGATCGGCGTCTGCGCGGCGATCACGCCGTGGAACTTCCCGTGCTCGATGATCACGCGCAAGGTCGCGCCGGCGCTCGCCGCCGGCTGCACCGTGGTGATCAAGCCGGCGCAGGCGACGCCGTTCTCGGCGCTCGCGCTGGCCGAGCTCGCGCATCGCGCCGGCTTCCCGCCCGGCGTGGTCAACATCATCACCGGCAAGGCGAGCGCGATCGGCGGCGAGCTGTGCGCCAACCCGACGGTGCGCAAGCTCTCGTTCACCGGCTCGACCGAGATCGGCCGCGAGCTGATGAAGAACGTCGCGCCGACGGTCAAGAAGCTGTCGCTGGAGCTGGGCGGCAACGCGCCGTTCATCGTCTTCGACGACGCCGATCTCGACGCCGCGGCCGAGGGCGCGATCATCTCCAAGTACCGCAACGCCGGCCAGACCTGCGTGTGCGCGAACCGGCTGTTCGTGCACGACAAGGTCTACGACGCGTTCGCCGAGAAGCTCTCCGCCCGCGTGCGCGCGCTCAAGGTCGGCAACGGCACCGAGGCCGGCGTCGCGCAGGGCCCGATGATCGACGCGAACGCCGTCGCGAAGGTCGAGGAGCACGTCGCCGACGCGCTGGCCAAGGGCGCGCGCGTCGTGACCGGCGGCAAGCGCCACGCGCTCGGCGGCACGTTCTACGAGCCGACGATCCTCGCCGACACCACGCCGGACATGAAGATCTTCGCCGAGGAGACCTTCGGGCCGGTCGCGCCGCTGTTCCGCTTCAGGACCGACGACGAGGTGGTCGAGCTCGCCAACCGCACCGAGTTCGGGCTCGCCTCCTATTTCTACAGCCGCGACATCGGGCGCATCTGGCGCGTCGCCGAGCAGCTCGAGTACGGGATGGTCGGCGTCAACACCGGGCTCATCACCACCGAGGTCGCGCCGTTCGGCGGCGTCAAGCAGTCGGGCTTCGGCCGCGAGGGCTCGAAGTACGGCGTCGAGGACTTCGTCGAGGTCAAGTACATCTGCATGGGCGGCATCGACAAGTAGCCATCCGCCCGGAGGCGGCCCGGGGTGGCCGGGCCGCGCCGACGCGCCTTCGTAGAAAAGCGAGGACCCGATGGAATCGTTGAAAGCGGCCAGCGACACGCTGTTCATCCTGCTGGGCGCGATCATGGTGCTGGCGATGCACGCCGGCTTCGCGTTCCTCGAGCTCGGCACCGTGCGCAAGAAGAACCAGGTCAACGCGCTGGTCAAGATCCTCGTCGACTTCGCGGTGTCGACGATCGCGTACTTCTTCATCGGCTACGCGATCGCCTACGGCGTGACCTTTTTCGCCAGCGCGGAGGCGCTGGCGCCGAAGAACGGCCACGAACTCGTCCGGTTCTTCTTCCTGCTCACCTTCGCCGCCGCCATTCCGGCGATCGTCTCGGGCGGCATCGCCGAGCGCGCGAAATTCAACCCGCAGCTCGCCGCGACCTTCTTCCTGGTCGGCTTTCTCTATCCGTTCTTCGAGGGCATCGCCTGGAACCAGCATTACGGCGTCCAGGGCTGGCTCAAGTCCGCGTTCGGCGAGGAGTTCCACGATTTCGCGGGCAGCGTCGTCGTCCACGCGTTCGGCGGCTGGATCGGCCTGGTCGCGGTGCTGATGCTCGGCGCGCGCCGCGGCCGTTACTCGAAGGAGGGCGGCATCGCCGCGCACCCGCCGTCGTCGATCCCGTTCCTCGCGCTGGGGGCGTGGATCCTGTCGGTGGGCTGGTTCGGCTTCAACGTGATGTCGGCGCAGACGCTCGACAAGATCTCCGGGCTGGTCGCGATGAACTCGTTGCTGGCGATGGCCGGCGGCACGCTGGCGGCCTTCGTCGCGGGCCGCAACGACCCCGGCTTCGTCCACAACGGACCGCTGGCCGGTCTGGTCGCGGTGTGCGCGGGCTCGGACGTCATGCACCCGCTGGGCGCGCTCGCGACCGGGCTCGTCGCCGGCGGGCTCTTCGTGTTCATGTTCACGCAGACGCAGAACCGGTGGAAGATCGACGACGTGCTGGGGGTGTGGCCGCTGCACGGAATCTGCGGCGCCTGGGGCGGCATCGCGGCAGGGATCTTCGGCGCCAAGGCGCTGGGCGGACTCGGCGGCGTCGCGTTCGCGTCGCAGCTCGCCGGGACCGCGCTGGGGATCGTGATCGCCGTGACCGGGGCCGCGATCGTCTACGGCGTGCTGAAGACGACCGTGGGCCTGCGGCTCGACCCGGAGGAGGAATTCAACGGCGCCGACCTGACGATCCACAAGATCAGCGCGACGGCGGAACGCGAGACGGCGTGGTGAGGCGAAGGGTCGGGTCAGGCTGCGCCTGATCCCGCGCCTCGGAGACACGTCGCGCGGACGGCGCGCGGACGTTCAGTCGTACTTGCGCTGGTCGTCGATGACCTTGCCGTCGTTCGGCAGCGCCGCGACGTCGCGGAACACGACCTCGCCGCGCAGCTTGGTCACGTCGCGGATCGAGGCGACGATCGCGTCGGCCTGCGACGAGCGGTTGGCCGGCACCTCGACGTGCAGCGTCATCCGGTCGTTGCCGCCGGGGTTGTCGACGACGAGCCGCGCCCGGGCGATCTCCGGGTGGCGCCTGACGATCGCCGCCACCTGCGACGGATGGACGAACAGGCCCTTGATCTTGGTCGTCTGGTCGGCGCGGCCGAGCCAGCCCTTGAGCCGCGCGTTGGTGCGGCCGCAGGGCGACGGTCCGGCGAGGAACGCCGACAGGTCGCCGGTGCCGAAGCGGATCAGCGGGTAGTCGTCGTTGGCGAGCGTGGTGACGACGACCTCGCCGACCTCGCCTTCGGCCACCGGGTCGCCGGTGCCGGGACGCACGATCTCCACCAGCACGCCCTCGTCGACGACGAGGCCCGAGCGCGCCGGCGACTCGTAGGCGATGTTGCCGAGATCCGCGGTCGCGTACACCTGGTACGCGGCGATGCCGCGCGCGGCGAGCTGGTCGCGCAGCGCGTTGGGAAACGCCTCGCCCGAGACCAGCGCCTTGACGAGGCTCGGCAGCGCGACGCCCTGCTCGTCGGCCTTCTCGAGGATGATCTTCAGGAACGACGGCGTGCCGACGTAGCCGGCCGGCTGCAATTCCGCCATCGCCTGCACCTGCTGCTCGGTCTGGCCGACGCCGCCCGCGAACACCGTGCAGCCGAGCGCGTGGGCGCCGGTCTCCAGCATCGAGCCCGCCGGCGTGAAGTGGTAGGAAAAGGCGTTGTGGACCAGGTCGCCGGGACGGAACCCCGCGGCGAACAGCGCGCGCGCGAGGCGCCACCAGTCGGGCGCGCGCCTTCCGGCTCGTAGATCGGGCCGGGCGACGCGAACACGCGCTTCACCGCGCCCCAGCCCGACGCCGCGAAGCCGCCGAACGGTCGCGCGGCCTTCTGCAGGTCGAGCAATTCCGACTTGCGCGTCACCGGCACTGCGGCGAGCGCGCTCGCGCGACGTCACCGCGGCCGCGTCGACGCCGCCGAGGATGCGCGCGAAGGCCGGCGCCCGCGCCTTGGCGTGGGCGATCCGCTGCGGCAGCACGGGCGAGCATCGCGCGCTCGCGCAGTTCGGGATCGCGCGTTTCCAGCGTGTCGAAATGCGCGTTCATGTCAGGCCAGCCAGCGCTTGCGCCGGCGGTAGTGCTTGACGTCGCGGAACGACTTCCGCCCCGCGGTCGACAGTCCGAGGTAGAACTCCTTCACGTCCTCGTTCTGCGCGAGATCGGCGGCCTTGCCGTCCATCACGATGCGACCGTTCTCGAGGATGTAGCCGTAGTTCGCGTAACGCAGCGCGACCATGGTGTTCTGCTCGGCCAGCAGGAACGACACGCGCTCCTTCTGGTTGAGGTCGCGGACGATCTCGAAGATCTCCTCGACGATCTGCGGCGCGAGGCCCATCGACGGCTCGTCGAGCAGGATCATCGACGGGCGCGCCATCAGCGCGCGGCCGACCGCGGTCATCTGCTGCTCGCCGCCCGACGTGTAGCCCGACTGGCTGGCTCGCCGCTGCTTCAACCGCGGAAAGTAGTGGTAGACGCGCTCGAGGTCGGCCTTGAGCTCGGCGCGCGAGATCTTGCGCGTGAAGGCGCCGGTGAGGAGGTTTTCCTCGACGGTGAGGTGCTGGAAGCAGTGGCGGCCCTCCATCACCTGGCACACGCCCATGCGCACCAGCTCGTTGGTGGTCAGCCGGTCGACGCGCTGGCCCTTGAACTCGATCGTGCCCTTGGTGACGTCGCCCCGCTCCGCGCGCAGCAGGTTGGAAATCGACTTCAGCGTCGTGCTCTTGCCGGCGCCGTTGGCGCCGAGCAGCGCGACGACGCCGCCTTCGGGCACCTCGAGCGAGACGCCCTTCAGCACCAGGATCACGTGGTCGTAGATGACCTCGATGTTGTTGACCGACAGATACGTCGGCTCCACCGGCACGGTGGCGGCGTCGGAGGTCGAAGGTTCGGCGTTGGGTCGACATGGCGATCGCTGGCTTCCGGCTCGTGCAAGGGCCCCGCGGGACCCTTGCATGAACCCGCCCGGCATCGGCCGGGCAGGCTGCCGCGCTGGAGCGTCGGCGAAACGCCGCCAGCGCTCAACGCGTTGAACCGTCACGAGTGACGGATCAGCCCTCCTTGGCGCAGTCGCGCGGCGTGATCTTCTTCTCGGCGGCGTACTTGGCGGCGCTTTCGTCGACCATCTTGCGGATGAACGCCTTGTCGCCGGCCATGAACGGCGTGAGCGCCTTGAAGCCCTTGCCGTCCCACTGCTGGAAGCGGACCATCCCGGACCCTTCGTGATCGGCGCAGCTCGTCTTGATCGGCGGGAACAGGCCGGCGGCGCCGAGTTCCTTGATGCGCGCTTCCGACAGGTCGAGGTGCTCGAGGCCCCAGCGCACCTGCTCGGGCGTCATCACCTTGCCCTTGCCGAACTTCTCCTGCGCCTTGCGGATCGCCTCGACGATCACGATCCCGTACACGACGCCGCGGTTGTGGTAGATCGAGCCCTGGCGGCTCGCGTCCTCGAGGTTGCCCTTGCCGGTCGCGTACAGCTTCTTCTGGATGTCCTGCATGACCGGGAAGTTGGTGCCCGGCGCCGAGAACGCGGCGGTGACGTAGCCCTTCGCGGCGTCGCCGGCGGGGATCACGTCCTCTTCGGAACCGGCCCACCAGACGCCGAGCATCTTCTCGCGCGGGAAGCCGACCTTGGCCGCCGACTTGAGCGCGGTCGGGTTCATGACGCCCCAGCCCCACAGGATCACGTAGTCGGGCTTCGCCTGGCGGATCTGCAGCCACTGCGATTCCTGCGTGTTGCCCGGATGCGCGACGGCGATCTTCATGAGCTCGAATCCGTGCTTGGCCGCCAGCGCCTCGAACACCGGGATCGGCTCCTTGCCGAACGCCGAGTCGTGATAGAGGTGGACGATCTTCTTGCCCTTGAGCTTGTCGAGGCCGCCTTCCTTCTGCCCGAGGTACTGGACCATCGCCGCGGCCTGGCTCCAGTAGCTGGTGCCGATCGGGAAGACCCAGCTGAACACGCTGCCGTCAGCCGCGTTGGCGCTGCCGTAGCCGAACGTGGTCATCGGAATCTTGTCCTGGGCGACGCGGTCGAGCAGCCCGTAGGCGATGCCGGTCGACAGCGGCTCGACGGTGCTCGCCCCGCCGCCCTTCTTCTTCAGGCGCTCGTAGCACTCGACGCCGCGCGACGCGTTGTACTCGGTCTCGCACTCTTCCCACGCGAGCTTGACGCCGTTGATGCCGCCATTCGCGTTGACGAGGTTGAAGTAGTCGATGGTGCCGCCGAAATAGCCCGAGCCGCCCGCGGCGTACGGACCGACGCGGTAGGAAAGGATCGGGATGAACTGCTCGTTCTGCGCCATCGCGGTCGACGCGACGCCCAGCATCGTGAGGCCCAGCAGGGCCGACTTGAACGACTTCATGGTTCTCCTCCTTGCAGATCGCCCACGGAACGGAGCGATGGATTGGACAGCATTCGCGACTCGTATCCTCGTGTCAATCGTATTCGACGTGATGCCGGGAGCCGGCGGGCCGGCCCCGCACCCGCATTGGCTCGACGGCGTGCTGCGGCGCACCATCAGTGCGGGAACGGCCATAGCCGCAGCTTTTCCTTGCCGATCTGCCACAGCCGCGCGAGGCCGTGCGGCTCGACGATCAGGAAGAAGATGATCAGCCCGCCGAACGCCATCAGCTCGAGGTTCGACGTGATGCTCTTCGGCACGTTCAGGTGCACCGTCGTCTCGAGGAAGCCGACCAGCAGGTTGAGGAAGATCGGCAGCAGCGCGATGAACGCGCTGCCGAGGAACGACCCCAGGATGGTGCCGACGCCGCCGATGATGATCATGAACAGGATCCGGAACGACAGGTCGAGGTTGTAGGCCTCGGGCTCGACGGTGCCCAGGTACATGAACGCGTAGAGCGCGCCGGCCACGCCGGCGTAGAACGAGCTGATCGCGAACGCCGTGAGCTTCGCCGGCATCAGCCGGATGCCGATCACCTCGGCGGCGACGTCCATGTCGCGCACCGCCATCCACGAGCGCCCGATGTTGCTGCGCGCGAGGTTCTTCGCCGCCAGCGCCATCACGCACACGATCACCAGCACCAGCAGGTACTTCGACGTCGGCGTCTCGAACGCGTAGCCGAGGATCACGACCTGCTGCGCGGTGATGACGCCGGACGAACTGTAGTTGGAGAACCACCCGATCTTGGCGAGGCACCAGACGATGAAGAACTGCGCGGCCAGCGTGGCCACCGCCAGGTAGAAGCCGCGGATGCGCAGGCTCGGCAGGCCGAACAGGATGCCGACGCCCGCCGCCATCAGGCCGCCGCCGATGAACGCCAGCAGGATCGGCATGCCCGGAATGCGCAGCATGAAGTTGTACGACGCGAACGCGCCGATCGCCATGAACGCCGCGTGACCGAGCGAGAGCTGGCCCGCGTAGCCGGTCAGGATGTTGAGCCCGATCGCGGCCAGCGCCATGATCAGGAAGGGAATCAGGATCGCGGAGAAGAGGTACGGCGTCGCGAACATCGGCACGGCGACGAACGCGATCGCCAGGATGACGGCGATGCCGATCCGGTCCTGCCGGATCGGAAAGATCGCCGCATCGTCGACGTAATTGGTCTTGAACTGGCCGGCTTCGCGATAGAACATTTAAGTGGGGTCAGACTCGACTTTGTGGGCGGTTAAGTAGGGTCAGACTCGACCTTGCGGAGAATGGGGGTTGCGGACGGAACATGGGTGGAGAAAAGTCGAGTCTGACCCTACTTAAATGCGGCGAATGATCTTTTCGCCGAAGAGTCCTTCCGGCCGCACGAGCAGGAAGACCAGCGCCAGCACGTACGGGAACCAGCCCTCGATGCCGCCGCCGACGTAGGGCCCGAAGTACACCTCGGCGAGCTTCTCGGTCGCGCCGATGATGAGGCCGCCGACGATCGCGCCGGGAATCGATTCGAAGCCGCCGAGGATCAGCACCGGCAGCGCCTTCAGCGCGACGAAGGTCAGCGCGAACTGAACGCCGTTGCGGGCGCCCCACAGCAGGCCCGCGACCAGCGCGACGAAACCGGCCACGCCCCAGACGATCCCCCAGATCTGCTGCAGCGGGATGCCGATGGCCAGCGCCGCCTGGTGGTCGTCGGCCACCGCCCGCAGCGCGCGGCCGATGCGCGTGCGGCTGAAGAAGATCGCCAGCGACGTGACCAGGACGGCGGCCACGCCCGCGGCCGCGAGGTCGAACTTGGAGATGCTCATGCCGAACCGCTCGGACACCCACTCCAGCGGCACGTCCTGCAGCCCGAGGTCGAGCCCGCGCACGTTGGCGCCCCACATCATCTGCGCGAGGCCCTCGATGAAGAACGCGAGGCCGATCGTCGCCATGAACAACGTGATCTGCGGCTGGTTGACCAGCGGGCGCAGCACGATCCGCTCGGTCAGCAGGCCGAGCAGGACCATGATCGCCAGCGTCGCCGGCAGCGCGAGCCAGGTCGGGAGCCCGAGCTCGGTGATGCCGACGAAGGTCAGCGCCGCGAAGAACACCATCGCGCCCTGCGCGAAGTTGAACACGCCCGACGCCTTGTAGATGAGCACGAAGCCGAGCGCCACGAGGGAGTACATCACTCCCGAGAGGAGGCCGCCGATCAGGACTTCGAAGAAGAATGACATGGGCCTCGGTCCTCTAGTGGGCGACGCCGAGGTAGGCGTCGATCACCGCCTGGTTGGCGCGGATCTCGTCGGGCGTGCCGTCGCCGATCTTCTTGCCGTAGTCGAGCACCACGACGCGGTCGGAGATGTCCATCACCACGCCCATGTCGTGCTCGATCAGCACGATCGTGGTGCCGTACTGCTCGTTGACGTCGAGGATGAAGCGGCACATGTCCTGCTTTTCCTCGACGTTCATCCCGGCCATCGGCTCGTCGAGCAGCAGCATCGACGGCTCGGCGGCCAGCGCGCGGGCGAGCTCGACCCGCTTCTGCAATCCGTACGGAAGCCGCCCGACCGGCGTCTTGCGGACGTGCTGGATCTCGAGGAAGTCGATCACCTCCTCGACCTTCCTGCGATTGGCGAGCTCCTCGCGCCGCGCCGGGCCGATCCACAGCGCCTGCGCCAGGATCGACGACTTCATCTTGAGATTGCGCCCGGTCATGATGTTGTCGAGCACGGTCATGCCGCGGAACAGCGCGATGTTCTGGAACGTCCGCGCGATCCCCTGCATCGCCGCGTCGTGCGTGTCCATGTCGCGCCGCTGCTGGCCGCGGAAGGTGATGACGCCCTGCTGCGGGCGGTACACGCCGTTGATGACGTTGAGCATCGAGCTCTTGCCCGCGCCGTTGGGGCCGATGATCGCGCGGATCTCGTGCTCGCGGACGTCGAAGCTGATGTCGGTGAGCGCCTTGACGCCGCCGAACGCGAGCGAGATCCGGTCGAGCTTGAGGATCGTCTCGCCGATGTGCTGCCGCAGGCTCATCGCTTCACGCCGCCTTCCGGCCCGAGGGCGGATGCGTCTTCGCCTCGGAGATCCTGAGGTCCGCCGCGACCATGCCGGTGCGCCCGTCCTCGAACCGGACCAGCGTCTCGATGTGCTGGACCGCCTTGCCACCGTACAGCGCGTCGATCAGCACCCCGTACTTCTCGGCGATGAAGCCCCGGCGGACCTTGCGCGTGCGCGTCAGCTCGTCGTCGTCCGGGTCGAGCTCCTTGTGCAGCACGAGGAAACGGTGGATCTGCGAGTCGGCGAGCGCGGGATCCTGCGCGAGCTCGGCGTTGACCTGGTCGACGCAGCCGCGGATCAGCTCGTAGACCTCGGAGCGCCCGGTGAGGTCGGTGTAGCCGGAGTACGCGATGCCGCGCCGCTCGGCCCAGTTGCCGACCGAGCCGATGTCGATGTTGATGAAGGCGCAGACCTCGGCGCGGTCGTGGCCGAACGCCACCGCTTCCTTGATGTGCGGGAAGAACTTGAGCTTGTTCTCGATGTAGTTGGGCGCGAACATCCCGCCGCCGGAAAGCTTGCCGACGTCCTTGGCGCGGTCGATGATCTTGAGCTGCCCGGAGTCGTCGAAGTAGCCGGCGTCGCCGGTGTGGAAGTATCCGTCGGCGTCGATCGACTCGGCGGTGGCGTCGGGACGCTGGTAGTACTCCTTCAGCAGCATCGGCCCCCGCACCATCACCTCGCCGTTGTCGGCGATGCGCACCTCGACCTGCGGCGCCGGCAGGCCGACGGTGTCGAGCTTGACGCCGCCGTCCGGCTGCAGGCAGACGTAGGCGCAGGTCTCGGTCGAGCCGTAGAGCTGCTTCAGGTTGATGCCGATCGAGCGGTAGAAGCGGAACAGGTCGGGGCCGATCGCCGCGCCGGCGGTGTACGCCACGCGGATCCGGCTCATGCCCAGCACGTTGCGCAGCGGGCCGTAGATGAGCACGTTGCCCAGCGCGTAGTCGAGGCGGTCGCCGCCGGAGACGGGCTTGCCGTCGAGCAGGTCGGCACCGCAGCGCCGGGCCACCGCCATGTAGTGGTGAAAGACCTTGCGCTTGATCGCGCTGGCGTCCTCCATCCGGATCATCACCTGGGTCAGCAGGTTCTCGAAGATCCGCGGCGGCGCGAAGTAGTAGGTGGGGCCGATCTCGCGCAGGTCGGTCATCACCGTGTCGCCCGATTCGGGGCAGTTGATCGTGAAGCCGACGTAGAAGTGCTGCGCGAACGAGAACAGGTGGTCGCCGACCCACGCCATCGGCAGGTACGACAGGATGCTGTCGTCGGCGGTGAGGCGGTCGAACTCGCAGGCGCCGCGCGCGGACGCGATGAATGCCCGGTGCGTCTGGCACACGCCCTTCGGCTTGCCGGTGGTGCCGGACGTGTACAGCATCACCGACACGTCGTCCTCGGTGCCCTTCGCGACCTCGCCGTCGAAGAAGCCCGGGTGCGCGGCGTCGAACTCGCGGCCGATCTCCTGCAGCCGCTCGTAGCTGGTCACGTCCTCGTAGTTGCGCAGTCCGCGGGGGTCGTCGTAGTAGATGTGCTTGAGCGTGGGGACGTTCGGCTTCGCCTCCAGCATCTTGTCGACCTGCTCCTGGTCCTCGACGATGGTGTAGGCGACGCCGGCGTCCTGCAGCACGAAGGTGAACTCGGCCGCCGGCGCATCCTGGTACATCGGCACCGGCACGCCGCCCAGGCACTGGACCGCGGCCATCGACCAGTACAGCCGGGGCCGGTTGTCGCCGATGATCGCGAGGTGGTCGCCGCGCTTGAAGCCCTGCGCGGCCAGGCCGCAGGCGAGCGCGCGGACCTCGTCGGCCACCTGCCGCCAGGTCCAGGTCTGCCAGATGCCGAGATCCTTCTCGCGCACGGCCGGATGCTCGCCGCGCACCGCTGCGTGGTGCAGCATGAGACGCGGAAACGTCGTCAGTGCCGCGGTATCGACCGCCACCCGGATTCCTCCTCCATGAGGCGCCGGCGGGCTCTTGGCGGCCGCGGTCCGGCGTCGGTGCTGCGCCCTCTGTCGGGGCGGATGTGATAATAGCATCGCCCGCGGGGTGGTCCCCCGGACGGCAGCCGCATCCCTCGATGACCAGAGAGCCTAGCGCCCCCCGCCCGCCGAAGCTGTCGCCCGCGCGACAATCGAGCGCACCCGCCGGGCCGACGCTGGACGATGCGCTCGCGGCCAGCCTCTGGGCGCGGGGGATGCCGGCGCCGGCGCGCACCCGCCTGGCCGCCGAGATCGCCGAAAGGCAGATCCCCGCCGGCGGCTTCGTCGTCCGCAAGGGCGCGCCGGTCGAGGCCTGGATCGGGGTCGTCGACGGCCTGGTCAAGATCGCCACCGAAACCCGCGGCGGCAAGACGATCTCGTTCGCCGGCATGCCGACGGGCGCCTGGTTCGGCGAAGGGTCGGTGCTCAAGGACGCCGTCTGGCGTTACGACGCCATCGCGCTGCGCCCGTCGCGCATCGCGTTCATGCCCCGCACAACCTTCGTGCGGCTGCTGGACACCGACATCGCGTTCAACCGGTTCCTGCTCGAGCAGCTCAACGAGCGGCTCGGCCAGTTCATTGGCCAGGTCGAGCACGACCGGCTGCTGCCGCCGGAGGCGCGCGTCGCGCGCTGCCTCGCGGCGCTGGCCAATCCGAAGCTGTTTCCGGTCGTCGGCGCGAGTTTCGCGATTTCGCAGGAGGAGCTCGGCTACCTCGGCGGGCTCGCGCGGCAAACGGTCAACCGGGCGCTGAAGCGGCTGGAGGACGCGCAACTGGTGCGTGTCGACTACGGCCGCGTCCACATCCTGGATCTCGACGGACTCCGCGGCTTCGAGGGCTGAACCGCCCAGGCGGTGCCGCTGCGCCCGCGGGGCCGGCGCCCCTCGCAAAGCGCCTCAATCGCCGGGGCAGCACGGAGCCCGCGTGGTCGGCGCCCGTCGCGAAGCGACTGAACACCCGGAGCGCCGCGGCGGGCGCCGGCCGCGCGGGCGGGCGGACCGTTAAAGGCAGTTCAGCGCCCCGCGAAGTTCGGCGTCCGCTTGTCCAGGAACGCCGTCATCCCCTCGCGCTTGTCGTCGCTGGCGCAGAGCAGCCCGAACACGTCGGCCTCCATCGCGTTGGCGTTGGCGAGGTCGAGGTCCTGCCCGCGCTGGATCAGGTGCTTGGTCATCTTGACCGCCACCGGCCCCTTCGCCGTCACCATCCGCGCGAGTTCCAGGCCCTTCTGCGCGAGCTCGGACGGCGCGACGACGTGGTTGGTGAGCCCGATGCGCAGCGCCTCGTCGGCCTTGACCATGCGTCCGGTCGTGCACAGCTCCAGCGCCATGCCCTTGCCGACCAGCCGCGACAGCCGCTGCGTTCCGCCGAAGCCGGGGCAGATGCCGAGGTTCACTTCCGGCTGGCCGAACACTGCCTTGTCCGACGCGACGATCCAGTCGCAGGCCAGCGCCAGCTCGCAGCCGCCGCCCAGCGCAAAGCCGTTGACCAGCGCGATCACCGGGAACGGCGCCAGCTCGAGCGCGCGCAGCGTCGCGTGGCCCTTCAGCGCGAACTCGCGGCCCTCGATCGCCGTCATGTCGCGCATCGCCGAGATGTCGGCACCGGCCACGAAGGCCTTGTCGCCGGCGCCGGTGATCATCAGCACGCGGGCGTCGCCCTCGGCGTTGACGTGGACGAACGCGCGGGCGAGCTCGTCGAGCACCTGCGGCGACAGCGCGTTCAGCGCCTTCGGCCGGTTGATGGTGATGAGCCGGATGCCTGGTTCGAGGCGCTCGAGCAGGATGGTTTCGAAGGTCATGGCGGGGTCCAGTGGTGGAATGCGAAGGAGTGGTGTGGAAACGTGCCGCGGGTGGCAAGTCGCGGCGGCATCGAGTCGCCGTTGGGCAGAGCGCCTACTTGTAGGTGTAGAAGCCGCGGCCGGTCTTGCGACCGAGATGACCGGCGGCGACCATTTCGCGCAGCAGCGGCGCCGGCCGGTACTTGGCGTCGCCGAAGTCGCGCGCGAACACCTCCATCACCGCGAGCATCACGTCGAGGCCGATCATGTCCGCCAGCGCAAGCGGGCCGATCGGGTGATTGCAGCCGAGCTTCATCGCCTCGTCGACGTCGTGCGCCGACGCCAGGCCCTCCTGCAGCACGAAGACGGCCTCGTTGATCATCGGGCACAGCAGCCGGTTGACGACGAAGCCGGGGCTGTTCTTCACCACCACCGGCGTCTTGCCCAGCCGCTTGGCGAAGGCGACCATCGACTCCACCGTGGCGTCGGAGGTGGAGAGGCCGCGGATCACCTCGACCAGCGCCATCATCGGCACCGGGTTGAAGAAGTGCAGCCCGACGAACCGCTCGGGGCGCGACGTCGCGGCGGCGAGCGCGGTGATCGAGATCGACGACGTGTTCGACGCGATGACCGCGTTCGGCCCGGCCACCGCGTCGACGTCCTTGAGGATGCGCCGCTTGAGCGCGTCATCCTCGGTCGCCGCCTCGATCACGAGGTCGCAGTCCTTCAGGCGGCCATAGTCGGTGGTGCCGACGACGCGCCGGAGCGCCGCCTCCCGGTCGGCCACGGAGAGCTTTTCCTTCCTGACCAGCCGGTCGAGGCTCGACGTGATCGCGCCGACGCCGCGAAAGACCGCGGCGTCGGCGATGTCGACCATGGTGACGTCGAGCCCCGACATCGCGCAGGCCTGCGCGATGCCGTTGCCCATGGTGCCGGCGCCGACGACGCCGATGGAGGA
>CAWHJY010000030.1:0-54324 GCA_963829775.1 uncultured beta proteobacterium | reverse complement strand
ATCCGAAGGACCCGCAGAGTCGCGGCCGGCTGTGCCCGCGCGGCACCGGCGCCGTCGGCGCGTACTACGACCCGGACCGCCTGCAGCGTCCGCTGATCCGCACCGGCGAGCGCGGCAAGGACGCGTGGAAGGCGGTGACCTGGGACGAGGCGTTCACCTACATCGCCGACAAGATGAACAAGATCAAGGCGGTGCACGGTCCCGAGTCGGTGGCGCTGTTCAACCACGGCCTCGGCCAGCGCTTCGTCCAGCATATGCTCAAGAGCTGGGGCGTCATCAACTACGCCGGCCCGTCGTTCGCGCAGTGCCGCGGTCCGCGCGACATCGGCTTCCTGCTGACTTTCGGTGCCGGCCTCGGCTCGCCCGAGCCGACCGACATCGAGAACACCGACTGCCTGGTGCTGATCGGCTCGCACCTGGGCGAGAACATGCACAACAGCCAGGTGCAGGAGTTCGCGAAGGCGATCGAGCGGCGCATCCCGATCATCGTCGTCGACCCGCGCTTCTCGGTCGCCGCCAGCAAGGCGAAGTACTGGCTGCCGATCAAGCCCGGCACCGATCTCGCGCTGCTGCTCGCGTGGATGAACGTGCTGGTGACCGAAGGCCTGTACGACAGGACCTTCGTCGACAAGTACGGCCACGGCTTCGACAAGTTCGTCGCCGAGATCGGGCAGTACACGCCCAGTGGGCCGCCGTCGAGACCGGCATCGAGGCGGCCATGATCCGCACCACCGCGCGCGAGTTCGCGCGGTTCCGGCCGGCGACGATCATCCACCCCGGACGCCGCGTCAACTGGAACGGCGACGACACGCAGCGCAGCCGCGCCGTCGCGCTGCTGTCCGCGCTGCTCGGCAACTGGGGCCGCAAGGGCGGGCTGTTCCTGTCCGCCGGCATCAAGGTGAAACCGTACCCGCTGCCGAAGTACCCGAAGTCGGACAAGCCGTTCGCCGACAACCCCGGCGGCGAGAAGTACCCGTTCGCCGACGAGCAGGTGACCACCGGCATCCGCGAAGCGACGATCACCGGCAAGCCGTATCCGATCAAGGGCTGGTTCGTCTACTCGACCGACTTGATCCACGCACTGCCGAACCAGGCGGAAACGCTGAAGGCGATCGACGCGCTCGACCTGCTGGTCGTGATCGACACCATGCCCAGCGAGATCGCCGGCTACGCCGACGTCGTGCTGCCGGAGGTGACGTTCCTCGAGCGCCACGACGAACTGCTGACCGGCTACGGCCGCACCGGCTGGATGTCGCTGCGCCAGCCGGTGATGCCGGCCCCGCACGACCAGAAGCCGGGCTGGTGGATGGCCAAGGAGCTGGCCGGGAAGCTCGGCATCCCGGAGTGCATGCCGTTCAAGGACATGGAGGAGTACCTCAAGGTCCGCGTCACCTCGTCCGGCATGGACTGGGAGGCGGTGAAGAAGGAAGGCGTGGTCATCGGGCCGAAGGAGCCGATCACCGTCGAGGACGGACTGGCGCTGACTTTCGACACGCCGTCCGGCAAGGTCGAGTTCTGGTCGGAGCAGCTGAAGGCGAAGGGCTTCGACCCCGTGCCGAAGTTCACCCGGCCGGCGGCCGGGCCCGAAGGCGCACTGCGGCTGATCTCGGGACGCCGCCCATGCACACCTTCAGCCGCACGAGAGCAATCCGCTGCTGCAGGACCTGATGCGCGAGAACGAAGTCTGGGTGCACCAGGCGGTCGCCGCCAAGAACGGCCTGAAAAACGGGCAATACGTGAAGCTCGCCAACCAGGACGGCATCGTCAGCAACCGCGTGCGCGTCAAGGCGACGCAGCGGTATCCGCACCGACTGCGTCTACCTGGTCTACGGCTTCGGCGACCGGAACCCGATGCGCAAGTCGGCTTTCCAGAAAGGCGCGAGCGCCGCGAAGCTGACGACGCGCTACGTGACCGACCCGCTGATGGGCGGCACCAGCATCAACAGCAACTTCGTAACCTTCGTGAAGGAGGCGTGAGATGCCCCGCTTCGGAATGGTCATCGACACGCGCAAGTGCGTCGGCTGCACAGACTGCGTCGTCGCCTGCCAGACGGAAAACGACCTGGCCTCACGGCTACTGCCGCGACTGGATCACCACCGAAGTCCGCGGCGTGTTCCCGACGCTGTCGCTGGAAATCCGGTCGGAGCGCTGCAACCACTGCGACAACCCGCCGTGCGTCGCCTGCTGCCCGACGGGCGCCAGCCACGTCGAGGAATTCGGCAAGGTCGTCCACGTGACGGCGAACAAGTGCATCGGCTGCAAGGCCTGCATCTCGGCCTGCCCGTACGGCGCGCGCTACGTGCATCCGGACGGCTACGTCGACAAGTGCACGTTCTGCATGCACCGGGTCAAGGAAGGCAAGGATCCCGCCTGCGTCTCGGTGTGCCCGACGCACTGCATGACCTTCGGCGATCTGGACGACCCGGCGAGCCCGGTGAATGCCCTGCTCAAGTCCCGGCAGTCCCACACGCTGCTGCCCGAGGCGGGAACCGGGCCGCGGGTCTTCTACCTGACGTAAGGAGCGAAGCTCATGCTCGAAATCACGACGACCCGCCACAACCCGCTGATCGATCCGCAGCTCGCGGTGTGGAGCTGGGAATTCCCGTCTACCTCTTCTTCGGCGGCCTGGTGGCCGGGATGATGGTGCTGGCGGGCCTGGCCATGCTTCGCATCGCCCGAGGCGACAGCGGCAAGGATTTCTTTTCGATGCAGACGCCGCTGCTGGGGTTCATGCTGCTGAACCTGGGCATGCTGGCGCTGCTGCTCGACCTCACGCACCGGCTGTACGTCTGGCGAATCTACCTGACCGTGCAGCCGTCGTCGCCGATGTCCTGGGGCTCGTGGGTGCTGATCATCGTCTACGGCGTGCTGCTTGTCTCGGCGCTGATCCGCCTGCACGAGGCGTGGCCGTGGCTGGGCCGGAAGCTGCCCGTGATCCGGCGGCTGTCGGATACGATCACCGGCAATCCCGCGTACCTGCGCGCCCTCGCCCGGGCGAACATCGGACTCGGCGTCGGGCTCGGCATCTACACCGGCATCCTGCTGAACACGATGGTGGCACGGCCGCTGTGGAACACCGCGATCCTCGGCCCGCTGTTCCTGTTCTCGGGCCTGTCCGCGGGCGCCGCCGCGGTGCACCTTTCCGGCGTGCTGCTGCGACGTTCGCCGGCGCCGCAGGGCATGCTGCTCGGCGCCGTCGGCGCGATGATCCAGCCGCTGGCGCCGGAACCGCCGGAGCCGAAGACGATGGACGGCCTGATCCGCTACGACCTCGCCTTCCTGGCGGTGGAACTCGTGCTCATCGGCCTGCTGCTGATCAGCCTGTTCACTTCGACCGAGTCGCATGCGGTGGCCGGACGCCTGATCACGTCGGGGCCCTACGCGATGGCATTCTGGGGCATCATCGTCGTCGCCGGCGTGCTGGTGCCGATCGCGCTACAGGTGCTGGAACTTCGGCACACGATTCCGCACACGGTGCTGCCCGCCGTGCTGGTGCTGGTCGGCGGCTTCACGCTGCGCTGGGTGATGGTCAATGCCGGCCAGGCGAGCCAGCTGGTGGCCAACCCCGGCTTCTGATTTCGGAAAGGAGCTCGCGATGTCTCAAGCCGTTGCCGCAACGCGCGCCCGACGATCGGCGGCCCCGAAGACTGCTCCGGTTGCCGCCGCCCCGGCCATAGGCACCGACGCCGTGTTCGAACTGCTGGCCGACCGCACGCGGCGGCGCCTGCTGAAGCTGATCTACGACTACCACGAAGTCTGCGTCTGCCGCCTGGTCGGCGGGCTCGCGGAGCCGCAACCGAAGATCTCGCGCCACCTGGCGGTGATGCGCGAGGCGCGGCTGCTGCGCTCGCGCCGCGACAAGACGTGGATCATCTACGCGCTCGATCCGCACGTTCCGGCGTGGGCGGTGCGCGTCATCCAGCAGATGGCGGAAGCGGCCGAGTCGGATCCGGTGTCGGCCGAGGATCGTGCGCGGATGGCGCTGATCAAGGTCTGCGGCTCGCGGCCGCTGCCGGCGGCATGACGGTGCGCGACAGCGCGCCGGCGAAATCGAGTGCTGGCGGCCCGGGGCATTCCGGCCGCCGACTGACGGAGAAATTACCATGACCCAAGCTTCCCCGACCATGCGCACCAGCGGCCCGTTACCGGTGCGCGCGGACACCGCGCCGCGGCCGTACTGGAATCCGTATCTCGTCGGCGCGCTGCTCGGCCTGGTGCTGCTGGCGACGTACCTCGTCACCGGGCGCGGCCTGGGCGCCACCGCAGGGTTCGCGGCGGTCGCATCGTTCGTTGCCGGGATTTTTTCCCCCGAGCACGTCGCCGCCAACGCGGTGCACGCGAAGTACTGGAACGCCGGCGCGCCGCTCGCCAACTGGACGCTGGTGCTGCTGGGTGGAGCATTCGTCGGCGCGCTGGTGTCCGGCGCGCTTGGCCGGCGCATCGCCTTCACCGTCGAGCGAGGGCCGCGGATCACCGACGGGCAGCGACTGGCGCTGGCGTTCGCCGGCGGCTTCATCGCCGCCTATGGCGCCAAGATCGCCAAGGGCTGCACCAGCGGCCAGGCGCTGACCGGCGGCGCGATGCTCAACGTCGGCAGTCTCGTGTTCATGCTCGCCGTGTTCGCTGCGGCGTACGGTCTCGCGTACTTCGTGCGCAAGGAGTGGCTGTGATGTTTCCCCTGTCGTCGACTGTTGAATTCACCGCCGGCACCGAGCTGGCCCTGGCGGCGCTGCTCGGTCTCGGCTTCGGCTTCTGCCTCGAACGCGCGGGCTTCGGCAGCGCGCGCAAGCTGACCAGCGTGTTCTACCTGTACGACATGGCGGTCGTGAAGGTGATGTTCACGGCGATCGTCACGGCGTTGATCGGGCTGGCCCTGCTCGCTGGCGTCGGCGCGCTCGACCTGAAGGAGCTCTACCTCGAGCAGACCAACTACACCGCGCAGATCGTCGGTGGCCTGCTGTTCGGCGCGGGCTTCATCATCGGCGGGTATTGCCCGGGCACGTCGATCGCGGCGATGGCCACCGGGCGCAAGGACGGCATGGTGTTCGCGCTGGGCATGTTCGCCGGCGTGTTCACGTACGCGGAGCTGACGCCCGGCCTCGACGCGTGGTACACCGCGACGGCGCAGGGCGAGATCACGCTGCCCGCCGTCACCGGTATCGCCATGGGCTGGTGGGCCGCCGCCTTCGTCGCCTTCCTGCTCTTCGCCGCCTGGGGCATGTCCAAGCTCGAAGCCCGCTTTGCCCCAAAAATGGGGTCAGGTCGAATTTAGGTCAACGTCCGGCTCCGCGCCGGATTGCCATGCGGCGCGGGAGCACACGGATGCGTGTGCTCCCAGTCATTCTGCGACCCCCACCCGCCCGCCGCAATCAGACTTCCGGTCGATGGCGTGACGCGATGCGGGGGCGCATCATGGTTGCAGCCATGCGCCACGAGCGCGATGAGATTTGCATCGTCAAAATTCGACCTGACCCCGAACCGGGATGGTCACAGTTCGATCGGCAGGCCGACGTAGTTCTCGGCGATGGTCGTGCGTCCGGCGACGGACCCGGTGTAGTAGTCGAGCTCGGCGAGCTGCATCCGCCACTGGAACTTGTCGTCGCCGGGGAAGCGGTGCAGCATCGACGTCATGTGCCACGAGAAGCGCTCGCCCTTCCATACCCGACGCAGGCAGATCTCGGAGTAGCGGTCGAGCATTGAATCGCGCTCGTCGCGGTAGTGCTCGGCCAGGCCGCGCGCGAGCACCGCCACGTCGCCCACGGCGAGGTTCATTCCCTTCGCACCGGTCGGCGGCACGATGTGCGCGGCGTCGCCCGCAAGGAACAACCGGCCGTGGCGCATCGGCTCGGCGACGAAGCTGCGCATCGGCGTGATGCCGCGCTGGAGCATCGGCCCCTCGTTCAGCTTCCAGCCGTCCTTGGTCTCCAGCCGCGTGTGCAGCTCCTGCCAGATCCGGGCGTCGGGCCACTCGGCCAGCTCGTCCTCCGGCGCGCACTGCACGTACAGCCGAGTGATCGTCGGCGAGCGCATCGAGAACAGCGCGAAGCCGCGGTCGTGGTAGGCGTAGACGAGCTCGTTCTGCACCGGGGGCGCGTCGACCAGGATTCCGAGCCACGCGAACGGATAGACCTTCTCGTAGATGCGCAGGATGTGCGCCGGCATCGCCGCCCGGCAGACGCCGTGGAAGCCGTCGCAGCCGGCGACGAAATCGCAGTCGATGACGTGGCTCTTGCGGTCGTGCGTGAACGCGATCTGGGGATTTTTCGTGTCGATGCCCGTCACGCGGACGTCGGCGACGTCGAACAGCAGCGGACGGCCGGTGGCGACGCGCGCGGCGATCAGGTCCTTGACCACCTCGTGCTGGCCGTAGACGGTGATGCACTTGCCGCCGGTCAGCCGCGCCAGGTCGATCCGGTGGCTCTGCCCGTGGAAACGCATCTCGAAGCCGTCGTGCACCAGGCCTTCGCGGCGCATCCGGTCGCCGACGCCGGCCGCGTTCAGGATGTCGACCGCCCCCTGCTCCAGCACGCCGGCACGGATGCGACCCTCGACGTACTCGCGCGAGCGGTTCTCGACGACGATCGAGTCGATGCCCTCGTTGTGCAGCAACTGCGCCAGCAGCAGGCCGGCGGGGCCGGCGCCGACGATGGCGACCTGGGTGCGCATGCGGGTGTCCTCCGGCGCCGGATGCCATGACGGCGCAGCGCGAAGCATACCGCGACGAGCGGCCGTGGCGTGCGGCCGGGCCGCAAACCGCGAAGCCGGGTCCGCCGCGCACGCACGAGGTCGATGCGCCGCGCGGCTCGGCGGTGCCGGTCAGGCGGCGGGCGCGCGCTTCTCCACCCCCTGCCACTCCACCACGACCTCGAGCCCGCCCAGCGAGCGCGACCGGCCGACGCGAACCTCGGCGCCGTGCACCGCCGCGATCCGCCGGACGATCGACCAGCCCAGACCGCTGCCGCTCTGTCCGCTGCCGAGCACGCGGAAGAAGCGCTCGCCCAGCCGCTTCGCGTCCTGCTCCGTCATGCCCGGGCCAGTGTCCTCGATTTTCAGCTGCGGGCGACGGTCGTCTCCGGCCACCTCGATCTTCACCGTCGCGTTCGCCGGACAGTAGCGGATCGCGTTGTCGACGAGGTTGCGGACGAGCACCGCCAGCAGCGTGGCGTCGCCTCGCACTTCGCAGGACGCGGCGGCATCGACCTCGATCGTCTGTCCCTTGTGCAGGGCCTGCGGCGCGACCTCCGCCACGACGCGCCGGACCAGCGCGCCCAGTTCCACCGGACCCGTCGCCGGCGCGGTCCCGGCCTCCAGCCGCGACAGCATGAGCAACTGCTCGACCAGCCTCGTCGCGCGGTCGCACCCTTCGAGCGTCGCCGAGAGGGCGTGCCGGCGCGCCTCGTCCCCCTTTTCGGCCAGCGCCACCTGCGCCTGCGCGCGAATGGCCGCGATCGGCGTGCGCAGCTCGTGCGCCGCGTCGGCGGTGAAGCGGCGCTCCGACTCCATCAGCGCGCCGATGCGCTCGAAGAGTCCGTTCAGTGCGTCGACCATCGGCGCCATCTCCGTCGGTGCACGGTCGACGACCACCGGGTCCAGTGCCTGCGGCCGGCGCCGGGCCAGCGTGTGCCCAAGCCGGCGCAGCGGCGCAACGCCCCGGTACACCGCCCACCAGACCGCCAGCGCGAGCAGCGGCAGCGCCACCGCCATCGGCCACAGCGTGCTGCGCAGCACGGCCCACAATATCGACAGCCGCGACTCGACCTGCTCGCCGACGTATACCTGGACGTCGCGCTCGCCACCATGCGCGGCGAAGACCCGCCAGGCCGTGCCGTCGATCTGCACCGTCCTGAAGCCGCTGCGGAAGCGCTCGCCGAGCTCGATCATCGGCGCACCTGGCGCGTTGGCCGAGCGCAGCGCGAGGCGGCCGTCGTGGAAGATCTGGAACGCGACTTTCGGCGCGTAACGATGCAGCGATGGCGCGTCGACCGCGCGGTCGTCGTCCTCGACTTCGCGCAGCTGCTGGACGACCAGCAGCGCCGCTGCCTGCGCGAGGTGGCTGTCGAGCAACTCGTCGAGCTCGTGGCGAACGTCGAACCAGGTCATCACCGCGGTGGCCAGCCACACGGCGGTCACCAGTCCGAGCACCAGCACCAGCAGCCGGCCCTGCAGCGAGCGCGGCAGCCGCATCACGGCGTCGGCTCTTCGCGTGGCAGCGTGTAGCCCACGCCGCGGACGGTCTGGATCAGCGTCGCGCCGAGCTTGCGCCGCAGGTGATGGACGTGCACCTCGACGGCATTGCTCTCGACCTCCTGTCCCCAGCTGTAGAGGCGCTGCTCGAGCTGCTCGCGCGACAGCACGCGACCGGCGTTGAGCATCAGCGCATGCAGCAGGTCGAACTCGCGCAGCGAGAGCGCGACCGGCGCGCCGGCCTTCTCCACCGTGCGCGCCGCCGTATCCAGGACGACGTCCTGCGCCGTCAGCCGTTCCTGCAGCTGTCCGTGCGCACGGCGCACCAGTGCCCGGAGCCGCGCCGCGAGCTCGTCGAGATCGACCGGCTTGACCACATAGTCGTCGGCGCCGACATCGAGACCGCGGATGCGATCGGGCACTGCGTCGCGTGCGGTCAGGACCAGCACCGGCACGTCGATGCCGGCGCGGCGCGCGGCCGCGAGCACGTCCATGCCGTCCTTCAGCGGCAGCCCGAGGTCGAGCACCGCGGCCGCATAAGGATGGGCGCCGAGTTCGCGTTCGGCTGCCACGCCGTCGCGCACCCAGTCGACCTGGAAGCCCTGCTGGCGCAAGCCGGCGCGCAGGCCGTCACCGAGCAGCGGGTCGTCTTCGGCGAGCAGGATGCGCATGGGCCGTATCTGTCGCGCGATGGCGTGTCAATCGCCATCATGCGCCCCTTGGACCGCCTTCGCCGCAGCGATGGGGCGGTCGGTGAATCCATCGGCCGCCGGGGCGCCCTGCCACTGCAGCCACCAGAAGCCTGGCACCGCCACCAGCATCAGCACCGCCACCGCATGCCAGGCGTGGCGGATGCCCTCATCTGGCCGGACCGGTTTGCGCCCGGTGATCATCGCGCCGATCAGGTTCTCGCGGTGCAGCCAGCTGCCGAGCAGGACCCCGGCGACGTGCACGCCGACGACAGCGAGCATGCCAGTCGCCAGGGCCTCGTGGGCTTCCTCGAGCCAACCACCGGCGAGGTCGTTGTACGTCGCCCAGCCCGACGCGACGACGGCCAGTGCCAGCCCCAGCAGCGCGACGATGGCCAGCGCCCCCGCCGGGTTGTGTCCGGCGTGACGCTCGGGCCGGCCGCGCAGCAGCGAGCCGAGATAGCGCGCCGCCGTCCTCGGTTCCCGCACGAAGCTCGAGAACCTGGCATGGCGGGTGCCCACCAGGCCCCACAGGATGCGGAAGACCACCAGCCCGGCCACCGTGTAACCCAGCGTGACATGGACGAGCCGCCACCGCTCGCTCTCGGCGGTGAGCCATGCGCCGGCGAAGCTCGCGACCATCAGCCAGTGGAATACACGGACAGGGGCGTCCCAGACGAGGGTGCGGCGCGACGCGGGGGACGCCACCGATTCGCTCACCACGTGATTCACCGAGGGTTCAGCGCGGGATGCGGACGTTGCGTTCACTGAAATCTCCCTGATCGGCACGGGCATGACAGCCGTTGCAGTTGGCGGCGCTTTTCACCGCGGCAAGTTTCCACGCCGCAGCAGGAACTTCGTCGTGCTTGCGGATGAACCACGCCGAACGCGTGATGCGGTCCTCGGGCGGCGCCTCGGCAACGCGCCGGTACGTGCCGGCGTTTGCCGTCAGCCATGCCGAAAGCTCCTTGACCGTCGCGGGATCCAGCGACGCATCGGTGCCGTAGTGGCGGCCGAGGTTCGACATCAAGCGCTGCCACGACACCGCCGGCAGCATCCCCGGCGGGTAGGCGACGTGGCAGGCGGCACATTCCTGCTTGTAGGCCGGCAACGGCGTGAGCAACAACGGCGCGCGGGCGGCGTGCTCATTGCTGTCGGCCAGTGCCGGTTGGGCGAGGCCGAGAGCAGCGGCCAGGATGACAAGCGCACGATGTGCCGGATGCGCGCAGGCGCGGGGGCGAACAGACACGGGCGGGTCTCCAATCGAAGTCGAGGTGCGCGCGCGGCGGGCGCGGATCCTCATGGCTTGAGGGTCATGAGCCAGGACAGCACGTCGGCCTTTTCACCGGCGGTGCACTCGCGGCCCATCACGTCGTTGCAGTTGCGGCGGAACCATTTCTCGGTCCTGGCAGCATCGGTGAAGCGCTCGGCCTTGAAGGCCGGAGCCAGCGGGCCGATCGCCTTGCCGGTCGACGCGTGCTTGCCGGCCTGCGTCGGCAGGGTGCCGTGGCACGACGAGCAGCTCCACTCTCGACCGTGGGGCGCGGTGAATAGTTGCTGGCCGCGGGCGGCCGACGGCGGCGATCCCGCCTGGGCGGCGTATCCGGCCAGCAACTCGGACGGGGTCGCGGCGCGCGAAGCGGGCGCGATGGCGGCGGTCGCCAGCAACAGGACGACAGCAGCGAGCCCGCGGGTGGCAGCGGTCGTGGACCAGCGCGGGACGGGAAACGACGGGGTCATGGGCATGGGGCTCTCCGGGTTCATGGCAACTTCCGGAATCCAATCGTAGGTGCGCGACCTTAGGGCTTCCTTAAGGCGGCGCGCCACGCCCCCCGCGATGGCGCCGGATTCCGATAAGGCGGCGTTAAGACTCGACACCGACAATGAGGTCTCCCCAACCCGCAGGAGCGCCGACATGCATCCCTCTCTTCGCCAGTTCGCCCGCCAGTACCTCGCCGTCGTCGTCGCTGCGCTGCTGCCGGTGATCCTGACCGCCTTCCTGTCGATCCCGTTCAACCTGGGCGGACATCCGGGCGACGTGCGTGCCATCGATGCACCGGTGACGCGACACATGACGTGACGCGCAAGCGCTGGCGTCTTCCGGCATCAATGGCCCCGCCGCCCGCTTTCCGGTAGATTGCCGCTACCAGGGGTAGCCGACCCCGCCAGGAGGATCCGATGACCCGCTCTCTCGCCCTGCTGCTGGCCGCGGCCTTTGCCGCGTTCGCCGGCACCGCCGCCACCGCCCAGGACTACCCGACACGGCCGGTGAAGATCATCGTGCCCTTCGCCGCCGGCGGCCCCGCCGACGTGTATGCGCGCTTCCTGGGCGCGCGCCTGCAGGAAACGATGGGCCAGCCGTTCGTCGTGGAGAACCGGCCCGGCGCGGGCGCGGTCACCGGCACCGACGGCGCCGCGCGATCGGCGCCGGACGGCTACACGCTGCTGCTCATCTCCAACGCGCACACCGTCAACGAGACGCTGATCCCGAACAAGCCGTACGCGCTGCTGCGCGACTTCGCGCCGGTCGCGCCGATCAACTACTCGGACCTGGTGCTGGTCGTGAACCCCTCGGTGCCGGCGAACACGCTGCCCGAGCTGCTCGCGCTGGCCAGGTCGCAGCCCGGGAAGCTCAACTACGCGTCGTCGGGACCAGGGACGCCGTATCACATGGCCGGCGAGCTCTTCAAGTCGATGGCCGGACTCGACATCGTCCACGTGCCGTACAAGGAAAGCTCCGCCGCGCGCGCCGGCGTGCTGGGCGGACAGGTCGAGATGATGTTCGACGCCGTGACGACGATGAGCGAGCAGGCGAAGGCCGGCAAGGTCAGGGCGCTGGCCACCAGCGGCAAGGCGCGCTCGTCGGTGATGCCGAACGTTCCCACCGTGTCCGAGGCCGGCGTGCCGGGCTACGACGCGGTGATCTGGCTCGGCGTCATGGCGCCGAAGGGCACCCCGCCCGCGATCGTCAACCGTCTCAACGCCGAGATCACCAAGGTCGCGGCCAGGCCGGAAACGCGCGCCGACTGGGCGAAGCAGGGCGCCGTCGGCATGTCGATGACCCCGGACGAATTCGCGAAATACGTCGCCGACGACATCGTGAAGTGGGAGAAGGTCATCCGGATCTCCGGCGCCAAGGCCGACCGGTGAGGTCGGACCGCCCCGCCCGGCGGCGCAACGCGTCGTGCCGGCCGTGAACCCGACGATCGCGAGTCGACCGTGGACCTCCACCTCCTGAGCGCCGGTGCCGCGAAGGGCCTGGCCGAGGCGCTGAAGGCGCCCTTCCACGCCGAGACCGGTGCCGGCATCAGCGGCACCTTCGGCGCGGTCGGCACGATCCGCGAGCAGTTTCTCGCGAACGCCCCCTGCGACGTCCTGATCCTCACCGAGGCGATGCTCACCGAACTCGCCGGGAAAGGCGCAATCGTCGGCGGCTCCATCGCGCCGCTTGGCCGCGTGTTCACCGGCATCGCCGTCCGCAGCGGGGACCCTCGCCCCGCCATCGCGGACCGCGCCGCGTTGCGCGAGACGCTGGCGGCGGCGACCGCGCTGTACTGCCCCGACCCCGAGCGCGCGACGGCGGGCATCCACTTCGTCAAGGTGCTGGGCGAGCTCGGCCTTTGGCCGGACGCCGCGCCGCGATTGCGCTCGTACCCGTCCGGCGCAGTCGCAATGGGGGAGCTCGCGCGTGCGCAGGAGCCGGGCCCGGTCGGCTGCACGCAGGTCACCGAAATCCTCTACACGCCCGGCGTGACGCTGGTCGGCCCGCTGCCCGTCGAGTTCGAGCTCGCCACCGTGTACTCGGCGGCCGTGAGCAGCCGCGCGCGGCACCCGGAACTCGCGCGCCGGCTGGTCGAGATGCTGGCCGGCCCGACCGCCGCGCGTCTGCGCGCTGCCGGCGGATTCGCCCCGGCCGTGAAGCGCTGATCTGTCCGCAAACTGAGTCGTTGCCGCGCCGCGGTTCGCGGCGCGGTCCTGCCGCAGCCGCCGTCACCGCCACCGGAGGAACCATGAAGACTCACCAGGTATTCGCGACCATCGCCTGCGCCTTGACGCTGGCGCTTTCCATCTCGACCGCGACCGCGCAGCAGCGGCCGCCCTACGGCCAGGCCATCAATCTCGAGACAGCGAAGAAGGTCGGCGCGGCCGCGGCCGCCGAGGCGAAGAAGAACAGCTGGAACGTCGCCATCGCCATCGTCGACAACCACGGCTTCCTCGTCTACTACGAGATGGCGGACGACACGCAGACCGCGAGCGCCAACGTCGCCATCGAAAAGGCCCGGACGTCGGCGATGTACCGCCGCACGTCGAAGGAGCTGGAGGACAACATCGCCGCGGGCCGCGTCGCCGTGCTCGGCCTGCCGGGTTCCACGCCGATCGAGGGCGGCCTGCCGCTGGTCGTCGGCGGCAAGATGATCGGCGCCATCGGCGTCAGCGGCGTGTCGTCGGCGCAGGACGGCATGGTGGCGAAGGCGGGGCTGGAGGCGCTGCCGAAATAGCGGTCGTGCGGAGTCCGCAGCGGCCCGAACGGCATCCTGTCTCCGTTCGGGCCGCCCGACGCCGCCGGACCGGCGGTGCAACTGCCGCGGGCGCCGCCCTGCGACATTCGGTCGCGTCGGGCGGCTCCGATGTGCCGTCCGCCTGACGTACGTCAAAGTGGCGCCGCGCCGCGATGGCAAGCTTGCGCGGTGTTGCCGGCTGCCAAGTCGCAACCATTGGGTAATTGTGAGCCGCGCGAAGCGGCAATCTCGAACGAGAGGTGAACATGAAATCGATGATGCTGGTGGTGATCGCGGCGGCCGCAGTGGGCGTCGCCGGGGCGGCGAATGCCGCGGGCGAAGCGGACCTCGCGCAGAAGTCGGGTTGCATGACCTGCCACGCCACGGACACCAAGAAGATGGGTCCGTCGTTCAAGGACGTCGCCGCCAAGTACAAGGGCAAGGCGGATGCCGAGAAGAAGATCGTCGCCGCGCTCGACTCCGGCCAGGGCCACCCGAAGGTCAAGTCGTCCGGCCCCGAGAACGTGACGCTGACGAAGTGGATCCTCGGCATGTAGCCCTGGCTACCCGCCGAGCAGGGAAGAAGCCGGCTCGCGCCGGCTTTTTTCTTGGCCGCGACGCGTCCGCTTCCGGGCGCGCATTATTTGGTACGCTGGGCACCGCGGCCGCGGATCGCTGCGGAAAGCCACGGGCGGGAGGACTTGCGCGTTGTCATCAGGGGAACGCAGCGTCGTGACCAGGCACGGACGACGTTCGGCTTCGAAGCGCATCGCGCTCGCCGTCGCGACCCTTCTCTCCGCGTGCACCGGCACCCCGACGTACCCGCCGGCCGCCCCGACCACCGGCAAGCGACCGCCCCCGACCGAGCGCGGCTTCCGCGCCTCCGACGTCGCGAAGTCGGACATCGACATCGTGGCCGAAACGCACCTGCAGGAATGCCTGGCCTCGGCGCGCCTGCTGACCGAGAAGCTGTACCGGCGCAACCCGCGGGAATGGCGCAAGGGAAAACAGCCGAGCATGGACGCCGCGCTGGCGCACGCATTCGACCCGCGGTCCGGATTCCGTTTTGCCGAACTCGGCAACGCGCGCGGCGCCGATGGCATCGCGCTCGCGCTGAAGCCCGACTACGCCGGCGACCGCGTCTTCGCCTTCGGCGTCGGGCTCGCGAGCATGGTCCTGCTGTCCTACAACGGGAAGACCGAGATCTACCTCCTCGACAGCCTCGACCCGCAGAAGCTCTACAACGCGGCGCGGAACATCGAGATCGCGGCGTGGAAGCTCGCGCACGCCCGCGACGCGCAGGGCGCGCCGCTGATCCTGTCCAACGAGATCGCGGGCGACGCGCCGAACCTGTCGTTCGAGCGCGAGTTCGGCAAGATGATCGGCTACCAGGACGTGATGGCGCAGGTCGCCGCGCAGCGCACCAACCGGGCGATCCGCAAGGTCGTCCAGACCCTCGCGACGGCGGTGTTCCTGCCGATCTAGCGGGCGGGCGCGTCGCGAGCCGGGGGCTGGGGCACAATCCGGGCATGACCGATTCGACCGAGATCGGCGTCGTCCGCCACGGCGAAACCGACTGGAACACCGCAGGCGTGCTGCAGGGCTGGCTCGAGGTTCCGCTGAACGAGCAAGGCCGGCGGCAGGCGCGCGACATGGCGGAGAAGTTCGCCGACGCCGACTGCTCGCGCGTCTATTCCAGTCCGCTCGGGCGCGCGCTGGAAACCGCCGAGATCATCGCGTCGCAGCTCGGCCTGCCGCCGCCGATCTGCGACGACGGCCTGAAGGAGCGCAATTTCGGCGTCATCCAGGGCATCCCCAAGGCTGAATTGGCGGAACAGGATCCGCTGCTCGCCCGCCAGATCCTGACCCGGAACCCGGCGGCCGTGTTCGCGCAGGGCGAGTCGATGGACGAATTCGCGACCCGCATCGTCGAGGGCGTGATGCGCATCGCCTCGCAGTGTCCCGGCGAGCGCGTGCTGCTGATCACGCACGGCTGGGTGATGGACGTGCTCACCCGCCATGCGAGCCACCTGCCGCGCAACACGATCCTGCACATGAAGCGGAAGAACGGCGAGTGCCTGTGGCTGGAGGCGACGGCACACTCGATCCGGCCGCTGCGACACGCGGGCCGGTGACGCGCAAGCGAGCCGCCGTGGGGCGTCCAGGTGCCGGAACACGGCCGCCGGGTCCGTGGGAGAATGCGCGCATGTCTCCGCTCGTCCGCTGCTTCGTCGCCTTCACGCTTGCTGCGCTTCTCGCCGGCACGAGTCGGGCGTTTTCGCCTGCGTCCGCCGCCGTTACCGCCGCGTTTACCACACTCGGCACGCGCGGCGCCTCCGGGGTGCAATAGCCATGGCGCTGGACGAACGCGGCGCCCTCGACGTCATGGCCGTCCGCGCCCTCGAGACCACCGACGGCCAGCGCACGCTCTGGACCGACGCGGACCGGGCGTGGGCCAGCCGGGCCGCTGCGGAGGTCGTCGGCGAGGGCGGCACGCCGGAGGCGTTCCTGGCACAGCGCGCGCGGCTTGCCCTCGGTCGCGCGGGTGAGCGCTTCAAGGCGCTGCCTCGCGCCGTGCGGTCGCTGCGCTGGCGGCCGTGGGTGGGCACCGCCGTCATCGCGGCGGCGTTCGTCGCCGGCGTGGCGATCGACCGCATCGGCGATGCGCAGCGGATCAATGTGCTCGCACCGCCGGTGCTCGCCCTGCTGGTGTGGAATCTCGCCGTGTACGGCCTGCTCGCCATCGGGTTCGTCGTGCACTACGGCGACGCCGTGGCGGCGGGGCCGCTGCGGCGCGCGGTGGCGGGATTCGCCGGCGGCCTGCTGAAGCCCCTCGGCCAACGCCGGGGTGGCGAGGTCGGTGCAGCAATCGCGCAGTTCGCCGGCGACTGGGCCCGCGTTTCCGGGCCGCTCCACGGCGCCCGCGCGACGCGCGTCCTCCACCTGGCCGCCGCCGCGCTGGCCGCGGGACTGCTCGCCGGTCTCTATCTGCGCGGGATTGCGTTCGAATACCGGGCGAGCTGGGAAAGCACGTTTCTCGACGCCGCGGGCGTGCGCCGGCTGCTCGCGATTGCGTTCGCGCCGGGCGCGGCGCTCACCGGCGCTCCGGTCCCCTCCGTCGCCGACGTCGAGACGATCCGCGCGCCGGCCGGCGAGAACGCCGCGCGCTGGCTGCACCTGATGGCGGCGACGGTCGTCATCGTCGTGATCGTCCCGCGCCTGCTGCTCGCGCTGTACGCGTGGCTGGTGGAGCGGCATCGGGCCGCGCATCTCGCGGTCGCGCTCGACGAGCCCTACTTCCAGCGACTGCTGCGGGGCTTCAGCAACGGGGCGGCCCGCGTGCGCATCGTGCCGTACAGCTACGCGCTGCCGCCGGCGGCGACCGCGGCGATCGAGCGACTCGTCGCGCGCGCGTTCGGCGGCGGCGCCGCGATCACCATCGCCGCGCCGGTGAGCTACGGCGACGAGGGCGCGCCCGTCGCGGCGGCACCGCCGGAAACGGCCGGCGCCGTGATCGCGCTGTTCAATGCGTCGGCGACGCCGGAGCGCGAGGCGCACGGCGCGTTCGTCGACATGCTCGCGGCGCAAGCCGGCCCCGGCGGCACGCTGGTCGCGCTGGTCGACGAGGGCCCTTTCCGCGCGCACTGGGAGAACGAGCCGGGGCGACTGGAGGGCCGCCGCGCGAGTTGGCGCGCGCTGTGCGGCGACCGGCGCGTGCCCTGCGCCTTCGCCGACCTGCTGGCGCCGGACGTCGCCGACGCGGCGGCGGCGCTCGAGCGCGCGCTGGAGGAAGCCGCCCGATGAGCGACGACTGCCATGCGATCGCGCTGTCGCTGATCTCGCACACCAACGCCGGCAAGACGACGCTCGCGCGCACGCTGCTGGGACGCGACGTGGGCGAGGTCCGCGACGCGCCGCACGTCACCACCGCGGCCACGCCCTACCCGCTGGTCGACACGCCCGACGGCGACGCGCTGGTGCTGTGGGACACGCCCGGCTTCGGCGACAGCGCGCGCCTCGCGCGACGGCTCGGCCAGCAGGGCAACCCGGTCGGCTGGTTTCTCTCGCAGGTGTGGGACCGCTTCCGCGACCAGCCGTTCTACCTGTCGCAGCAGGCGGTGCGCAACGTCGCCGACGACGCCGACGTCGTGCTGTACCTGGTCAACGCGTCCGAGGCGCCCGCCGACGCCGGGTACCTCGCGCCCGAGCTCGACGTGCTCGCGTGGATCGGCCGGCCCGTGTTCGTGCTGCTCAACCAGACCGGGCGTCCGCGCCCCCACGCCGAGGAGGAAGCCGAGGAATCGCGCTGGCGCGACGCGCTGGGCCTGCGCCCCTTCGTCCGCGGCGTCCTGACGCTCGACGCCTTCGCGCGCTGCTGGGTGCAGGAGATCGTCCTGCTGCGCGCGCTCGCGCCCGCCATTCCGCCGGTCAAGCAGCACGCGTACGAACGCCTGGTCGCCGCATGGCAGGGGCGACACGGCAACCGGTTCGACCAGGCGATGGCGGCGCTCGCCGCGCCGATCGCCCACGCGGCGGCCGACGAGGAGACGCTTCCGAATCCCGGCCTCAAGGACACGCTGCGCGACGCGCTGCGATCGGTCGTCACCGGATCGACGGAGACCGAGGACAGCCAGCGGCACGCGCGCGCGCTCGCCGAGCGGCTCGACGCCGGGCTGCGCGAGGGCACCGACCGCCTGATCGCGATCCACGGTCTCGAAGGCCGCGCGGCCGACGAGGTGCGCGAGCGGCTGGTCGATCGCGTGCGCACCGACGCGCCGATGCACGAGGGCAAGGCGGCGATGATGGGCGGAGTGCTGTCCGGCGCGCTGACGGGGCTGGCCGCGGACCTCGCCGCCGGCGGCCTCACGTTCGGCGCCGGCACGCTGGTCGGCGCGCTCGCGGGCGCCGCCGGCGGCGCCGGGATCGCGCGCGGCTTCAACGTCCTGCGGGGCCGCAGCGATACCAAGTTGCGCTGGGACGACGAATTGCTCGACGGGCTGGTCGCCACCGCGCTGCTGCGCTATCTCGCCGTCGCCCACTTCGGCCGCGGCCGCGGCGAATGGAAGGAAGCCGAGTACCCGGCCTTCTGGCGCCAGGTGGTGCAGGAGGCACTCGACGGCCGCCGTGCCGCGCTGGCGAGCCTGTGGGCACGACGCGGCTCCGCCGGATCCGGCGCGACGCTCGAGGCGGACCTGTGCGCGTTCCTCGGCGAAGCGGCGCGCGCGGTGCTCGACACGCTCTACCCCGGCGCCCTCGCCGCGCCCGGCGCGGCCGTTCGATCACCCGCCTGATCCATCCCGGAGCCGTGGTCGCGCCCGGCGCGGCGCGGCAATCACCCGCCTGACGAATGGGGGAGCGCCGATCGGCGACTCGTCGTCCGGCCGGCCGTGGTCAGCGCGATCAGCGGCACCAGCGAGATCGTCGCGGCGGCGAACAGCCATCCGCTGTATCGCAGCTCCGCCGACGGGGCAACCAGCGCGAGCGGCGCGACATACAGCAAGCCGCTGACCGCGGTGGCGAAGGCGAACTCCGCGCGAAAATCGGCGCGACGCCGCCACGCGATCAGCGCGCAGACGACCGCCAGGACAACGTAGACCACAGGAGCCGAGATCCACCACCCGACGGTGCCCTGGTACCAGTCCACCGCCGCCCGATGCAGGCGCGATTCGCTTTGCGCAAACGGGGGATTGTCCTTGTACTGCACCGCGTACGGGATGTATCCGAGGTCGCGCGGCCGGTCGTTGCGGTAGCGGCTGAACTGGGCCCTGGTGACGGCGAGCCGGTGCTCGGCATACGCGGCAGGATGCTCGCGCACCGCGTCGAGCCACGCGTCGCGCAACCGGCGGGACTCGTCCGGGTTGAACGGCATGCCCAGGCCGTCGCGCATGGCATGCGGCGGCGCGAACAGCGGCACGCTGGTGTAAGGCGAGTACTTTGCCCGCAGCTGGTCCAGCGTAAGTTCCGGCAGGCGGACGAAATCCGGAAGCAGCATCGTGCCGGTCGCGAGCGAGATTGCCGCGAGATCCCAGGCCTGGACGACGCCGATCGTGGATACGCGGTGGACCACCAGCCGTGCGTCCAATGCGCGGCCAAGGCCGAACACCGCCATGCCGGCGACCAGCACGGCCGGAATCAGCGTCGTCGGCGGCAGCCGGATCCGCGACGAACCGGTGCGCGCGAAGACCACCAGCCACAATGCCAGCAGCGGCAGCAACGCCGGCAGCGCGTTGTGACGGACGAGCCCGCCGTAGAGGAGAAAGGGGATCGCCGCGTAGAGGGGGATGCGTTCCCGCCGGTGTCCGGCACGGAGGATGAGGCCGCTGGCCAGCGTCAGGCAGGCGATGAGCGTGGCGTCGGTCCAGATGTGGCTGAGGATCATCAGCACCGGCGAGACGCCCGCGACGAGCAGCGTCGCCGCCACCCGGTGCGCCGGCCGCGCATACAACGTGCACACGATCAGCCACACGCCGCTCCAGAACATCAAAACGTTGAGGAAGAAGATGCCCCCGCTTCCCGGCCACGCCTGATTGACCAGCGACCACAGCCAGGTCATCGCGACCGGCGAGATGTTGGAGTAGTTTCCGGTCCGCACCTGCCAGAACTGGTAGGCCGAGTCGAACGACAGATGTCCCGGATGGAACGCCCACACCGTGACCGCGAGGCACAGCAGCGGGAACAGGTGATGGGCGCGAGAGAGCGGTGTCATCGACGGACAGTCTCGCCCACGAGCCCGGGGACGGCAAGTCGATTGACGGCAATGGACACCGCCCGGATACTCGATTCGACTCGCATCGGATTCCGCCGGGCCGTAAAATGCACGCATGAAGGACCTCTCCCGGCTCCGCAAGAGCTACGAGCGCGCCGAGCTCGACGAAACGCATTCGGCGAGCGATCCGCTGCAGCAGTTCGAGCACTGGCTGCAGGAGGCGCTGACGGCCGAGCTGCCCGAGCCGACGTCGATGACGGTGGCGACGGTCGGCGCGAACGGCCGGCCGTCGACGCGAGTGGTGCTGCTGAAGGGCTGCGATGCGCGGGGCCTCGTCTTCTACACGAATTACCAGAGCCGCAAGGGGCAGGAGCTCGCCGCCAATCCGCAGGCGGCGCTGCAGTTCCACTGGGTCGAGCTGGAGCGCGTCGTGCGCATCGAGGGCCGGGTCGAGCCGACGAGCACCGACGAATCCGACGCCTACTACCGGACGCGGCCGCTCGACTCGCGCATCGGCGCGTGGGCGTCGCCGCAGAGCCGCGTCATCCCCTCGCGTACCGTGCTGGTAACCGAGGCGGCGCGGGTCGGCGCGAAGTACCTGCTCGACCCGCCGCGCCCGCCGCACTGGGGCGGCTACCGGCTGGTCCCGGACACGTTCGAGTTCTGGCAGGGGCGCAGGAGCCGGCTGCACGACCGGCTCCGCTACTCGCTGCAGGCCGACGGCGCCTGGCTGCGGCAGCGGCTGGCCCCCTGACGTCGCGACCGTCCCGCCATCCGAACCGCCGGGACGAGCATGTCGACACCCACCGCGCCACCCCCGCCGCCGGCGCCGAGCCGGCCGCCGCGGGGACCGGGCGAACCGCTCGGCGAGCGGCTGCGCGACCGGCTCGCGCAGCAGACCGGCCGGCCGGTCGCCATGGTGGAAACGCACATCTCCTGGGTGCTGCTGACCGGTGAATTCGCGTACAAGATCAAGAAGCCCGTCGACCTCGGGTTCGTCGATTTCAGCACGCCCGAGTTGCGCGAGCACTTCTGCGAAGAGGAGCTGCGACTCAACCGCCGGCTGGCGCCCGATCTCTACCTCGACGTCGTCGCCATCCGCGGCACTCCGGCCGCGCCGACGCTCGAAGGCGACGGCCCGGTGCTGGACCACGCCGTGCGGATGCGCGAGTTCCCGCAGGATGCGCTGCTGCCGCGGGTGCTCGCGCGCGGGGCGCTGACGGCGGCGCTCGTCGACGAACTCGCCGCCGAGGTGGCGGCGTTCCACCGGCGCATCGACGCAGCACCGGCCGACGGTGCGTACGGCGTGCCTGCGGACATCCTGCACTACACCGTGCAGAACTTCACCCAGGTGCGGCGGCTGGACGACTTCCCCGGCGACGCGCACGCGCTGTCCGGGCTCGAGTCGTGGACGTCGGCCGCCTACGCCGCGCTGCGGCCCGTGCTGGACCAGCGACGGCGCGGCGGCTTCATCCGCGAGTGCCACGGCGACCTGCACCTGGGCAACATCGCGCTCGTCGATGACCGGCTGACCATATTCGACTGCCTCGAGTTCAATCCCGAGCTGCGGTGGATCGACACGATGAGCGAGGTGGCGTTCCTCGCGATGGACCTGGCCGACCGCGGCCGCCGCGACTACAGCCACCGCCTCGTCAGTGGCTACCTCGAGCCAACCGGCGATTACGAAGGCGTGGCGGTGCTGCGCTTCTACCTCGTCTATCGGGCGATGGTCCGGGCGAAGGTCGCGTGCCTGCGCGCGCTGCCGCTCGCCGCCGGCGCGCCGCGCGCGGCCATGCTCGACGAATGCCTCGGCTACGTCGACCTCGCGCGCCGCTATGCGGCCCCGTCCGGCGGTGCCGTGGTGATCACGCACGGCCTGGCCGGAAGCGGCAAGTCGACGCTGGCGCAGGCGCTGGTCGAGGCGCTGGGCGCGATCCGGATCCGCGCGGACGTCGAACGCAAGCGCCTGCACGGGCTCGCCGCGAACGACCGCAGCGGGTCGGCGATCGGCGCCGATCTCTACGACGCGGACGCGACCGAGCGCACCTATGCGCGGGTCGCCGAGGCGGCAGGTCAGGTGGCGCAGGCCCGCCACGTCGCCATCGCCGACGCGGCCTTCCTCCGGCGCGCGCACCGCGACCGGTTCCGCTCGCTCGCCGCGACCCTCGGCGTGCCCTTCGTCATCCTCGACTGCACGGCGGCCGAGTCGACGCTGCGCGCGCGCATCGACGCCAGGTCCCGCAGGGGCAACGATCCGTCGGAAGCCGACGCCGCGGTGCTCGACTACCAGCTGCGCACGCAGGAACCGCTGGCGGCCGAGGAGATGCCTTTCGTGCTGCGCTATGAAAACGGGTCGTCGGCCGCCGACGGGCCTGATCCGGCGTGGTGGAGTGCGCTGGCCTCGCGGCTGGACGGTGTCGACGGCCCTGACGCCCCACCGTAGTCGTCGGCACAGCCGGCTCGCATGGAAAAAAGCCGGGGCACGCGGCCCCGGCTTCCACGAATTGCGGCGAAGGTTACCGGTCCGCCTTGCCCTTGCTCTTCACCGGCTTGAATCCGGCGATCTTCAGGATGTCGTCGGTCTCCTCGGTCGCGAGCACCGTGCCCCACGGCGTGGTGCGGATGCCGTCGCAGGCCGTCATGCCGCGCAGGATGGTTTCCACGGCGCCGGTCCCGAGGTCGATGCGCTGCACCGACGGGTTGAACTTGTCGCCCGGTGCGTAGGTCGTCGTGTCGGCATCGCCGGTCAGTTGCGCGCGACCGCCCTCGATGCAGGCGATCAGGTGCGTGGGCGCCGTGTCGTTCGGCCAGAACGAGAACATGTCGACCGAGTTCGCGACGCTGCGCGTCAGGTACTCGACCTTGAGCCCCTAGGCGAGCAGCACCTGGTCACCGGCCTTCTGCTCGGCGCTGCGGTACGCGCCGGTCGTCGCGGGGGCGGAGCCGACCAGCGGCTCGACCACGCCGAACAGCTGCATGGAATGCGCGTCGAGCTGGTTCTCGACGTGGGTGCCGAAATCGAAGGCGCTGGCGGGGCCGGCGGCGACGAGCGCGGCGACAAGCATGGTGCGGACGAAACCATGGCGAGTCATGCGTGGAAATCCCTCGTGGATGATGGACGGGCGGACCGCCGCGCGGGATCGCGTCGAGGCGCGAACCGCGATGCGGCTGACGCGAAGACTAGGTGTGAAGCGTCAAGAGGTTGTTGCAGGACGTTTTGAGTCTGGTCATGGGTGCAACTCCTCCGATGCCTTGGTGCGGTCGATGCCGGTTGTAGTGATGAATCCAGGCATCGAGTTGGTCAGTGCGCTCGAGCGAGTTCTGGTAGACGAATCCGTAAGCCCACTCGCGCAGTGCTGACTGGATGAAGCGCTCCGCCTTGCCGTTGGTTTGCGGCCGGTAGGGTCGGGTGAAGCGATGCCTGATATTTAACGCGGCGCACGCCTGTGCGAAGTCTTTGGAACGGAACGCGCTACCGTTGTCGGTCAGCAGTCGTTTGACTTGCACCCCGAGCGACTTGTAATAGGCCACGGCGTTGCGCACGAACTGGACAGCACTGCCTTTGCCCTCGTCCGGGTACATGTCGGTGAAGCCGATGCGCGCATGATCATCGATGGCTACAAACAGAAACTCCCAGCCGGCATTGCCGAAGGAGCCGCTGCGATCGCCGGTAACGCGGTGGCCAGGCCGGATGATTCGTCCGAGGCGCTTGGTATCGATGTGCAGCAGGTCACCGGCCGCCTCATGCTCATAGCGCACCACGGGCACAATCGGCTCCAAGTCCTTCAAATGCGACAAACCCGCACGGGCGAGCACACGTCCGACCGTACTCTTCGATACCCCGAGACTGGAGGCAATGCGTGCCTGGGTGAGCCGCTGCCGGCGCAACTCGACGATCGCCAGCGCCTTGGCCGGGGCAATGGCACGCGGACTGAGCCTTGGGCGCGACGACCGATCGGCCAGCGCCACCTCGCCCTGCGCCAGATACCGACCCAGCCACTTACGGATCGTCGGCACGCTGACACCATGCAGCTGGGCTGCAGCTCCTTGCGACAGTCCGCGTTCGGTGATGTCCTGAACCATTTCGAGTCGACGAGCGAAGGTCAGTCGGGCATTCTTATGGATGTTCATTCGGCTGGACTCCTTGAGATGACCGGGGGTTTGGCGATTCCCAGTCTCTCAAATCCAGTCCGAATGAACACAAACAACCTATTGGGCCTTCACAACTAGGGAGCGCGCTTTACCGCGCAATGACACATCGACGACGGTGGCGCGACACGCCGGAATTCGCTTCCTCGGGCCAATGCATTCCTCGGGGCCACCAAAGAAGACGGCCCCGCGAGGGGGCCGTCATTGCTGCGGTTGGTGGAGGTGGCGGGAGTCGAACCCGCGTCCGAAGGCACTCGGCAGTCAGGACTACATGCTTAGTCCGGTCATTGTGCTCTTGCCCCGACGCCGTTGACGGACATACGACGGCGGGACCAGTCACCTTGATTTGACGCCTCGACCAAGTGACCCGGCCGGACGCGATCGCTGTAGATGTCCTCGCTGCGGCTCGCGGTTGCCCGCTCACCGCCCGGGCTCAGCGCCGCCCGGTGCGAGGTCCGGCGGGGTTAAGCCGCCAGAGCGTACGTTTCGTCGTTCGCAGTTAAGTTTGCGATTGCTCGGGATTTACGAGGACAAGCGCCTCGGCATGCCCCGCGCTGCGTTGCAACCCCCGTCGAAACCGGTACACCCCCGGTGATCGGCGACGGCCTCCGGGCGGACAAGCCCGGCAGCGTCGAGAATTTCAAGGTTCATTATACGCGCCGCCCTTCCGGAACCTTCCCGGTCGGCAGCGGCGGACCATCCATTGCGTCCCAATATGGGGGCGGAGCGGCGCCCGGACAAGGCTCAGTACCTCCATCCCCCCCCTTCCGTGTCGATTGGACAGCCGCCCGTCGCCCCTGTTCCCCCGCCCCGTCGGGACGGTATTCTTGCGCCCATGAGACCCGCCTCCATTCCCCTCCGCCCGGCCTTCCGCGCCCGCGCGTCCGGCGCCTCCGTCTGTCCCCGCTCGGGCGCAGCCGCACTCGGCTCCGCTGCCGGCGGCCTTCGCCGCCGCTGACCGTCGCCGCCTCGCTGGCGCTGGTCCCGTCTGCCGCGCGCGCCGCCGAGTTGCCGATCTTCGACGCCCACATCCACTACAGCCACGACGCGGTCGACCTGCTGCCGCCGGCCGAGGCGATCGCGGTGCTGAAGAAGGCCGGCATCCGGCGCGCGCTGGTGTCGAGCTCGGGCGACGCCGGCACGCAGAAGCTCGTCGCGCTGGCGCCGGAGCTGATCCTGCCGTCGTTGCGGCCGTACCGCTCGCGCGCCGACGTCGGCACCTGGGTGCGCGACGAGTCGGTGGTCGCGTTCCTGGAGGAGCGCCTCGCCGCGTCGCGGTACGTGGCGCTGGGCGAGTTCCACGTCTACGGCGCCGACGCCGACCTGCCGGTGGTGAGGAAGGCGGTGGCGCTGGCGAAGAAGCACAACCTGGTGCTGCACGCGCACAGCGACGCCGACGGTGTCGAGCGGCTGTTCCGGCAGTACCCGGACGCGCGGATCCTGTGGGCGCATTCGGGGTTCGAGCGTCCCGACGGCATCGCCGCGATGCTGAAGAAGCACCCGAAGCTGTGGTGCGACCTCGCGTTCCGTTCCGAGCACGGCGGCGACGTGCCGGCGGAGTGGCGCGCGCTGTTCGACGCGTTCCCCGACCGCTTCATGGTCGGCACCGACACCTTCACGCCGGAGCGCTGGTACTACGTCGGCGAGCACGCCAACTGGTCGCGCGCGTGGCTCGCGAAGCTGCCGGCGCCGCTGGCGGAGAAGATCGCGTGGAAGAACGCCGAGGCGCTGTTCCCGCCGCCCGGCGGCGCGCGCCGCGAAATGACGCCGCGCTCGACATTGACGGCAGCGCTGGCCGCCGCGTTCCTCGCCTCCCTTCGCGCCCGCGAACGTCCACGCCGCGGCCTGCGGCGACGCGCTGGCGACCGCCGGCGTCGCGCGCGCCGACGGCGAGCGCTTCACCGTCGCCTGGCGCGCCGAGCCGACGCCGATCCCGGTCGGCCGCCACTTCGCGCTCGACGTCGAGACGTGCCCGCGCGCCGGCGCGGCGATGCCGGCGAAGCTGGCCGTCGACGCGACGATGCCGGCGCACCGCCACGGCATGAACTACGCGCCGACGGTGACCGCGGCCGGCCCCGGGCGGTGGCGCGTCGAGGGCATGCTGTTCCACATGCCCGGCCGCTGGGAACTGGTGTTCGCCGCGGGGCCGGGACGCGACGACCGCGTCGCCGTGGACGTCGACGTCAGGTAGGCCGAGGCCCGTGCAGACGCGCATGACAGCCGCCGGCAACGTCATTCGCGCGCGCTTGGTTCGCGCATTCCGTGCCGCTGCCCGACGAGCGCGGCGCCCGTCGGCTACGCGCCGACGTCGGCCGTCGCCGCGACGTGCCTCGCCACCGCGCCGGCGTTCGCACAGGCGCCGACGAGCGCCGCGCTCGGCCTCTCCGAAGCCGAGGTCGCCGCGCTCGTCGCGCACGGGCCGTGGCCGCCGGCGCCGGTGCGCGATCCGTCGAACCGCGTGTCCGGCCAGCCGGCGGCGATCGCGTTCGGCGAGCGGCTGTTCTTCGACACGCGGCTGTCGGCCAACGGTCTCGTCTCCTGCGCCGGCTGCCACCAGCCGAAGCAGCACTGGACCGACGGCCGCGAGCGCGCCGTGGGTCTCGCGATCACCGACCGCCACTCGCCGTCGCTGGAGAACGTGGCGCTGCTGCGCTGGCTGGGCTGGGACGGCGCGCACGACAGCCTGTGGGCGCAGAGCCTGCGCCCGATCTTCGACGCGCGCGAAATGGGCGGCAGCGTGTCGACGCTGGCGCGCACGATCCGCGCGACGCCGGACTTCGCCTGCCACTATCGCCGCGCGTTCGGCCGCGCGCCGCCGGCCGACGACGAGACGGTGGCGGTCGACGCCGCCAAGGCGCTGGCGGCGTTCCAGGAAACGCTGTGGTCGGCGCGCACGCCGTTCGACGACTTCCGCGACGCGCTCTCGCGCGGCGACGCGGCGGCGGCCGCCCGCTATCCGGAAGCGGCGCGGCGCGGCGCGCAGCTCTTCGTCGGCCGCGGCCGCTGCGACTTCTGCCACACCGGGCCGGCGTTCACCAACGGCGAGTTCGGCGACATCGGCGTGCCGTTCTTCACCGGTCCGGGCCGCGTCGACCCCGGCCGCTACGAAGGCGTGAAGAAGGTGACGGCGAGCCGCTACAACCTGCTCGGCCCCTGGTCGGACGATCCGCGCCGCAGCACCGCGGTGTCGACGCGGCACGTGACGCTCGCGCACCGCAACTTCGGCGAGTTCAAGGTGCCGGGGCTGCGCAACGTCACGCGGACCGCGCCGTACATGCACAACGGCAGCCTGAAGACGATCCGGGACGTCGTCCGCCACTATTCGGAAATCGATCCCGACCGGCTGCACACCGACGGCGAACGCATCCTCGTGCCGCTGAAGCTCGATCCGCGCGAGACGGCGGACCTGATCGCGTTCCTCGAGTCGCTGTCGTCGCCGCCGGCGCCGTTCCGCCGCACGCAGGTCGAGTCGGCGACCTGCGACGACGACGCGCCGCCCTCGCCGCGCGCGGCCGTCGACACCCGGCGGCGCTGACGCCACCGGTCGGTCGCGGGTCGGCGCAGCGGCAGAACCGGCCGGCGCCTGCGGTAAACTCGCCGTCGCCGGTCATCCGCTCGCGCTGATCAATGCGCGGAACCCGCATCCCTTTCCTTCCGCACATGACGCAACCTTCCCTCGTTCCCGTCATCCTGTCCGGCGGCGCCGGCTCCCGCCTGTGGCCGCTGTCGCGCGAAGCGTCGCCGAAGCCGTTCATGCCGCTGCCCGACGGCCAGACGCTGCTCGGCAAGACGGCCGCGCGCGCGCTGGCGCTGCCCGGCGTCGCCGCGCTCATCACCGTCACCAACCGCGAGCACTATTTCGCGACCAAGGACGTCTACGCCGGGCTGTCCACGCCGCTGCCCGCGGCGACGGGCTACCTGCTCGAGCCGTTCGGCCGCAACACCGCGCCCGCGGTGGCGATGGCGGCGCTGGCGGTGGAAGCGCGGCACGGCGGCGACGCGGTGCTGCTGGTGCTGGCGGCCGACCACCTGATCCACGACCAGGCCGCATTCGCCGCCGCCGTCGCGCGCGCCGAGGCGCTGGCGCGCACCGGCGCGCTGGTCACCTTCGGCATCACGCCGACGGGGCCCGAGACCGGCTTCGGCTACATCGAATGCGGCGCGACCGTCGGCGACGCGAACGCCGCGGTGCCCGCGTACGCCGCGCTGCGCTTCGTCGAGAAGCCGCCGCTCGACCGGGCGAAGGCGTACGTCGAGGCCGGCACCTTCGTCTGGAACTCCGGCATGTTCTGCTGCACCGCGCGCGCCATGATCGCCGCCTTCGCGCAGCACGCGCCCGCGGTGCTCGCCGCCGCGCGGGCGGCGCTGCCCGCCGGCGCCGCCCGCGGCGAGGCGATGCTCGAGATCGACGCGACGGCGTTCGCCGCCGCCCCCGACGTCTCGATCGACTACGCGGTGATGGAGCCCGCGGCGGCGGCGGGCGCGGTCACCGTCGTGCGCGGCACGTTCGACTGGAGCGACATCGGTTCGTGGCAGGCGGTGGCCGACCTGGCGCCCGTGGACGCCGACGGCAACCGCGGCTCGGGCGAGCGCGTGCTCATCGGCACCCGCAACACCTACCTGCACGCCGCGGGTCGCGTGGTGGCGGCGGTCGGCGTCGAGAACCTCGTCGTCATCGACACCGCCGACGCCGTGCTGGTCGCCCACCGCGACCACCTGCAGCGGGTGAAGGAAGTCGTCGCCGAGCTGAAGGCGCGCGGTCACGAGTCCTATCACCACCACCTGACGGTCGCGCGGCCCTGGGGCGCCTACACGGTGCTGCAGGAGGGCCCCGGGTTCAAGATCAAGCGCATCGAGGTCAAGCCCGGCGCGTCGCTGTCGCTGCAGAGCCACCGCCGCCGCAGCGAGCACTGGGTCGTCGTGCGCGGCCGCGCGGACGTCACGCGGGGCGACGACACCTTCAGCATCGACGCCAACGAATCGACGTTCATCCCGCTGGGGACGAAGCACCGCCTCGCCAACAGCGGCGCCGAGCCGCTGCTGATGATCGAGGTGCAGTGCGGCGACTACGTCGGCGAGGACGACATCGAGCGCTTCGACGACGTCTACGGGCGGGTGCGGCCGGCGTCCTGACCGGGCGCTGGTCGTCGGGCGTCCGGGCCGGCGGTCCGACGGGTTGCCGGGTCCCTGGCCCGGCGTCGCGATGGGCCGGGAGCCCGTCGCGGCCCTAGGCCATGACGTCCGGGTCGAGCTGGCGCTGAAGCCAGGAGATCTGGTCCTTCAGCAGCAGCTTGCGCCGCTTCAGCCGCTTCAGCTGCAGCTCGCTGCAATCGCGCTGGCAGGACATTCGCTCGATCACGTCGTCGAGGTCGCGGTGCTCGAGGGTGATCTGCACCAGCCGCTGCATCAGTTCGACGCGGCGGGTGCTGTCGCCGGAGGGATCGAGGGAGAAGACGTCGGCCATGTCGCGGGTCCGGTTGGGCGTGGGGAAAAGGCCTGCGGTCAGTCGGTGCCGGCGGCCACCGGCACCGCGCCGCGCGGAGGTGCATACCGGCTGGTGACGACGATGCCGGCGAGGATCAGCGCGATGCCGGCGAGGTGGAACGGCGCCAGCCGCTCGTCGAGGAACAGCCACGCCAGCACGACGCCGAACACCGGCATCAGGTGGACGAACAGGCCGGCGACGCTGGCGCCGACCAGCTCGACGCCGCGGTTCCAGAAAATATACGCCAGCACCGACGAAAAGAGCGCGACCGACACCAGCGCGCCGAGGTTCGTCGCCGTCAGCTGCATGTGCCGGCCCCACGCGAGCTCGCCCAGGAACAGCGGCAGCACCGCGAGGTCGCCGACGCAGGCCAGCACGAACAGGAACGTCAGCAGGTGCAGGCCCGGCGGCCGCCAGCGCAGGCAGATCGTGTAGACCGACCACATCGCCATCGACAGGACGATGAGCAGGTCGCCCTGGTTCAGGCGGAACGACGCCAGCGCCGCGAGGCTGCCGCCGGAGAGGATCGTCAGCACGCCGGCGAGCGACACGCCGACGCCGACGAGCTGCAGCGGGGTCAGCCGCTCGCGCAGGAACACGCGCGACAGCGCGACGATCATCACCGGGATGAACGAGTTCAGGATGACGCCGTTGGTCGCCGTCGTGTAGTTGAGGCCGAGGTACGCCAGCGCGTTGTGCGTGCCGACGCCGATCGCGCCCAGGAAGGCCAGCGTGCGCCAGTGGCGCCGCACGATCGGCCAGTCGCGCCGCAGATGCGGCCACGCGAACGGCGCCAGGATCAGGACCGCGAAGAACCAGCGCAGGAACGTCATCGCCATCGGCGGGATGTCGGCGGCGAGCCCGCGCCCGACGATCCAGTTGCAGGCCCAGAACAGCGGCGTCAGCGTCAGCAGCAGGTAGGGCGACGGGCCGGCGTGTCGGGCGTGCCGGGCGTGCGAAGGCCCGCGGTCGCCACGACGGCGGGACCGGCGGCCGGCGAAGCGGAAGGCGTGCGGGCGGACGGCGACACGCGTCGATTATGGCACGCGGGGCCCGCGCATCGAACGGGGCGCCGGCCCGGCGCCGCGTATAATTCACCGTTCGTTTTCCCGTCGTCCGTGCCCCACCCCGCCACGCCTGCCGGGACGGCCGCCGCGCCGGCGCCGGCGGCTCCTTCGAAGCCCGCGCCGGTCGCCGTTCCCGCCGCCGCCCCTGCGCCCGCCCTCGCCGCCGCCAGCGCCAAAGCGCTCGCCGCGCTGCCCCCGCTCGCGCCCGCGCTGCCCGCGCCCGGGCAGAAGGCCGCGCTGCCGCCGCTGACCGGATCGGCCGACGCGCTTCGCCGTCGCCCAACTGTCGGTTGCCAGCCGCGGCGTTGCCACCGAGGCGGTGGCCGCGCGGGCCGCCGCCGGCACAGGCAGCCCGCCGCGAGGGCAGGGACGGCCCGCCGCATGGTCGCCGTCGTCTGCGCCGACGCGCTGGCCGCGCAGCGCCTCGCCGACGAGGTCGCCTGGTTCGCGCCCGGACTCGCGGTGGCGCTGCTGCCGGACTGGGAAACACTGCCCTGGGATCACTTCTCGCCGCACCAGGACCTGGTGTCCGAACGTCTCGCGGCGCTCTACCGCGCGGGGCGCGGCGAGATCGACGTGCTGATCGTCGCCGCGACGACCGCGCTGCACCGGCTCGCGCCGCCGTCGTACCTGGCCGCGTACACCTTCTTCGTCAAGCAGGGGCAGAAGCTCGACGTCGCCGAGCTGCGCGCGCAGCTCTCGCTCGGCGGCTACAGCCACGTCACGCAGGTGGTCTCGCCGGGCGAGTACTCGATCCGGGGCGGGCTGATCGACCTGTTCCCGATGGGCAGCACGCTGCCGTACCGGCTCGACCTCTTCGGCGACGACGTCGAGAGCATCAAGACCTTCGACGCCGACACGCAGCGCACGCTGTACCCGGTGCCGGAGATCCGGATGCTGCCGGCGCGCGAGTTCCCGCTCGACGACGCGGCGCGCAGCCGCTTCCGCGGCCGCTTCCGCGAGGCCTTCGAGGGCGACCCGTCGAAGTCGTCGCTGTACAAGGACGTCAGCAACGGCATCGCGCCGGGCGGCATCGAGTACTACCTGCCGCTGTTCTTCGACGCGACGGCCACGCTCGCCGACTACCTGCCCGCCGGCGCGATCGTCGCGCTGCACGGCGACGTCGACGACGCGATCGCGCACTTCTGGCAGGACACCGAATCGCGGTGGCGGCTGCTGCGCGGCGACCGCGCGCGGCCGCTGCTGCCGCCCGCCGAGGTGTTCCTGCCCGCCGACGCGTTCTTCGGCGCGATCAAGGCGTACACGCGGCTGGTGCTGCCGGCCGCGGGCGATGCGGCGGCGTCCGCGGGAGCCGCCGAAGGCGCGCCTCTGGACGCGCCCGCTCCCCGCGCCCCGGCCGCCTCCGCTGCAACCGCGCCAGCGCCGCCCGACGCGACCGCTGCCCTCGGTGCAGGTCGACCGTCGCGCCGACGATCCGCTGGTCGCGCTGAAGCGCTTCGTCGCCGGCGCCACCGGCCGCGTGCTGGTCGCCGCGGAGAGTGCCGGCCGCCGCGAGACGATGCAGCAGTATTTCGCCGAGTACGGCCTCGACCTGCCGCTGGCCGACGACTGGGCGAGCTTCGCCGCGAGCGACGCGCCGGCGATGCTGGGCGTGTGTCCGCTGCACGCGGGCTTCGACTGGCCCGCGGCGCGGCTCGCCGTCGTCACCGAGGCCGAGCTCTACGCCGGGGTCGTGCGGCGATCGCGCCGCGACGCCGGCCGCCGCAGCAGCGTCGACGCGATGCTGCGCGACCTGTCGGAGCTGCGCGTCGGCGATCCGGTCGTCCACGAGCAGCACGGCATCGGCCGCTACCTGGGCCTGGTGACGCTGGACCTGGGCGAAGGCCCGACCGAGTTCCTGCAGCTCCTCTACGCCAACGACGCCAAGCTCTACGTGCCGGTGTCGAGCCTGCACGTCATCGGCCGCTACAGCGGCGCGTCGCCCGACGCCGCGCCGCTGCACGAGCTCGGCAGCGGCCAGTGGGAGAAGGCGAAGAAGCGCGCGGCGCGGCAGGCGCACGACACCGCGGCGGAGCTCCTCAACCTGTACGCGCAGCGCGCGGCGCGCACGGGCCACGCGTTCGGCTTCAACGCGCACGACTACGAGCGCTTCGCCGACGGCTTCGGCTTCGAGGAGACGCCCGACCAGCAGGGCGCGATCGAGGCGGTGATCGCCGACCTGAGGTCCGGGCAGCCGATGGACCGGCTGGTCTGCGGCGACGTCGGCTTCGGCAAGACCGAGGTCGCGCTGCGCGCCGCGTGGGTGGCGCTGGCCGACGGCAAGCAGGTCGCGGTGCTGGTGCCGACGACGCTGCTGGCCGAGCAGCACTTCCAGGTGTTCTCCGACCGCTTTTCCGACTGGCCGGTGCGCCTGGCCGAGCTGTCGCGCTTCCGCTCGCCCAAGGAAGTGAAGGCCGCGCTCGAGGGCCTCGCCTCCGGCGGCATCGACCTCGTGATCGGCACGCACAAGCTGATCCAGGCGGACGTCAAGTTCAAGAACCTGGGGCTCGTCATCATCGACGAGGAGCACCGCTTCGGCGTCCGCCAGAAGGAGCAGCTGAAGAAGCTGCGGGCCGAGGTCGACGTGCTGACGCTGACCGCGACGCCGATCCCGCGCACGCTGGCGATGTCGCTCGAGGGCATCCGCGACTTCTCCGTCATCGCGACGGCGCCGCAGCGGCGGCTGTCGATCAAGACCTTCGTCGCGGCGTACTCGCCGGGCATCGTCCGCGAGGCGGCGCTGCGCGAGCTGAAGCGCGGCGGGCAGATCTACTTCCTGCACAACGACATCGACACCATCGCCACCCGGGCCGAGACGCTCGCGAAGCTCGTCCCCGAGGCCCGGATCGGCATCGCCCACGGGCAGATGGGCGAGCGCGACCTCGAGCACGTGATGCGCGACTTCTACCAGCAGCGGATCAACGTGCTGCTGTGCTCGACCATCATCGAGACCGGCATCGACGTGCCGACCGCCAACACCATCGTCATCGACCGCGCCGACCGCTTCGGCCTCGCGCAGCTGCACCAGCTGCGCGGCCGCGTCGGCCGCTCGCACCACCAGGCGTACGCGTACCTGCTGACGCCGCCCGACGACGCGCTCTCCGCGCAGGCGAAGAAGCGGCTCGAGGCGATCCAGATGATGGAGGACCTGGGCTCGGGCTTCTTCCTCGCCATGCACGACCTCGAGATCCGCGGCGCCGGCGAGGTGCTGGGCGATTCGCAGTCGGGCGAGATGATGGAGGTCGGCTTCCAGCTCTACGCCGACATGCTGAAGTCGGCGGTGTCGGCGCTGAAGTCGGGCCGCGAGCCCGACCTCGCCGCGCCGCTGGGCGTGACCACCGAGATCAACCTGCACGCGCCGGCGCGGCTGCCGGAGAACTTCTGCAGCGACGTGCACGAGCGGCTGGTGCTCTACAAGCGGCTGGCCAACTGCGAGTCCGGCGACGATCTCGACCGGATGCTGGAGGAGCTCGTCGACCGCTTCGGCGCGCTGCCCGAGCCCGCGCAGGCGCTGCTCGCCTGCCACCGGCTGCGGCTCGAGGCGAAGCCGCGCGGCGTGGTCAGGATCGACGCCGGCCCCGAGCGCAGCGTGATCCAGTTCGGGCCGAATCCGCCGTTCGACGCCGGCAACCTGATCCTGATGGTGCAGAAGGACGGCCGGATCCGCTTCGCCGGTCCCGACCGCATCCGCATCGAGCGCGCGGCGCCGACGCTGGCCGAGCGCGTGGCGATGCTGCGCGAGTTCCTGTCGCGGCTCACCTGACGATGTTCGCCAATCTGCTGCCGCCGCAGGTCCACGTGTTCGTCCGCGACTGGCTGTCGGCGAACCACGTGCTGCTGCGAAGCCGCGACGGCCACGTGCTGATCGACTCGGGCTACGTGCGCCACGCGCCGCTGACGCTGGCGCTGCTCGAAAGCCCGCGCGGGCTCGCCGGCGAGCCGCTGGCCAAGCTCGTCAACACGCACGGGCACTCCGACCACATCGGCGGCAACGCGGCGGTCGCGGGCAAGTACGGCTGCCCGATCGCCGTGCCGCTGGGCGAGGCGAAGGCCGTCGAGGAGTGGGACCAGCGCGTGCTGCTGCTCGACTACGCGGGCCAGCGCGCGGACCGTTTCACCGCCGACGAAGTCGTTCCGCCCGACACCTCGCACGTCTGGGGCGACCTCGAGTGGCGCGCGCTCGCCGCGCCGGGGCACGACATGGGCGCGCTGGTGTACTGGAACCCCGAGCACCGGATCCTGATTTCCGGCGACGCCCTGTGGGAGCAGGGCTTCGGCCTGGTGCTGCCGCGCGAGCTCGACCCGGCCGCGCTGCCCGCGACGCGCGGAACGCTCGACATGATCGCCGGGCTCGACGCGCGCGTCGTCATCCCCGGCCACGGCGAGCCGTTCACCGGCGTGGCCGCGGCGCTGGAGCGCGCCTACGCCCGCCTGGCCGCGTTCGAGGCGGACTCCACCCGCGTCGCCCGCTACGTCGCCAAGGCGCTGCTGTCGTTCACGCTGCTCGACGTGCGGCGGATGTCGCTGACCGAGCTGCCGGAGCACTTCACCGACGTCGGCATCTACCGCGACCTCAACGCGGCGGTGTTCCGGATGCCGCCGGCCGACATGGCCGCGATGATCGTCGGCGACCTCGAGCGGGCCGGCGCCATCCGGCGCGACGGCGGGTTCCTGGTCACGGCCTGACGGCGCTGGTGCCGGTCGGCCCCGGGGGCCGGCGCGACGGTCGGCGCCAGGACCTCCGCCACCGCGCGGTCGGCTCGGGCGCGTAGCCCCGTCCGCGCGGGGGATGACGCGTGGAACAGTTTCGGGAATAATCGCGCCCGGTTGCTGTTCAACGTTTGTCGGCAGCTCGCTCGGTCCGGATTTTCCGGGCCGATTCGCATCGCTGCGCCTCGAAGCCGAAGTCGGCGGCACCGGTCGCCGGCCATCCACACCAATCCGGATCTGGAGATTTCCGCATGAAGAAGCTCGTTCGAATCGCCCTCGGCACCACGCTCGCGCTCGCCTTCGTCAGCGTCGCGCAGGCGCAGGCCCCCCGTCCCGACCGCGCGATCAAGTACCGGCAGGGCGTGATGAGCGCGCAGGGCTGGAACATGGGCCCGATGGCCGCGATGGTGAAGGGCGAGCGTCCCTACGACAAGGACCTGTTCCTGCGCAACGCGACCCGCGTCGAGCAGCTGCTGGCGCATGTCCGTGGGAAGGGTTCGGACCGGGCACCGACGCCGGCGCGCCGACGAAGGCGAAGCCGGAAATCTGGAAGGAACCCGCCAAGTTCAAGCAGCACCAGGACGACACGATGGCCGCCGCCACCAAGCTCGTCGCCGCCGCCAGGGTCGGCACGCTCGACGCGGTCAAGGGTCCGTTCGGCGACCTGGGCAAAGCCTGCAGCAACTGCCACGACGACTTCCAGAGTAAGTAACGGGCGTCGCGCCGGCGCAACGCCGGCGCTGACGGGCCGCGGTCACTTTCACGGGCGCGGCCCGCCCCGGTCAGCCGCGGTCAGCCCAGCTGCGCGCGCAGCGCCCGGATTTCCGCTTCGAGCCGCTCGATCCGCTCGACGTAGCTCAGCACGACGCTGACGCCGTACGGATCGAGTTCGAAGTCGTGGCGAATGCGCGACGCCGCCTTCGCCACGACCAGCCATCGGGCCTCGAACGTCCACGTCGGCGCCCCGGGATCGCGCGGAACCAGCGACGCCGTAGCGCACCAGCTCGCGTAGCTCGCGTTCCGGAAGTCCCGACGCGCTCACCAGCTGCGTCCAGGTCACCTCGGCGATCGCGTCGAGGTGGATCGCGTCTTCGATGGGAGCGGCCATCATGTGGCCTCCTGGTCAAAGTGGGCCCGCGGATTGAAGTTCGAAATGTCCGCGAGCTGCCGGTAGAGCGCGTTCTGCCGGTCGTCCAGCACCGTCGGCACTTCGATGCGGACGACCGCGTGCAGGTGGCCCGCCGCGCCGCTGCCGCGCGAAAAGCCACGGCCCGCCAGCCGCAGCTGCTGCCCCGACCGCGTGCCGGCCGGCACCTTGAGCGCGACGGTGCCGGCGGGCGTGGGCAATTTCACCTCGGCGCCCAGGACCGCCTCCCACGGCGCGAGCGGCAGATCGACGTAGAGATCCCTGCCCGACACGCGATACAGCGGATGCCCGGCCACCTCGATGTCGAGATAGAGGTCGCCGTCCGGGCCGCCGTTCGCGCCCTTGCCGCCCTTGCCCGGAACGCGCAGCTTCTCGCCGTCGACGACGCCGCGTGGAATGCGCGTCCTCACGCGATGCGGCACGCGCCGCACCCCGCCGTCCGAGCCCCATTCGAGCACCGACAGATCGAGGTCGACTTCGGTCCCGTTGAACGCCTGCATGAACGAGATGCGCACGACGGCCTCGTAGTCGCTGCCGGCCATCGGGGCGTCCGCGCGCCGCGCGCCGTCGCGGCCGCGGCGCCCCGCGAGTCCCGCGAACAGGCTGGACAGGTCGGCTTCGTCGAAGCCGTCGGGTGGCTGCCCGAAGTGCCGGCCCCAATCGGGAGCCGGGCGGAATTCCTGGCCCGGCGCGTGGCTGCCGAGCTGGTCGTACGCGGCGCGCTTCTCCGGATCCTTGAGCGTTTCGTACGCCTCGGCCATCTCCTTGAACTTCTCCTCGGCGCCTGCTTCCTTCGAAACGTCGGGGTGATACTTGCGCGCGAGCCGGCGATAGGCCGTCTTGATGTCGTCGGCCGTCGCGTCGCGCTTGACTTCGAGGATCGCGTAGTAGTCCTTGTACTTCATTCGGCTTCCCCTGCCTGGGTATTGCGGTTCTGGTCCGGCGGGTCAGAGCTTCTTCACCACCCACCAGACGGCGGCCACCGAGAGCGCCAGCAGCACCAGCGCCCGCACCGTCACCGGGCCGGGCTCGGGATGCGGCGCCGCCGCGCGGCAACTGCTTGACGCCGGTGACCATCGGCCGGATCAGGTTTTCCTTGAACGCCATGAGATAGGTGAACACGGCCGCGAGATGCACGGCCACCAGCGCGTAGATCCACCAGACGTGCCGGCGATGGAACCAGGTGATCGTCGACGAGAGATCCTCGGTCACGAACTTGGCGAGCGGCCCCTCGTTGGCGACGTCGTCGTGCGAGAAGAGGCCGGTGGCGGCCTGCGTGAGCAGCGCCAGCAGCAGCAGCACGATGCTCCAGCCGCCCAGCGGATTGTGGCCGACGTGCCCCTCCTTCGTCCCCCGCATCAGCGAACGCGCGTAGCGCAGCACCGCGCCGGGACCGCGGACGAAGCTGAAGAACCGCGCATGCGGCCCGCCGAGGAATCCCCAGAGCACGCGGAAGAGCACCAGCGTCAGCATCGCGAAGCCGGCGCGCATGTGCCAGTCGATCCAGCTGCCGCCGACCTTCGCGGTGACGACCAGCGCGACCAGCAGGACGACGATACCCCAGTGGAACGCGCGCACCGGCCACTCCCAGACGCGGACGTCGACGATCGCCGGCGGCGGCCGGCCCGGGACCGTCAGGTCACGGCGGATGGAGTCGGTGGGCGGGAGCGGGCCGGGCGCGGCGGTTCGGCTTCATCGGCGCGTCGATCAGTTGCATCCAGGATGCGTCCGGTTTGCGGGCAGGATCTCGATGCGGGTGAATGCGCGGCCTTGGCGCGTCGATGCGCGAGGCAGTTCACTCGCAGCTGGGCGACGAACGTGCGGATGCCCGACAGCAGCATCTCGACCGCGAGCGCCGTCAGCACCAGTCCCATCAGGCGCTCGAGCGCCAGCACGCCGTGCTCGCCGATGACCCGCTGCACGCGGTCGGCGCTGGCCAGGACGACGACGCCGACCGCCATGGTGATCGACACCGCGATGACCAGCATTCCCAGCGATCCCGGCGAGCGCGACGCGAGCAGCATCACCGTGGCCAGCGCCGATGGTCCGGCGATCGCCGGGATCGCCAGCGGGACGATGAACGGCTCGCCGATGCCGCCGTCGCCGAAGACACCGCCCGCGCTCGGGAACACCATCCTCAGCGCGATCAGGAACAGGATCACGCCGCCGGCGATCGACACCGAGGTCTCGGACAGATGCATCAGCTCGAGGAAGGACTTGCCGCCGAACAGGAACACGAGCAGCAGCAGGTACGCGATCAGGCACTCGCGCACGACCACGCTTCAGCCGCCGCTCGCGCGGCACCTCGCGCAGCGCGGCGACCACCAGCGGCACGTTGCCGAACGGGTCGGTGACGAGGATCAGCAGGACGGTGGCGGAAAGGAGTTCGGCGTACATGCAGGTGCATGGCAGATGCGTGGAAAGTGCCTGGAAGATGCGTGGGCAACGCGCGGTCGATGCGTCGACGACGGCGCGGGTCCGCGCGCGCGAGGGCGGATGGCGGCGAAGGACGTCGCGCCGAGTATAGCGCGGCGACCCGCGCGACACCTGCGCTAACGGGCGATCGCCGCCCAGACCAGCGGAAACGCGAACGCCGCCAGCGCGCCGTGCAGTCCGAACGCGAGCCCGGCGAACGCGCCGGCCTCGGCGTTGACCTGGAACGCGCGCGCGGTGCCGATGCCGTGCGCGGCGACGCCCAGCGCGAAGCCGCGCACGCGCCAGTCGGCGATGCGGCACGCGTCGAGCACGTACTTGCCCAGCGCCGCGCCGATCACGCCGGTGGTGACGGCGAACACCGCGGCCAGCGCCGGCAGCCCGCCCAGCTTGTCGGCGATGCCCATCGCGATCGGCGCGGTCACCGACTTCGGCGCCAGCGACAGCAGCGTCGCGGGCGACGCGCCGAGCGCGTACGCCAGCGCCACCGCGACGCCCATCGCCACCAGCGATCCGGCGGCGAGCCCGCCGGCGACCGGCAGCGCGAGCCGCCTGACGTCGCCCCACGCGCGGGCGAGCGGCACCGCCAGCGCGACGACCGCCGGCCCGAGCAGGAAGTGGACGAACTGCGCGCCGTCGAAGTAGGTGCGATAGTCGGTGCCCGTCGCCGCCAGCACGCCGACGATCAGCGCCACGGCGATGAGCACGGGGTTGGCGAGCGGCGCGAATCCGGCGCGCGCGTACACCGCGTAGCCGACCTGGTACGCGACCAGCGTCAGCGTCAGCCCCAGCAGCGGACTCGCGGCGAGGTAGACCCACAGGTCGGTGAACGCCGGCGTCATCGCGGTCTCCCGGCGGCCGGTCCGCCGGGCGGCCCCGCCGCGCCCCCCCTTGTCCTCGCGCGGCATCAGCGCGCGCATCGTCAGCGCGGTGGCGGCGATCGCGGCGACGGTGCTGACCACCAGCGCGACGAGAGATCGCCAGCCACTCGTCGGCGAGGCGCGTCGCGTGCAGCATCACGCCGACGCCGGCGGGCACGAACAGCAGCGACAGGTGCTTCAGCAGCCCGTCGGCGGCGACGGCGAGACCGGGGGGCTCGGCGTCCCCGGCGGCCCGCCCGGCCGCCGGATCGGATGCGGTGGCGGCACCGTTGGCCGTCGTCGCCGTGGTGGCCGTCGTCGCCGTGGTGGCGATCCTCTCGCCCCGCCCGCTGCGCATCGCGCGCCAGCGCAGCAGCGCGAACAGCAGCACCATGCCGACGACCGGCCCGGGCACCGGCGCGCCGGTCGCGCGCACCAGCACCTCGCCGATGCACTGGAACACCAGCAGCCAGGTGAGGCCGGTCAGCAGCGGGCTCACGGGACTACCTCCGTGCGGCGCAGTCCGGCATTCACCGTTGGGGCGGCCGGGCAGGCTCGTGACCTGCTCATCCACGGATCCGGTACGACCGGTGGATCCGCGCGTCGCGGAAGTCCTCCGGCTGCGTGCGCGCGGTGATGTCCTCGACCGCCGGGATCGGCGGCGAGGCGCGGGTCGAGGACGAAGCTGCGCAGGTTGGTCGAGAAGAAGAGCTCGCCGTCCCTCGCCAGCAGGCCGCGCGCGGCCATGATCATCGCCGCGTGGTCGCGCTGGACGTCGAGGACGTCGTCCATCGCCTTCGAGTTCGAGAACGCCGGCGGGTCGAGCACGATCAGGTCCCAGCGCCGTCCCTCCTCCGCCGCCTGCGGCAGCCAGGCCAGCACGTCGGCGCGCACGCGGACGTGCCGCGCGGGGTCGAGGCCGTTGCGGGCGAAGTTGCGGCCGGCCCAGTCGAGGTAGGTGTTCGACAGGTCGACGGTGTCCGACGCCACCGCGCCGCCGGCCGCCGCGTAGACGGTGAAGCTGCCGGTGTAGGCGAACAGGTTCAGCATCCGCCGCCCGGCCGCGCGCTCGCGCACCAGCGCGCGCAGCGCCCGGTGGTCGAGGAAGAGGCCGGTGTCGAGATAGGAATCGAGGTCGACCTCGAAGCGCAGGCCCGACTCGACGACGACGAACGGGCGCGCCGCGCGGCCGGTCTTCACGTGCTGCTCGCGGCCGTGGCGCCGCGCGCGCTGCTTGAACACGATCGCGCGCTCCGGCAGCTCGAGCACCGTGGCGACCGTGGCGTGCACCGCCGCGCGCCACGCCGCGGCGTCGGCGTCGTCCTGCTCCCAGCCGGTCTCGATTTCCTGCAGATGCACGCGCGTGCCGACCGCCGGATCCTCGGCCACGTAGACGTCGATCGCCAGCGGAAACTCCGGCAGGTCGCGATGGTAGACGCGGTACGCGCCGCAGTCGCGCCGCCGCGCCCAGCGGCCCCAGTGCGCGCGGTTCTTCGCCAGCCGGTTGGCGAACGCGGCGAGCGCCGCGGGCTGCACGCCGGACGCGCCCGACACCGCGCGCGTCGCCGTCCGGCGGCGTCGAAGCGGGCACCGCGGCCGCATTGCGCACGTCCCCGGTCCCGGCTTGCGTGTCGCCGTCATTGCCCGCGCACCGTGCCTTCGCGCCGCGGGTCGGCGGCGCCGGTCCAGCCGGCCGGCGTGCGCACGATCAGCTGCGTCCCGCTGGTGAGGTCGACGACCTCCACCGCGTGGCCCAGCGCCTCGAGCTTCGGCGCGAGCCCCGCGACCGGCGTGTCGCGCTCGAGCAGCGTCGGACCGTTGGTGCTGCCGAAGTTGGGCAGCGCGACGGCGGCCTGCGGATCGAGCTTCCAGTCGACGACGCCGAGCATCGTCTTGGCGACGAGGTTGATGATGTTGGCGCCGAGGACCGACCCGGCGACCATGAACACGCGGCCGCCGCGGTCGTAGACGATGGTCGGCGCCATCGACGAGCGCGGCCGCTTGCCCGGCTCGACGCGGTTGGCGACGGGCCGTCCGCCGTCCTCCGGCACGAACGAGAAGTCGGTCATCTGGTTGTTGAGCAGGAAGCCGCCGGCGGTCATCCGGCGGCTGCCGAACGCGTCCTCGATCGACGTGGTCATCGCCACCGCGTTGCCATAGCGGTCGACCACCGACAGATGCGACGTCGACGGCAGCTCGAGCGTGGCGTCGGTCGCCGCCGCCTGGCGGCGCAGCGCCGGCGCGGTCGACGGCGGATCGCCGGGCCTCGGCGCGACCCAGCGAGGACCGCGGCGAGATCAGCGCGCCGCGCGCCGCGAGATACGTCGGGTCGAGCAGCCCCGCCGGCACCGCGAAGAACGCCGGATCGGCGATGTACGCGCCGCGGTCGGCGTACGCGAGCCGGCCGGCCTCGCTCATGAAGTGGACGCTCCAGAACGACGCCGGCCCCATCGCCGCGACGTCGAACGGCTCGAGCATCGCGAGCATCTGCAGCAGCGTGATTCCCCCGGACGACGGCGGCGGCATCCCGCAGACGCGATAGCCGCGGTACGGGCCGCAGACCGGCTCGCGCACGACGATCCGGTACGCGGCGAGGTCGGCGAGCGTCAGGTCGCCGCGGCGCGTCGGGTGCAGGTTCGCGGTGTCGACGACGTCCCGCGCGATCTCGCCCTCGTAGAACGCTTTCGCGCCGCCCGTCGCGATCGCGCGCAGCGTCCGCGCGAACGCCGGGTTCTTCAGCACGTGGCCGACGGGGTGCGGCCGGCCGGGCCCCGCGTAGAAGTAGGCGTGCGCGCGCGGGCCGTCGAGCAGCTTCTCCGCGGCGAGCAGCGCGTGGAGGCGCGGCGACACCGCGAAGCCGTTCTCCGCCAGCGCGATCGCCGGCGCGAACAGCTCCGCCCACGGCAGCCGGCCGTGCGCCCGGTGCGTCGCCTCGAGCAGCGCGACGATGCCGGGCACGCCGACCGAGTGGCCGCCGACGACGGCGTCGCGAAACGCGACCGGCTTGCCGGCGCGGTCGAGAAAGCGGTCGGGCGTCGCCGCCGCCGGTGCCGTCTCGCGCCCGTCGTAGGCGACCAGCCGCTGCCGCCTCGGCGTCGTGGACCAGCATGAAGGCGCCGCCGCCGATGCCCGAGCTCTGCGGCTCGACCAGGTTCAGCACCAGCTGCGCGGCGATCGCCGCGTCGACGGCGCTGCCGCCGCGCGCGAGCATCGCGTAGCCCGCGTCGACCGCGTGCGGATTGGCCGCCGCGATCATGAACCGCCGCGCCGTCACCGGCGCCTTGTCGGTCCAGCCGGACGGGCCTTCGGGGACCGGCTGCGCGCGACCGTCGGCGACCGCGCCCAGGGCCAGCACGGCGGCGGCGCCCAGGGCAACAACGGCGGATCGAACGATGTCGCGCACGCGCGCTCCGGCAACGGGGGCGTTCATTCTAGCCGAGGGCCATGGGCGCCTGGCCGTCGGGATGTCGCGCACGCGCGCTCCGGCAACGGGGGCGTTCATTCTAGCCAAGGGCCATGGGCGCTTGGCCGTTGGCCGACCGCACGCGCAGCTTCAGCGATTCCCTGGGCCTGCATATCGGTGGGACCACCGGGACCACCGGGACCACCGGGACCGCCGACGGCGCCGACGAAGCCGACGAAGCCGACGGAGGGCCATCTTGCCGTCGAGCGTCGTGCCCCTCCGCCCAGCAGGTTGTAAGTCAGCTGTAACCCCACGTGGCGCCCGCCCACCCCATACTGGCCACTGGCTCGGGTGTCCGGCTGGCATCCCGCCAGGGCGCCCCGCGGCAGCGAGCCCTCGCTGCATTCGACGTGGAGAAACCGACATGCGCAAATGGCTCGCCCAAACCGGTGTGGCACTGGTCCTTTCGCTGGTTTCGACCGCATCGCTGGCCCTGCCCTGCGCCGGCTTCACCGACGTCGACGACACCAGTCCGTTCTGCGCCAACGTCACCTGGCTCAAGAACCGCGGCATCACGCTCGGCTGCACCTCGGCCACGCTGTACTGCCCCAACGACTTCGTCAGCCGGCTGCAGATGGCGGCGTTCATGAACCGCCTCGGCGACAGCCTGTTCCCGCTCACCTGCGCCGCCGGCCAGGTGATGAAGTGGGACGGCCTGCAGTGGGCCTGCGCCAACGACGCGATTGGTGGCGGGGGCGGCGGCGGCACGGTGACCAGCGTCGCCGCCGGCACCGGCCTCACCGGCAGCCCCAACCCGATCACCGGTGCCGGGTCGATCAACCTCGCGCCGGCCTACCAGCTGCCGCAGGCCTGCACCAACGGCCAGGTGCCGAAGAGCAACGGGGCGGGTGGCTGGGCGTGCGGCACCGACGCGGCCGGCACCGGCACGGTGACCAGCGTCACCGCCGGCACCGGCCTCACCGGCGGCACCATCACCGCCAGCGGCACCATCGCCGTCAACACCACGACGATCCAGGCGCGCGTCACCGGCACCTGCGCCGCCGGCAGCTCGATCCGCACCATCGCCGCCGACGGCAGCGTGACCTGCCAGGCCGACAGCAGCGGGCCGGCCAACGCCTTCGTGCAGGGCGGCAACAGCTTCGGCGCGACCGCGACGGTGGGAACGAACGACGCGCAGGCGGTCGAGATTCGCGCCGCACGGCGACGCGCAGTGCTTCGCTATCGTTCCCGACGCCCGATCGTCCGAACGTCATTGGCGGCACATCACGGCTACGCCGCGAACAACGGTCGGCGACGGATCCGGCGTCCGTGGCGCGACGACTCGGAGCTGGGTTGCGGAAACCTGGCACGATCGGTGGCGGAGCAGCCGCACCACCGGATCTGTCGCGACCATCGCAGGCCCGACAACCGCGTGACCGACACTCGACCGTACGGCGAACGCCAGCGTGGGGCTTTCGACGATCGGTGGCTACGCCAGCGGACTGGCGGTGGTGCCGGGCGCAAACGATGCCAACGACGACCGTCGCCCGGTGACAACAATGTCGCCGGCGGAGACTCGCCGGTGGCGTCGGCAGTGGAACACCGCGAGCGGCGTCGGTGCCACCATCGGCGGTGGCGGCTCGAATGGCAGCGCGCCGGCGGTAACCGGCGGTCGAACCGATCGACGATCAGCGGCGGGTTCGTCAACCTCGTCATCGGCCGACGGCGGCTTCGGCACCGTTGGCGGGGGCTGCAGAACCAGATCAGCGCGCCAGCCGGCACCAATCTCGGCATTGCCACGATCGCCGGCGGCTGGATACAACCAGGTCACCCGCGCCGGCGGCACCGTCGGAGGGGGCAACAGCAACACCACCAGCAACTTCGACGCAACCGTGGGCGGCGGGAACAGCAACACGGCGAGCGGCGAAGCATCGATCGTGCCCGGCGGGCTCGGCAACCTTGCGCCAGGGCTTCGGCAGTCTCGCTGCGGGTCGTCGCGCCAAGGCGACAGCGACGGCTGCTTCGCCTGGGCCGATGCAACGACGTCGACTTCCCCTGCGGCGCTCGACAATGCGTTCACGGCGCGCGCGACCGGCGGCGTCTATTTCGTCCCGGCGATCAACGGCAGCGGCACGCCGACGGCCGGCGTGCAGCTTGCCGGCCGGCGGCAACGCCTGGAGTCGCTGTCCGACCGCGCCGTCGAAGGACGACCTGACGCTGGCCAACTCCGGACGAAGTGCTGGCACGGTCGCCGCGCTTCCCATCTACACCTGGCGATACAGGACGGAACTGTCGGGCGCATTGCACATCGGGCCGGTGGCGCAGGACTTCAGCGCGGCCTTCGGCCTCGGCGACAGCGACAAGCGGATCACCACCGTCGACGCCGACGGCGTCGCGCTGGCGGCGATCCAGGGGCTGAATGCGAAGGTCGAGGCGCGTGACGCTGCGTTCGAACGAGATCTTCGACAAGGACGAGCGGATCGCGCGCGGCGCGCCTGCAGAGCTCGCAGCACGCGTGGCCGTTCCGAGTCGAGCCGCCGAGCTGCTGGCGCTGCGCGCGACGCACGACGACGTGGCGGTGATGAAGGCGGCGCTGCAGGAACTGCTGCGCGAGCGCGCCGGCGGCGTCACCCAGGCGCGGCTCGCGCCGGCGATACCTTAGACGACCGGACAGAGACAACAACAGGAGATGGCGATGCGCAAGTTCATTGGGCTGACTGGATTCGTGTTGCTGGGGCTGTTGTCGTCCACCGCGCAGGCGCTGCCCTGCGCCGGCTTCACCGACGTCGACGACACCAGCCCGTTCTGCGCCAACGTCACCTGGCTCAAGAACCGCGGCATCACGCTCGGCTGCACCTCGGCGACGCTGTACTGCCCCAACGACTTCGTCAGCCGGCTGCAGATGGCCGCGTTCATGAACCGCCTCGGCGACAGCCTGTTCCCGCTCACCTGCGCCGCCGGCCAGGTGATGAAGTGGGACGGCCTGCAGTGGGCCTGCGCCAACGACGCCATCGGCGGCGGGGGCGGCGGCGGCACGGTCACCAGCGTCGCCGCCGGCACCGGCCTCACCGGCAGCCCCAACCCGATCACCGGCGCCGGGTCGATCAACATCGCCCCGCGCCTACCAGCTGCCGCAGGCCTGCAGCAACGGCCAGGTGCCGAAGAGCAACGGCGCCGGCGGTTGGGCCTGCGGCGCCGACGCCGCCGGGACAGGCACGGTGACCAGCCTCTCGCAAGGCGCCGGCATCACGCTGTCCGCCAACCCGATCACCACCACCGGCACCATCGCCGTCAATACCACGGCGATCCAGTCGCGCGTCACGGGCACCTGCGCCGCCGGCAGCTCGATTCGCGTCATCGCCGCCGACGGCAGCGTGACCTGCCAGGCCGACAGCACCGGCCCGGCCGATGCGTTCGTGCAGGGCGGCAACAGCTTCGGCGCCACCGCGACACTGGGAACGAACGACGCGCAGGCGGTCGAGATTCGCGCCGGCGGCGCTCGCGTGTCCCGCTACGAGCCCGACGCGATCAGCCCGAACGTCATCGGCGGACATGCGGCGAACAACATCACGGCCGGCGTCCGCGGCGCGACTATCGCCGGTGGCGGTGTGGCGACCGGTGACAGCGATCCGGACTTCGCGAACGAAGGCCCGAACCGCGTGACCGATGCGTACGGCACCGTTGGCGGGGGCTACGCCAACCGCGCGGGCGACGATGCGAACACCACCGTCGACCATCCTTTCGCGACCGTCGGCGGCGGATTGCGGAACACCGCGAGCGGCGCGCAATCCACCATAGGCGGCGGATCATCGAACACCGCGAGCGGAGTCAACTCGATCGTCGGCGGCGGGGCCATCAACCAGGCAACCGGCGCGGTCAGCACCGTCGGCGGAGGCTCCAGCAACTTCGCTACCGGCAACTATTCGGCCATCGGTGGCGGCTGGGTAAACCAGGCATCCGGCCCGACCAGCAACGTGAGCGGCGGATACGGCAATTCTGCAACCGGCGAAGGCAGCACCGTTCCCGGCGGAGCGTACAACCTTGCGCAGGGCATTCGCAGTCTCGCCGCGGGCCATCGCGCCAAGTCGATGAGCGACGGCTGCTTCACCTGGGCGGACAACAGCGACTTCGATTTCAGCTGCGCATTCGCCAACGCGTTCACGGCACGGGCGACGGGCGGCATCTACTTCGTCACCGCGGTCAACGGCAGCGGCGCCCCGGTCGCCGGTGTGCAGGTCGCGGGAGGCGGCGGATCGTGGTCGTCGCTGTCCGACCGCGCCGCCAAGCGCGACCTTTCGCTGGCCAACCCCGGCGACGTGCTCGACAAGGTCGCGGCGCTTCCCATCTACACCTGGCGGTACAAGACAGAAACGTCAGGCGCGCTGCATCTCGGCCCGGTGGCGCAGGACTTCAGCGCGGCCTTCGGCCTCGGCGACAGCGACAAGCGGATCACCACCGTCGACGCCGACGGCGTCGCGCTGGCGGCGATTCAGGGGCTGAACACGAAGGTCGACCAGCAGGCGCGCCGGATCGTCGAGCTCGAAGCGACGCTCGCGGAGCTGCGCGACACGCGCGACGAGGTCGGGGCGATGAAGGCGGTGCTGCTGGAGCTGCTGCGCGAGCGCGCGGGCGGCGTGACGCGGGCGGTCGCGCACTAAGGAAAGGTTCTCCGGCAGGTCCAACGGAAGCGCGAGGCGAGTGGCGGTGGCCCGCGCCCCTCGCCTCGGCTCCGACGATCTAGAACGGCGACGCCGCTCCGGTGCGGCTGTACATCAGCGCCCGCAGCTGGCAGCGGCTGCCGGTCAGGTTCGTCGTGCCGCCCAGCCCGCCCCGCGTCATCCGCGCCCCGAACCGCACCGACTGCCCCACGTTCAGCTCCCGGTAGCCGACGTCCGACAGCCCGCCCCACTGGTTCGCTGGCACCGAACCGCGGTTCGCGTTGCTGTTGAGATTCGTCCACGTCCCGCCGCCGTCGGTGCTGATCACCAGATCCGCCGCCAGCCCCACGTCCGCCGTCGCCGTCGCGCTCAAGGACAGGTCCACGTACGCCGTCCGCGGATAGCCCGCGATCGCCAGGTCGGTCGTCTGGCACACCACCACGTTCGCATCGAGATCGACCGGCCCCGGTGCCCCGTCCACCCGCAACTGCGCCGGCGTCAGCGCCGTTCCCAGCCGGTTCATGAACGCCGCCATCGCCAGCCGGCTCACCGGATCGGTCGGGCAATACAGCGTCGCCGACGTGCACCCCATCGTCACCGCGCGATTCTTCAGCCACTCGACGTTCGGACAGAATCCACTGGTGTCCTCCACGTCGGTGAAGCCCGCACACGGCAGCGCCAGCGCCGACGGCGCCGCCAGCAGCGCCACGGCCGACAGCGCGGTCGTCATCGCCAGCCTGGAAATGCGGTTCATGGTCTCACCTCGCGTTTTCGTGGTCACGGCTCTGAATCCTGAAGTAGGTCCGGCTCGTCGAACGGCGCCGTCGGACTGTTGCGGTTGTCGAATCGTACCCGCAGATTGCAGCTGCTGTCACTGAAGGTCGCGGCCCCGGGCAGCCCGCCGCGGGTGATGCGCAACCCGAAGCGGGTCGCGTAGGTCGTGCTGATGTTGGAATGCGCGAGCGTCTGGATGTTCGCCCACCGGCCGGCGCGGACGGCCCCGGCCTGGACGTTGGTCGTCACCGTCGCCCAGCCCCCGCCGTTGCTGCTGCGGACCAGGTCGACCGTGACACCCATGTCACCGCCCGCGATCCCGCGGAAGACGCCGTCCAGGTAAGCGCGCCGCGGGAATCCGGTGATGACCAATTCCGGCGTGACGCAGACCACCGGGCTCGTCCCCGGGTCGAGCGCGCCGATCTGCTGCTCCTGCACCCGCGGCACGATGGTGAGCGCCGTTCCCAGCCGGTTCATGAATGCCGCCATCGCCAGCCGCGAGACGCCCGCTGCCGGGCAGTACTCGCTGGTGGACGTGCAGCCCAGCGTCACCGCCCGGTTCTTCAGCCACTTCACGTTGGCGCAGAACGAACTCGCCGGGTCGACGTCGGTGAAGCCGCTGCAGTACGCGGGCGACTCGAACGCGCCCATGTCGGGCGCCGGTCCCAGCACGCGCGGGAAGCCGGCGCCGCGCTGGTCGGTGGTAAGCGCCAGCGTGTTGTCGCCAGTGTCGATGGCCGGGCTGTCGGCGGCCGGCGCGTGCGTCCGCGTCAGGCCGCCGTTGAACGCCAGAGGCGCGAGCAGCGGATCCTGGTTCGGGAGGTTGCCCGTGCCGGAGTAGGTGATGTTGCAGTTCCCGCAGGTGCGCTGGACCATCGAGTTGTTGCCGGTGACGACCAGCGACGGGATCGGAACCGTCCACGTGGTGAGGTCAGCGAAGTCGTTGCGGCTGCGGGCGAGGATCGAACCCGACAGCTGCAGCGTCGGCGTGCCGTAGCCGGCCGTGGTGATCGCGCTCAGCTGGACGCCGCCGCCCACGTTGTCCGTGACGGTCGAATTGATGAACTGCGCCGCCACGTTGGTGTAGACGAAGACCCCGCCGGTGTTCAGTCCCGCGGTGTTGCCGGACACCGTCGAATTGATCAGGCGGAAGACGTACGCCTGCCCGGGCAACTGCAGGCTCGCGGTGGTCCCGTTGGCGCCGATGCCGCCGCCGTAGCCGCCGATGTTCTCGGACACTTCGGACCGCACGAGGGTGAGCGACGTCGTGTCGGCGTTGATGCCCCCGCCGGGATAGGCGAAGCCGCCGAGCGGGTTGGGGGGCTCGACCACGTTGCCGACGATCCGCGTGTCGGTGATCGTCACCGTAACGTTGTCGTAGAGCGCCATCGCGCCGCCGCGTCCCTCCAGCGGCCCCGGCTGCACGCGGTTGCCGGTGAACACGCTGCGCTCGATCGTCACCGTGGCCGGCGACCGCACGCCCGGGCAGTTGTCGCCGACAATCAGCGCCCCACCCTGGTGGGCGCCGGTGCTGCCGGCCACGAGTTCCCTGGCGCGGTTGTCGATGAATTGCGAATCGCGGATCGTCAGCGACTGCCCGGGGAACTGCGCCCAGAAGCCAAGGGCGCCGCCCGATTTCGCGGCGTTGTCGCGCACGATCACGTTGTCCAGCACGAGGCTGCGGGCGGACGAAATCGCACCGCCGCTGCTGTTGGCGACGCTGCGCCACCCGTTCCTGAGCGTCACCCCGGAAATCGTCACCAGAAAGTCGCTCGGACCGGTCGTCGCCGGACACGGAGGCGAAGTCGCCTCGAACGTCACGAAGATGCGCGACGCCTGGTTGCCGTCGATGGTCAGGTTGGCGGCGCCGGGGCCCTGGATCGTCAGCGCATCGAGGATGCGAATCGCACCGGTGGTGAGCGTGATCGTCCCGGTGACCGCGAAGTTGATCACGTCGGCGCCGGGAGCCGCGTTGGCCAGGTCGACCGCCTCGCGCAGGGTGCCCAGCCCGCATCGGCGGTGCTGGTGACGGTGAAGGTGGCCGCGTGGGCCGTACCGACGCCGAAGGCGAATACAGCGACAAGCAGTCGATGCAACATCGCAACCCCCTTCGCGCTCGGTCCGACCGAGGCGCAACGATTCTACAGTCCGGGGGAGCTTGTCAATCCCGCACTGCAACAGTGCGGCCTCGGGAATTGTGCAGTCGGGTTGTGCATTAGGGTCAGACTCGACTTTCCACGGCCTGCATGCGCCTGAATTGGGGTCAGACTCGACTCTTCAGATCTGCATGAGGAAAGTCGAGTCTGACCCTACTGCTTTTGCGGCGCCTCCCCCGTCGCCTGCGCGACCGCGGACTTCACCGCCACCGGCTTCCCGCGCCGCGTCCAGATCGACGCCGTATTCACCGCGACGGCCGGCGGCGACCTGGGCTTCGCCGCCGAGCTCGTCGCCAGCGTCGATGCCGGCGCGACCTGGCAAGCGGTTACCACGCAGCCCATCCGCGGCAACGTCCGGGCGGGCCACTGGGCGAACCTGCGCGCGCTCGGCCACTTCGACGTCGAAGCGGACGAGGCGGTCCGCTTCGGCATCGCCATCAGCCGCGGCAGCCTGCCCGGCGGCGCGACGATCGGCGACAGCCGCTGCAACCTGCGTGCGCGTTTCGACAACCGCAACGGGACGGCATCGCCGTTCGATCGCCTCGCCTGACCGCGGCGGCGCGGTGGACGAACGGAAGCCCGACCGGGAATCGGTCGGCGAGCCGGGTGGCCGGGTGCAATTGCGGTTGTAAAGTCGAGTCTGACCCTACTTCGTACTACTTCGTAGCGGCCGCGCGGCAGCGCCCGCTCAGAACGGCGAGCTCGCGCCATTGCGGCTGGGCAGCGCCACCCGCAGGTTGCAGCGGCTGTCGGACAGGTCGGCGCCGCCGCTGACCCGCCCCATGCGCACGCCGAAGCGCACCGTCTGGCCGACGGCGAGGTCCTGCTGCGCGAGGTTCGACAGCGTGCCCCAGCGGCCGGCCGGCACCCAGCCGGCGTTGCCGACCGTGGTCAGCGCCGTCCAGGTCGCGCCGCCGTCGGTCGTCGCCACCAGGTCCGCCGCGACGTCGACGTCGGCCGGCGCCTGCGCGGCGAAGGTCAGGTCGAGATAGGCCCGGCGCGGATAGCCGGTCACCGCGTACGGATCGGTCTGGCACACCACGACGGCGGCGTCGAGATCGATCGCCCCGGGGCTGGTGTCGACCCGCAGCGCGCCGGGCGTGAGTGCGACGCCCAGCCGGTTCATGAACGCCGACATCGCCAGCCGCGACACCGCGTCGGTCGGGCAGTACAGCGTCGTCGCCGTGCAGCCGAGCGTCACGCCGCGGTTCTTGATCCACTCGACGTTCTGGCAGAACGGGCTGGTGTCGTCGACGTCGGTGAAGCCGGCGCAGGGCAAGCGCCAGCGCGGCCGGGGCCAGCGCCACCGCCGTGGCTGCGACCAGGATGCGAAACATGCGGATCATCGTGTCCTCCGATTGCTGCGATGTCATTCGTCGGCGTCGGGCGACGCGTTCGGATTGCGATTGCCGGTCTGCAGCCGCAGCAGGCAGCGGCTCGCCGCCAGCGTCCCGGCGCCGCTGAGTTGCGTCAGCCGCACCCCGTAGCGCACGACTTCGGTCGGCGCCACGTCGCGGTCGACGTTGAGTCGGACGTTGGCCCAGCGACCGTTCGCGACCCCGGCCGGCACCGGCGGCCCGAGCGCCACCCAGATCGCCCCGCCGTCGACGCTGCCGACCACCTCGACTTCGATCTCGGCCGTGCCCTGTCCCTGGCCCATCAGCACGGCGTCGATCGAGGCGCGGCGCTCGAAGGTGGCCGCAGCCACGTCCCCGGTCGTGCACACCACCGGATTGGTCGCCGGGTTGAGCGGCCCGGGGGCGGCTTCGATCTTCACCGGCGCATTGGTCAGCGTCGTCCCCAGCCGGTTCATGAACAGCGCCATCTGCAGCCGCGTCGTCGGGCTGGTCGGGCAGTACAGCCCCACTGCGCAGCCCAGCGTCACGCCGCGCTTCTTCATCCACTCGACGTTCGGGCAGAACGGGCTCGCCGCGTCGACGTCGCTGTACGCGTCGCACGGCAGGCCCGAGTTCGACAGCACCGTCAGCGTCACGTCGTTGCCGGTCCCGCCCACGTAGCTGATCTGCAGCGTCGAACCCTGGACCGTGAAGGTCGCGCTCTCCGGTAGTCCGACGAACGCGCCGGAAACGGCCCCGCCGCCGGGATTGTCGATGATGCGGAACACGGTGCCGACCGCGGGCACGGCGCCGAGCGAAACGGTGAGCGTGCCGCCCAGCGCGACGGCGCCTTGGGCGACGACCTGGTCGTACTGCGTCCCCGGCGCGGGGCCGTTCAGCTCGACCACCAGGGTTCCCGTCTGCGTGTACGCACCGCCGATCGTGATCTGGCCCGGCGACGTGCCCGGCCGCGTCTGCGCGCTGCCCGACACAGTCACGGCACCGGACCCGGAGATCGCCCCCGTGCCGGTCAGCTGCCCGCCGGTGATCGGCAGCGGTCGCGTCGTGCTCAGGTTGCCGCCGACGAGCTCCAGCTTGCCCGCCGTCTGCGTAAACGTGTTCGCCGCGCCGAAGAATTGCAGCGTCCCCGCCTGCAGGCTGATGGTGCCGGTGTTGGCGATCGACCAGTCGCTGACGGTCACGCTGCCGGCCCCCGGCGCCAAGCGCATCGTTCCCGCATTCGCCACCGACGGGCTGCAGCACGATGGCGCCGAAAGTCCGCCCGTCGATACGAACTCGATCAGCCCCGACGGCAGGTTCACGATCTGCGGGGTGCCCTGCGCCTCGATGCCGTTCGTGCCCGCGAGGCGCAACGTGCCGCCGTTGGTGATGCGCGCCAGCGTCGGGTTGTTCCCCGACAGGATCTTCTGGCCCGAGGTCCCGGCGATCAGCGTGGCGCCGGCCGGGATCGTCAGCTGCAACGGCGTCGACGTACCGACCAGCTGGCCGCCAATCCAGTTGAGCGTGCCATTCAGCGTGAACGTGCCCGAGTGCAGGCCCTCGATGATGGTGGTGTTCGTCGCGGTGATCGTGCCGGTCCAGGTGTGTGGGGCGTTGGTCGTGCCGATCGTCTTGGCGCCCGGGCCGCCGAAGGTGGTGTCGGCCAGGGTCGCGGAGCCGACCCACCCGATCGTCAGCGCGGCGCCGGCCTGCGCGTTGAAGGCGTTGCCGGGTCCGCTCGCCTGCAGCGTGAGGCCTCCATTCCTGCTGATCAGCAGCGTGCCCGATTGCGCCTGCATGTTGCCGTTGTTGGTGACGCTCGCCAGGGTGATCGAGCTGGTTCCCGTGCCGCCGCTCTTCCTGACGAGCCCGGCATTCGTCAGCGTCGACGTCCCGCCGCCGCTCTGCGTGATGCCGGCATCCGACTGCAGGTCGATGGTGCCGGTGGCGGAATTCGCGAGCGACGCGTTGTTCTCGATTTGCAGGTTGCCGTTGCCGGCGATCGAGATCGTGCCGTTGTTGACGAGGCTTGCGCCGACGCCGCTCAGCCTTTTCTCGGCGACCCC
>CAWHJY010000029.1:0-16368 GCA_963829775.1 uncultured beta proteobacterium | reverse complement strand
GCCACGCCAGAGCAGCGACGACCGCGCCGATGATCAGCCGCCCACCACCACGCTCCGCAGGAACTCGCCCGACCGCGACCACCACCTGGTCGTCGGCCAGCGGCAGCGCCTTGCCGGCCTGCGCGAACGTGCGTCTCGAACTGCGGCACCACCCAGAACAGCAGCACCATGCGACCGACGGCCACGGCCACGCAGATCAGGATCGCCGGGTAGATCAGCGCCGACGTCACCGGTGCCCGCGCAGCTCCTTGTTGCGCTCCATCGTCTCCGCCAGCCGCGTTGCAGCACCACCGCCGAGCGCGCCGCCCGCCTCGCCGGCGCGCACGATGTTCACGTAGAAGCGCGAGAACACCTCGCGCCGCGCGTCGAGCGCCTGCGACAGCGCTCTTGCCGCCGCGCACGTCGTCGCGGATGCCCTGCAGCAGCGTGCGCCACCAGCCGGCGTGCGGCGCCAGCCCGATCAGCGTCTCGAGCGCGCGATCGAGCGGCAGCCCCGCGCGCAGCAGCGTCGCCAGTTCGCGCGTCACTGCCATCAGCTGATCGCGCGTGACCGATTTCGGCTCGAACCAGCGCGGCGCTCGCGCGCGGCCGCCGGCAGCGCCGCCGATCGCCGCGCCGCCCGCGGCCGACGCGCGACCTGCATCGGCATCAGCCCCTGGTTGCGCAGGCGGTCGACGATCTCGGCCTCGTTGGCGGCCTCGAGCTCGCCGGTGGCGACGTCGCCGGCCGCGTCGACGGCCCGGTAGCGGTAGACGCGGCATGGCCGGCGCTCTAGCTCTCGCGCGTCACGCGCAGCACTTCGTCGAGGGTGATGACCCCGGCGAGGACCTTGCGCAGACCGTCCTCATACATGGTCTGCATCCCCTCCTCGATGGCCTGTCGGCGGATATCCCCCGATACGGGCGTGGCGCACGACCAGGCTGCGAAGCGGATCGGTCATGAGCATGCACCTCCATGATACCCCTGCGACCGGGGTAGCCGGTGTGCGCCCAGTTCGCGCAGCCTACGGTGCCGGACGATAGCCGTGACGCGAACCGCGTAGATCGAACTCCTCCACGATTTCGGGGAGCGCCGTGTCGGCTCGCGGCAGAGCGGGCACAGCGTGCGCACCAGGCGCTGGGCCAGGATGCCGTGCACGGAGGAGGTGAGCAGGTAGTCCTCGACGCCCATGTCGATCAGGCGGGTGACCGTCGCCGGCGCGTCGTTGGTGTGCAGCGTCGAGAGCACGAGGTGGCCGGTCAGCGCGGCCTGCACGGCGATCTCGGCCGTCTCCAGGTCGCGGATCTCGCCGATCATGATGACGTCCGGGTCCTGCCGCAGGATCGAGCGCAGCGCGGTGGCGAAGGTCAGGCCGATCTTCGGCTTGACCTGCATCTGGTTGATCCCGGGCATCTGGTATTCGACCGGGTCCTCGACCGTGAGGATCTTGACGTCGGGCGTGTTGAGCTCGTCGAGCGCGGCGTAGAGCGTCGTCGTCTTGCCCGAGCCGGTCGGGCCGGTGACCAGCACGATGCCGTTGGGCTGCGGAGTGCTGCATGAAGCGCGCGAGCGACGCGGCGTCGAAGCCGAGCTTGTCGAGTCGAGCGCGAGCCGCCCTTGTCGAGGAGCCGCATCACCACCCTCTCGCCGTGCACGTCGGCACGGTCGAGACGCGCAGGTCGATCTCCTTGCCCGCACGCGCAGCTGGATGCGGCCGTCCTGCGGCAGTCGGCGCTCGGCGATGTCGAGCTTGGCCATGATCTTGATGCGCGAGATGATCGGCGCCGACAGCTGCTTCGGCGGCGACTCGACCTCGTGCAGCACCCCGTCGACGCGGTAGCGCACGCGCAGCCCGTTCTCGAACGGCTCGATGTGCATGTCGGAGGCGCGCGTTTCCAGCGCGTCGGTGATGATCAGGTTCACCAGCCGGATGACCGGCGCCTCGTTGGCCAGGTCCTTGAGCTGATGGACGTCGTCACCGAGCGCGTCAGCATCAAGGCGCGTTCAAAGTCGCCTTCGGTGAGCTGGCCCACGGCTGGTGCGGCCACTGCCGTACAGGCGCTCGATCGCCGCTTCCAGTTCGGTCGGGATCGCGACCATCGGCCGGATCTCGCGACCGGTGACCATGCGGAACGCGCCGATGGTGTACTCGTCGGTCGGGTCGGCCATCGCCAGCGCGAGCTCGTGCTCGTCCTCGCGCACCGGCAGCGCCCGGCATTCGCGCAGGAACCGCTGCGAAATGCGCTCCTCGAGGATCGGGAATTCCGGGTACGCAGCGACGTCGGCCATCGGCAGCCCGAGCTGCGCCGCCAGCGCCTCGGCGACGTCGCGCTGCGCGCAGGCCCCCAGCGTCACCAGCAGCGCCCCCAGCTTCTCGCCGGAATCCTGCTGCAGGCGCAGCGCGCGTTCCAGCCCTGCGGCGTCGAGCTTGCCGCGCTCGATCAGGATTTCGCCGAGGCGTTTGCGGGCGGGGGCGTTCAAGGGAGGCGGGGGCGCCGACGGCGCGTTGGACAAAACGGGATCGATCATAACACACCGACCCCGGGAAATCCGTTAAGTTCCCCGGCAAATCAAGCGGTTGCGAACGACTTCTGCAACAAATCGTCTCCTTGACGATGGTGAGCCCGGACAGCAGCGTCACGCCGTTGCCGAGCAGCGTCGCCAGCGTGCGGGCGAAGCGCGCGACCTCGACCTTCGTAACGAGGTCGCCCAGCACCGGCACCGTCAGCACCCGCGCGTCGACTCGCGCGCGCACGTCCGGCCGCCGCAGCCGGCGCCGCGTCCACCAGACGACGATCACGATGGCCAGCGCGATCGCCCACCACCAGTTCCGCATCAGCTTGCCGAGGAAGACGACCATCTCGGTCGGCAGCGGCAGCGCCTTGCCCGCCTGCGAAAACGTCTGCTCGAACTGCGGGACGACGAAGATCAGCAGCACGACCACCGAGACCACCGCGACGCCGATCAGGATGGTCGGGTAGATCAGCGCCGACTTGACCGTCTCGCGCAGCTCCTTGTTGCGCTCCAGCGTCTCGGCCAGCCGCGACAGCACCGTACCCAGCGCACCGCCCGCCTCGCCGGCGCGGACGATGTTGACGTAGAAGCGGCTGAAGACGTCGCGCCGCGCGTCGAGCGCCTGCGACAGCGCCTTGCCGCCGCGCACATCGTCGCGGACGCCCTGCAGCAGCGCGGTCACCGCGGGCGTCGGCGCGAGGCCGATCATGATCTCGAGCGCGCGGTCCAGCGGCAGTCCCGCCTTCAGCAGCGTCGCGAGTTCGCGGGTGATCGCCATCAGCTGGTCGCGCGTCACGTTCTTCGGCACGAACCAGGCGCGGCGCTCGCGCCCGCCGGGCGCGGCCGCCGCCCCGGCGGGGCGCCGCCGGCGGTCGCGCGCGCGACCTGCATCGGCATCAGTCCCTGGTCGCGCAGGCGGTCGACGATCTCGGCCTCGTTGGCGGCCTCGAGTTCGCCGGTGGCGACGTCGCCGGCCGCGTCGACGGCCCGGTAGCGGTAGACGGGCATGGCCGGCGCCCTAGCTCTCGCGCGTCGCGCGGAGGACTTCCTCGTACGTGGTGACGCCGCGCACGGCCTTGGCGAGGCCGTCCTCGTACATCGTCAGCATGCCTTCCTTGATCGCCTGCGCGCGCAGCTCGGACGACGTCGCGTGCCGCATGATCATGCTGCGCAGCGTGTCGGTCATCAGCATGATCTCGATGATGCTGATCCGCCCGATGTAGCCGGTCTGCGCGCAGTTCGGGCAGCCCTTGGGGTGCCACAGCGTGATCTCGGGCGTGGTGGCGAACCGCGTGAGTCCCATCTGCTCGACGATCTCGGGCAGCGCCGTGTACGGCTCCTTGCAGTCCTGGCACAGCGTGCGCACCAGCCGCTGCGCCTGGATGCCGACGACGGTGGACGTCAGCAGGTAGTCCTCGACCCCCATGTCGAGCAGCCGGTTCATCGTCGACGGCGCGTCGTTGGTGTGCACCGTCGACAGCACGAGGTGGCCGGTCAGCGCCGACTGCACGGCGATCTGCGCCGTCTCGAGGTCGCGGATCTCGCCGATCATGATGACGTCCGGGTCCTGGCGGACGATCGAGCGCAGCGCGTTGGCGAACGTGAGGTCGATCTGCGGCTTGACCTGGATCTGGTTGATCCCGGGCATCTGGTACTCGACCGGGTCCTCGACGGTGAGGATCTTGACGTCGGGCTTGTTGAGCTCGTCGAGCGCCGTGTAGAGCGTCGTCGTCTTGCCCGAGCCGGTCGGCCCGGTGACGAGCAGGATGCCGTTGGGCTGGCGCAGCGCCTGCATGAAGCGCGCGAGCGACGCGTCGTCGAAGCCGAGCTTGTGGAAGTCGAGCGCGACGCCGCCCTTGTCGAGGATCCGCATCACCACCGACTCGCCGTGCATCGTCGGCACCGTCGACACGCGCAGGTCGATCTCCTTGCCCTGCACGCGCAGCCGGATGCGCCCGTCCTGCGGCAGCCGGCGCTCGGCGATGTCGAGGTTGGCCATGATCTTGATCCGCGAGATCACCGGCGCCGACAGCCGCTTCGGCGGCGACTCGACCTCGTGCAGCACGCCGTCGATGCGGTAGCGGACGATCAGCCGGTTCTCGAACGGCTCGATGTGCACGTCGGATGCGCGCATCTCGAGCGCGTTGGTGATGATGAGGCTCACCATGCGGATGACCGGCGCCTCGGACGCGAGGTCCTTCAGCTGCTGGACGTCGGCGTCGAAGGCGATCTCGTCGCCGCGCTGCTCGACGTCGCCCATGATCTGCCCGAGCGCGGTCTTGCCGGTGCCGTACAGGCGCTCGAGCGCCGCTTCCAGTTCGGTCGGGATCGCGACCATCGGCCGGATCTCCCGGCCGGTGACCATGCGGAACGCGCCGATCGTGTACTCGTCGGTCGGGTCGGCCATCGCCAGCGCGAGCTCGTGCTCGTCCTCGCGCACCGGCAGCGCCCGGCATTCGCGCAGGAACCGCTGCGAGATGCGCTCCTCGAGGATCGGGAACTCCGGGTACGCCGCAACGTCGACCATCGGCAGCCCGAGCTGCGCGGCCAGCGCTTCGGCGACGTCGCGCTGCGCGCAGGCCCCCAACGTCACCAGCAGCGCCCCCAGCTTCTCGCCGGAATCCTGCTGCAGGCGCAGCGCGCGTTCCAGCCCGGCGGCGTCGAGCTTGCCGCGCTCGATCAGGATTTCGCCGAGGCGTTTGCGGGCGGGGGCGTTCAAGGGAGGCGGGGGCGCCGACGGCGCGTTGGACAAAATGGGATCAATCATAACACACCGACCCCGGGAAATCCGTTAAGTTCCCCGGCAAATCAATCGGTTGCGAACGATTTCTGCAACAAGCCGTCGCATTTGCCCACCGCCCGTCCGTCGAGGGCTGCGGCCCCGCCCGACCTGCAGCACCATCTCCGGCCCGGCACCGCGGCGCAGCGAGTTCGCGCCGCGGACGGTGGAACCGCCGCCGTGTCAGCGCAACGCGGCGAACGCCTTCTCCGCTGCCGCGACCGTCGTCGCGATGTCGTCGTCGGTGTGCGCCGCCGACACGAAGCCGGCCTCGAACGCGCTCGGCGCCAGGTACACGCCGGCGTCGAGCATGGCGTGGAAGAACTTGTTGAAGCGATCCTTGTCGCAGGCCATCACCGTGTCGTAGGTGTCGGGAATGGCGGCGGCGAAGTAGATGCCGAACATGCCGCCGACCGACTGCGCGACGAACGGCACGCCGGCGCGCTTCGCCGCGGCCGTGAGCCCGTCGCACAGCGACTTCGTCGTCGCGGCGAGGCGGTCGTAGAATCCCGGCGCCTGGATTTCCTTCAGCGTCGCGAGCCCCGCCGCGACGGCGACCGGGTTGCCCGACAGCGTTCCCGCCTGATAGACGGGGCCGAGCGGCGCGATCCGCTCCATGATCGCGCGCCTGCCGCCGAACGCGCCGACCGGCATGCCGCCGCCGATCACCTTGCCCAGCGTCGTCAGGTCGGGCGTGATCCCGAACAGGCCCTGCACGCCGCGCGGATGCACGCGGAAGCCGGTCATCACCTCGTCGAAGATCAGCACGGCGCCGTACTGGTCGCACACCGCGCGCAGGCCCTGCAGGAAGCCCGCCTTCGGCACGATCAGGTTCATGTTGCCGACGATCGGCTCGACGATGATGCAGGCGATGTCGGCGCCGTCCTTCGCGAACGTCGCCTCGACCGCGGCGAGGTCGTTGTACGGCAGCACGATGGTCTCGTTGGCGATCGCCGGCGGCACGCCGGCCGACGACGGCTGGCCGAAGGTCAGCGCGCCGCTGCCCGCCTTCACCAGCAGGCTGTCGCCGTGGCCGTGGTAGCAGCCCTCGAACTTGACGATCTTGCTGCGCCCGGTGAACCCGCGCGCGAGCCGCAGCGCGCTCATCGTCGCCTCGGTGCCCGACGACACCAGGCGCACCATCTCGAGCGACGGCAGCAGCCGGCACAGCGTCTCGGCCATCTCGATCTCGACCTCGGTCGGCGCGCCGAACGACAGGCCCTTCGGCGCGGCGTCGACGACGGCCTTCACCACCGCCGGGTGCGCGTGGCCGAGGATCGCCGGACCCCACGAGCCGACGTAGTCGATGTAGCGCGTGCCGTCGGCGTCCCACAGGTAGGCGCCCTGCCCGCGCTCGAAGAAGCGCGGCGTGCCGCCGACCGAGCGGAACGCGCGGACCGGCGAGTTGACGCCGGCGGGAATGGTGCGCTGGGCGCGGGCGAAGAGTTCGTCGTTGCGGCTCATGGCATGGGTCCGTTCGAAGAGGGGGCGCGGGATGCGAAGGGGAATGGGTCTCGCCCGGGGCGATGGGATCGCGCGGATCGGGGTCAGGTCAGCTTACGGCACGGCTTCGGGACAGCGGCGGACGCGACTCAGCCGCGGCCGTGCCGGCGCACGACCTTCATCAATGTCTCGGTCGCGTCGGCGACGTCGCCGGCGGCGAACACCGCGGAGATGACGGCGACGGCGTCGACGCCGGCGGCGAAGAGATCGCCGGCGTTGTCGGCGTCGATGCCGCCGATCGCGACCACCGGCACGCCCAGCGACGACGCGTCGCGCAGCAGCGAAAGTTCGGCGCGCAGCGCGTCCGGCTTCACGCTGGAGAGGAAGAAGCTGCCGAAGGCGACGTAGTCGGCGCCGGCGGCGACGGCGGCGCGCGCGCGTTCGAATTCGTTGTAGCAGGACACGCCGACCAGCCGGTCCGGACCGACGATCGCGCGCGCGGCCGCGATCGCGCCGTCGTCCTCGCCGACGTGCACGCCGTCGGCGCCGACGGCCACCGCCAGCACCGGATCGTCGTTGACGAAGTACAGCGCGCCGCGCGCCGCGTGCACGCGCGCGAGCGCGGCGGCCTGCGCGCGGGCGAGCGCCGGATCGGCGGTCTTGTTGCGGTACTGGATCGCGCTCGCGCCGCCGGTGATCGCCGCCTCGACGCGCGCGACGAGGTCGGCGGTATCGGCGAGGTCCGGCGTCACCGCGTAGAGGCCGGCGAGCCGGCGCGCGCGGGCGCGGCGCAGCGCAGCGGAATCGTCAGTGGCTGCTGCGGGCATCGGAACCGCGCGGCACCGGCGCCGGCGCCTCGTCCGGAGCGTCGTCGTCCTCGCGCGCCCAGAACAGGCGGTCGGGCAGCTGCTGGCCCATGCCGGGCCGGTACGCCTTCTTCAGCGTATTCCACGTGTAGTCCTGCGCCTCGCGCACCGCCTCGGGAAGCTCGAGGCCGTTGGCGAGCATCGCCGCGATCGCCGACGCCAGCGTGCAGCCGGAGCCGTGGTAGCTGCCCGGCAGCCGCGGCCAGGTGTCGGCGCGCACCACGCCCTCGCGGCCGTACAGCGTGTTGACCACCTGCGTGGTCGCCTCGTGCGTGCCGGTGATCAGCACGTACTCGGCGCCCATCTCGATCAGCCGCTCGGCGCAGGCGGCGAGCGTGGGCTCCTCCTCGCCGTCCTCGCCGAGGTCGGCGAGCCGGCGCGCCTCGAGGCTGTTGGGCGTGAGTATGGTCGTGCGCGGCAGCAGCAGCTCGCGCAGCGCGTGCGTCATGTCGTCGGTCGCGAGCTCGTCGCCGCGCCCGGACGCGAGCACCGGGTCGAGCACCAGCGGCACGTCGGGATAGTCGGACAGGATCTCGGCGATGGCGGCGATGCTCTCGACGCTGCCCAGCACGCCGATCTTGAACGCGTCGACCGGCATGTCCTCGAGCAGGCACCGGGCCTGGTCGGCGACCCACTCGGCCTCGAGCGGCATCAGGCCCTCGACCCCCATCGTGTCCTGCACGGTCACCGCGGTCAGCACCGACAGCGGATGGCAGCCCATGCTGGCCAGCGTCAGCACGTCCGCCTGCAGCCCGGCGCCGCCGGTGGGATCGCTGGCGGCGAAGGTCATCACGATCGGCGGAAATTCGAGTTCGTCGTCGGCGGGAGGCATGGGGGCGCGCGGTTGGCCCGATCGCGCCTGGCCGTCGAATGCGGGCAGGCCTGCGGGGGGCGGTCGGACTTGCTAGAATCGGTCGATTTTACTCCAACGACAACGAACCCCATGAAAAAGTACATGTGCCTGATCTGCGGCTGGATCTACGACGAGGCCGCCGGCGCGCCCGACGAAGGCATCCCGCCCGGGACCAAGTGGGACGCCGTGCCGCCGAACTGGACGTGTCCGGAATGCGGCGCGCGCAAGGAAGACTTCGAAATGGTCGAGTTCTAGGCAACGCGCCCAGGGGAGAATGGCGATGCGGATCCTGCACACGATGCTGCGCGTCGGCGACCTGCCGCGATCGCTCGACTTCTACACCCGGATCCTCGGGATGAAGCTGCTGCGCACGACCGACCGGCCCGACCAGAAGTACACGCTGGCGTTCGTCGGCTACGGCGACGAGCGCGACGGCGCGGTGCTCGAGCTCACGTACAACTACGGCGTCGAGCGCTACGACCCCGGCGCCGGCTACGGACACATCGCCATCGCCGTCCCCGACGCCGCGGCCGCCTGCGCCGCGGTGCGCGCGGCCGGCGGCACGGTCAGCCGCGACGCCGGGCCGGTCAAGGGCGGCACCACCGTCATCGCGTTCGTGCAGGACCCCGACGGTTACAAGATCGAGCTGATCGAGCACCGCGAGCTGAGCGAGCGCCGCGGCCAGCGTCACGTGGCGGGCGGCCCCGCTTCGTCGCAGACGAGCGGTCTGCCGCCGCCACCAGCAGCCGCTCGAAATCCCGGGTGAAGGTCTCGGTGTCGAACAGCGGCAGCGTCGTCCGTCCGCCCTCGAGATGCGCGCGCGCCGCAGCGAGTTCGTCGGGACGCGCCAGCACTTCGGACAGCCGGGTCGCGGTAGGCCGCGACCGATGCCGTCACGAACGCCGGCAACTCCGGCCGCGGCCGCGAGGCTCGCGCCGACGCGGCCGGCGAACGTGTTTCCCACGCAGGTCAGCAGCGGCACGCCGGCCCACAGCGCATCGCTGCCGGTCGTGTGCGACCCGTAAGGCAGCACGTCGACGGCCAGGTCGGCGCAGCGCAGGCGCGCGACGATGCACCTCCTGCGCGACGTGCGGAGCGAACACGAGCCGCTCCACCGCGACGCCGCGGGCCGCAGCCGCGGCGCGCAGATTGGCCTGCGCGCGTGCGTGGGGCACGGTGAGCCACAGCACGGCGTCGCCGTGCGCTGCGAGCGCGTCGAGCCAGACTTGCCAGGAACGGTGGCGTCAGCTTGTACGCCTGGTTGAAGCAGGCGAGCACGATCCCCCGCTCCGGCAATCCGGCGTCGGCGCGGATCGCCGCCGGCGGCAGCGGCCGCTCGCGGTCGTTGGGCTGGTAGCAGACGGGCATCCGCAGCACCGTCTCCGCGTAGTGATGCTCCGCGCCCGGCGGCACGACGACCGGATCGGCGACCAGCGCGTCGATGGCGGCGTGGGCGAGCGTTCCCGGGAACCCGAGCCAGTGGATCTGCCGCGGCGCCGGCCGGCGCGCGAGGATGCCGAAGCGCGCGCCGTGCGTGTGGCCCTTCAGGTCGACCAGGACGTCGAGGTCGTCGGCGGCGATGCGTGCGGCGACGTCCGCGTCGGGCAGCGCACGCACGTCTGCGAAATGGTCGAAGGCGGCGACCAGGCGACGCCGCGTCGCGCCGCCGTCGTCGCGGTCGAGGGCATAGGCGAACGACTCCACCCGCGCCCGTCGTGGCGCTCGAACACGCCGGCGGCGAGGTAAGCCGTCGCGTGGTCGTGGAAGTCCGACGACAGGTAGCCGACGCGCAGCCGGTCGCCGCGGCGGGCGATGACGGCCGGCGCGCCGACGGAGGTCATCGGACGCGGCGCGGCCGGCGGCAGCGACTGCCGGGCCCAGTTCGCGATGGCGACGCGCTGCAGGTCAGGATCGTCCAGCAGCGCGGCCGCCATCAGCGGCGAAATGGCGAAGGCGGTCGATCCTGCGCCTGCGGCGAGCCCGGCGCCGGTCGCCGCGCCGGTCGCCGCGCCGGTCGCCGCGCCGGTCGCCGCGCCGAGGGCCGCGCCGAGGGCCGCCAGCCGCGCCTCGGCGGCGCCGGAATCACGCCACGCGCAGGCGTAGCGCAGCGCCATCGCGTGCTGCGCCACCACCAGCGCCGCCCCCGGCGCCAGCGTCTCGGCCCGGCGGAAGGCGTCGATCGCCACGTCGAGTCGGTCGCGCGCGGCGGGCGTGTCCGGCGCGGCGAGCTCGACTTCCATCGCGAAGCCGCCGCGAGCAAGCCAGGCGTTCACGTTGTCGGGCGCCGCCGCCGTCGCGAGGGCGAACGCGTCGTCGGCCGCCGCGACCCGGCCCATGGCCCGCCGCGCCTGCGCGAGCAGCAGCGCGACCTGCGCCCGCGCCAGCGCCGCCGGCGAGCGGGCGGGGCCGGCGGGCATGCGGGCGAGCGCGGCCGCGAACCGGCGCTCGGCCTCGGCGTGGTCGCCGGCCATCTGCGCGAGGGCGCCGACCTTCAGCAGCGCTTCGGGATGCTGCGGCGCGAGCGCCAGCGCTCGCTCGTAGTGGGCGCGGGCCGCCGCGAGTTCGCCGCGCTGCTCGTGCGCCCTGGCATGGTCCAGGAGATCGGAGAGCGAGGCGCTCATCGGCACGGCTCGCGGTGCACGGCCGGCGTCAGGACTTCGCCGTGCGCAGCAGCTCGGCGAGGTCGTGCGCGAACACGTCGGCGCCCTGCCCGTAGCCGACGTAGAGGCGCAGCCGCCCCTGCGGGTCAAAGACGAAGGCGCCGGCCGAATGGTCCATCGTGTAGCTGCCCGGCTCGCGTCCCTCCTGCTTGCGGTAGACGATGCGGAATTCCTTCGCCGTCCGCTCGAGCGCCGCGGCGTCGCCATAGAGCCCGACGAACGACGGGTTGAACGCCGGCACGTACTGCGCGAGCAGCGCCGGCGTGTCGCGCTCCGGGTCGACGGTGACGAACAGCACCTGCACGTCCTTCGCCGCGGGACCGAGCTTTTCCATCGCCGCGGCGAGCTCGGACAGCGTGGTCGGGCAGACGTCGGGACACTGCGTGTAGCCGAAGAACAGCACCACGGCCTTGCCGCGGTAGTCGGCGAGCGTGACCGCCCTGCCGTTGTGGTCGGTCAGCGCGAAGTCGCGGCCGTAGGTGGTGCCGGTGATGTCGGCGGAACGGAACTCGGGCGCGGCGGGGCCGCAGGCGGCGAGCAGCATCGCGCCGGAAAGCAGCAGCGCGCCCGCGCAACGGGCCCCGACGCTCATCGCCAGTAGTGATCGACCAGCAGCGCCGAGAACAGCGCGGCGAGGTAGTAGATCGAGTACTTGAAGGTCGCGCGCGCGAGCTGGTCGCTGTAGTCGCGGTAGAGCTGCACCGCGTAGAGGAGGAACAGCCCGCCCAGCCCGAGCGCGGCGGCGAGGTAGAGGTAGCCGCTCATCCGGACCGCGAACGGCAGCAGCGTCACCGCGATCAGCGCGACGGTGTAGAGCACGATCATCAGCTGCGTGTAGCGGCGGCCGTGGGTGACCGGCAGCATCGGCAGGCCGGCCTTCGCGTAGTCCTGCGCGCGGTAAAGCGCCAGTGCCCAGAAGTGCGGCGGCGTCCACACGAAGATGATCAGGAACAGCAGCAGCGCCTCCGGCGCGACGTCTCCGGTGACCGCGGCCCAGCCCAGCACGGGCGGCATGGCACCCGAGGCGCCGCCGATGACGATGTTCTGCGGCGTCGCCGGCTTCAGCAGCACCGTGTAGACGATCGCATAGCCGACGAACGTCGCGAGCGTCAGCCACATCGTCAGCGGGTTGACGTAGACGTACAGCAGCCACAGTCCGGCGCCGCCGACGACGGCAGCGAACGCCAGCGTCGAACCCGACGACACCTGGCCCCGGGGGAGCGGACGGCCGCGCGTGCGCTGCATCAGCGCGTCGATCTTGCGCTCGACGAGGCAGTTGATCGCGGCCGCGGCGCCGGCGACCAGCGCGATGCCGATGGTAGCGAAGAACACCTTCGCCGGAGGCGGCAGGCCCGGGACGGCGAGGAACATCCCGATCACCGCGCAGAAGACGATCAGCGACACCACCCGCGGCTTGGTCAGCGCGAGGAACTGCCGGAAGCGCGATTCGGCGAGGGCGAGGGTCGTCATGGTCGGGGGGACTGGCGCGCCGGTCGGCCCGAAGGCTCGCGCAACGGCAACAGGGAATTTTAGCAAGTTTTCGGGCGGCCCGCCCCACCCTGCGGCACCCGTGCCGCGGCGGCGATCGGACGGCCGCAGGCCCGCTTTCCACGGGCCCGTCGGCTGCGTCAGCCGATGCGCGACGCCCTGAGCACCCGGGTCAGGTCCTTCGCCAGCCCCTTGATGTCCGGATCGACGCCGTAATGCAGCACCCAGTTGCCCAGCGGGTCGACGAGGTACACGCCGGTCCCGCCCCGGGGCCAGCGGTCGAGCACACCCGTCGGCGCAGTCGCCACCACGAGGCCGGCGTGCTCCGCGGCGAGCCCCGTCGGAACGGCCTCGGCGCCGGTCGCGAGCCACACCCGCGCGACGCGGTCCTGCTCGCGCCCCTGCATCGTCACCGCCTGCCGCGTCGCATGCAGCGTCCGCCGGCAGGCCTCGTCGCAGCCCGCGGGCGCCACAATCAGCAGCGTCCAGCGGCCCTTCAGGTCCGCCGGGCCGAACGTCGCCCCGCCCGTGCCGACCGTCGTCGTCGCGCTGAACTCCTCCGCCGGGCCGACCGGAAGCAGCGTGCCGTAGTTGGTCTGCGCGGTGCGCGGGAAGAAGTAGTAGGCGGTGTAGCTCGCCACGACCGGCGCGATCGTGATCAGCGCCAGCAGGATCAGCGTCCGGCGCGACCGCGCGCGGACCGCAAGCGCGGCGGGGGTGGCCGGAACCGCGTCGGAGTCGGGCGGGCCGGGGGGCAAGGTGGGAGGCATCGCGGCAGTCACGGGGAAGGCGGACGGGTCCCGGTACCGGGGCCGGGGGAAAGCCTTCCCCGGCGGCGCAGGCGGAAGGTCAGCCAAAGTCCTGCGGCCAGTGCCGCGAACGCGTACCACTGCATCATGTAAATGCGGTGCTTGTCGCTCCCGGCATCGGGCAGCGGCCAGTCGCGGACCAGCGGAACATCCTCGGGGGCCGCCGGTGCGGTCGCCTCGACGACGATGGGCAGCACGCGCACGCCGGTCGCGGCGGCGAAGCGCGCCGGGTCGAGGTTCTGGCGGACCGTTCCCGCGCCGTCGTCGGCCGCGAGCTCGACGTACCCCGACGTGGGCAACGCGACGCGGCCGGTGACGACGACGGGCCCCGCGGCGGGCGGCACCGCGGGCAACAGATCGCGCGTCGCACCCGCGGCGACCCAGCCGCGATTGACCAGCACGACGCGGCCGTCGGCCAACACCAGCGGCGTGACGACGTGGAAGCCGACACGCCCCGCCTGGACGCGGTTGTCGACGAGGAACTGGCGCGTCGCGTCGAACGTTCCCTCGGCGCGGACCGGGCGATACCGCCACGCGTCCCAGGCGCCGACATCGGGCAGCGCCACCGCCGGCATCGCGCGGGCCGCGTCGAGCTGCGCGCGCAGCGCTTCCTTCGCCTCCATCCGTCCGCGCTGCCAGTTGCCGGCGGCGACGAACACCGCGACGGCGACCATCGTCGCCACCGTCGGCAGCGCGTCGCGCCAGCGCCGGGCGGGCAACCGAACGGGCAACGGCGCGGGCGACGGCGCGGGCGGGCCGGCGGCGCCGGAGCGCAACTGCGGTTCGTTGTCGATGACGGTCACTGTCCCGGTTCCTGTATCCTTGCGGTGTCAACGGCCGCGCTCCGCGCGGCTGCCTTCCCCGTCATGAAGATCATCGTCGTCGGCGCGCTGCTCGCGGTCATCGCGAGCCTCTTTTCCGCGCTCTATTTCCTCTACCGCGACCGCGGCCACGGCACCCGGATGCTGAAGATGCTCGCGCTGCGCGTGGCGTTGTCGGCGAGCCTCGTCGTCTTCCTCGTCGTCAGCTACCGGATGGGCTGGATCGCGCCGACCGGCCTGCGCTGAGGCCGGCGCCGCGCCGCCTCCCCGTTCGGGCAGCGCGACAACGGGCGTCGTTCCGAAGCTGCTGACGAAAAGGCCGCACGGCGTGCCGTGCGGCCCTCGTTTCGTCCCGGGCGCGGCTTACAGCCAGTACACGAGCACGAAGAGCAGCAGCCACACCACGTCGACGAAGTGCCAGTACCATGCTGCCGCCTCGAAGGCGAAGTGATGGTCCGGCGTGAAGTGGCCCCTGACCGCGCGGAAGAACATCACGGTCAGCATGATCGCGCCGATCGTCACGTGCGCGCCGTGGAATCCAGTCAGCATGAAGAAGGTCGAGCCGTAGACGCCGGTGGTGAGCTTGAGGTTGAGCTCGCTGTACGCGTGCGTGTACTCGTAGATCTGGAAGCCGAGGAACAGGAAGCCGAGGAGCACGGTCACGGCGAGCCACAGCTTGAGCGCCCCGCGATGGTTCGACTTGAGCCCGTGGTGCGCCAGCGTCAGCGTGAAGCCCGACGTCAGCAGGATGATCGTGTTGAGCAGCGGGATGCCGATCGCGCCCATCGGCGTGAACTGCTCCTTGATGTACGGCCCCACCGTCGGCCAGCCCGCGGAGAACTCCGGCCACAGCACCTTCGAGTCGAGGCTGCCGAGATCGGGCACCGACAGGTTGCGCACGTAGAAGAGCGCGCCGAAGAACGCCGCGAAGAACATCACCTCCGAGAAGATGAACCAGCCCATGCTCCAGCGGAACGACCGGTCGACCTGCGCGCTGTAGAGGCGCCCTTCGGACTCGCCGATGACGGCGCCGAACCAGCCGAACAGCATGAACAGCAGGATGACGAAGCCGACGCCGACCATCCACGGTCCCGCGGCGACGCTGTTCATCCAGAACGCCGCGCCCATGCCCATGAGCAGCAGCGCGACCGAACCGGTGATCGGCCAGTGCGAAGGCTGCGGGACGTAGTAGGCGGGGGTGGCGCCTTGCTGGACTGCGCTCATCGGTGGCTCCTCGGTCTGTCTCTGGCGTTGATTCGTTCGCCTCGCGGCGATGTGTTGTCGTGTTTCGGCGCCGCGCCCCGCGGGGCCTCGCTGCGGCGTCGTCGATGGCGTCAGCTGCCGTTGCCCTCGACTTCGAAGAACGTGTACGAGAGCGTGACGGCGGTGAGGTCCCGCGGCAGCTTCGGGTCGATCACGAACACCACCGGCATCTGCCGCCGCTCGCCGGGCTTGAGCGTCTGCCGGGCGAAGCAGAAGCACTCGAGCTTCTGGAAGTACTCGGCCGCGTCGGGCGGCCCGTAGCTGGGGATCGCCTGCCCGGTGATCGTCCGGTCGGTCGTGTTGACGATCTCGTACATGACCTGCCTCAGCTCGCCGGGATGGATGGCGATGACCGTCTCGAGCGGCCGGAACGTCCAGGGCAGCTTGCGCACGTTGGAGTCGAACTCCAGCCGCACGCTGCGCGAGAGGTCGACCTGCGTGTTGGTCGCGACGTCCGCCCTGGCAATGTCGCGGATGCCCGTGACTTCGCAGATCTTCTCGTAGAACGGCACCAGCGCGAAGCCGAAGCCGAACATCGCCAGCACGACGACGCCGAGCTTGACGAACAGCTGGCGATTCTCGGCGACGATGCCGTCGCGCGCGGCGGTGGTGGAGGGCGAGGTCATTTGCGCAGGTTGCGGCCGATGGCGACGATCAGGAACAGCAGGACGGCCGACCCGAGCACGGCGATCGACGTCTGCGGCGTGCCCATCCACTTGCTGGCGATGACGCCGACGAAGAACGTCAGCGCGATCGACAGCAGGATGACCGCGGTGCGGACGTTCGACGCGCGCAGCTTCTTCGCGGGGGCGTCGGCGGCGCGGACCGGGGCGGCGGGAGGGAGGCTCATCGAAAGGCTCGGAAGGGTGCCGCGGGCGCGGCCCCGCAAGGGA
>CAWHJY010000028.1:0-32820 GCA_963829775.1 uncultured beta proteobacterium | reverse complement strand
GCACTCGATTTCGCCGGCGCGCCGTTGCGCACCGTCATGCCGCCGGCAGCGGCCGCGAGCCGCAGACCTTGATCAGCGCCATCCGCGCGCGATCCTCGGCCGACACCGGATCTGACTCGGCCGCTTCCGCCATCTGCTGGATGACGCGCACCGCCCACGCCGGAACGTGCGGATCGAGCGCGTAGATGATCCACGTCTTGTCGCGGCGCGAGCGCAGCAGCCGCGCCTCGCGCATCACTGCCAGGTGGCGCGAGATCTTCGGTTGCGGCTCCGCGAGCCCGCCGACCAGGCGGCAGACGCAGACTTCGTGGTAGTCGTAGATCAGCTTCAGCAGGCGCCGCCGCGTGCGGTCGGCCAGCAGTTCGAACACGGCGTCGGTGCCTATGGTCGGGGCGGCGGCAACCGGAGCAGTCTTTGGGGCCGCCGATCGTCGGGCGCGCGTTGCGGCAACGGCTTGAGACATCGCAAGCTCCTTTCCGAAATCAGAAGCCGGGGTTTGCCACCAGCTGGCTCGCCTGGCCGGCATTGACCATCACCCAGCGCAGCGTGAAGCCGCCGACCAGCACCAGCACGGCGGGCAGCACCGTGTGCGGAATCGTGTGCCGAAGTTCCAGCACCTGCAGCGCGATCGGCACCAGCACGCCGGCGACGACGACGATGCCCCAGAACGCCATCGCGTAGGGCCCCGACGTGATCAGGCGTCCGGCCACCGCATGCGACTCGGTCGAAGTGAACAGGCTGATCAGCAGCAGGCCGATGAGCACAAGTTCGACCGCCAGGAAGGCGAGGTCGTAGCGGATCAGGCCGTCCATCGTCCGCGGCTCCGGCGGCTCCGGCGCCAGCGGCTGGATCATCGCGCCGACGGCGCCGAGCAGCATGCCCTGCGGCGCCGGCGACCGGCGCAGCAGCACGCCGGACAGGTGCACCGCGGCGGCTCCCGCGGACAGGCCGGAGAACAGGAACAGCGGGCCGAGGATCGCCGTGTTCCACAGCGGCCGTGCCACCATCGTGTTGAGCAGGATGCCGGTGTAGATGCCGAGGCCGACGCCCAGGCCGATGTTCGCCCAGGCGAGCGCGCGCAGGTACCCGGGATGGCCGGTGATCGTGTCCGACAGCCGTCGAGATCGCCGGCACCTTCCGGCCGAGCCACGGCCACGCCTCGTGCAGCCGGATCAGCGCCGAGACAAGCAGCACGCCGTAGACGATGATCAGCACCCACGAGCCCCACGACATCGGCGACGTCGGTTGCACCGTCATGTAGATGCGCCAGACGTACAGCCGGTGCGTGAGGTCGAGCAGCAGCGCCAGCATGCCGAGGTTCAGCAGCATGAACCCCAGCAGCGGCGTCTGCATCGAAAAGAAATCCTTGCCGCTGTCGCCGCGGGCGATGCGAAGCATGGCGAGACCCGCCAGCACCATCATCCCGGCCACCAGGCCGCCGAAGAAGAGGTAGACGGGAATCTCCCAGCTCCACACCGCGAGCTGCGGATCGATCAGCGGGTTGTGGCGGGTCGTCGTGATTTCGAGCATGAGCTTCGCTCCTTACGTCAGGTAGAAGACGCGCGGCCTGGTTCCCGCCTCGGGCAGCAGCGTGTGGGACTGCCGGGACTTGAGCAGGGCGTTTACCGGGCTCGCCGGGTCGTCCAGATCGCCGAAGGTCATGCAGTGCGTCGGGCACACCGATACGCAGGCGGGATCCTTGCCTTCCCTGACCCGGTGCATGCAGAACGTGCACTTGTCGACGTACCCGTCCGGATGCACGTAGCGCGCGCCGTACGGGCAGGCCGAGATGCAGGCCTTGCAGCCGATGCACTTGTTCGCCGTCACCTGGACGACCTTGCCGAATTCCTCGACGTGGCTGGCGCCGGTCGGGCAGCAGTCGACGCACGGCGGGTTGTCGCAGTGGTTGCAGCGCTCCGACCGGATCTCCAGCGACAGCGTCGGGAACACGCCGCGGACCTCGGTGGTGATCCAGTCGCGGCAGTAGCCGTGAGGCACGTCGTTTTCCGTCTGGCAGGCGACGACGCAGTCCATGCAGCCGACGCACTTGCGCGTGTCGATGACCATTCCGAAGCGGGGCATCTCACGCCTCCTTCACGAAGGTTACGAAGTTGCTGTTGATGCTGGTGCCGCCCATCAGCGGGTCGGTCACGTAGCGCGTCGTCAGCTGCGCGGCGCTCGCGCCCTTCTGGAAAGCCGACTTGCGCATCGGGTTCCGGTCGCCGAAGCCGTAGACCAGGTAGACGCAGTCGGTGCGGATCCGCTGCGTCGCCTTGACGCGCACGCGATTGCTGACGACGCCGTCCTGGTTGGCGAGCTTCACGTATTGCCCGTTCTTCAGGCCGTTCTTGGCGGCGACCGCCTGGTGCACCCAGACTTCGTTCTCGCGCATCAGGTCCTGCAGCAGCGGATTGCTCTGCGTGCGGCTGAAGGTGTGCATGGGCGCGCGTCCCGAGATCAGCCGCAGCGCGCCTTCCGGCCCGGCCGCCGGCCGGGTGAACTTCGGCACCGGGTCGAAGCCCTTCGCCTTCAGCTGCTCCGACCAGAACTCGACCTTGCCCGACGGCGTGTCGAAAGTCAGCGCCAGTCCGTCCTCGACGGTGATCGGCTCCTTCGGCCCGATGACCACGCCTTCCTTCTTCACCGCCTCCCAGTCCATGCCGGACGAGGTGACGCGGACCTTGAGGTACTCCTCCATGTCCTTGAACGGCATGCACTCCGGGATGCCGAGCTTCGCCGCCAGCTCCTTGGCCATCCACCAGCCCGGCTTCTGGTCGTGCGGAGCCGGCATCACCGGCTGGCGCAGCGACATCCAGCCGGTGCGGCCGTAGCCGGTCAGCAGCTCGTCGTGGCGCTCGAGGAACGTCACCTCCGGCAGCACGACGTCGGCGTAGCCGGCGATCTCGCTGGGCATGGTGTCGATCACGACCAGCAGGTCGAGCGCGTCGATCGCCTTCAGCGTCTCCGCCTGGTTCGGCAGCGCGTGGATGAGGTCGGTCGAGTAGACGAACCAGCCCTTGATCGGATACGGCTTGCCGGTGATCGTCGCTTCGCGGATGCCGGTGGTCACCTGCTCGTCGGCGAACGGGTACTTCTCGCCGCCGGGGTTGTCGGCGAACGGCTTGTCCGACTTCGGGTACTTCGGCAGCGGGTACGGCTTCACCTTGATGCCGGCGGACAGGAACAGCCCGCCCTTGCGGCCCCAGTTGCCGAGCAGCGCGGACAGCAGCGCGACGGCGCGGCTGCGCTGCGTGTCGTCGCCGTTCCAGTTGACGCGACGCCCGGGGTGGACGATCGTCGCCGGACGGAACCGCGCGAACTCGCGCGCGGTGGTGCGGATCATGGCCGCCTCGATGCCGGTCTCGACGGCGGCCCACTCGGGCGTGTACTGCCCGATCTCGGCGACGAACTTGTCGAAGCCGTGGCCGTACTTGTCGACGAAGGCCCTGTCGTACAGGCCTTCGGTCACCAGCACGTTCATCCACGCGAGCAGCAGCGCGAGATCGGTGCCGGGCTTGATCGGCAGCCAGTACTTCGCCTTGCTGGCGGCGACCGAGAAGCGCGGGTCGACGACGATGATCGGGATGCGCCGCTCGATCGCCTTCGCGAACTCCTGCACCTGGCTGTTGTGCATGTTCTCGCCCAGGTGCGAGCCGATCAGCACCAGGCAGTCGGTGTTCTCGATGTCGGTCGGCTCGGGCGAGCCGAGGCCGGCGCCGAAAGTCAGCAGGAAGCCGATGTCGCGCGGACCGCGGCACTGCGCGAACGACGGGCCGGCGTAGTTGATGACGCCCCAGCTCTTGAGCATGTGCTGGACGAAGCGCTGGCCGAGGCCGTGGTTGAACAGCGCCACCGACTCGGGTCCGTGCGCCGCCTTGATCTTGTTCATCCTGTCGGCGATGTAGGTGAACGCCTCGTCCCAGGTCACCGCCTTCCACGCGTCCTTGCCGCGCTCGCCGGTGCGGATCAGCGGACGCTGCAGGCGGTCGGGGTCGTAGTACGCGCCGACGGCGCCGGTGCCGCGCGGGCACAGCCGGCCGCGGCTCTGCGGATCCTTCGGGTTGCCGTCGAATTTCCAGAGGCGGCCGTCGCGGACGTGCGCGAAGCCGCTGCAGCGCCAGAAGCACATCTCGCAGAACGTCGCGACCGTGTGCACTCCGGACGGCGCGGCGGCGGTGCCGGCGGCGGAGGCGAACCGGGTCAGCGGTTCCCATTGCGTGGCCGCGGCGGCGGCGCCGAACGTGCCTGCCGTGATCTTCAGGAACCGCCGGCGTGAGATCTGTTCCATGTCTTGACCTCGAGGAAGGGGGAGGGCGCGCCGGACGCACCAACCGTCCGCGACCGCCAGTCACAGAGCGCAATCTGCGCCTTCGCGCCGGTGCGCGTCTTGATGTGGCGCAAATGCGTTTCAACGAATGTGTGATGATGATCAATTCGTCATTCACGCATCAAGGTAACGTTGATCGACGTGTTCCCGGCCACCACGATCTACATGCGTGAAGGCGCATAAAGCGGCCGGTATCCCGCGCCTTCAGCGCGGCGCGCCGATTCCGCGACCCGCGGGATCGCGCCGCTTCTCCTGCATAGGAGAGTTTCATGAACCGCCGTCTCTCGACCGTCCTGCTCGGTGCCTCGATCGCGTTGACCCTCGGGGCGGGCAGCGCCTTTGCCCTCACCGACTCCGAATACGCCGTCGTCCAGAAGCTGTCGAACGAGTACCTGTCGAGCCTGCCGGACAAGAACTACTACGAGTTCCTGGCCGAGGACGTCGCCAAGATGATCAAGGAAGGGCGCACCGACTTCGTCATCGTCGACGTCAGGGTGCCCAAGGACAAGAAATTCGACGTCGCGCACCTGCCCGGCGCGATGTTCATCGGCGTGACCGACGTCGCGAAGCCGGAGAACCTGGCGAAGCTGCCGAAGGACAAGAAGATCATCGTCCACTGCGACACCGGCCAGCAGCAGAACAAGGTGCTGACGGTGCTGCGGCTGATGGGCTACGACGCCTACGCGTTGAAGTGGGGCTACATGGCCTGGTCGCCGGCGCCGCCGACTGCGGCGACGCTCGAAGCGGTCAACGGCTCGATCACCAAGGGCTATCCGACGACGAAGTAGCGCCCCCGCAGTCGGCGCGAAACCCCCGCAGGCTGCGACCGAAAGGGCCGACCGCCACGGGCTCCCGACGCAACGGCGGCCGGGTTTCGCGCGACGCGGCCCGACCGCCGCCGGCGTCGTGCGGCCGGAACCGGCCCCGGCCGCACGCCGGAAACCGGGTCTCGGGGACCGGGCCAGAACCGCGCCGCGTCGATCGGCAGGTCCGCGTGCGCGAAGGCGCGCGCTCTCTGGGCTTCGACTGCCGCGGCGTCGGCCGCCCGGCCTTGCGCGCGCAGCGCGGCCGCCAGCCCCGCGAGCGCGAAGCCGTTGGCGGGACGTCGCGCGAGGTCGGCGCGGAACGTCGCCTCGGCGTCGTCGGCGCGGCCGGCGGCGAGTTCGAGCGCACCCTGCGTGTGGCGCGCGGGCACGTGCCACGCCGGCGGCTCGTCGCGCTCGAGGCCGTCCTCGAGCGTCGCCGCGCGCCGGGCGGCCGTGAGCGCCCGCGCGGTGTCGCCGGCGGCCGCGGCGAGCTCCGCTTCCAGCGCATCGACGGCGATGGCCAGCAGCACCGACAGCCGATTGGTTTCCTTCAGCATCGCCGCGTCGAGCGCGGGCAGGCGAGCCAGCGCCTGCGCGGCGGCGAGGTCCGCTCGCGCGCCGGCAGCGTCGCCGGCGCGCAGGCGCGCAATCCCGCGGGTCGCGTGCCAGACGCCGTCGGTGTAGGGGTGCGCCGGTTGCGGCCGCGGCGCTGCCCGCAGCGCGTCGAAGCGCCCGAAGCGCCACAGCGTGTAGAGCGGCAGCGCGCGGAAGTGCGCGCGCGTGCCGGCGGTCGCCGCCTTGCCGGAGCCGCTGCCGGCACCCGCCGCGAGCGTCTCCGCCGCCGCCAGCGCGACCGCGCTCTCGCCCGACAGCATCGCCGCGGCCCACTGGTAGTGGACGTTGTGCAGCACGTAGCCGGCGGCGTAGTCGGGATCGGCACGGGTCGCGTCGAGATACACGCGGTCGGCGGTGATCGCGTCGCGGTTCGCCGTCACGGCGTCGTGGTAGCGGCCGAGCGGGAAGTACACGTGCGCCGGCATGTGGACGAGGTGCCCCGCGCCCGGCGCCAGCCTGGGCAGCAGGTCGGCTGCCGCGAGCGCCGGGGTCACGTCCGGCGCGTCCTCCCAGGCGTGGATCTTGAGGTGCAGCGCGCCGGGATGGCGCGGCGACGCGGCGAGCGCGCGGTCCAGCCGCGCCGACAGTTCGGCCGTCCACGGCTGGGCGACGCCGTCGGCGCGCCAGTAGTCGCGCGGATGCAGGTTGGCCAGGGCGTCGGCCGCCAGCCACTGGAGATCGGCGTCGGCGGGATGCGCGTCGGCCGCCGTGCGGGCCGCCTCCTCGAACGCCCGGTCGAGCGGCGCCCGCGGCGCTTCCGGCGACGGCGCGTACCGGACGGCGAGCACGTCGACCAGCAGCCGGGTGCGGGAATCGGATTTCGACGCCAGCGTCCGGGCGCGGCCGATCGCCGCGAACGCCGCGCGCGCGTCGCCGGGCGTCATGTCGTGGTTGATGCTCGGACCGAGCGCCAGCGCCTCGCCCCAGGCGCACAGCGCGCACGAGGGATCGCGCCGCGACGCCTCGCGGAACGCGCGCACCGCCTCGCCGAAGTTGAACCCCCACGCCAGCGTCACGCCCTGGTCGAAGAACGCCTGCGCGTCGGCGTCGGCGCTCACTTGCGCGAGCCGGGGGCCGCCCAGGCCGGGCAGCCGCGGCGGCGGGCCGGGCGTCCGCGCCAGTCCCGCCGGGCGCCACGCGGCACAGGTCGCGCGCCGACAGCGGCAGCCCGGGGGCCAGCGCGAGGCTGCCCGGCGCCAGGGCGACGATGCCGACGAACAGCAGGGTCGCCGGCATGCCGGCGCCGGGGCGGAGTCGTGGGATTTGCGGTCGGTTCATCGGGGCAAGGCGCGGGAGCGGGAGCGGGTGGCAAGTCGTGGCGCGCGTGATCGCCATCGACCGGCGCTGGGGGTCACCCCGGGGCAATCCGGGGCCGAACGCGGCGGCCGCAACGCCGGTACGGGGGGCGAATGGTGGCGCAATCCGCGAACCGGCGCAAACCATGGCGCCTGCCCGCTCTTGCGCACCGTCGGCGAACGCCGGACCGGGGCGCGGGCCGCCACGCTGCGCTGCGCCGCGGGGCAGAGGGCGGCGCCGTCGCCGACGCCCCGGTCCCGCGCGGCATCGGTGCGACGCGCTGTCGCATGACAACCCCGTTTGTACAGGACGCCGGTCGCCCGTGCCCGGCCTCTGCGACCATTCCCGTCGCGGAATATGTCGGTGTCGGCATTTTTGCAACACGCAAACGCGGTCGATGGCGTTGAACCATTGACCCCTGCCGATGCCGCGAGCGAAATTCGGGAGGGCCGGAAACGCGTTGCCGGACCGCAAGGTGGCGCGGGCGCGCGCCGGGAACATTCCGCGCGCGCGGTCCGCCGGCGCGACGTGCACGAAAGCCACGCTCCGGTTCCCGGGATTCGGCCAATTTCAAGCGGACTTGACCGAAGTCAAGCCCGGTCGCGGCGCCGATGTTTAGATGAACACCGTGCAGTAGCAGGTGCAGGATCCAGACCCGCCCCGGACGCATTTGCGCGCGCCATGGCGGGGGGATAACAAGACAAGAATGCAACGGAAAGGGGTACACATGCGACTCAAGTCCCTCATCGCCACGGCCGGCGCGATCTGCTTCGCGGCGTTCCTGGCATCGCCTGCGTTCGCGCAGACGAAGGCGGGCCCGACCCAGCCGATCTGCGCCAATTGCCACGAGGCGCAGTGGAAATCCATCGACCTCACCGCGCACGGCGCCAAGAGCGATGCGAGCGGGAGCATGTGCCAGGCTTGCCACGGTGACGCCACCGCGCACGTGGCCAACCCCATGACCAAGCCGGCGGACAACCTGTTCCGTCCCGGCGGCGACGCCGGCAAGCAGGCGGCCGTGTGCCTGACCTGCCATGCGGGCAACCGCAACCTGGCTTTCTGGACGTCCGGCAAGCATGCGATCAACGACGTCGCCTGCACCAACTGCCACAGCGTCCACGGCAAGAACCTGACGCCGACGATCAACAAGTTCGTCACGACGTTCCTGCCCAACCAGGCCGACGCCTGCGGCACCTGCCACCAGCCGATCCGCGCCGCGCTCTTCAAGCCCTCGCACCACCCGATCATCGAAGGCAAGGTCAAGTGCTCCGACTGCCACAACCCGCACGGCGCGCTGTCGCCGTCGATGGTCAAGCAGCCGACGATCAACGACCAGTGCTACTCCTGCCACGCCGACAAGCGCGGCCCGTACGTGTTCAATCACCCGCCGGTCGAGGAGAACTGCGCCTCCTGCCACAACCCGCACGGCTCGGTCCACTACAAGCTGCTGAACTCGCACACGCCGAACCTCTGCCAGGACTGCCACGAATGGTCGCGGCACCCCGGCACGATCTACGGCGCAGCCGGCGGCTGGACCTGCACCGACGCGGCGACGCAGGACCCGACCAACACGGCGTGCTACCGGAAGTCCCCGGGCTCGTACAACACCGGTGTCAGCACGCGCCTGATTGACCGCAATTGCCTGAACTGCCACAACTCGATCCACGGCTCGAACGCGCCGGGGAATCGTGGCAAGTTCCTCACGCGATAAGGACAGGGGAGAACCATGAGCAAGACGCTGCTTTCCACCCTCATCGCCAGCCTGTTCGTAGCCGCGCCGGCCCTCGCCCAGAGTGACGACCCGATGCGGGTCGAGGGGACGGCGACCATCGGCGGCATCTACAACAACCAGAACGCCAGCGACTCCGCGAAGCTCGAGGAGTACCAGGACCTCGGCAACGGCGTGCTGTCCAGCTTCGGAGCCCAGGGGCGCAGCAGCGCCGCCTGGTTCCAGGGCTACGCCGAGAACATCGGCCGCTCCGACCAGTACCTGTTCCTGCGCGGCGGCATGTTCGACGTCTTCAAGGGCGGCGCGTACCTGAACGACATGCCGCACAACTTCTCGAGCAACGCGATCACGCCCTACAACGGCGTGGGCGGCAACACGCTCTTCTCGACGTTCCCGCAGCTCAGCACCAGCGGCTGGAACCAGTTCAACCTCGGCTACGACCGCCAGGACATCGGCGGCTACTTCGAGTGGCAGAAGAACAGCCCGTGGTATTTCCGCGCCGACGGCAACCAGGTGACGTACGACGGCACCAAGGTCGGTTCCGCGGCGCTCGGCACGAGCCCGGGCAACGGCTACATCGCGCTGCCGATCCCGGTCCAGAGCACCACGGACAACTTCGGCGTCGAAGCCGGCTACCAGACGACCAAGGCCACGCTCGCGCTGCGCTGGGACTACAGCAAGTACAACAACGACAACGGGCAGCTCAACTGGACGAACCCGTTCTTCGGCAACCTGCCGGATGCGGTACCGCTGGCGCCGGACAACACCTTCAACAAGTTCACGCTGACGGGCAGCTACCGCGACCTGCCGTGGCGCTCGGTGGTCTCGGCGCGCTACACCTACGCGAAGACCGAGAGCGACACTGCGCTCGCCGCGACGGCGCTGAACAGCGCGACGGTGCCGGCGAACAACCGGACTTTCCCGAGCGAGAGCAACTTCAGCGGCGAGCACATCAACCAGTCGTTCGCGCTGTCGTGGACCGCCAATCCGATGGCGAACGTCGACTCGCGCGTGTACTACTACTGGACCAAGCTGCAGAACAACTCGGACCTGGTCGAATTCGGCAACGCGCCGACCCAGCCGCTGCCCAGCGGCCTCGGCTGCGGCACCGTCGGCACCTCGACCGTCGTCGGCAACTGCGACAACGAGCTGTTCGACTACACGAAGAACAACGTCGGGTTCGACGTCTGGTGGCGCTTCACCCGCGGCCAGAAGGTCGGCTTCGGCTACGACTACCTGGACCTGACGCAGGAGCGCTTCGACTACAGCGGCACCAGACCCAGAAGTTCTTCCTCGAGTACAAGAACACGATGTTCGAGAAGTTCAGCGGCCGCATCAAGTACCAGTACATCACGCGCGACTCGGACAGCAACTTCAGCAACGTCGGCGTGAGCCCGAACAACCCGAACTACCTGTATCCGTACACGTCGGCGTTCGACATGCAGGCGATGACGGCGAACCAGATCAAGCTGTACCTCGACTGGACGCCGACGCCGCTGCTGGCGCTGTCGTTCGAGGGCACCTGGGTCAAGCAGGAGTTCGACGACGTCACGTTCGGGCGCACCAACGCCGACCGCCAGGGCTATTACCTGGGCGCGAACTGGGGCGACCCGAGCAAGTTCGTGGTCAACGGCTTCGGCAGCTGGGAAGAAACGAAGTATCCGTCGAACCACCGCTACATCGGCACGATCGCCGGCGGGCCGACGCCTCCGTCCGGATGGTGCACGGCGGCGAACCCGAACTGCTTCAGCCCGGGTGCGCCGCCGACGTCGGGCTCCTACAACTGGGATTCGCAGTCGAAGGACCAGACGTGGATGCTCGGCGTGGGCATGGACTGGCCGGTGAACCCGAAGTGGATGCTGAAGGCCTCGTACATCTACGTCGAGAACGACGGCGAAGCGACGTTCTCGTCGCAGAACAACTACGGCAACCCGCTCAACATCGGCAACTGGGACGACACCAAGCAGCAGTACCTCAACCTGAAGGCGATCTACACGCACAACAAGAACCTGTCGTTCACCGGCGGGTACGCCTACGAGAAGTTCGAGCGCAACGACATCAGCAGCGACGGGTTCAGGTACACGCTGCCGTCGCCGCCGGTCGCCAACAACACGGGCCAGAGCTATCTCAACGGCTACTACCTCAATCCCAACGGCAACCAGAACATCTTCTACCTGATGGCGACGTACCGGTTCGACGCGCCGCCGCTGCCGGCGGCTCCGGTGAAGGTCGCGGAAGCCCCGAGGCCGGCCGTGGCGCCGCCCCCGCCGCCCCCGCCGCCGCCGGCGCCCGCTCCGGCGCCCGCGCCGACGGTGCAGAAGATCACGCTGGACTCGAAGGTGCTGTTCGACTTCGACAAGGCGGTGCTGAAGCCTGAAGGGAAGGCGGCGATCGACAGCCAGGTGGTGGGCAAGCTGGCGCAGATCCAGAAGCTGGAAGTGGTGCTGGTGAGCGGTCACACCGATCCGCTGGGCACCGATGCGTACAACCAGAAGCTGTCGGAGCGTCGTGCGGAGACGGTGCGCGACTATCTGGTGAGCAAGGGCGTGCCGAAGGACAAGATCGAGGCGCTGGGCCTGGGCGAGAAGCAGCTGGTGCCGGGCGTGGTGTGCGAGCAGAAGAATCTGAAGGAGAAGATTGCCTGCCTGCAGCCGCATCGCCGGGTCGAGATCCAGGCGAAGGGTGAGGCGGTCAAGCGCTGACCCGCGGTCGCGCCATCAAGAGCCCCGCTTCGGCGGGGCTTTTTTTTCGGGTCGGAGCGGTCGGGGCTGCGGCGCGACGCGTCTGCCGCCACCGGTCCGCGTCGTTGTCCCGGGCCGCGGGGTTCGGGCGACGGGGTTCGGGCGTGGGCCGGAACTCAGCCCCGCTGCACCGCGTCGATGGCGAGCACGCTGCCGTCCTCGGCGCCGTGCCCCGCAGCGATGAGCTGGTCCATCCGCGCGGCGACCGCGGGCAGCGCTGCCAGCGGCAGATCGCCCGCCGTCTCGAGCATCAGGCGCACGTCCTTGCGCGCCATGACCAGTTCGAAACTCGGGGTGAAGTCGCCCTTTGCCATGCTCGTTCCGCGGCGCGAGACCGCCGCATTCAGGTCCAGATTCCCGAGCAATTTGACGGCATCCAGGGCGTCGACGCCGCACGCTTTGGCCACGGTGAGGACGTCGGCCATCACCGCCCAGACGCCGATGAGCATGGCGTTGCCGAGCAGCTTGTTGGCCGCGGCGAGATCGCCGCGCTCGCCCATGTATTCCAGGCGCCCCGTCATCCTGGCGAGGTCATCCCTGACGCTGTCGAAGAGCGCCTGCGGCCCCGTGGCCAGCATCAGACCCTGGGCGCTGCGCGCCGCCGCCGGCCCCATGAAGACGGGGCAGTGCAGATACCTGATTCCCTGGGCGTGGAGTCGTGCGGCCCGCTCGGCGGTGAGCCGCGGCAGCGTCGTGGTGTGGTCGATCAGGATCGCGTCGGCGGAAAGCCCGGAGCGCGCGGCTGCAATGACGTCGTCGACGACGGCGTCGTCCCTGAGCACGAGATGCACCCTCGATGCGCCCCGAACTGCGTCGGCCGGCGTCGCCGCCGCCTTCACGCCGAACCGGGCGAGAGCGAGGACCTTGTCCGGTGTGCGGTTCCACGCAGTGACCGCATCGCCGCGCCCGGCGGCGGCCTCCGCGAATCCACTGCCGAGCAGTCCCGTGCCGAGAAACGCAATGTTTGCCATGGTCGTTGTCCTCGAGAGATTGCGCGCTCCGGGTGCCGCCGGCGAATGCGGCGGCGGCATCGAAGCGAAGGCGGCATCTTACCCGGAAGCGTCCGGCGACGTTCGCATGAGGTGCTTCGATCAATGACCGTCGCGGCGCAACGATGGACCTGAGCCACCGCCACGCCGGCGACGTCGCGCGCGTCGTCGCCGCCAGACCTCCGATCGTCCCGCATTGACGGACGTCAAGGCGCGCCGCCGGCGTCGGGCGCGTAATTGTTCGACGGAACGCCGGAGTTGGTTTTCGCGCCGCCCGACGAACCACAGACCCGGCTGCTGCCGGATGGATCTTTCCCCTTTCGGACGCGACCCGGCATGACGACGCTCTTCGACCCCATTCGCACCGGCGACCTCGACCTCGCCAACCGCATCGTCATGGCGCCGCTGACACGCAACCGCGCCGCACCCGGGGAGGTGCCGTCGGACCTCGCCGTCGAGTATTACCGGCAACGCGCCAGTGCCGGACTGATCATCACCGAGGCGTCGCATGTCAGCCCCGAGGGCCAGGGCTACATCGACACGCCCGGTATCTACAACGTCCAGCAGGTCGCCGGCTGGCGGCGGGTCACCGACGCCGTGCATGCCGAAGGAGGGCGCATCGTCGTGCAGCTGTGGCACGTGGGGCGCGTCTCGCACGTCTCACTGCAGCCGAACGGCCAACCGCCGGTATCGTCGACCGCGCGGCGAGCGGACACCAAGACCTTCATCCGCGACGGCTTCGCACCGGTCTCGACGCCCCGGGCGCTCGCCACCGAAGAGATCCCCGGCGTCGTCGCGCGCTACCGCGACGCGGCGCGGCACGCGATGAATGCCGGATTCGACGGCGTCGAGGTGCACGGCGCGAACGGCTACCTGATCGACCAGTTTCTGCGCGACAGCATCAACGACCGCACCGACGCCTACGGCGGTCCGATCGGGAACCGTACGCGGCTGCTGCGCGAAGTGATGCAGGCCGTGGCCGGCGAGATCGGTGGCGGCCGCACCGGACTGCGCCTGTCGCCGGTGACGCCCTCCAACGACGCCGGGCAGGACAGCGACCCGCAGGCACTGTTCGAGCACGCAGTGGGTGAACTTGCGCCGCTGCGGCTCGCCTTCATCGAGGTGGTCGAAGGCCAGACCGCCGGCGCGCGTGACTACGCGCCGTTCGACTACGCCGCGCTGCGCCGCCGGTTCGACGGCGCCTGGATGGTCAACAACGGCTACCAGCGGCCGATGGCGCTCGAGGCCGTGGCCTCGGGCGCGGCCGATCTGGTCTCGTTCGGGCGCCCGTTCATCAGCAACCCCGACCTCGTGCGTCGCCTGCACGACGACGCGCCGCTCAGCGCGTCTGATGCCGGAACGTTCTACGGCGGTGGCGCCAAGGGCTACATCGACTACCCAACCCTCGACCAGCACGTGACGGCCTGATCAGCGACGGCGAGGCACGACCTGCGTCGCTGCGCCTTGCCAGCCAAACGGAGCGCCGCTCCGCCGAGCCGTCTCAGTACCGTCCGTGCTGCTTGTAGATGTAGTTCGACAGCTCGGTCTGCTGCATCGCCAGGCGGCGCTGGATCAGGTGCGTCACGCGGACGATCGCGCGCATCACCCGGTAGACGAGTTCCGGGTCGCTCTTCAGCACCGACTCCAGGCGCTCGCGCGTGATGCCGATGACGCGGCCGTCGGAGAGTGCGACCAGCGACGCGTACCGCTCCATGCCGTCGAGGAAGCCCAGTTCGCCGGCGAAGTCGCCGGCCGACAGCGTGTTGAGCGTCAGCGCGTCCGCCGCGCCGTGGCTCTTCACCACGCCCATCACGCCCTTGATCACGACGTAGAGGTGGCTGTCGGAAGTGCCCTCGTGCACCAGCACCTGCCCTTCGGCGACGTCGGTCAGCACGATCAGGTCGGCCAGCCGTCGGCACTGCTCGTCGGAGAGTTCGGCGGCAAGCCGGGTACCGCGGAGCGCGGCGTAGCGTTCGTCGGTGGTCATTCGGGGCTCCTGGTCGAAGGATCGGGGGAAGGGGAGGCGGCGGGCGCAGCGTCGGCCGGCGGTGGCGGCGCCGGTGTCGGCGGCACCGCCACCGCCACCGGCGTCGGCTGCACCGGCGGCGCGACGGCGAAGCGCCGGTCCGCGTGCGTGACCAGCGCGTCGAGCAGCGTGTCGGCGATGCGGTCGAACACCGGCGACGCCAGGCGCTGCATCACCGTGCTGTCGAACTCGTAGCGCAGCATGAACACGACGCGGCAGCCGGCGTCGCCGAGCGGCACCAGCTGCCACTCGCCTTCGAAGCGACGGAACGGCCCCGAGACCAGTTGCACCTGCAGCCACTCGGGCCGGCGCTTCGGGTTGCGCGTGCTGAAGCCGAACTTCACGCCGCGGTAGTCGACCGCGAGCGCGGCCGCGACCATGTCGTCGCTGCGCTCGAGGATCGTCGCCGACGCGCACCACGGCAGGAACGCCGGATAATTCTCCGCCTGCTCGATCAGGTCGAACATCGCGTAGGCCGGCCAGCCGACCAGCATTTCCTTGCGGATTTCCATCGGGTTGGCAACGAGGGCGCCGGCGGTCGCGGCGACCGCTGATGGCAAGGCGACAGTTTACCGGGTGGAGCGAAGCAGGATGGCGTCTTCCTGCTCGAGCTCCTCCAGCCGGGTCTCGATGTCCGCGATGGTGCGGCCGAGCTCGGGCAGCAGCACGTCGGACAGCGCGCGGGCGCGGCGCACCGTCTTCCGGTACTCGCGCGACAGGCGCTCGAGATTGCCGGCCAGCGCGCCCAGTGCCGCCCCCTGCGCCACCAGCGAGGCGAACGCGGCGGCGGCCGCCTCGGCCTCGGGTGAGGCCCCCGCGGCGGATGCGGCCGCGGCGGGCTGCCAGCGGGCCTCGACCAGCGGCACGCCCATCAGCGTCCGGCGCGCGACCGCCAGCGTGCCGGGCTCGTCGGGGCCGGGCGGCAACACCTCGACGCCGTCGAAGCCGTGGCGCGACACGGCCGCCGCCAGCGCCGCCGCCGCGGCAGCGCCGGCGCCGCCGAATGCGCGGGCGGCCAGCGTGTAGCGTTCGAGCTCCGCGAGCATTTCCGCCGCCAGCACCAGGCACTTTTCGTCGAGGAAGGTATAGCCCTCCTGCATCGCGCGCCGCTCGTCCTTCAGGTCGAGCGCGGCGCTCCGGGTGGGGGTGATGTCGAGGCTCATGCCGCGCCTGCGGCCCCGGCCGGACCGGCTGCCGGGGCCCGGCCCGGACCTCCCGCCGCCCCCGCCGCGCCGGCGATGCCGCTGAGGCCGTCCGCACCGGCGGCGGCGACCACCGCGGCGCCGGCGCGCGCGCGCAGCGGCGCGACGTGGCGCGCGATCTGCGCGTCGGCCAGCCGCGTCAGTTCGACGTCGGGCAGGTCGGCGAGCAGCCGCCAGCCTTCGTCCATGCTCGCCTGCAGCGTTCGCGGCGCCTCCTGATGGACCAGCCGGCGCTCGAAGGCGTCGCCGAAGCGAAGGTAGCGGCGGTCCGACGCGGCGAGGCCTTCCTCGCCGACGACGCTCGCCAGCACGCGCGCCTGCACCGACCGCGCGTACGCGGCGTACAGCTGGCTCGCCAGCGCCGGGTGATCCGGGTGCGTGTACTCGCCGCCAGTGCCGTCCTTCATCAGGCGCGACAGCGACGGCAGCACGTTGACCGGCGGATAGACGCCGCGCCGGTCGAGATCGCGCGACAGCACGATCTGGCCCTCGGTGATGTAGCCGGTGAGGTCCGGGATCGGGTGGCCGATGTCGTCGGCGGGCATCGACAGGATCGACAGCTGCGTCAGCGTGCCGGGCGTTCCCTTGAGGCAGCCGGCGCGCTCGAACAGCGTCGCGAGGTCCGAGTACATGTAGCCGGGGAAGCCCTTGCGGCTCGGGATCTCGCCCTTCGACGACGACACCTCGCGCAGCGCCTCGGCATAGTTGGTCATGTCGGTCAGGATCACCAGCACGTGCTTGCCGCAGCCGAACGCGAGGTACTCGGCGGCGGTCAGCGCGTAGCGCGGGGTCAGCAGCCGCTGCGTCGACGAGTCCGACGCGAGGTTGAGGAACAGCGCCGTGCGCTCCAGCGCGCCGCTCTTCTCCAGGCTCGCGCGGAAGAACTCGGCGCTGTCCCAGGGCACGCCGATGCCGGCGAACACCAGCGCGAACTCGCCCTTCGCCCCGCGCGGAAGCCTGGCGTGCGCCGCGATCTCGACCGCGAGGCGATCGTGCGGCAGGCCGCCACCGGAAAAGATCGGCAGCTTCTGGCCGCGCACGAGGCTGTTCATCAGGTCGAGCGTCGTCACCCCCGTCTCGATGAAATCGCGCGGCATCGCGCGCGCGGCGGGGTTGATCGGCAGCCCGTCGATCCGGCGCGTTTCCCGCTCCGACAGCGGCGGGCCGCCGTCGATCACCTGGCCGACACCGTTGAACACGCGGCCCAGCATCGACGGCGCGAGGCCGAACGACAGCGGCTCGCCGAAGAAACGCACGACGGTGCCGGCCAGCGTGAGGCCCGACGTCGATTCGAGCACCTCGATGGTCATCACGTCGCGGTCGAGCGCCGCGACGCGGCCCAGCCGCACGCGGCCGTCGACCCCGCGGACCTCGACCGCGTCGTTGAGCCCGACGTCGAGCGTGCGCTGCAGGAACAGCAGCGGGCCCTCGAGGCGCGTCGCGGCGCCTTCAGCGGTCAGGCGCATCGTCGGTCTCCATGGGGGAAGCCGGAACGAGCGCGGCGAACTCGCGCTCCATCGCCGCTTCGAGCGGAGCGAATGCCGCGAGCTCGTCGTCGCCGATGTCGTCGCCCATCCGCGCCAGCGGCCGCAGCACCGCGAGCGCGCCGATGGTGTCCGGCGCGATGCCCGCGGCCAGCGCGGCCTCGGCGAGGTCGACGAAGCGGCCGATCAGCTTCATCATCGCGGCCTGCCGCGCCGGGCTGCAGACGCGGTCCTTCGCCGAGAAGGCGTTCTGCCGCAGGAAGCCCTCGTTGACGAGCCCCGCGGCGAGCAGCACGATCTGCTGCCGCGGCGGCAGCGCGTCCTTGCCGATGATCCGCGCCATCCGCTCCAGCCGCGCCTCCTCGTCGAGCAGCGTCAGGAAGCGCCGGCGCAGTGCGTCCCACGCGGCGTTCCCGTGCTCCGCCCACCACGGCGCGAAGCTGCGCGCGTCCTCGGCGTACGACGTCAGCGGATGGACGGCCGGATAGAACCGCGCCTGCGCGCGCTTGACGTCGAGCGCCCAGAACGCCTTGACGTAGCGCTTGGTGTGCGAGGTCACCGGCTCGGAGAAGTCGCCCGACGGCGGGCTGATCGCGCCGATGACGGTCACCGACCCGGTGCCGCCGGCGAGCGGCTCGACGATCGCCGCGCGCTCGTAGAAGTCGGCGATCCGGCTCGACAGGTACGCGGGGTAGCCGCTTTCTCCGGGCAGCTCGCCGAAGCGGCCCGACACCTCGCGCAGCGCCTCCGCCCAGCGCGACGTCGAGTCCGCCATCAGCGCCACGTGGAGCCCCTGGTCGCGGAAGTACTCGGCGACGGTGATCGCCGCGTAGATCGACGCCTCGCGCGCGGCGACCGGCATGTTCGACGTGTTGGCGATGATCACCGTGCGCTCCATCAGCGGTCGCCCGGTCCGCGGGTCCTCGAGGCGCGGGAACTCGTCGAGCACGCCGGCCATCTCGTTGCCGCGCTCGCCGCAGCCGAGGTAGACGATGACGTCCGCATCGCAGCCCTTCGCCAGCGCCTCCAGCAGCACCGTCTTGCCGGTGCCGAACCCGCCGGGCACCGCGGCCTTGCCGCCGCGGGCGACCGGGAACACGCTGTCGAGAATCCGCTGCCCGGTGACCAGCGGCGCCAGCGGCGGCAGCCGGCGCGCGATCGGCCGCGGCACGCGCACCGGCCACGAGTGCGCGAGCGAGAGTTCGCGCAATGCTCCGGCCGTTGTGCGCAGCGTCACCACCGGAGCGTCGTCGGCGCAGGACCCCGGCGCGGCGACCGCGACGATCGTGCCCTCGGCGTCGGGCGGAGCGATCACGCGCTCGGTCCGGCCCTCCGCGCTCGCGGTCCCGAGCGCCGCGCCGCCGGCGAGCACCTGACCCGCCGCGACGGCCGGCGCAAACGCGAACGGACCGCGTGGCACGGCGGCGAGCCCCGGCTGGACGAACGTGGTGCGCTCGTCGCCTAACGGACGCAGCAGCCCGTCGAAAAGGTGGCCGAGCATTCCCGGCCCGACGCGGATCGACAGCGGCGCGCCGTCGCCCTCGAGCGTCGTGCCTGGGCGCAGGCCGGTCGTGTCCTCGTAGACCTGCACGGTGATCTCGTCGCCGGCAATGCGCACGACCTCGCCCAGCAGCCCCAGCGGCCCGACCCGAACGGCCTCGCGCAGCGCGAACGGGCCGTCGGCGGTCGCCCGCAGCACCGGGCCGCTGATCCAGTCGAGCGTCGCGTGGCTCATTCGGAACTCCCGCTGCCGGCCGACAGTGCGTCGAGATGATGCAACAGCCGCGCCCCGACGGCGGCGCCGTCGGCGAGCAGGCCGTCGGCGGTGCCGTCGATGACGTTGACGCCGGCGACGATCTTCACGCCGGCGGCGATGCCGGGGTCGGGCTGCAGCACCGGCGGGGCGCCGGCGAACGCGGCGACCACGCGCGCGAATTCCTGTTGTCCGGCCGGTGCCCACGCGGCCGGATGCGCGATGCGCCACGCGCCGCGCGGCAGCGCGGCAGCGGCGGCGGCGAGCACGGTCGCGAGCCACGCGGCGCGCGTGCCGTCGTCGCGCCAGCGCGCCGCCAGTGCGATCGACAGCTCGGTGCGCGCCACGCCGAGCAGCGCCATCGCGCGCCGCTGCCGCGCGAGCCGTCGCCGCGTCGCGAGTTCGGCCCCGGCGGCGTCGATGCGCAGGTCGCTGCGTGCGCGCTCCTCGGCAAAGGCGTCGCGCATCCGCGCCCGGGCGGTCGCATGCGCGGCGGCGCGGATCGCGGTGGCGCGGGCGCGGGCGTCGGCATCGATCGCGGCGCAGCGGCGGGCCCGGTCGGCCTCGACCAGGGCCAGCAGCGCGTTCGTCCTGGCCTCGACGCTCATCCGGCCAGTCCCAGTTGCGCCTTGAGCCGCGCCGCCAGATCCGGCGGCGCCGCGCCGCCGGTGATGTCGGGGACGACGGCGACGATCGGCGTCAGAGCCGCGAGTGCGACCGAAAGCTCGGATGCCGGCACGCGCGCTGCGACCGACGCGGCGAGCAGCACCAGCGACGCATCCTTGCGCGCCGTCCGCAGCGCGGCGCGCTCGTGGCCGGGCGTCGGCACGATCGCCCGCACGCCCGCGAGCCGGAAACCCGCGGCGCTGGTCGCGTCGCCGACGAAGACGACGGCGGTCATTGGAGTACCTTCATGCTGCGCACTGCGGTATTCGCCCTTGGGACGACCCGGTATCTCATGCGAGGCGGTTCAGGATGAGGATCGACACGATCAGTCCGTAGATCGCGATGCCCTCGGCCAGGCCGACGAAGATCAGCAGCCGGCCGAAGAGCTCCGGCTTCTCCGCCAGCGCGCCGACCGCGGCGGTGCCGACGCGCGCGACGGCGAACCCCGCGCCCAGCGACGACGCGGCGGTCGCCGCGGCCGCGGCGTACAGGCCCGCGGTCCAGGCTTCGGGCGCGACGCCGGCGCCGGCCGCAGCCGCCGCGATCGCCGACGGTGCCATCAGCAGCGCGGTGGTGCCGAGGGCGAGGGCCGCCGCGATGAGCACCAGGGTGGCGACGAATACAGGCGTGCGCTTCATGTGCATCTCCCGTTCAGGTCTCCGGCGACAGCGAAGGGGGCGGCGGCAGCGGCCGGAAGGGCCGGCCCGCCGCGGTGAGAAAGCGGGTGAAGAATTCGAACAGCACCAGGCGCGTGGTCTGGATCGACACGACCATCGCCTCGAGCACGAGGACCAGCGCGTTGCCCAGGACGAGCACCAGCGCCGCGAGCCACGCGCTGTCGGTGGCTGCCGTCAGTGCCGCGATGGCCGACCCGAGCCCGGCGTGCGCGAGCGCGAACGCGCCGACGCGCGCGAACGACAGCGTGTTGATGAGGAGCTGCACCATCCGCTCGGCGAACTCGGCGATCGCCGTCAGGGCGGCCGTCGCGCGCCCCTCGACCCAGGCGTGTCCCGCGCAGAACGCCACCAGCGCGGCGGCGGCGACGAAGAGCGCCGACGAATCGGCGAGGCTCGCCAGCAGCGCGGCGTACGCGACCAGGAACGGCCCGCCGGTGACCAGCCACGCGGGAAGATCGTGCCGCCAGTGCGCCTCGATCCCGCCCAGCACGAGGCCGAGCGCCAGCAGCACCGCGCCGCCGACGACCGGCGCGACGAGCACCCGCAGCGGATCGGACAGCGGCTGGACCCACAGCGGCGCGAGGATGTGCAGCCCGAACACGCTGCCGAACGCGAAGCCGAAGGCGATCGCGGCGAGGCCGCCGGCGAACACCAGCTTCGCGATCGGATGCCGGCGACGCAGCGTCCAGCCGCCGACGGCGAGCACGGCGCCCTGGCCGACGTCGCCGAACATGTAGCCGAACATCAACGGCACCGCGATCGCGAGCAGCACCGAAGGGTCGGCCTCGTCCTGCGCCGGCATGCCCAGCGCGCGGGTGAAGATCTCGTAGGGCCGCGCCCACCACGGGTTGGCGAAGAGCAGCGGCGCGTGCGCGCGCCGCGGCGGCGGCGGGAAGTGCAGCAGGCCGCGCGCCGCGGACGCTTCGAGCGCCGCGGCGACGCGGGATCCGGCGGTATCGCTGGTCCAGCCGGTGATCCGGCAGAAGAGGTCGGTGGTCTCCAGCGCCTTGACGTTGGCGAGCACCCATTCGAGCCGCCGCGCGACGGCGAGCGCGGCGGGCAGCTCGTGCGTGACCGACAGCGCGGCGATTTCCGCGCGCCTCGCGGCGATCTCGCGCTCCGCGGCCCCGATCCGCGCGGCGAGCTCCCGGCCGCTGGCCGCCAGGTCGGCGGCGAGCCACGGCGGGAGGCCTTCGTCGCGCCCCTTGTGCGCCGACACGGTCAGCGCGAGAGCCGGCCAGCGCGACCGGCGTGCCGACCGCGATCAGGTGTGGCGCGCCGTCGACGGTGAACCGCGCCGCCAGCAGGTCGTCGGGCGCCGGCGGCATGGCGGCGAGGTCGCTGCCGGCCGGCAGCGAGAACACGCGGGCGCGGAGCAGCGGGCCGGCGCCGGTGAGCCGCGCCGGATCGAGCGTGGCCGGTGGCACCTGCGCGAGTATTCGCTGCCACCGTCCGAGTTCGTCGCGCGTCGCCAGCGTCGCCTGCAGGGCGCGAATCGGCGCTTCGGCGTCGGCCGTCCATGCGCGCAACGCGGCGAGGGCGCGCGCGAGTGCCTGCGCCGGCGGCTCCGGCAGCGCCCCGGGCGCCGCCGCCGCATGGGGCCAGTACGCGTGGTAGCGCTGCGCGAGCTCGGCGAAGGCGGCGACGAGCGGCGCGACCTCGGCCAGCAGCGCCGGCATCGCCACGCCCTCGCGCGGCTCCAGCTCGACGGCGCCGGTGGCGGCCAGCGCTTCGAGCGCGGCCGTCGCGTCGTCGCGCGCGACCAGTATCTCGAACCAGCGGGCGGGTTGCGGGCGGATCATGCGGCGAGCGGAAGATCCGCGAACAGGACGCGGCGCGCGAGCTCGCCTTCGAGCCGCTCGAAGTCGACCAGCGCCAGACCCAGGTACGCGAACGCGGCGGCGGGCTCGCTGCTGCCGCGGCGGTAGAGCCGGGTCAACCGGGCGGTCAGCGCGGCGCGCTCGGGGCCGATCGCCCGCGCGCCAGAAAGCGCGGAGCGATCCGTCCGCGGGTATTCGATCGAATCGGCGATGGCTTCGGCGCGGCGCGCGTCGAAACGCGTGCCGGAAAAGTGCCGGAAGAACCGCCGGAAGCTTCAGCGCCGGGCGGATGGAAATGCGCGGCGACGCGATCGCCGGCCACCACCAGCGGCACCGGTGCCTGACGCGGCAGCCGGCGCCGCCACTCGGCGCGCCAGCGCGCGCACGTCTGCGGCATCGCGGACGCCGCCGGATCGCTGGCCGCCAGCGCCGCCAGCGTGCCGTCCGGGTCGCCTTCGCCGCGCCACGACGCGGCGCGGGCACCCCCGGCGGCCACCCCGTCGTCCGGCAGCAGCCATTCGCGGTAGACGACGTCGTCGCGCATCCAGGGCCGCGGCGGCCGGCCGGAGGCGAGATGCGCGCACGCGGGCAGGTCGGGGGTGACGGCGAGCCACGCGAGCGCGGGGCGCCACGGCGCGGGCATCCACGCGGTGACCTCGGCGGCGAGCGCGCGCCGGTGACCCCGCAGCACCCTGGCGATCGCGTGCGCGTCCTGTCCCGCGGTGACGCCGGCGGTCCAGCGCCCGAGCGGCGTGCCGCGTGCCGCTTCGAGCAGCGTCGCCAGCGCGCGCAGCACTTCGAGCCGCCGCCAGTCGCTGTCCTGCGGCCGGGCGCCGAAACGCGCCGCGACGCGTGCCGAGGCGTACGCGAGATCGGTCATCGCGGCTCCCCGGACGGCCCTTCGCGCCCGCCGTCAGTTCCGCGGCGAGCGCCGCCGCCGCTGCGCGGGCGAGCGTCGCGTCGTCGGCGGTCAGCGGGTGCGGCGCGTCGAAGCCGGCCATCGCCTCGGCCGCGCGGCACGACCGCGCGCGCGGTGCGCGCGGCGAAGGCGGCGCGGACCGAGGCGAGCCGGCGCTCGGTGCGCTCGGCGATCGCGCGGGCTTCCGCGCGCGCCGCTTCCTCGCGGGCCACGGCTTCCGCTTCGGCCTGCGCGATCCGCTCGCGCGCCACGTGCTCGGCGTCGAGGACGCGCGCGATCGCATCCACCGCCGCATGCTCTTCCGCGCGGGCGGCGGCGTCGGGCATCACCGGAATGCGCGTCATGGCCGGGCGCTCCGATCCGCGAGCAGACACGAACCCATCCTCCTGCCCCATGCTGCGCCGCGGCCGCGCGGGGCGGCTTGATCTGCATCAGCTTGCCTCGCGTGCGTGCGCGACGGCCCGCCGCCGATCCGCGCTCGCGGCCAGCATCGAGCCCGCGCCGGCGTGTTACGGCAGCTGTTACATCCGGCGGCCGTCCGCCGGGCACTGCACGACGTGGCTCCCCGCGTTGTCGGTGATTGACCTGCGTCAATTGCGCCGCGGGTGACGCGGTTCCTAATACGCTCGTTGTCCTCCATCCGCGCGGGACCAAGAACGAAATTCGACACCGCCCGCGGCCCGCCCTCCGAGGAGAGATCGATGACCGAAACCTATTACGAGCTGATGCGCCGGCAGGGCATCTCGCGCCGCAGCTTCCTCAAGTTCTGCAGTCTCACCGCCGCTTCGCTGGGGCTCGGCGACGCCGGCGCGCAGCAGATCGCGCAGGCGATGCAGACCAAGCCGCGCACGCCGGTGATCTGGCTGCACGGCCTCGAGTGCACCTGCTGCACCGAATCGTTCATCCGCTCCGCGCACCCGCTCGCCAAGGACGTCGTGCTGTCGATGCTCTCGCTCGACTACGACGACACGCTGATGGCGGCCGCCGGTCACCAGGCCGAGGAGGTGCTGGAGGCCACGATTGCGAAGTACAAGGGCAACTACCTGCTCGCGGTCGAGGGCAATCCGCCGCTCGCCGACGACGGCATCTACTGCATTCCCGGCGGCAAGCCGTTCGTCGAGAAGCTGCGCCACGTCGCCAAGGACGCCAAGGCGATCATCTCGTGGGGCAGCTGCGCGTCGTGGGGCTGCGTGCAGGCCGCGAAGCCGAACCCGACCCGCGCGACGCCGGTGCACAAGGTCATCACCGACAAGCCGATCATCAAGGTCCCGGGCTGCCCGCCGATCGCCGAGGTGATGACGGGCGTCGTGACCTACATGCTCACCTTCGACCGCCTGCCGGACATGGACGCGCAGGGTCGCCCGAAGATGTTCTACAGCCAGCGCGTGCACGACAAGTGCTACCGCCGGTCGCACTTCGACGCCGGGCAGTTCGTCGAGCACTTCGACGACGCCGGCGCGCGGATGGGCTACTGCCTGTACAAGGTCGGCTGCAAGGGCCCGACGACGTACAACGCGTGCTCGTCGGTGCGCTGGAACGAGGGCCTGTCGTTCCCGATCCAGTCCGGCCACGGCTGCATCGGCTGCTCCGAGGACGACTTCTGGGACAAGGGCTCGTTCTACCAGCACCTGCCGACGGTCGGCATCCCGGGCATCGCGGGAGCCGAAGGCACCGCCAACCGCATCGGCCTGACCGCGCTCGGCGTGGCCGGCGCCGCGGTGGCCGCCCATGCCGCAGTCAGTGCGATCAAGCAGGCGCGCAGCAAGAATCGCAATGACCAGTTGTCCGACGTGGAGAAGTGATCATGGCAACCATCCAGACCCAAGGTTTCACGCTCGACAACAGCGGCAAGCGCATCGTCGTCGACCCCATCACCCGCATCGAGGGGCACCTGCGGATCGAGGTCAACGTCGACAAGGACAACGTCATCCGCAACGCGGTCTCCACCGGCACGATGTGGCGCGGCCTCGAGGTGATCCTCAAGGGCCGCGACCCGCGCGACGCGTGGGCGTTCGTCGAGCGCATCTGCGGCGTGTGCACGGGCGTCCACGCGCTCGCCTCGGTGCGCTCGGTCGAGGATGCGCTGGGCATCAAGATCCCGAAGAACGCGAACATCATCCGCAACCTGATGCACGCGACGCTGTACGCGCAGGACCACCTCGTGCACTTCTACCACCTGCACGCGCTGGACTGGGTCGACATCGTGTCGGCGCTGAAAGCCGACCCGAAGAAGACTTCCGAGCTGCAGCAGAGCATCTCGCCGTGGCCCAACAGCTCGCCCGGGTACTTCCGCGAAGTGCAGAGCCGGCTGAAGAAGTTCGTCGAGAGCGGCCAGCTCGGCATCTTCGCCGGCGGGTACTGGGGCAGCGCCGCGTACAAGCTGCCGCCGGAAGCGAACCTGATGGCGACGACGCACTACCTCGAGGCGCTGGACTTCCAGAAGGAGATCGTCAAGATCCAGACGATCTTCGGCGGCAAGAACCCGCACCCGAACTGGCTGGTGGGCGGCGTGCCCAGCCCGATCAACGTCGACGGCCCCGGCGCGGTCGGCGCGGTGAACATGGCCAATCTCAACATGGTCAAGGACATCTGCGACCGCACGATCGAGTTCGTCGACCAGGTCTACATTCCCGACCTGCTCGCGATCGCCGAGCTTCTACAAGGACTGGTCGAAGATCGGCGGCGGGCTGTCCGGCCAGAACCTGATGTCGTACGGGGACTTCCCGGACATCCCGAACGACTACTCGAACAAGAGCATGCTGCTGCCCTCCGGCGTCATCCTCGGCGGCGACCTCAAGCAGATCCACGAGGTCGACCTCAAGGCGGCCGACCAGGTGCAGGAATGGGTCACCCACAGCTGGTACAAGTACGCCGACGAGGGCAAGGGACTGCACCCGTTCGACGGCGTCACCGATCCGAACTTCGTGCTCGGCGCGGCGACCAAGGGCACGCGCACCAACATCGAGAACATCGACGAGGGCGCCAAGTACTCGTGGGTGAAGTCGCCGCGGTGGAAGGGCCATCCGGTCGAGGTCGGCCCGCTCGCCCGCTACGTCGTCGCGTACGCGCGCGGCAACAAGGAGATCCAGGAGCAGGTCAACGGCGTGCTGAAGGCGCTCGACGTGCCGATCACCGCGCTGTTCTCGACGCTCGGGCGCACGGCGGCGCGCGGGCTGGAGTGCCAGTGGGCGGCGCACAAGATGCGCTACTTCTACGACCAGCTGATGACCAACATCAAGTCCGGCGACCTCGCGACGGCGAACATCGACAAGTGGGAGCCGTCGACGTGGCCCGCCGAGGCCAAGGGCGTCGCGCCGGTCGAGGCGCCGCGAGGCGCGCTGGCGCACTGGGTCAGGATCAAGAACACGAAGATCGAGAACTACCAGTGCGTCGTGCCGACGACATGGAACGCGGGTCCGCGCGACCAGAAGGGACAGATCGGTGCGTACGAAGCGGCGCTGATGAACACCCCGATGGTCAATCCGGCCCAGCCGCTGGAAATCCTCCGCACGATCCACAGCTTCGATCCGTGCCTCGCGTGCGCCACGCACGTGCTGAGCCCGGAAGGGGAAGAGATCGTTTCGGTCAAGGTCAGCTAACGAGAAGGAGGCGACCATGCGCGTCGAACCTGTCTCCGGCCGCGTTCTGTCGGGGCCCCTGACGGACGTCTACGTGTACGAGGCGCCGGTGCGCCTCTGGCACTGGGTGACGGTGCTGTGCATCACGGTACTGGGCGTGACGGGGTACTTCATCAGCGCGCCGCTGCCGGCGATCGGGGTGGGCGCCGACGCCAGCACCTATTTCGTCACCGGCTGGATCCGGATGGTGCACTTCACCGCCGGCTGGATCCTCGCGGTGGCGTTCCTGGTGCGGCTGTACTGGGTGATCGTCGGCAACCACCATGCGCGGACCATCTTCTACATCCCGTTCTGGAGCGGGGCGTGGTGGAGCGGCCTGTTCCGGCAGGCCGGCTACTACGCGTTCGTGCGGCGCGAGTCGGATCACTGGATCGGCCACAACCCGATGGCGCAGGCGGCGATGTTCTTCATGTTCACGCTGGGGCTCATCGTCATGATCCTGACCGGCTTCGGACTCTACGCGCAGGGGTATCCGACGGGAGGGATCTGGACCACGCTGTTCGGCTGGGTGACGGTGCTGCTGGGCGATCCGCAGACGGTGCGCACCGTGCACATCTTCACCATGTGGTACCTGCTGATCTTCGCGTTCATCCACATGTACATGGTGTTCCGCGAGGACATCATGAGCGGCGAGTCGGTGATCGGCACCATGATCAACGGCATCCGCATGTTCAAGCGCGAACCCCGGGCGTGATCCAGGGGATGCCCTCCGTGCGCGGGTGACGCCGGCCTGGCAAGGACCGAGACGATGCTCGCTCGCACTGGAAGTGGTTCGCGCCCGCGGGGCGCCGGCCGGGGAGGGCCGGCGCCCCTCGCGGTGTCGCCGCGGCGGCCGCCGCACCCGGGGCAGTTCCTGGACTCGCGGTTCCTGCGACCGCTGAAGATCACGCAGACCGACCTGGCCGCGGCGCTGGGCGTCTCGCGGCGGCGCGTCAACGAGCTCATCAACGGCCGGCGCGCGATCACGCCGGACACCGCCGTGCGGCTCGGCGCCTACTTCGGCAACGACGCCGCGTTCTGGATGCACCTGCAGGTCGCCTGGGACATGCACGCCGCCGTGCGGCGCGTGCGCGCGTCCGGCTAGCCGCCGTCCGCCAGCGCGGCGCGGCGGCGCCCTCGCCCCGCGTTCCCCGCCCCTCCGTTGACGTAGCTCAATACGCGACCGGCTGCCGCAGGTAGCCTTCGCTTTGTTACGACCGGCGTAACAAGGGAGGGCGGGTGGACGAGCGAATCGCGGCAAGGGTCCTGGGCATCGGCAACGTGCTCTGGGCCGACGAAGGATTCGGCGTGCGGGCGGTCGAGGCGCTCAACGCGGCGTTCGCGTTTCCCGACGGCGTCGAGCTGCAGGACGGCGGCACGCTCGGCCTCGCGCTGTTCGACGCGGTCGCGTCGGCGCGGCGCGTGCTGGTCCTCGACGCCGTCGACTTCAATCTCGCCCCCGGCACGATCAAGGTGCTGCGCGACGCCGAGGTGCCCGCGTGGGGCGCCGTGAAGCTCTCGCCGCACCAGACGGGCTTCAACGAGGTGCTGGCGCTGGCCGCGATCAAGGGCTGCTATCCCGACGCGATCACCGTCATCGGCGTGCAGCCGGTCGAGCTGTCCGATTTCGGCGGCAGCCTGAGGCCGGCGGTGCGCGCGTGCATCGCGCCGGCGGTGGCGCTGGCCGCGCAGGAACTGGCCGCGTGGGGACTCGCCGGTCGCGCCCGCGCCGACGGCGAGGCGGTGCCGCCGCTCAACGCGTCGGCGCTGGCGCTCGACGACTACGAGCGCGGCCGCCCGTCCGAGGCGGACGCCTGCCGCATCGGCGACGAAAGATTGCTCGCGCCGCTGGCCACGCGGGAAGGACGCTGAAATGTGCGTCGGCATCCCCATGCGCATCGCGTCGGTCGAGCCCGACCACGGGACCGCCGTCGCGTCGGGACGCGGCCGGACCGAGACCATCAACGTGCTGCTGGTCGACGCCGTCGTGCCCGGCGACTGGGTGCTCGCGTTCCAGGGCAGCGCGGTGCGCGCGCTTTCCGCCGACGAGGCAAGGGAGACCGACGCCGCGCTCGATGCGCTGGAGGCCGTGCTGGCCGGCACCGGCTCGATCGACGCCTTCTTTCCCGATCTCGCGGACCGCGAGCCGCAGTTGCCCGCGCACCTCAAAGGAAACGCTTCATGACCCAGCAAACGGTCGCCCCTCCAACGACGGCGACCGAGCCGGTCCACCCGCTGGTCGTTCAGCTGGAGACGCGGCACGGATTCGCCGCGCCGACCGCCGACACGCTCGACGCGTTCCTCGCCGCGCCCGGCCACGCGATGCTGGTCTTCACCGAGGACCCGGTCCGCTTCAAGGAGACGCTCGATCTCGCGGTGATCGCCCCTGAGATCGTGCGCGCGTTTCCCGGTGCGCTGCGCGGCGCGGTCCTGTTTCCGGAGACGGCGCGCGCGGTGCACGCACGCTACGGCTTCCGCCGCTGGCCGGCGCTGGTGGTACTGAGGGACGGCCGTTACGTCGGCGTCATCGACGGCCTGCGCAACTGGGACGAATACCTCGCGGAGGTCGCCGCGCTGCTCGCTGCCGAGCCGGCGCGGCCGCCCTCGATCGGCATTGCGGTGACCGCGGCCGGCGCGGCGCCTCCCTCTTCTTCCTGCGGAGCCTGACATGGATCGCGATGTGGTGAAGCCGTTCCCGTTCCCGGTGCGCGGCGTCGGACCCGGCACCCAGCCGGAGGACGACGCCGCGCTGCAGTACCTGGACATGCCGCGCGACATGAACACTTTCCGGATGCCGATCCCGCCCGAGAACGCGGATGCGCAGGCGATGACCGAGGCCCGTGACACGCTGGCCGCGTTTCTCGCGCAGCTCGAGGCGTGGGATTCCGCGTCCGGCCTCCCGGGGCCGCGGATGGAACTGTCGCGGCTGCCGGCGGCCGTGCTGGCGCTGGTCAACGAGATGCTGGGCGAGGGCGAGGTCGCGGTGCAGGTGAACGGCGCGGCGAGCTACCGGATCCAGGAGAGCGTGTTCACCGGCCTGTGGCGGGTGCTTGCGTTCGACGCCGGCGGCACGCTCACCTCCGACAGCCTCGAGGCGGCGCCGCTGCCGCAGGTCGCCATCGATGCGGCCCGTGCCGGCGCGTCGTCGTCGCTGCCGTCGTTCGACCTGCCCGCCGGGGCAATGAACTCGCCGGCGCTGCTGCACGAGCTCGGCGCGCAGATGCGCGGGCTGCACCCGCTCGGCGCGCCGGCGCACGTCGTCAACCTGACGCTGTTCCCGATGACGCCGGACGACCACGCGGTGCTCCAGCGCGCGTTGCCGGTGGGCGCGGTCGCGATCATGTCGCGCGGCTTCGGCAACTGCCGGATCACGTCGACGCAGGCGCGCGACGTCTGGCGCGTCCAGTACTTCAACCAGATGAACACGCTGATCCTCAACACCATCGAAGTCGTCGCCGTGCCGGAGGTGGCGCTGGCCGCGGCCGAGGACCTCGACGACTCGCGCGAGCGGCTCACCGAGCTGGTGGCGTGGATGAGCGAATCCTGCCCGGCCTGACGCCATGTCGCTGAAGCCGCCATCGTCGTTCGAAGGCTACGGCAACGCCGCCGCCGGCGGGGCCACGACCCGGATGGAGTGCAAGGTCTGCTGGTACGTCTACGACCCGGCCGAGGGCGACAACGTCTGGCAGATCCCGGCCGGTACGCCGTTCGCGGCGCTGCCGCCGCATTGGACCTGTCCCAACTGCTCGGCCACGAAGGATCAGTTCCTCGTGCTGGCCGACGACTGAGGGCGTTCGGTGACCCTTGCCGCAGTGTTGCTGCCCGACCCGTCGCCGCGCTTCGAGGCCGCGTTCCGCGCCGCCGCCGCCCGCATGGCCGGGCTGCCCATCGTCAACCCCGCGCTCGCGGTCGAAGCCGTCGGCTTCGTGCCGTGGGAGGGCTGCTGGCTCGGCGTGATCGTCGCGCCGTGGTTCATGAACGTCGTGCTCGCGCCGCAGGACCCGGCGGCCTGGCAGCCGCTGCCGCAGGGCGAGAAGCGCCGGTACCACTTTGCCTCCGGCGCCTACGACTTCATCGGCGCCCGCGACGACATCGCCGGCGAGTTCCTTGCGTGCTCGCTGTTCTCGCCGATGGAAATGTTCGGCGACCAGCCGACGGCCGTGCTGACGGCGAAGCTCGCGCTCGACGCGCTGTTCGACGCGGCCCACGCTCCGGTGGCCGAGCCGCCCCCCGGGGAATCCACCGGCCGCCTCGACGCGATCAGGGAGAGCGTCGCGGCCCCGATGTCGAAGCGGGATTTCCTCACGGCGCGGTTCCGGGACAAGCCGCGTGAACCTCGAGGGTGAACTCGTCGTGCGACTTTTCGTCGACGGCTCTGTCGCGAGGGAGGTGACGATCCGCTCGTCGCGGCCGCTGGCGGCGGCCCGTGTGCTCTGCGGCCGGCCGGTGCGCGAGGCGGCCGCGCTGGTGCCGCGGCTGTATTCGGTCTGCGCGCGGGCCCAGGGCGCGGCCGCGGCGGCCGCGCTCGACGCGGCGCAGGGCCGCCGGAGTGTCGACGCGCTCGCGGCGCGCGAGCTCGCGGTGCGCCTCGAGACGCTGCAGGAAGGGCTGTTCCGGCTGCTGGTCGACCTGCCGCAGGCGGTGGGGCTCGCGGCCGAGCTGCCGCCGGTCGCCGGCGCGCGACGTGCCGTCGCCGCGGCGCTTGCCGCACTCGACGCGGGCGGCGACCCGGCCGCGATCGGCGGTGTCGCCGCCGACGCGCTGGGGCCGGTCTTCGCCGCGCACGTCCATGGCCTGTCGCCGCGACAGTGGCTGGCGCTGACGGACGCCGCGGCCGTCGATAGCTGGGCCGCCGCGTCGGCAACCGCGCCGGCGGCGGTGCTGCGCACGCTCGCGGCCGAGGCGCCGGGATTGGGCCGCTCCGACGTCGCGCAGCTTCGGGTCGAGGGCGCCGCTGCGCGCGCCGCGGGCCTGTTGCCCGCGATGGACGCCCAGCCCGCGTTCGCGCACGTGCCGCGCTGGCACGGCGCGCCCGCCGAGACCGGATCACTCGCACGGCGCCACGCGCATCCCGCGGTGGCCTCGCTCGTCGCCCGCGACGGCGCGACGGCCGCGGTGCGCATCGTCGCGCGGCTGGCCGACCTCGCCGCGCTGCTGGTCGGGCTGGACGGTGGCGGCGACGGGCAACCCGCCGCCGAGGCGCGCTGGGTCGACGCCGTCGCCCCGGTGCCGGGCGAGGGCTTCGCCGTGGTGGAGACCGCGCGCGGCCTGCTGGTCCACCGCGCGCGTGTCGACGGCGACGTCGTGGCCGCGTACGCGATCGTCGCGCCGACCGAATGGAACTTCGGCGCCGACGGCCCGCTGGTCCGCGGCCTCGCCGGGCTGTCCGCGGCCGACGACGCGACGTTCGAGCGGCATGCGCGCCTCGCCGTGCACGCGCTCGACCCCTGCGTCGCCTGCCGCATCGAGGTGACGCATGCATGAGATGGCGCTGGTGGAAAGCATGCTGGCGATCGTCGAGGACACCGCACGCGCCAGCGCGGCCACGCGCGTCACCGGCGTGCGGCTGTCGATCGGCGCGCTGTCGCACGTCGAGCGCGACGCGCTCGCGTTCTGCTTCGACGTGGTCACCCGCGGCAGCATCGCCGACGGGGCGACGCTGACCATCGACACCGTCGACGGCGCCGCGTGGTGCATGCCCTGTGGCGCCACGGTGCCGCTCGCCCGCGTCGGCGATCCCTGTCCTCGCTGCGGCAGTTTCCAGCTGGCGGTGACGCAGGGCGACGACATGCGGGTCAGGGACATCGAGGTCGCGTGACGCGGCCCAACCGGATTCACGGAGGCGAACCATGTGCACCACCTGCGGCTGTGGCAGCGATCAAGTGAAGATCGACGGCGTCGACGCCAGGCAGCACGAGCACGAGCACGTCCACGCCGACGGCACGCTGCACGTCCATTCGCACGGGCACGCCGACGACCACGCGCACGACCATGTGCACCCGCACCCCCACGGGCAGGGGCTCCCCGCGGCGCTGCGCGGGCCGGTCGGCCCCGTCGGCGCTGCCGGCCCCATTGGCGCCGCGCACGCCGCAGGCTTCGCGCCGTCGCGCGTCGTCGACGTCGAGCGCGCGCTGCTCGAGAAGAACGACGCGC
>CAWHJY010000027.1:0-26780 GCA_963829775.1 uncultured beta proteobacterium | reverse complement strand
GCTTCTCGCCGGAGAAGTGGTGCTCATTGCCGATGCCGTCGCCGTGGACGATGACGAACTTGCGGTCGGCCGGGATTCGAACCCTCGGCCTTCGCCAGTTGCTGCGGCGCGATCGCCACGGTCTCGACGGTGCGGTGGCGCTCGTCGTCCCACATGGCCTTGCGCAGCATCTCCTTCTCCTGCGGCGACGCCAGATATCCGCCTTCGGCCTGCAGTTGCGCCAGCAGCTTGTCGAAGATCGACGCCTCGATGATCAGGTTGCCGTCGGCCGAGCAGCCCGAGCCGAAGTCCGAGGTCTTGGACAGGCGCGTGTTGCGCGCCGCTTCCTCGATGTTGGCGGTCTCGTCGATGATCATCGTCGAGTTGCCGGACGCCGACGCCGTAGGCCGGCGTGCCCGAGCTGTACGCGGCGCGGACCATCGGCTGGCCGCCGGTCGCGACGATGAGGTCTGCGCGCGCCATCAGCGCCTGCGACATCGGAATGTTCACCCTGGTCAGGCACTGCAGGATGTCGGCGGGCGCGCCTTCGCGCTCGAGCGCCTCGCGCATCAGGCGCACCGTCTCGAACGACGTCTTCTTCGAGCGCGGATGCGGCGAGAAGATGACGACGTCGCGCGCCTTGATGCCGTAGATCGCGTTGCCTGCCGGCGTCAGGTCCGGGTTGGTCGTCGGCACGATGCAGGCGACGATGCCGGCGGGCTTGCCGTACTTGACGATGCCCTTTTCCGGCAGCTCCTCGATGACGCCGACGCTCTTCTGCCGCAGCGCGTCGCGCAGCACGCCGCGGATCTTCATCCGCTTGCCCATCCGGCTCACCGCGTCGCCCAGGCCGGACTCCGCGATGCCTTCCTCGACCAGACGGGTGAAGGTCCGCTTGTTGGCCACCGCCCACGCCACGGCCTGGCACAGGCGGTCGACGCGCGCCTGGTCGTAGGTCTCGATGATCGCGAGCGCCTTCCTGGCGCGGGCGAAGACCTCGTCGAGCTCCTGCTGCTGTTCCTCGGTGATGCCCTTCTTCGGTTCCGCGGGACTGGCCATGGGTTCCCTCTCTGGGTGGTCGTGGGGCCGGGCGCACCTGCGGCTGCCGGCCTGGTGGAATGGGTGGTGGCGGGTCGCTGCTCGTGGATTGCCGCCATGCGGTCGAATTGGTCCTGGGTCCTCGTCCTGCAGGCTCGGTCAGCCCGAGGCCTTGAGGCGGGGCTTGCGCCCGGTGAGCCTGGCCCACAGCGTCGTCTGGCTGAGGATCGTCGCCGCCAGCGCCGCGGTGAGGATCGCCGAAATGGGGCTGGTGAAGAACTCGCCCACGAACGACAGCGGATCGTCGCCGGTCGAGATCATCGCGCGCCGGTACGACACGTCCATCAGCGGTCCCAGGATGATGCCGAGGATCACCGGGCCGACCTGGAAGCCGTACATCTTCAGGAAATAGCCGAGCACGCCGAAGCCCAGCATCCAGTAGATGTCGACCGGATTGTTCTGGATCGCGTAGGTGCCCACCGCGGACAGCACGAGGATCAGCGGCAGCAGGATCGCCTTCGGCGTCTCGACGATCTTGGCGAAGATGCGGATGCCCGACAGCCCCATCGGCAGCAGGAAGATGTTGGCGAGCGCGAGGTTGCCGACGCAGAACCAGAACAGGTGCGGCGTCTCGAGCAGCATCATCGGGCCGGGCTTCAGGCCGTGGATGTACAGCGCGCCGATGATCACCGCCGTCACCGCGTCGCCGGGGATGCCCAGCGTCAGCATCGGGATGTAGGCGCCGCCGACCGCCGCGTTGTTCGCCGATTCGGGCGCGACGATGCCTTCGTACGCGCCTTCGCCGAAGGGCCGCGACGGATTCTTGGTCGTGCGCTTGGCGTGGTCGTAGGCCATCAGCGCCGCGATGTCGCCGCCGGCGCCGGGCAACGCGCCGATGACCACGCCGATCGACGAGCAGCGCAGTCCCAGCGGCAGGTACTTCTTCAGCAGGTCCCACGACGGCAGGATCTTCTTGACGTTCTGCTTGACCGGCTTGACGGCGAGGTGATGCAGCTGCACCAGCACCTCGGCGACGCCGAAGAAGCCGATCATCGCCGCGACGTACGGAATGCCGCCGGTCAGCTGGATGGACCCGAAGGTGAAGCGGCCTTCCGCCGTCATCGGGTCGAGGCCGACCATGCCCAGCAGCACGCCGAGGGCGCCGGCGAACACGCCCTTGGCCAGCGACTCCCCGGACAGGCTGCCGACCAGCAGGATGCCCCAGATGGCGAGCAGCAGGTAGTCGCGCGGCGCGAACAGCAGCGACAGCTTGGACAATGCCGGCGCCCCCGCGGCCAGCGCGATGACGCCGATGAAGCCGCCCAGCACCGACACGACCGTCGTGAGTCCGATCGCCGTTCCGGCCTCGCCGCGCTGGGCCAGCGGATAGCCGTCCAGCGCGGTGGCGATCGCCGCCGGCGCGCCCGGAATGTTGAGCAGGATGGCGCTGCGCGAGCCGCCGTAGACGCCGCCGAGGTAGATGCCGGCGATCAGCGCCAGCGCCTCGTTGACGTTCCACTTGAACGTGAACGAGATCAGGATCGACACGGCCATCGTCACCGACAGGCCGGGAATCGCGCCGACGTAGATGCCGGCGAACGTGCCCGCCGCCGTGAGGAAAAGCAGGTACGGGTCGGTCCACGACAGGAAGAAGTACGACAGCGCCTCGGTCATTTGAAGACTCCCCGGAGGACGCCTTCAGGCAGCACGACCGCGAACGCCGTCTGGAAGATGACGTAGATCGCCGCCAGCGACACCGCGCTGACGACGACGTGAACAGGATCCGCCGGCTGCCGAGCGCGAACATCGATGCGACGAGGAACGCGAACGAGCTCAGGACGAAGCCGAGCGGCTCGAGCGCCAGCATGTAGACGACGATCAGCGCCGTGAACAGCACGATGGGCAGCGGCGTGACCTGGTGGAGGAACTGCCGCGCGAGCGTGCTGCCCGGAGAGATCTCCGGGTGTTTCATGCGCAGCGTGTTGCGGAGGATCACCAGCCCCGAGCCGCTCATCGCGGCCGCCGCGATCATCGGCATCACGCCGGGCGAGCTCCAGGAAGAGAAGCCGGCGATCCGCCACGCCAGCCATAGCGCCGTCAGGCCGAACAGCAGCATGGCGACCGCGAAGACGAGCTCACCCGGGGACACGATGTCGGGACGCATCCATGCGCTACTCCTGGCGGGTGATCGGCCTCTGCGGACAGGATGGGGCCCGGCGGTGCCGGGCCCCGCCTGCGATCAGGGCTTCGGGATGCCGAATTTCTCGGGCGATGCCTTGGCCGCGCCGACGTCCTGCAGCACCCACGAAGTCACCGACTGCCACTTCTTCAGGAACGTGTCGGCTTCGGCGCCCGACACGTTCATCATCACGTTGCCGCGGTCCTTCATCAGCGTCACGAACTGCGGGTTGGCGGCTGCGGTCTTGAACGCCTTGACCAGCGTCGCCTTGACGTCGTCCGGCGTATCGCGCTTGACGAACACGCCGTAGAACGGCCCCCACGGCAGGTACTTGGCGAACTCCGGGTAGTCCCTGGTGATAGGCGGAATGCTGGGACTGCCCTGCATCGGGAGCGCTTCGGTGTCGACGACGGCCAGCGCCTTCACCCGGCCGGCCTTGATGTTCTCCGCCGCCGCGCCCGATCCCACCGGCATCATGTCGACGTGCCCGCCCAGGAGCGCCGTGAGGCCGGGACCTTCGCCGTCGAACGGCACCGAGATGACCTGGAACTTGGTGATCGAGTTGAGCATCGAGCCAACGGTGTGCGGCAGTCCGCCGGGGCCGGTGGATCCCATCTTGAGCTTGCCCGGGCGCTTCTTCGCGTCCTCGACGAAGTCCTTGAGCGAGTTCCACGGTGCGTCGTTCTTCACGACGATGACGGCGACGCCGCGTCCGAGCACGTTGACGGGATAGAACTTCTCGTAGCCGAAATCGGCGATGCCCAGCACCTGGTGCAGCTGCGGATTCTCGGCGCCATAGAGCACCGTGTAGCCGTCCGACGGCGCGTTGTTGACGAAGTTGGTCGAGATCGCGCCGGTGCCGCCGGCCTTGTTGACCAGCACGATCTTCTTGCCCAATGCTTCCTCGGCGGGCGGCGTGACCGCACGCGCGACGACGTCCGTCGCGCCTCCGGCGCCCCACATGATGACCCCGGTGAGTTCGCGTTCGGGGAACGGCGCGGCGGTGGCGAGACCGGCGACCAGCGACAGGGCGGCGGCGCCAAGGAAATTGCGGCAGGACATGGTGGTTTTCCTCTCTGTGGGCATCAGGGCTGTGGCTGCGGATGCGATCCGGACATCGATCCGGACCGCGGTGAGCGGGACCGGACGAGGCTGTGCGGAAAGGCGGAGGACGGCGAACGGCTCGGCCGCCGTCGGGACGAACGGGGACGGCATGGGTGGACACCACGCGGACTCCGGCGTTGCCATGATTCGGGGCCTCTCTCCTCAACCCCGGGTGGGGCTGTCCTTTCCGGCCGAATGTTGCGACCGGTAATGGTGCGCCCCGCCTATCGAGTTCGGGTGCGCTCCTCGTTGCCGTTGCGGGATGCACCCGCAGCCGACGTTTCAACGATACGTGCGGCATTGTTGACCGGTCAAGGGCGTATGTCGCCAAAGTGTGCGCCAAGCGCCCACTTTGAGCGATCTTTGGGCGCATTGGCGGATGCATCTGGCATTTTCTTCGGGAATGTTCTATCTTTTGGGCGATCTGCGCCCTTTCTGTTCGAATATCGACCGGCAGCGTACCGACGTGTCGATGCTCCGGTGAACGAGACCTTCCCATGACGAGCCAGGCAGCGAGAGACAAGCAACCCAGACTGCTGCAAGCGGTGGAACCCCCGGCGACGACGCCGCCGCCCGCATTCGCCGACCCCGACGCGTTGCTGGCGGAGACCATCGCGCGTCACGGCGACGACCCCGACTTCGTCACCGCACTGGCGCGGGGGCTCGCGGTGCTGCTGGCGCTGTCGGACAAGAAGCGGCGGATGTCGATCGCGCAGGTCAGCCACCTCACCGGCATCCCTCGCGCGGCCGCCCGGCGCAGCCTGCACACGCTGGCCAGGCTGGGGTTCGTCGCGGAGGACGACGCGCGGCGCTTCCACCTGCGTCCGCGCGTGCTCTCGTTCTCGCACGGCTACCTCTCGGCATCGCCGCTGGCCGTGCTCGCGCAGCCCATCCTCGACCGCCTGGGCGAGACGCTGCACGAGGCCTGCTCGCTGGCGACGCTCGACGGCGACGAGATCGTCTACCTGGCGCGGTCGGCGACGTCGCGCATCATGTCGCCGACGCTCAACGTCGGCCGCCGCCTCCCCGCGTACTGCACGTCGATCGGTCACGCGCTGCTCGCGCACCTGCCCGAGGACGAGCTCGCCGCCTATCTGGCCCGCACCCGGTTCCACCCGTTCACCGACTACACGCCGAACTCGGTGGACAAGCTGCTCCCGCTGCTCGCCGCCGTCCGCGAGTCGGGCTTCGCTTTCGCCAGCCAGCAGATGGAGCCGCGGCTGTGCACGCTCGCGGTGCCGGTCCGGGACCACGCGGGGCACTACGTGGCCGGCATCAACGTCATCCTGCAGGGCCGGCTCGTCACCCGCGCCGACATGGCCGAGCGGTTCTACCAGCCGCTGTCGCGCGCGGCGATGGAACTCGGCTCGCTGCTGCTGTCCTGATCCGCGACAACGCGGCAGCACGCGGCGAGGCGGCCCGGGTCGAGGCGCTACGAGGGTCGCGCCGCGGCAGGTCGATGGTCGCGCCGCGGCGCGGTGCCGTGCGTTATGATCCCGTCGGTGCAATGGCGACGCGCCGGCGGCGGCGGTGCGCCGCCGCCGCCCGCTCACTTCGAGGATTGGCGATGACGAACGAGATGGGACGGGAGTCCGTCCCCGAACCCCTGAACCCGCTCGGATTCGACGGCATCGAGTACATCGAGTTCGCGACGTCGAAGCCGCAGGCGCTCGGCGGCGTCCTGGAGGCGATGGGGTTCCGGCCGATCGCCCGCCACCGCTCGCGCGAGGTCGAGCTCTACCGGCAGGGGACGATGAACATCATCGTCAACTCGCAGCCCGCGGACGTCCCCCGCACCGTGCAGCCGGACGAGCGGCCGGTGATCAGCGCCTTCGCCGTTCGCGTCCGCGACGCCGACTACGCGTACCACCGCGCGCTCGACCTCGGCGCCTGGGAGATTCCCGTCCGCGCGCGGGCGATGGAGCTCAACATCCCGGCGATCCACGGCGTCGGCGACAGCCTGATCTACTTCGTCGACCGCCACGACGAGTTCTCGATCTACGACGTCGACTTTCGCGCGATCCCCACCGTCGACCAGCATCCGCCGGCGATCGGCGGCATGAGCTTCTTCGGCATCGTCCAGTACATCGGCGTCGACCGCACCGCGGACTGGGTCGAGTTCTACCGCCAGATCTTCGGCTTCACGCCGCTGCCGGACCGCGTGCGCTTCGGCATCCTGCCCAAGGGCCTGCTGCTGCAGAGTCCCTGCCGCAATTTCTACCTGCAGCTGATCGAGCCCGACGACGTGGCGCGCTTCGCGCCGGGACAGGAGCACCTGCAGCGCATCGGGCTCGGCACCCCCGACGTCACCGCCACCGTTGGCCGAGCTCGAGAAGCGCGGCATCGAGTTCATGTCGTCGGAGAAGGTCCACGCGAGCGACCGCGGCGCGCTGACCAAGCCCGTGCTCGGCGGCGTGATGTTCGAGCTCGTCCACGCCGATCCCGCCGCGGGCGCGGCCGGCGCATGAACTACAGCGACATCGGCATCGACACCGCCTCGCTGGCGGGCTCGCTGGAAAGCCGGCTCGCCGCCGCGCGCGCCGCGGGCTTCGCGCAGGTGATGATCTCGGCGACCGACGTGGTCGCCCATCCCGGCGGCGCCGCGGCCGGCGTGCGTGCCGTGCGTGAATGCGGCCTCCGGGTCACCGGGCTCGAGGCCCTGCGCGATTTCGAGGGGCTCACCGGCCAGCTCCACGCTTACAAGGTCGACGCCGCGAAATCCATGCTGGCCCTGTGCGACCAGATCGGCGGGCGGCTGCTGGTGGTCGAGGCCTCGACGTCGACCCACGCCGATCCCGATGTCGATGCGATCACGCGCGACCTGCGCAAGCTCGCGCTGCTCGCGATCCCCCTCGGCATCCGCATCGCCTTCAAGGGCATCTCGTGGAGCCGCACGGTGCGCAACTTCGCCACCGCCGGCGACCTCGTGTTCCGCGCGAACTGCCCGAACCTGGGACTCGCCATCGACGCCTTCGACGTCATCGCCGCGAGCGTGCCGATGGACGACCTCGACGGCGTCGATCCCGGGCAGATCTTCCTCGTCCAGCTGTCCGACTACATGTGGCAGGAGATCCGCTCGAACGAGGAGGCCGCGGCGACCGCGACGCACTTCCGCGTCTTCCCGGGTGAGGGCGCGCACAGCGACCTGATCGCCGACTTCGTCCGCCGGCTCGACGAACTCGGCTACTACGGCGACTACAGCTTCGACGTGTACAACGACGACTACCTGCAGATGCCTCCCGAGACCGTCGCCCTGCGCGCGCAGCGTGCGGCCGACTGGCTCGGCGAGACCGTGTTGCGGCGCGCGCTCCCGGTGCCCAACATGGAGCGCCTGCGCCGATCCGCGGAAGGCTGACCCAACATGCCCATGGAACACCAACGTCTCGGCGCCAGCGGCGTGCTCGTCTCGCCGCTGTGCCTCGGCACCATGACCTTCGGCGACCTCACCGACGAGGCCGCGGCCCGGCGCATCGTCGACGCCGCGTTCGACGCCGGCGTCAACTTCATCGACACCGCCGACGCGTACGCGAACGGCCAGTCCGAGCGCATCGTCGGCGCCGCGATCAAGGCGCGCCGGCGCGAGTGGATTCTGGCGACCAAGGCGGGCAACGCGCTGCCCTTCATGCCGGCGAGCGGCGGCCTCTCGCGGCGCTGGATCCTGCAGGCCTGCGACGACAGCCTCGCGCGGCTGTCCACCGACTACATCGACATCTACTACCTGCACCGCGACGACACCGATACCCCGCTCGCCGAGACCGTCGCCGCGATCGGCGACCTGATCCGCGGCGGCAAGATCCGTTATTTCGGCCTGTCGAACTTCCGCGGCTGGCGGATCGCCGAGGTCGTGAGCGAATGCGAGGCGCAGGGCGTTCCCGCGCCGATCGTCTGCGAGCCGTACTACAACCTGCTGAACCGGCAGCCCGAGGTCGAGATCCTGCCCGCATGCGACTACTACGGACTCGGCGTCGCACCGTATTCGCCGCTCGCGCGCGGCGTGCTGACGGCAAAGTACGCGCCCGGCGGCGTCGCCCCGCCCGACTCGCGCGGCGGGCGCAAGGACGAGCGGATCATGGAAACCGAGTTCCGCGAGGAGTCCTTCGTCATCGCGCAAAAGCTCAAGGCGCACGCCGAGGCGACCGGCCGCACGCTGGCCCGGTTCGCGCTGGCGTGGCTGTGGGCCAACGAGATCGTGACGTCGATCATCGCCGGGCCGCGGACGATGGAACAGTGGCAGGGCTACGTCGACGCGGTCGGCACCGCCTGGTCGGACGACGACGAGGCGATCGTCGACGCGCTGGTCCGGCCCGGCCATCCGTCGACGCACGGCTACACCGACCCGCGGTACCCGTTCTTCGGGCGGATCACCGGCTGACGGCGGCGCGCGGCCGATGCCGCGCGTCGGCGGTCAGCGGCCGGCGCCGCGGCGGCGGATCGACCCGCCGGCTTCGGCCGCGAACGACTCGACGGCGGCGACCGCGCCCGGCGCGTCGCGCCGGTAGCCGGGCAACGGCGCCACCACCTTGCGCGTCGCCGCGCCGGCGAGCAGCGCCCTGAACGCGCGCAGCTCCGCACCGTCGACGTCGCGCCGTCGGCAGGCGAATCCGTAGCGCTCCTCGACCAGCGGCACGAACGCGAGCGAGAGCTGAGCCGCGGCAGCGCGCAGGCCGAAGCCGCAGTCGGCATTGCCGGCGGCGACCGTCGCCGCGACCGCGGCGTGCGTGAACTCCTCGCGGGTGAAGCCGCGGATGTCCGCCGGCGCGAGCCGCGCGCGCTGCAGCAGCCGCTCGACGATGAGCCGCGTGCCCGACCCCGGCTGCCGGTTGACGAAGGTCAGGCCCTTGGCGGCGACGTCGGCGAAACCGCGGACGCCGCGCGGGTTGCCGCGCGGCAGGATCAGGCCCTGCTCGCGCACGACGAAGCGCAGCACGACGTCGCGCGATGGATCGAGCGCGGCGAGCAACGGATCGTGCGTGCCGCGCGGGCCGGCCAGCACGTGGAAGCCGGCGACGTCGACCCGGCCCTGCGTGTACAGCGCGATCGCCTCGGCGCTGCCGTGGAACTCGACCGCGATGCGGTGCCGTGCGCGCCACAGGTCGCGCAGCTCGGCGAGCGCCAGGTCGTGGCTGGCGGCGACGCGCAGCACGCGACCGGGGCGCGGTCCCGGTCCGGCGCGCAGCGGGACCGCCAGTTCCGGCCCGCGCGCGGAGAGAAGGTCGCGGGCGGCGCGATCGGCGGCGAGCAGTCGCTCGCCCAGCGCGGTCGGCTTCGCCCCGCGCCCGCGCGCAAGCGTGAGCAGCGGCCGGCCGAGGTCGGTCTCCGCGTCGCGCAGCAGCGCCCACGCGGTGCGGTACGGCAGCCGCAGCGCCAGCGCCGCCGCGGCCAGCGAACCGCGTGCCGCCACGCCGGCGACCAGCGCGACGACGCGCGCGTCGAGCGGCCGTGCGGCAGCCGTCGGCCCGGCCGCGTCGCCTGGTCCCGCAACGCCGCCCGCCCGCGCCGGGTCGGCGCCGCCCCGCGCCGTGCCCGCGGCCTTCGCGTCGTCGATCGCGGTCCAGCCGATGATCGGGCGCAGGATCTTCATTATGCGGAGTTTTGCATATTTTGCCCCGGCGTGCGCGACGCCCTAGACTCGCGGTCCCGGCGCTGCCTCGCGCCCCTGCCGAGGCCCGCCGCCGCACCGACGCCGGCCCCACCCGATGAATACCGTCCCGCTCGCCTTTGCCGAAGCCGCCTCGATGATCACCCGCGGCGATCCTAGGCTGCTCGAGATCATCTGGCTGTCGATCCGCGTCAGCCTGTCCTCGGTGACCGTCGCCGCCTTGCTGGCGCTGCCGGCCGGCGCCGCGCTGGCGGTGGCGAGCTTTCCGGGCCGCCGCGCGACCATCGTCGTGCTGAACGCGCTGCTGGGCCTGCCCGCCGTCGTCGTCGGCCTCGCCGTCTACCTGCTGCTGTCGCGGGCAGGGCCGCTGGGCATGTTCGGCATCCTGTTCACGCCGGCGGCGATGGTCGTGGCGCAGGCGATCCTGGTGTTCCCGCTGCTCGCCGCGCTCACGCGCCAGCTGGTCGCCGACGCCTGGACCGAATCGCGGGAGCAGCTGACGTCGCTCGGCGCGGGCACCGGCGCGTCGGCGCTGGCGCTGCTGTTCGACCTGCGCTTCACCCTGGTGACGGTCGTGCTCGCCGGCTTCGGGCGCGCGATCGCCGAGGTCGGCGCGGTGATGATCGTCGGCGGCAACATCGACGGCGTCACGCGCGTGATGACGACGGCGATCGCGCTCGAGACGTCGAAGGGCGACCTGCCGCTGGCGCTGGGGCTGGGCATCGTGCTGCTGACCATCGTGCTCGCGCTCACCGTCGTCGCGCACTTCGTCAAGGAAGGCGCGCAGCGGCGCCATGGCTGACGCTCCGCTGTTGCCGCTGACGCTGGAGGACGTCTCGTTCGTCGCCGGCGGCCGGCGCCATTCTCGACCGCATCAACCTCGCGCTGGAGCCGGGCGTGCGCAGCGTGATCCTCGGAGCGAACGGCGCCGGCAAGAGCGTGCTGCTGCGGATCTGCCACGGCCTGATCGCGCCGACGTCAGGCGAGGTGCGGTGGAACTCGCCCGAGGTCCCGGGCGCGCGGCGGCGGCAGGCGATGGTGTTCCAGCGGCCGGTGCTGTTCCGCCGCTCGGTTCTGGGCAATCTGCGCTTCGCGCTGAAGCTCGCCGGCGTTCCGCGGCACGAGCGTGAGGGACGCGCGCTGGTGGCGCTCATGCGCGTCGGCCTGGATGGCCTGGCCGACCGGCCGGCGCGCGTGCTGTCCGGCGGCGAGCAGCAGCGCCTGGCGCTGGCCCGCGCGTGGATGCTGGCGCCCGAGGTGCTGTTCCTCGACGAGCCGACGGCGAGCCTCGACCCATCGGCGGCGCGCGAGGTCGAGTCGGTGATCGCGGCCATCCACGCCGCCGGCACCAAGATCGTGCTGGTCACGCACAACCTCGGCCAGGCCAGGCGCCTCGGCGACGAGATCCTGTTCCTCAACGACGGCCGGCTCGCCGAGCGCGCGCCGGTCGACGCCTTTTTTCGCCAACCCGCGACGGCCGAGGCCGCCGCCTTCCTGAACGGAGAACTGCCGTGGCAGTGAAACGATTCCTGGGCGCGCTCGCGCTGACGTCATTCGCAACCATCACCCTCGCCATGCTCGCCACCGCACCGTCCGCGCGCGCGCAGGACAAGTCCATCGTCGTCGCGTCCACGACGTCGACCGAGCAGTCGGGCCTATTCGGCCACATCCTGCCCGAGTTCACGAAAAAGACCGGCATCACGGTGAAGGTCGTCGCGCTGGGCACGGGTCAGGCGCTCGACACCGGCCGTCGCGGCGACGCCGACGTCGTGTTCGTCCACGATCGTGTCGCCGAGGACAAGTTCGTCGCCGAAGGCTTCGGCATCGACCGTCGCGACGTGATGTACAACGACTTCGTGCTGATAGGGCCGAAGTCGGACCCGGCGAAGGTCGCCGGCGGCAAGGACATCGCGGTGGCGCTGAAGAAGATCGCCGACGCGCAGGCGCCGTTCGTCTCGCGCGGCGACAAGAGCGGCACGCATGCGGCCGAACTGCGCTACTTCAAGGATGCCGGCGTCGACCCGAACGCCGGCAAGGGCGGCTGGTACCGCGAAACGGGTTCCGGCATGGGCCCGGCACTCAACACCGCGTCGTCGATGAACGCGTACATCCTCGCCGACCGCGGGACCTGGCTCTCGTTCAAGAACCGCGGCGACCTGGCCATCGTCGTCCAGGGCGACCAGAAGCTCTTCAACCCCTACGGCGTGATGCTGGTGAACCCGGCCAGGCACCCGCACGTCAAGAAGGCCGAGGGCATGGCGTTCATCGATTGGATCGTCTCGCCCGAGGGCCAGGCGTCGATCGCCGCTTACAAGATCGGCGGCGAGCAGCTGTTCTTCCCGAGCGCGAAGAAATGATCCGGCGTCACGCCTGCACATTGACGCTGATGCTGTCGCTGGCGAGCGAGCGCAGCATCCGAGGCTGCAGGTCGTGACGGTTCCGGCGGCGTTCTCGGTCGGCGCCGACTACGGATTGACGGTGCTGAACGGCGCACCGCCCGCGGCGGCGAACTTCGCCCGCTTCGTGCAGTCAAGCGATGGGCGGCGCATCCTGGCGGCCCACGGCTTCACTCTGCCACAATAGCCGTTGTCGCTCCGGCACATCCACCCGCCACAACTGCCGCAACTCCCGAGGAAACCCGATGAAGCTCTCAGCCCGCAACGTACTGGCCGGCAGGGTCACCGAAGTCGTACGCGGCGCAACGACGTCGCACGTGAAGATCAACATCGGCGGCGCCATCGTCACCGCATCGATCACCAACGAGGCGGTCGACGACCTCGCGCTCAAGGCCGGCGACAGCGCCGCCGCGATCATCAAGGCGTCGGACGTGATCGTCGGCAAGGTCTGACCGGACGCACCGTCGGCAGCGGCCGAATTTGCCGGCCGCGTCGACCCTGGCCGAGGTCGTGACCGGAAGGCAGCCCGGACGCGGCGCGCCGCCCGCTATTCGTTCGAAACGCCGTGCGGGACGTGACCCGACGGCACGTGCTTCGACGCGCTCACGACGTGTCGCGTCTGGTCGTCGAAAAAGAAGTCAGGCTCGAATTCGCGCAGGAACGGGCCCTTCTCGAGCCCGCCGAGGAACATCGCCTCGTCGATCGCGATGTTCCAGTCCATCAGCGTGCGGATCGCGCGCTCGTGCGCCGGCGCGCTGCGCGCCGTCACCAGCGCGGTGCGCAGCTTCATCGGCCCGGCGTGCGACTCGACCTGCAGCCGGTGCAGCGCCTCGAGCAGCGGCTTGAACGGCCCCGACGGCAGCGGCCGCAGTGCGTTCTTCGCCTCGTGCGTCTGGAACGCGGTCAGTCCCTCGGCCTGGTAGACGCGCTCGGCTTCGTCGGCGAACAGCACGGCGTCGCCGTCGAAGGCGATGCGCACCTCGTCGGGGTGCGAGTCGGTCGACTGCGACTGCGTGTACACCATCGCCGCGGGGAAGCCGGCCTCGAGCGCGCGCCGCACGTCCTGGTCGTTGGCCGACAGGAAGAGATTGGCCTTCAGCGGCGCGAGGTAGCTGAACGGCGCGCGGCCGCGCGTGAACACGCCGCGCTCGATCGGCAGCCCCGAGCCCTTGACCGACCGGAACACGCGCAGGCCGGACACCGGGTCGTTGCGCGACAGGATCACCACCTCGACGCGCTTGGTCGCCTCGTCGTTGAAGCGCAGCAGCTTGCGCACCAGGCGGTACGCGACGCCGGGCTTCGCCGGCTGCGTCAGCCGCTCGAGCTGCAGCGTCATGTAGGCGCGGTCGTCCGCGGTCTCGAAGACCTGGTTTTCCTCCTCGAAGTCGAACAGCGCGCGCGAGCTGATCGCGACGACGAGCTGGTCGGTGAGATCCGGCGCGGCCATCGGGAAAGTATACGCCGCGGTCTGCGACGCTACGGATCGCTAGGGGTCGCCCAGCAGGTTGAGGTTCGACCGCGCCTTGTAGTGATCGGGGTCGAGCGCCAGCGCCCGCTCGTACGCGCGCCGCGCGTCGCCGCGCCGCGCTGCCTGCTCGTACGCGTAGCCGAGGTTGTTCCACGCGCGCGCCTTCGCCGGCGCGGCACGCACCGTCGCCTCCCACAGCGCAACCTCGGACGCGTAGTCGCGGTTGCGCGCGATCGTGACGGCGCCGAGCAGTGCGGCGACGACCAGCGCGGGAACGACGACGCTCCACCCGCCGCGGTGCCGCTGCCGCGTCCACCACGCGGGGATCGTCGCCGCGGCGAGCAGCGCGGGGCCGACCAGCGCGAGGTAGAGCTGCCGATCGTTGGCGAGGTCGAAGCGCGCGAGCAGCGAATTGGTCGGCGCGAGGTGCAGCAGGAACCACGCGAGCGCGAAGCCGACGAGCGGCGAGCGCCACGCGACGTGTCCGGCGGTCGCACCCGCTTCCGCCGCACCGACGACATCGATGCCGGCGGCGACCCCCGGACGCGCGGACAGGGCCCGCGCCGTGACGAGGCCCAGCGCCGCCAGCGCCGCCGCCGCCAGCCACCACTGTGCGCCGAACGCGGTCGATGGAATGTCGGGGTCGATGTTGACGCGCAGGCGCAGCAGCGGATCGGTGATCAGATAGGCGACGCCGTCGACCTGCGCGGCGAGGTTGGCGAGCGGTCCGCGCGTGTCGAGACTCGCGGCGGCGAGCCTCCGGTAAGTCGGCGACGACCACGCCGCGACAGCCGTCAGCGCGAGCAGCGCGAATGGCATCCGCGTCGCGCGCCAGGCGTCGCGCCACGGGCGCGGCGGCGCCACGCGGCGCCGGTCGCCGGCGGGCTCGGACCGGCGCGGCGCACCGCCTCCAGCAGCAGCAGCGCGAACGGCACGGTCACCGCGGTCTCCTTGACCGCGAGTGCCGCGACGAAGGCCGCCATTGCCGCGGCGCGCCAGCCGCTTCCGCGTGCGACACGCCCGGCCGCGGCCTCGAACGCACCACCCACCGGGGTCGCCTCGGACGTCGGCGAAGTCGTGGCCCGGTCGTCACCGCGCAGCCAGGCCACGATCGCGACCAGGCAGAAGAACGCCGACAGCGAGGTCGCGCGGCCGGCGATCCAGGTCACCGCCTCGGTCTGCGCCGGATGCAGCGCGAACAGCAGTGCCGTCACCAACGCGATGCCCGCCCGCGGCCGCAGTTCCGGCGCGGCCAGCGCGAGCACGCGCGCGGTCAGCAGCAGCACCAGCACCGCGTTGGCGGCGTGGATCGCGACGTTGAACGCGACGAACGCGGTGGGCGTGCCGCCCCCGGTGGTCCAGGACAGCGCGTAGCTCGCCTTGAGCATTGGCCGGATGCCCGGCATCGACGCGAAGAACGCGGTCCAGCGCTGCACGGCGGGGTTGTCGACGATCACCGCGTAGTCGTCGAACTGGAAGGTGCCGGGGAACGCGTTGGCCCAGGCGATCGCCACCGCCGCGACGACAACGGCGAGCATCCATCGCGGCACCGTGCCGCCGGCGTCGGCGATACCGGTTCCCGGCACGGCGGTGGTCACCGGACTGCCCGCGACGGGGCCGCCGGCGCCGGGCGGCGCGGACGGGCCGACCGGGTCAGCGGCCGCGGCCATCGCGCGGCGCCGGCGCGTCGAACGCCTGCTCGACCATCGCGACCGCGTCCCACCACCGATCGCCCGCCCCCAGCAGCACGGCGAGCACGCGCACGCCGCCGCGCTCGGCGCTGACGACGAGACAGCGGCCGGCGCCGTTGGTGAAGCCGGTCTTCAGTCCGTCGACGCCGGGAATGCGGCCGAGCATCGCGTTGGTGTTGACCAGCGCGAACACGCGATCGCCCTCGCTGCGGATGGTCATCCGTTCGCGCGCCGCCAGGGCCGCCAGCGCGGGCTGTCGGAGCACGCGCTCGGCGAGCGCGGCGAGGTCGCGCGCGCTGCTGCGCTGGCCGGCGGCGTCGAGGCCGCAGGCGCCGGCGAAATGCGTGCCGGCGAGACCGAGTTTGGCGGCGCGGGCATTCATCCGCGCGACGAACGCCTTCTCGCTGCCGTCGCGCCACTCGGCGAGGGCGATGCAGGCGTCGTTGGCCGAGCGCAGCAGCAGCGCGGCCAGCAGCGCCGACACCGACAGCCGCTCGCCGGTCCGCAGGCCGACTCGCGCCCCGCCGGTGCCCGCCGCCCGCGCGCTGACGGTGACGACGTCGTCGGCGCGGCCCGCCTCGACCACGAGCAGCGCGGTCATCAGCTTGGCCAGACTCGCCGGCGGCAGCGGCGCATCGACGCTGCGCGCCCCACAGATCCACGCCGTCGCGTCGCACCAGGTAGGCGGCGGCGACGCCGGGGAACCGGTCGGGAAGGAGGTTGCCTTTGGAGAGCGTCCGGCGGCGGCCTCGCCAGCGCGCTGCGCAACAGCGGGCGTCGTCGAGTCCGATTGCGCCGCCGCAGCCCCCGTCGTTCGGGCCTCCACGGGCGGGTCCGCCGGCGCTGCCGCGACGGTCGCGGCGCCGGCAACCGCCGCGGCGAAGAGCAGCGCGACCGCCACGGCGGCCGCGCCCATGCCGCGGCCCGGCCTGCGCACGGTCAGAACGGGAGCAGCTTCTTCAGCTGGTTGACGCCTTCCTGCACGCTGCTGTCGAGCGAGTTCGCCGGCTTCGGCTCCTCGGCCTTTGCCGGTGCGCGCGGGGCCGTGCCGGCCGCCGACCCGCCGCCGCCGGAACTTCCGGGCGCGCCGGCGCTGCCACCGCCTCCGCCGCCACCGCCGAAGGTGCCGCTGTCTTCCTCGCCACCGGCGGTGCCCCGCGACAGCGCGGCATACCGGCTGCACAGCGGCACGATCGCGCGGTCCATGCCGGTGAAGGCACGGCCCTTGCAAAGCGGCTCGCCCTGCTTGCGCACGTCCGCATCGCAGGCGCCGCTGCCGACGAACGACCAGTCGCGCGACGCCACGCCCGAGCCGCAGGCCGCCGCCTGCATCGCATCGAAGTCCTGTTTGCACGCGGTGAACGCCGGGCGCGTCATCCTCGCGCCGCCCGGCCTGCCGACCGCCGCCCGGTACCCGGCGGGGGTGCGGCCGCCGGCGGCGATGCCGCCGACCTTGTCACAGAACGCCTTCGCCTGCGGTGCGCAGGGCGCGTCCTTGCCGATGAAGGCTTCCGGGGTCAGGCTTTCCATGCTGTCGGCACAGAACTTCGCCTTCTGCGCCGCCGCATCGCCCTCGATCTTGGCGATCGCCTGCGCCGACGTGTCGGTGCAGGTGCCGACCTTCCTGCCCGAGAAGTTCTGCACCATGTTCATGTCGCTGCCGCGGCGCGTGCCCTTCATCGTCATCCGGCCGTCGTAGCTCGTCGGCGTCGACGTAATCTCGCCGGTGCCTTCCATCGGCTCCTCGCCGGCGCAGACGAAGCGAAACGTCATCCGGTTGCCGACGTTCCTCACGTCGAGCGTCCGGCAGTCCTTATTCTGCGGCACCATCTTCTCCGCGCCCCGGTCCTTCTTCATGCAGACCTGCGACGTCGTCGCCGGCATCGCCATCGGCATGCCCACCATTTCCATCTTGACGGTGACGTCCCAGAGTTCGTCGGGACCCGGGCCGGCCTTGAACATCTGCGGCGCCTGGGCAATCGCGGGGCCGGCGAGACAGCCGAAGGCAGCGGCGAGCGCCGCGGCGCGGAGGATGGACGGAAGCGGACGGGCGGTGGACATGCGCAGACTCCTCGAAGGCTCGGAAACGCGCGCCGATTGTAGCGCGCCCGCATCGTGACGCGGCCGGCTTTCGCTTACAGCTCGCTTACAACCGATGCGCGTCGCGTCAGTGGGTGCCGCCGCTGCGCACGACCGCCGCCAGCGCCTCCGGTGAGCCGGGCAGCGCGGCGAGTTCGTCGAGCGTCACCGGCTTGACCGGAAAGCGCGGGTGGCAATGGCCGACGGCGGCCGGCGAGAGCCGCCGCGCGCGGGCGATCATCTCGGTGACCGGGAGGCCGCAGAACCGGCCTTGACAGGGACCCATGCCGCAGCGAACGTAGGCCTTCAGCTGGTTCGGGCCGGCGGCGCCGCGCACGATCGCATCGGCGATGGCGCCGGCGGTGACCTCCTCGCAGCGGCAGACGATGGTGCCGGGGTCGATCGCCGGGTCCGGGGCGCGAAACGCATCGGCGGGACGGTACATGCGGTCGAGCAGCGCGCGCCCGGCAACCGCGCGGGCGAGCGCCTTGCGGTGCGGTGCCGCCGCGCGGCCGCGGGTGGCGGCGTCGATGCGCCCGAGGGCATTCGCCGCCGCGAGCGCCGCGAGGTGGCCGCGCGCCTGCGCCGCGTCGGCCCCCAGGATGCCGCCGCCGTCGCCGGCGACGAACACGTCGGCGACGGTCGTGCCGCCCCAGTCGTCGACCACCGGCTCGAAGCACGCCTGCGCGTCGTTCCAGCGCAGCGCGCAGCCCAGCGCGCCGGCGAAGTTCACGTCCGGAACGACGCCCTGGTGCAGCAGCAGCAGGTCCGCCGGCTGCGTCGCCGCCACGCCGCGCCGGGTCCAGCGCACGGCCTCGACCCGGTCGCCGCCCTCCGCCGCCAGCGCATCGACGTGCCCGATCACGCGCACGCGCCGGCGCACCGCCGCGAGCAGCGAGAGCCCCTTGCGCGCATATCCCGACCGCAGGAACGACGGCGCGAGCGCGAGCACCGCGCGCATGCGGCCACGCGGCGTGGTGTCGAGCAGCGCGTCGACGACCACCCCGGCGTTGAGGTACTGCCACGCGAGCAGCCACAGGAGCGGCCCGCTTCCGGCGAGGACGGTGCGGCCGCGCGGAATCACGCCGGAGCCCTTGAGCAGGCGCTGCGCGGCGCCCACCAGCATCACGCCGGGCAGCGTGCCGCCGGGAATCGGCGCCGGGCGCTCCTGCGCCCCGGTCGCGAGAATCAGCGCCGCCGCGTCGACCGTCTCGGTGTGCCGCGCGACCGGGCCTCCCGCGGTGACCGCCAGCGTGATGGCGCCGTCGGCGCGCGTCGACGCGGCCCACACGGTCGCCCGCGGCACGTGCAGCGCGAGCGAGCGGTGGAACGCGGCGACGAGCGCCGCACCGTCGGCGTACTCGCGGCCGAACAGCGCTTCGGCGCGGGCGAGCGAGAACGGACCGTCGCCGGCGCCGGCGAAGATCTGCCCGCCGGGATGGTCGTGCTCGTCGAAGACGATGGTGTCGAGCCCGTAGCCGGAGGCGGTGATCGCGGCGGCGAGACCGGCGGGCCCCGCGCCGACGATCGCGACATCGTAGCGGCGGCGGGCGAAGCTCATCGCCGGCCCGCCGGGCGCACCGACGGGGATTCCGCGCCGTCGAGCGAACGCGCGCCACGCCGCGTGTCGATGCGCATGCCGGGCGTCACGACCATCATGCAGGCCTGTCGGTTCGGCACCCCGTCGATGGTCACGAGGCAGTCGTGGCACACGCCCATCAGGCACAGCGGGCCGCGCGGCGCGGCGGCGACCGCGGTCGTGCGGAACGCCAGCCGACCCGCGACCAGCAGCGCCGCCGCGACGGTGTCGCCGCTGCGGGCGACCGCCGGCGCGCCGTCGATGACGATGTCGACGCTGCTGCCGCCCGCCTCAGGCAGCCGCGCGAACATCGAAGCGCTCCGTACCGAAGGGCGCGAGTCGCGCCGCAACCGTGCCCGCGCCGATCGCCGGCGCGACGACGTACGCGTGCGCGGCGGCCAGCGTGACGCCGCTGTGGCAGCTGACCACGAACGCGCCCGGATGCGCGCGGCTCTGCGCGTAGACGGGATAGCCGTCGGGGCTCATCACGCGCAGCGCCGCCCAGGCGCGATTGACGCGCACGCCGCCGAGCGCCGGGAACACCCGGACGGCGCGGCGGGCCATCTCGCCCAGCACGGCGAGGTCCAGTTCGTCGTCGATCCCGCGCTCCTCCTGCGAATCGCCGATCAGGACCGTCCCTTCGTCGGTCTGGCGGATGGTCTCCACCGGAAACGGCAGGAACGGCTGCACCCGCTCGAGGACGATGATCTGGCCCTTGTTGGGCCGCAGCGGCGCCGCGAGCCCGACCATCGGCGCGAGCCGCGCGTTGGCGAGCCCCGCCGCGAGCACGACGCGCTCGGCGCGGACCTCCCCCGCCGGCGTCGTCAGCGTGAAGCCGCCCGGGCGCGGCGCGATGGCGGCGACCGGCCGCGCCGGCAGGTAGTCGACGCCGGCTTTCGCCAGCGCCGCGTGCAGCGCCGACAGCAGCTTCAGCGGGTTGCAGTGGCCGTCGAGCGGGGTCCACGCGCCCCCGACGACGTCGGGTCCCAGCGTCGCGGCCGGCAGTCGGCGCGCGATGGCGGTGCGGTCGAGCACGTCGATGGCGTAGCGCTCGAAGCCGGGTTGCGCGACGACCGCCTCGAGCCGCGCGACGCGCCGCGCGAGTTCGTCCGCCGAGAGGCAGACGGACAGGCCGCCCGGCTGCGCCAGCGCGACGTCGATGCCGGTGTCTTCCGCCAGCGCCGCCGCGAGGCGCGGCCACAGGCGCGCCGAAGTCTGCGTCAGTGCGCCGTACGCGGGCAGGCCGGCGCCCTTCCCCTGCACCCAGATCAGCCCGAAATTGCCGCGGGAGGCGCGCACGGCGACGTCGCCCTCGTCGAACACGGCCAGCCGTGACCCCAGCGCGCGCAGGCCCCAGGCGATCGCCGCGCCGGCGAGGCCACCGCCGACGATGGCGAAGTCGTAGCTGCTGCGCTCCATGGTCCGATGCTACGCCGCGGCGCCCGGGCTGCGCGGTTTGCACCCGTCGACAACCACCGCCGGGCCGTCACGATGCGGCACGCGCGCCACAGTCGTCGCGATGCCTGCCGAACCGCACCCCTGCAGCCGCCGTGTCAGGAGGCGACGCCGGCGAACCGGAGCAGCGCCGGCAGGTCGGGGGCGATGTCGTCGTAGCCGTGGGTTCCGCCACCGCGGACCTGCTGCCACGCCCCGCCGTAGAACCCGGCCATCGTCCGCCAGTCCAGCACCTCGTCGCCGGACCGCGCGAGGAGGAGGTAGCGTTCGGGCCGGGTGATCCGCGCCACGGCCATCTCGCGCAGCTCTTCGAAGTGCCGCGGCAGCACCTCGAACGTCTCGCCGGTGTAGAGGTTCGTCTGCACACCGACGTACTGCCGGAGGTCGTCGTAGGGGCGGACTGCCGGGTTGACCAGCACCGCGCGCACGCCGAACCTCTCGGCGAGGTGGGTCGCGTAGTAGCCGCCCAGCGAGCTGCCGACGAAGGTCAGCGAGTCGAGACTGCCGACATGGGCGCGCACCCAGTCGGCGACCGCGGCGACCGCGCGCGCCGGCTCGTGCGCGAGCGCCGGCACCTCGAGGCGCGGACGCCGCGCCGGAGGCAGCGCCGCGACCGCGCCGGCGAGGAGCCGCGCCTTCACGCTCTGCGGGGAACTGCGGAAGCCGTGCAGGTAGACGATCGTGGTCAAGCGCGGTCCGCGGGGGCGGCCGGCGCGCCCAGCGCCGCGAGCAGCCGGTCGTGCACGCCGCCGAAGCCGCCGTTGCTCATCACCAGGACGTGGTCGCCGGGGCGCGCGGCGGCGGCGACGGCGGCGACCAGCGCGGCCAGATCGGTGTGCACAGAGGCGCGCGGACCCAGCGGCGCCAGCGCCGCCGCGGCATCCCAGCCGAGGTTGGCGGCGTAGCAGTACACCCGGTCGGCGCCGGCGAGGCTGCCGGGCAGCGCGTCCTTCATCGCGCCCAGCTTCATCGTGTTCGACCGCGGCTCGAGCACGGCGAGGATGCGTGGCGCGCCATCGCGCGCGAGTCCTCCCGCCGCGCCGCGGCCGAGCTGCCGCGCGAGGCCGTCGACCGTCGTGGCGATCGCCGTCGGATGATGGGCGAAGTCGTCCCAGACGGTGACGCCTCTGGCGCTGCCGCGCCGCTCGAGGCGGCGCTTCACGCCCTGGAACGCCGCCAGCGCGTCGAGGCTCGCGCGCACCGGGACGCCGGCGTGGCGCGCCGCGGCGATCGCCGCCAGCGCATTGAGCTGGTTGTGCCGTCCGGCCTGCCCGAACGCGAGCGTTCCCTGCGGCGCCCCGCCGAGCAGGATCGTGCCGTCGACGCCGATCGTCCAGTCGGGACCGGTGGCGGGCACCTCGGCGAGGCCGAAGCGCTCGACCTCGCTCCAGCAGCCGCGCGCCAGCACGCGAGCGAGGCTCGCCTCGCCGCCGTTGACGACGAGGCGGCCGCTCTTCGGCACCGTGCGCACCAGGTGGTGGAACTGCGTCTCGATCGCGGCCAGGTCGGGGAAGATGTCGGCATGGTCGTACTCCAGATTATTGAGGATCGCGGTGCGCGGCCGGTAGTGGACGAACTTCGAGCGCTTGTCGAAGAACGCCGTGTCGTATTCGTCGGCCTCGATGGCGAAGAACGGGCTGTCGGTCAGCCGCGCCGAGACGCCGAAGTCGAGCGGCACGCCGCCGATCAGGAATCCCGGCTGCAGGTTGGCGTGTTCGAGGATCCACGCCAGCATCGCGGTCGTCGTCGTCTTGCCGTGCGTGCCGGCCACCGCCAGCACCCATTTCCCGGCCAGCACGTTCTCGGCGAGCCACTGCGGCCCCGACACGTACGGCAGGCCGCGGTCGAGCACGACCTCGAGCAGCGGATTGCCGCGCGACACCACGTTGCCGACGACGAACGCGTCGGCGCCGCGCGCCGGGCCGTCGAGCTGCGCCGGGTCGAAGCCCTCGACCAGGTCGATGCCCAGCGCCGCGAGCTGCGTCGACATCGGCGGATAGACGTTGGCGTCGCAGCCGGTCACCGTGTGGCCGGCCGCCTTGGCGATCGCGGCGATCCCGCCCATGAACGTGCCGCAGATGCCGAGGATGTGAAGGTGCATACGTCGCTTCCTACGCGATCGCGGGTGGCCGGACCCGCGCATGACGGCGCCAGCCGAAGGCGAACCAGGCGTAGGTCAGCGCATTGCCCGCGAGCACCACGGCGAACGCGAGTTTCAGCCCGCCCGCCGTATCGAGCCCCAGTCCGGCACGACCCCAGTCGACGACCAGGCCGATGCCCCATTGCGTGACGAAGCTGCCCATGAACATCATCAGGTTGAGCGTGGTGTTGGCGCGGCCGGCCAGTTCCTTGCCGAAGCCCTCGTTGAGCACGGTGAACGCGAGCACGTTGACCGCCGCACCCAGGCCGTATAGCCCCCACCACAGCCAGCTGCCGGGCACGTGCAGGACGATCGCCGCGAGCGCGAGCGCGTTCAGCCCGAAGCCGGCGGCGAACAGGTGCCGGGCGTGAACGCCCTGCCGCGCGAGCCGTGTCGCGAACATCCCGAGCAGCAGGTAGCCGGCGAGGATCACCGCGCCCATCACCAGCAGGTGGTGCGCGGCGACCGCGCGGGACCGGCCTTCGACTTCCATCAGCCACGGCACCGACCACAGCCCCTGCACCGCCATGAACGACCCCATGCCGAACCCGCCGAGCGGGGCGATCCACCAGAACCGCGGATTGGCGAACACCCGCCGCACGCCGGCCCACTGCGCGCGAAAGCCCGGCGCGGTCGCCGGACGCGGCGTGTCCGGAATGGAGAACCAGATCCACACCGCGACCATCATCGTCGCGGCGGCGAGGACGACGAAGATCGTCCGCCAGGTCGCATAGCGCAGCGCGATCTCGAGCGGCGCGGTCGCCGCCAGCGCACCGACCCCTCCGGCGGCCATGATCCAGCCGGCGAGCGACGGCTGCCGCTCCGGCGGATACCACGTCGCGATCGCCTTCATCGGCGCCATCAGGCACACCGCGACGCCGAGCCCGATCAGCGCGCGCGCGCCGAGCAGCGCGGCCTCGCCGCCCGCGAACGCGAACGCCAGCGCGCCGGCCGCGGCGATCAGCAGCAGCACCGGCTCGACCCGGCGCGGGCCGTAACGGTCGAGCAGCATGCCGGCCGGAATCTGCATTGCGGCGAAGGCAAGGAAGTACGCACTGGTCAGCAGGCCCAGCGCGCCCGGCGACAGCGACAGCTCGCGCGAGAGCTCGGGCGAGATCACCGCGTTGACGGTGCGGTACAGGTAGGAGAGCAGGTACCCCGACGCGAAGGCGAAGTACAGCGAGGAAAACCGCGGTGGGGTCACGAAGGGGCCTGTGGAAGCGGGAATGCGGGCGGCGGTGCGCGGGGGATCGGCGTGCGGGGGCGGCGGGGCGGGACGCGGACGGCGCCTTCGCGCCTTCGTCGCTTCTGTCGCAGCCCTGCATTATCGCCGACAAGGTAAGCTGCGGCGAACGCCTTTCCGGGCCCGTGCCCGCGGATCCGAACGATGCCCGCCGCCCCCGCCCTCGAACCATGAGCCTCCCGGGCGCCGCTGCGGCAAGTACGCGGTGCGGCGCCGTTCGCCCGGCTGGCGCTGGCCGTGGCGGGCGCGGTGCTCGCCCTGGCGGCCACGGTCCTGCCCGCGCCGGCGCGCGCGCAGCCGGCGCCGCCGAAGGTGCGGATCGCCGTGACGCGGGAGGGCCCGAACTACTACGTCGACGCGTCTTTCCGCACGGCTGCGCCGCCGCAGGTCGCCTGGGACGTGCTGACCGATTTCGACCACATGGCGACGTTCGTGCCCAACCTCGAGACGAGCCGCGCCGTCGTACGGTCGGTGAACCGCGTCACGCTGCAGCAGCGCGGCGTCGCCCGCTTCGGGCCGCTCGCCTTCCCGTTCGAATCGCAGCGCGAAATCGAGCTGGTCCCCGTCGAGGTCATCCGGTCGCGGCAGACGGTCGGCAGCATGCGGCACCTCATCTCGCTGACTACGCTCTCCGCCGACGGCGAAGGCACCCGGATCGACTATCACGTCGAAGTGGATCCGGGGGCGCTCTATCCGTCGTTCCTCACGCAGCGCTTTCTCAAGGACGAGGTGGCGGAGCAGTTCGCGGCGATCGAACGCGAGATGCGGCGGCGCGCGGGGATGATGTAGCGCGGCTGCGCGCCGGCTCCGGGGCGCGCCGGTGCACCTTCCGCATCGCCCGGGCGCTGGCGCCGCCCGTTCAGGCGATCGGCAACGCGACCCGGACGACCACGCCGCGGCCGTCGTCGCGATTGCTCACGTCGATGCGCCCGCGGTGGAACTCGGCGACGAGCCGCGCGATGTAGAGCCCCAGGCCGAAGTGCGGGGCGGACACCCGGACCGCAGCGCCGGCAGTGGTGACCGGCGCCGCTGCGCCCTCTCCGCCGGACGCCTGACGGGCGCCTCCGCCACCGGATTCGGACGTTCCGCCGGCGTGCGGATCCGGCCGCACCGACACCATCGAGTCGAACAGCCGTCCCACCATCGCCGCCGGCAGCGACGGCCCCTCATTCGCCACCACGAGGACCGCGTCGTCGCCCTCGCGCGCGAGCCGCAGTTCGATCGCCCCGCCGGTGGAGAACTCGACGGCGTTGGCGACGAGCTTGTCGAGCATCTGCGCGACCAGGTCAGGCGCGCCGTCGATGGCGATGGCCTCCGGCGGCAGCGAAAGGTCGAACGTCGTCCGCGGATACGCCTGCCGGTAGCCGTCGACGCAGCCGGCGACGACGGGGGCGAGATCGAAGCGCTCGCGTTCGACATCGGACAGCGAGTGCTCGAGCCGGGTGGCCTCGCTCATCCGCGCGAGGATCGCGGCCAGCCGGGCGATGCCACCCTGCGCGCGCTCGATGTAGACGCGGGCGTCGGCCGGCAGCGGCTGGGCATCGAGGTTGTCGAGCGAGCTCCTGACCACGGCGACCGGCGTACGCAGTTCGTGCGACAGCCGCGCCGCCATCTTCTCCTGGTAACCGGCGTACTCGGACAATCGCTCGAGCACGGCGGAGAAGCTGCGCGACAGGTCGCCGACCTCGTCCCCGGCGCCCGAGCTCGCGAGCCGGCCGACGACGCGGCCCTGCGGATCGATCGCGCGCTCGGCGTCGTCGCGCAGCCGGCGGATGCGCGTGGCCAGCCGCGAGGCGAACCACGTCAGCGCCAGCGTGCCGACCAGCAGCACGGCGAGCACGATGTCGAACAGCCGCTCGAATGCGCGGTTGCGCTCGGCGACCACGCGGTTGGTCGTCTCCTCGACGACGACCGCGCCGCGGACCTGGTCGCCGACCCAGACCGGATGCGCCGCCGACACGATGACCGCGCGGCCGTCGGAGCTCGGCCGGCGCAGCGTCGTCAGGATGCCCGTGAGCGCGCCCTCGACGTCGCGGCCCTGCGGCGGCCCGCGCGCCGCGGCGTCGTCGGCGAAATCCTCCGACGGCTGCGTCAGCACCAGCGCGTACAGCCGGCCCAGCGTCGCGCGCGACAGCCGCCGCCACCACGACGCCGGCGGCTCGTCCGGCAGCGGCTGCTTGAGCGAGCCCGCGCGCGCCAGCACGACGCCGGCGCGGTCGATCACCCAGACGCGCGCCGTGGTCCGCGACAGCCCCTGCACGATGCGCGCGATCTCCGGCGACGCCGACGGCGGCAGGCCGTCGCGCGGCTCCTCGTCGGCGCGCTCCCGCGCGAACGACGCGATCGGGTCGGCGGGGCCTTCGAACAGCCGCGGCCGGTCGTTGAGGGCGATCGACACCGCCTGCGCGGTCGACGCCAGCGCGCGCTCCTGGGCGTCGCGCAGGAACCGCTCGAGCTCGCGCACGTACTCGTAGCCCAGCCAGGGCAACGAGAGGAACACCGTCAGCACCAGCAGGAGCTGCGCGCGGATGCCGAGCGCCACGCGCATCGTCAGCTCCCGCCGTCGGCGCGCCAGCGGTAGCCCATGCCGTAGACGGTGTCGACGCGGTCGAATCCCGGGTCGACCGCCAGGAACTTGCGGCGGATGCGCTTGACGTGCGTCGTGATCGTGCTGTCGTCGACGACGATGCTCGCGTCGCGCATCAGCGACTCGCGGTCCTTGACGTGGCCGGGGAAGCGCGCGAGCGCGTGGACCATCCAGAATTCGGTGAGCGTGAGATCGACGGGCCGGGCGCGCCAGCGCGCGGTGAGCCGCTTCACGTCGAGCGCG
>CAWHJY010000026.1:0-36025 GCA_963829775.1 uncultured beta proteobacterium | reverse complement strand
GCACAATATGGTATGCTTTATGCTTCGGAGCATGGCATGCAGACCATCATCTACGCCGGGCGCGAGCCCGGAGCGCTGCGGCGCCTGACCGACGCGGACCGCGGACGGGTCGGCCGCCATTTCCTCGCGCTGGAACCGGAGGGCCGCCGCCTCCGCTTCAACACCCAGGTGCTCGATGAGGCGTTGCGCAAGCACGTTGCCGGACTCGATTTCCGGCGCGACCTGATCCTGGGTTCCGAAGACCGCGACGGCCAGCTGTCCGCCGTGGTCCACCTGGCGAGAATCAGCGCGTCCCAGGTCGAGTTCTCGATCAGCGTGCTGGAGCCCTGGCGCGGCCAGGGCCACGGCCAGAAGCTCACCCAACTCGGGTTGGCCGAGGCCGCGAGGCACGGCTATCAGCTCGCGCACGTGCAGTTCATGTCGTACAACCACCGCATGGACGCGATCATCAGGCATTTCGAATCCACGCGGGAGCAGGACGGGACGGAGCACTTCGTCAAGGTCCCGCTGCCCGCCAGCCTGGCGCGGCCCTTCCAGGCGCCGATCGGACCGTTCTTTCCTTCGCTGGTCGCCTTCAACTAGGCGGCGGCCGACGCGGCAGGATCACGTCTCGTTCGACTTGCTTCGGCGACGGTCCGGAATCGACGGACTGCGCGCGACCAGCATCAGCACGCCCAGCAGGATCAGCATCAGCGGCACGATGATCGACCAGCTGATCCGGTACCGGTCGTGCGCGAGCCAGGACAGCCCGATGGCGACGAGGAACGGGCCGATCACCACCGAGTTCCTGGTGAAGCCGTCCAGCGCCAGCACCGCGATGCCGCCGGCGATGAAGCCCAGTCCGATGACCCAATCCTTGTCGGGCATCCAGCCGAGGTACCACAGCAGCCAGATGAGGCCGACGACGATCAGCGTGATCGGGAGTCCTGCGTCCTTCATCGTGTTTTCCCCGTTTGTCGGCGCGCGCGCTGAAGCCTTGAGCTCCACGGGCGCGGGCCGGGTTGAATTTCCGACGGGAGCATAGCAAGAACGCGATCGCGGGAGGAAAGCTAGAATCGCCGCGATGGACGCGACGACGCAATGGCTTCTGCTCGCCGGGCTGCTGCTCTTCGCCAGCGTGCTCGCCAGCGTGTTCTCGGCGCGCCTCGGGTTCCCGCTGCTGCTGGTGTTCCTCGTCGCGGGCATGCTGGCCGGCGAGGACGGGCCGGGCAAGGTCCAGTTCGACAACTTCGGCGCCGCGTACTTCGTCGGCAACCTGGCGCTGGCGGTGATCCTGCTCGACGGCGGCCTGCGCACGCGGCTCGCCACGTTCCAGGTCGCGCTCGCGCCCGCGCTGGCGCTGGCGACGGCCGGCGTGGCGCTGACCGCGGCGATGGTCGCGGCGGCGGCGGTGGCGCTGCTCGACCTGCCGTGGCCGACTGCGCTGCTGCTCGGCGCGATCATCGGCTCGACCGACGCGGCCGCGGTGTTCTCGCTGCTGCGCAACGGCGGCGTCGCGCTCAACGCGCGCGTCGGCGCGACGCTGGAAATCGAATCGGGCATCAACGACCCGATGGCGATCTTCCTCACCATCACGATGATCGAGTGGATTCGCCTGGGTGGCGGCATGTCCGGACTCGACATCGCGAAGACGCTGGTGGCGCAGTTCGGCATCGGCGCCGCCGGCGGGCTGGTCGCCGGCTGGGCGCTGCGCGAGATCCTGCGCCGCACGGTGCTGGCGGAGGGGCTGTACGCGCTGCTGATCCTGGGCGGCGGGCTCCTCGCGTTCGCGCTGGTCGCGGCGACCGGCGGCAGCGGCTTCCTCGCGATCTACCTGATCGGTCTGGTCGTCGGCAATCGCCGCACCCACGCGACCGAGCCGGTGCTGCGCGTGATGGACGGACTCGCCTGGCTGGCGCAGGCGGGACTGTTCCTGCTGCTGGGCCTGCTGGTCACGCCGTCGGCGGTGCTCGCGCGCGCCGGTCCCGCGCTGGCGGTCGCGGCGGTGCTGATGTTCGTCGCGCGGCCGCTCGCCGTCGCGGCGCTGCTGGCGCCCTTCCGCTTCCCGCCGCGCGAGATCGCCTACATCGCCTGGGTGGGCCTGCGCGGCGCGGTGCCGATCGTGCTGGCGATCTTCCCCGTGCTGCACGGGATCCCGGACGCGAAGCTGCTGTTCGAGCTCGCCTTCATGGTCGTCGTCACGTCGCTGCTGTTGCAGGGAATGACGCTGCGGCCGTTCGCGCGCTGGCTGCGCCTCGAGCTGCCGCCGCTCTACGCGCCGGAGGATCGGCACGAGCTGGCGAGCACGGGTCCGGAGACGGTCGAACTCCTGCAGTACCGCGTCGACGCGCGCTCGCGCGCCCTCGGCACGGCGGTGGCCGAGCTCCACCTGCCGGCGGACGCGCGGGTCGTCGCGCACTGGCGCGCGGGGGTGCTGCAGGCGCCGTCGGCGGTGCTCGCGGCCGGCGACATCGTGGCGATTCGTGGGGCCGGCGGGCGACGAGCCTCCGGTGTCCGAGCTGCTGGCGCCGCTGGCGGACGAGCGCCGGCTCACCGCCGCCGGCTTCTTCGGCGAGTTCGTGCTCGAAGGCGATGCGCGGGCGGACGACGTCATCGCCACCTACGGCCTGCCGCCGCTGCCGATGGCGGAACGGGGGGCCACGCTGGCCTCGCTCATCGCGCGCCGCCTGCACGGCCGCGCCGTGGTCGGCGATGCGGTCACCGTCGGCCGGTTGACGCTGACGGCGCGCCGGGTCGAGGCGGGGCGCATCGTCGAGGTCGGGCTCAAGCTGCCCCGGCGATGACCCCGCGCCGGGCCGGTGCCGCGACCGCAGGCGTCGCGCACGGCCCCCGTCGGCGGCCCGACGGCCGGCCGTGCTGCGCGGTTGTCGCCACCGCTCGCGACTCCGCGGCGTTACACTCGACCGCTTCGCCGGCAGTCCGTGCACCCCATGTCCTCCCCGCCGCAGTCCCCGCCGTTCCAACGTTCGCACGCGCACGTTCCGCTCGCCGCGGTCGGGCTGATCCTCGGCGCCACCGCGTGCTTCGCGATACTCGACGCGGTGGTGAAGGACCTCGCGCCGCGCTACCCGATCCCGCTGCTGGTGTGGGCACGCTACGGCCTCCAGGCGGTGTTCATGGTGCTGTGGTTCGCGCCGGCGATGGGCTGGTCGCTGGTGCGCACGCCGCGGCTGACCGCGCAGGTGGTGCGCGGCGCGCTGCTGCTCGGCTCGAGCCTGTGCTTCTTCACCGCGCTCAAGTACCTGCCGCTGGCCGAGGCGACGGCGATCAACTACACGACGCCGGTGCTGGTGATCCTGCTCGCGGTGGCGCTGCTCGACGAGGTGATGACGGCCCCGCGCGCGCTGTTCGTCGTCGCCGGCATGGCGGGGATGCTGCTGATCGTGCGGCCCGGCGCCGAGATGCTGCATGGCGCCGCCGGCTACGCGCTGGGCGCCGCCTGCTGCTACGCGATGTTCCAGGTGCTGACGCGCAAGCTCGCCGCCGAGGACCCGCGGGTGACGCTGTTCTATCCGGCGATCGTCGGCACGCTGCTGATGACGGCGCTGTGGCCATGGTTCGGCCCCGGCGCGACGATGCCCTGGGCCGACGTCGCGCTGGTGGTCCTGACCGGCGTGCTGGGCACGCTCGGCCACTTCCTGCTGCTGAGCGCCTTCCGCCGCGCGCCGGCGTCGGCGCTGACGCCGTTCACCTACATGCAGCTGGTCTGGGCGACCGTCATCGGCTTCGTCGCCTTCGGCCAGTTTCCCGACGGCTGGACCCTCGGCGGCATGGCGGTGATCGGCGGCAGCGGGCTGGCGCTCGCGCTGTACGAGCGGCGGCGCGGCCAGGCGGCCCCGGCCGACGCGACGACCGTCGATTGAGCGGGTCCGGGCGGGACCTACGCGCCGGTCCGGGGCGGCAGTCCCTGCTGCCCGCCGGCACCGGCGTCCGCGCGTGCCGCGGAGGACCGGAGGACCGCGATCACCCGCTGCCGCCGTGTAGAATTGGCCTGACCACCCGACCAATTCAGCGCCCCCGCGAGGGCGCGCTTCAGGAGGAGCACGGCATGGATGCGAAACCGCGGATCGGCTTCATCGGGCTCGGCCTGATGGGCCACGGCATGGCGAAGAACCTCGTCACCAAGGGCTTCCCGCTGACGGTGCGGGTCAACCGCAACCGGGCGCCGCTGGCCGACATCCTGGCCGCCGGAGGCGAAGGAAGTCGCGACCAACGCCGACGTCGCGCGGGCCTCGGACATCGTGATCCTGTGCGTCACCGGCGCGCCGCAGGTGGAGGAAATCGTCTTCGGCAAGGACGGCCTCGCCGCGGGCGCGAAGGCCGGCCTGGTCATCGTCGACACATCGACCAGCGAACCGGCGACGACGACGAAGATGCGCGAGTCGCTCGCCGCGCAGGGCGTCAAGTTCGTCGACGCGCCGCTCGCGCGCACGCCGGTCGAGGCCGAAGCCGGCCGGCTCAACATCATGGTCGGCGCCGACGACGCGACGTTCGCGCAACTCAAGCCGGTGTTCGCCGCGTTCTGCGAGAACATCATTCACGCCGGCCCGGCGGGCCACGGCATCGTGCTGAAGCTCATCAACAACTTCGTCGCGCAGGCGATCTGCACGGCGACCGCCGAGGCCTGCGCCACGGCCGCGAAATCGGGGCTGTCGATCCGCAAGCTGCACGAGGTGATCTCGGCCGGCGCTGTCAACTCGGGGCTGTTCCAGATGATCGTCGGCCGGATGCTCGACGGCGGCGACCTGACCGGTCTCAAGTTCACGCTGGTCAACGCCGCCAAGGACCTGCGCTACTACACGCACTTCACCGAGCAACTGATGCTGCCGTCGATCATCGGCGAGGCCGTGCACCAGAGCCTCGTCACCGCCAACGCGCTGGGTCTCGGCGACAAGTACGTGCCGTCGCTGATCGAGGCGCAGGAGAAGATCGCCGGCGTGCAGATCGTGCCGCGCGGCTGACGCCGGCCGTACCGGCGGCGCGCGGCGGGACGTGAAGGGCGCGGCCGCGCCGCGTAGGAAGGGACAGGGCTTCCTTCCTACCGAGCGTGCGGTGCCCGAGCGGCTGCGGCGCGACAATCCGGCGGCAGTTTGCGCCAGCGCAAGGATTCGGATCCCGTGCGGCTTGCCGTCGCCGCGCCGTTTGGGGCAGCATAGGCTCCGGTCGCCGTGTGCCACCTGCCTTCGGCGACCCGTTTCCCCAAGGAGCAGACTAGATGCTCGTCGAAGTCGTGGCCGGCCTCGCCGCCGGCGCCCTCCACGTCTGGTCCGGCCCCGACCACCTGGCCGCGGTCGCGCCGCTGGCCGTGCGCGGCCGCCGCCGCTCGTGGGCGGTGGGCATGCGCTGGGGCATCGGCCATTCGGCCGGCGTGGCGGCGGTCGCGCTGTTCCTGGTCTGGGCCCGTGATCTGGTGTCGCCGGAACTGCTGTCGGAGTGGGGCGAGCGGCTGGTCGGCGTGATGTTGGTCGGCATCGGCCTGTGGGGGCTGCGCACCGCGTTCCGCGCCCACGTCCACGAACATCCGCACGAGCACGACGGAGCGCCGCATGCGCACATCCACGTCCACGTCGCACGGGCACGAGCCGCTGGACGCGTCGCCCGCGCTGCGGACGATCCCGAACCACGTCCGGGCCGCCGCGGCACCGTCGCACCTGCACACACATGCGGCGATGGGCGTCGGCATCCTGCACGGCGTCGCCGGCAGTTCGCACTTCCTCGGCGTGCTGCCCGCGCTCGCCTTCCCGACCGTCCGGCAGGCGGTCGCGTACATCGCCGCCTACGCCATCGGCACCGTCGCCTCGATGATGGCGTTCGGCGCGCTGATGGACGTGCTGACCGGGCGCGCCGGCCGCAATGGAGACCGCGCGTACCACGTCCTGATGGGCGCGGCGTCGGCGGTGGCCACCGGCGTCGGCGTGTTCTGGATCGTCACGTCCTGAGACCCCCGGGTCGGGTCGGCAGCGCCCTCGTCGCGGCTGGGCGACGGCATCCCGGACGGAGCCCCGCGCGACGCAGCGCCGGCCGACCTGTGCGATCATTGCGGCCGTCGGGCGAACCCAGCGACGGCCGGCGCGCCGATGCCCACCACGACCACTCCCGCCGACTACCTTGAATTCGCGTACCGGATCGCCCAGCGCGCCGGCGCGGTCGTGCTGCCTCATTTTCGCGTCGCCATCGACGTCGACGACAAGGGCACGACGTCGTACGACCCGGTGACCGCCGCCGACCGCGACGCCGAGGCGGTGATCCGCGCGGCGATCGCCGAGGCGCATCCGGACCACGGCATCCGCGGCGAGGAGCACGGCTGGGAGAAGCGGCCGTCGAACTACACCTGGGTGATCGACCCGATCGACGGCACGCGGAGCTTCATCACGGGCCAGATGCACTGGGCGACACTGATCGCGCTGAACGACGGCCAGCGCGTCGTGGCCGGGGTGATCCACCAGCCCTATGTGGGTGAGACGTTCCTCGCCGTCGCCGGCGGACCGGCCGAATGGCGGCGCGGCGGCGAGACGCGCCGCCTCGCGACCCGTCGCTGCGCGCGGCTCGCCGACGCCATCGTCGGCTGCACGACGCCCGACATGTTCGTCACCCCGGCGACGCGCGCGGCGTTCGAGCGCGTGAAGGCGCGCGTGCGGCTGGTCCGTTACGGCGGCGACTGCTACGCCTACGCGCTGCTGGCCGCGGGCCTCATGGACATCGTGGTCGAATCGTCGCTGCAGGCCTACGACGTGCAGGCGCTGATCCCGGTGATCGAGGGTGCGGGTGGCGTGATCACGTCGTGGACCGGCGGCAGCTGCGAGGAGGGCGGCGACGTCGTGGCCTGCGGCGACCGGCGGCTGCACGCCGAGGTGCTGCGCCTGCTGGCGGGGAACGACGCCTAGCGCCGCGCCGTGGCCGTGACCGGAACTGCAGAGGCCGGAGGGGGTGTGCGATGCGTCTGCTGATCCTCGGCGGCACGCGTTTCCTGGGTCGCCACATCGTCGACGCGGCGGTGGCGCGCGGCCATCGCGTGACGACGTTCACGCGCGGCAACGAGCCGACGCACGTCGACCCGGCGGTGGTCCCGCTGGGCGGCAACCGCGATCCGGCGATCGCGCCCGGGCTCGCGCCGCTGGCCACCGGCGAATGGGACGCCGTCATCGACACCAGCGGCTACGTGCCGCGGATCGTCGGCGCGTCGGCCGAGCTGCTCGCCGACCGCACGTCGCGCTACCTCTTCGTTTCGTCGATGTCCGTCTACGCCTCCGCCGACCGGCCGGGACTCGACGAGAGCGCGCCGCGCGCGGTGCTCGACGACCCCGCGACCGAGGAGATCGCGACGCACTACGGGGCGCTGAAGGCGGCGTGCGAGGACGCCGTGTGTTCGCGGCTGGGGACGCGCGCGACCATCGTGCGGCCGGGGCTGATCGTCGGGCCATTCGACCCGACCGACCGCTTCGCCTACTGGGTCGCGCGCTTCCTGCAGCCGGCGCTGCTGGGCGACCGGCCGGCCGAGGCGGTGGTGCCGGCGCCGCCGGAGCGCGCGCTGCAGTTCATCGATGCGCGCGACCTCGGCGAGTGGCTGGTCGGCCTCGCCGAGCGCGACACGGCCGGGACGTTCAACGCCGCCAGCGAGCGGGGCCACTTCAGCTGGGGCGGACTCGTCGACGCGCTCACCGCCGTCGCGCGCGAGCGCGGCCTCGCGGGTCCCCACGGGATTCCGACGCCGCGCTGGCTCGACGACGCGACGCTGACGGCGCACCAGGTGTCGCCGTGGACCGGGCTGCCGCTCTGGCTGCCCGCGAGCGAGGCCGATCACGCGGGCTTCCTCGAGTTCGACTGCCGGCGCGCCCACGCCGCCGGCCTCGCCGAACGCGCGCTCGAGGACACCATCCGCGACACCGCCGACTGGCTCGCCGAGCGCCCCAACGACCGCGCCTGGCGCCTCGCCCTCACCGCCGGCAGCGAGCGCGCGATTTTGGGGTCAGGTCGAATTTAGGTCAGCGTGGGGTCTCGCGCGGGGGCGCGACGGCGATGCCATCATCGAAACACGCGATCGTCACCCCGACAATCGTCCATCCGGTCGATGCGTCGTCGAGGTCTCGAACGACTTCGGCCGCAATCTGGGATTGCAGTCAGGTCGAATTCAATGCATCGCGATGGCAGTGATGGCCTTGCGCCACTGCTTTGCCGCCCGACATGACCACGTGGTACGGTTGCAACCCGAGTCCACACGCATTGTCCATGACGACCTCCGAATCGGCGCCGAACGTGCCATCCCCGGCCTCGACCGCACAATCGGAAGCGGCCGCGCGCTTCGGCCGGCCAAGGGGCTCGTGGCGCTTGCGGGCCTACACGATCATCTTCGAAGCCGACACCCGCGCCGGCCGATTGTTCGATCTGCTGTTGATCGCGGCGATCCTTGCCAGCGTGCTGGTGGTCATCCTCGACAGCGTGCATTCGATCACGCGCGCGCCACGGCGCGCTGTTCGATGTCCTCGAATGGGGATTCACGCTGCTGTTCACCGCCGAGTACGCGCTGCGGCTGTCGTCGCGTCCGGCACCCGCTGCGCTACGCGATCGAGCTTTTTCGGCATCGTGGACCTGCTGGCGCGTGCTGCCGACCTACCTCGCCTTCTTCGTCCCGGAGCCCACGCGCTGATCGACGTCCGCCTGCTGCGCCTGCTGCGCGTCTTCCGGATCCTCAAGCTCGGCGCGTACGTGTCCGAGTTCGGATTCCTCGGCGCCGCCCGATGGCCAGCCGGCGCAAGATCGTCGTCTTCATCGGCTTCGTGCTGATCACCGTCGTGGTCCTGGGGACCGTGATGTACGTCGTCGAGGGCCCCGAGAACGGGCTTCACCAGCATCCCGGTCGCGATCTACTGGGGCATCACGACGATGACCACCGTCGGCTTCGGGGACATCACGCCGAGGACGGACCTGGAGCGCGACATCTCATCGCGCTCGTGCATGATGCTGATGGGGTGGGGCATTGCTGGCCGTCCCCGACCGGAATCGTCACCGCCGAGATGACGGCTGTCACCGGTTCGCGCGACCGGTGACGACGCGTGTGTGCCCCGCATTGCCTGACCGAAGGCCACGACGCCTGACGCGCGGTGCTGCAAGCACTTGCGGCAAGCCGCTGTCCGGAGTACCAGCACGACCGCAGGGCTCCCGGCCCATTGCCCCCGGGTCCGTCACCATCGCCTACAATCGAGCGCTCCCCGGCGCTCCGCGCCGCATCCGCCCATCTCTCACGGAACCACCCATGGCCATCGCCCGCACCCCCGACCTCTGGGAAAACCCGCTCGGCACCGACGGCTTCGAGTTCGTCGAGTACGCGGCGCCCGACCCCGCCGCGCTCGGTCGCCTGTTCGTGCAGATGGGCTTCGTCGCCGTGGCGAGGCACCGCAGCAAGAACGTGCTGCTCTACCGGCAGGGCGACATCAACTTCATCGTCAACGCCGAACCCGACTCGTTCGCGCAGTCGTTCGCGCGCGTGCACGGGCCGTGCATCTGTGCGATCGCGTTCCGCGTGACCGACGCCGCCAAGGCGTATCGCAAGTGCGTCGAGTTCGGCGCCTGGGGCGTCGAGGCGCGGCCGGGCCCGATGGAGCTCAGCATCCCGGCGATCAAGGGCATCGGCGACTCGCTGATCTACCTCGTCGACCGCTACCCCGGCGCGCGGGGCGACACCGGTGTCGGGGTGTCGATCTACGACATCGATTTCGTCCCGCTGCCCGACGTCGACCAGCACCCGCGCGGCGCCGGGCTCACCACCATCGACCACCTGACGCACAACGTGCACCGCGGCCGCATGGACGAGTGGGCGGGCTTCTACGAGCGGCTGTTCAACTTCCGCGAGGTCCGCTACTTCGACATCGAGGGCAAGCTCACCGGACTCAAATCGAAGGCGATGACCAGCCCCTGCGGCAAGATCCGCATCCCGATCAACGAGTCGTCCGACGACCGGAGCCAGATCCAGGAATACCTGGTCGCCTACCGCGGCGAGGGCATCCAGCACATCGCGCTGGGCACCGACGACATCCACGCCTGCGTCGAGAAGCTGCGCCGCGTCGGCGTCGATTTCCAGGACACGCCGGACACCTACTACGAGCAGCTCGCGACGCGGCTGCCGGGCCACAGAGAGGACACCGCGCGGCTCGCCGCCAACCGCATCCTCGCTCGACGGCGCGCCGGCCAAGGACGAGATGCTGCTGCAGATCTTCACCAAGACGGTGATCGGCCCGATCTTTTTCGAGATCATCCAGCGCAAGGGCAACGAGGGCTTCGGCGAGGGCAACTTCCAGGCGCTGTTCGAGTCGATCGAGCTCGACCAGATCCGCAGAGGGGTGCTGAAGGACTGAGCGGGGCTCGGTGGCCGGCGGACGGCAGTGCGGCAGGATGCATTGCCGCAGGGTGTACTCGACCCGGCCGGTGGGACGCGCCACGCCGCGGCAAATGTCGTCCCGGGGACCGCTTGCGCGACGCCGGTCCGCCCCCATGTCCCTGATTGCACAGGGAGGATGCGTTCCGGCGCGCTTTCTGTCATAGTCATGGACTTTCCAGACGAACGAGTCTGTTAGTGCTTACTCCGCTCGGATTCTCGTTGCTGCGCCAGCTTGCCGACGGCGACTTCCATTCCGGTGAAGACCTCGCCGCGAAGGTGGGGCTCACTCGCGCCCGCGTTTCGCAAGTGCTGAAGGACGCCGAGGCCGCGGGACTGTCGCTGGAGCGGATCAAGGGCCGCGGCTACCGGCTGCTGCAGGCGCCCGATTTCCTCGACGGCAAGGCGGTGACGGCGCGCCTGTCCACGCTTTCCGACGAGCGCCCCCTGCCGGCGCCGATCCATCTCGAGGTGGTCGACCAGATCGACTCGACCAACTCCGAACTCATGCGCCGCATCGCCCGCCGCGACGTCCACGGCGTCGTGCTCGCGGCCGAATGGCAGAGCGCGGGCCGCGGCCGGCGCGGCCGCGCGTGGACGGCGGTCGCCGGGGGCAGCCTCACGTTCTCGCTGGGCTGGCGCTTCGAGCAGGGCGCCGGTTTTCTCGCGGGGCTGTCGCTGGCCGTCGGCGTCGCCGTCGCCCGCGCGCTCGAGGACGAGGGCTTCGCCAACATCGCGCTCAAGTGGCCGAACGACCTGATCCACCGGCACCTCAAGGTCGGCGGCATCCTGATCGAGCTCAACGGCGACGCGCTGGGACCGTCGGTCGCGGTGATCGGCATCGGCCTCAACGTGCGGCTGCCCGACAGCGCCAAGGCGGACATCGCGCACCCGGTCACCGATCTCGCGCACGTCGCCGGCCGGCGCGCGCCGCCGATCGACCGCAACCGGCTGCTGGCGCGGCTCGTCGCCGAGCTCGCCCGCGTGCTCGACCAGTACGCGCGCGAAGGCTTCGCGCCGTTCGCCGCCGAGTGGCAGCACCGCCACGCGTACCAGGGCAAGCCGGTCAAGCTGCTGCTGCCCGACGGCGGCGCGGTGACCGGCAAGGTCGCCGGCGTCGACGCCAGCGGCGCGCTGGTGCTGGCCGACGGCCCGCGCCGCGCGCGCTTCCTGTCGGGCGAAATCTCGCTGCGGCGCGCCTGATCGGCGCGGCGGCGGCGATCACCGCGTCCCGTCGCCGTCGATCCGCACTCCCGTCGTCGCGCTCGTCGAGCGCCCGTTGAACGCAGGCTGACCCATGTCCACGCTCGTCATCGACGTCGGCAACAGCCGGATGAAGTGGGGACTCGCGGGCCCGCGCGGCTGGGCGGTGCTCGGGCGTGACGCCCAACGCCGAGATCGGCACCCTGGCGCTGCGCGAATGGCAGAACCTGCCGCGGCCGATGCGGGTCGTCGGCGTCAACGTCGCCGGCGAAGCGGCGCGGGTGCGCGTCGAGGCGCAACTCGCGCGCTGGCGGCTGCATCCGGAATGGCTGCTCGCGACGGCGACCGGCGGCGGCGTGACCAATCGCTACGCCAACCCCGCGCAGCTGGGCGCCGACCGCTGGGCGGCACTGGTGGCGGTGAGACGGCGCCTGCTCGCCGCGGGGCTCTTTCCCCCGCCCGCGGTGGTCGTCAACGCCGGCACCGCGGTGACCGTCGACGCGCTGGACTCGGACGGCGTGTTCCGCGGCGGCGTCATCCTGCCGGGACTGCGCCTGATGCTGCTGGCGCTGGCCGAGAACACCAGCGCGCTCAAGCTGCAGCCCGGGCACTACGAGGACTTTCCCACCGCCACGCCCGACGCCCTCTACTCGGGCGCGATGCACGCGGTCTGCGGAGCGATCGAGCTGATGCGCGGGCGGATCCGGAACGAGGACGTCGCGGTCCGGTGCTTCGTCGCCGGCGGCGCCGCGCACGAGATCGCGCCGCACCTTACCGGGCCGGTCGAGGTCGTGGATAATCTGGTGCTTGAAGGCGTGCTGGCGCTGGCCGAAGGCGGCTAGAGCGACGGCGCGACCCGACGCCCTCCATGCGCACCCTCGTCTTCCTCCTGCTGCTCGCGAACCTGACGCTGTTCGGCTTCACCCGTCTCGACACCGCGGGCCGCGGCGAGCCGCAACGTCTCGTCGAGCAGATCCAGCCGGACAAGATCAAGCTGCTGACCCCGCAGCAGGTGGCGGCGCTCGGCCCCGCCAAGGTGGCGGCGCTCGCCGACGTCTGTGTCGAGTGGGGGCCGTTTTCGGAGGTGGATCGGGCGAAGGCGCTGGGCGAGCTCGAGCCGCTGGGCCTCGGCCGGCTGCTCACGCAGAAGCGCGTCGAGACCAGCACGGCGTTCTGGGCGTACCTGCCGCCGTTCGCCAGCAAGGCGGCGGCGGACAGGCGCGCGACCGAACTGCGCAGTGCCGGCGTGCGCGACCTCTTCGTCGTCGACGGCGGCCCGCAGCGGTACGCCATTTCGCTGGGCGTGTTCCGCACCGCGGAGGCAGCCAACGTGCACGTCGCCGATCTCGCGAAGCAGGGCGTCACGGGCGCCCGGGTCGGCGAGCGCGCGCAGGTCATCGTGCAGACGCTGCTGGTGATCCGCGACCCGCCGCAGGCCGCGGTCGCGCGGCTGCGCGAGATCGCGCCCGCGTATCCGGCCGCCGATCTCAAGGTCGGGGCATGCGAGCGCGCGGGCTGAGGTGACGGCCGCGCTGCGCGAGGCCGCGGGTCCGGCCGACCTTGCGCTCGCGCGGGCGCTGTTCGAGGAATACGCGGCGTGGCTGGGCGTCGATCTGTGCTTCCAGGGCTTCGCCGACGAACTGGCGACGCTGCCGGGGGCGTACGCGCCGCCCTGCGGTCGGCTGCTGCTCGCCGGCGAACCGGGTGGCTGCGTTCGGATGCGTCGCGCTGCGGCCGCTGCCGGTGAAGGGCGGCGATCGGGTTCGCGGCCGCGGCCGGCGCTGCGCCGGCGATCGGCGAGGTCAAGCGGCTGTTCGTGCAGCCGCGCGCACGCGGACAACGGTGGGGACAGCGCCTCGCCGGCGCCGTCGTCGACGAGGCGAGGGCGATCGGCTACCGCGAACTCGTGCTCGACACGCTCGACTGGATGACGCCGGCGCGCTCGCTGTACGCGCGGCTGGGCTTCGTGGAGAGCGCTGCGTACTACGACAATCCGCTGCCCGGCGTCGTCTACATGCGCTGCGTGCTGTAGCGCCAGGGGCGGCGGTTCTCGCGTCCGGCGGTCGCTGCCGCGCGGGCGGGGCGTGGGCGGGTGCGGCCGGGTCGGGACTAGGGCGCGGGGATGCGGGCGGTGACGGTCCAGCGGGCTTCGTCGATCGTCGCAGCGCCCGGCGCGGCACCGATCTCGACGTCGACGAAGCCCGCGGCCTCCAGCATCGCGGTGATGGATTCGTGGTCGTGCCAGGTGACCGCCAGACGCTCGTCCTCGCGCGCGACGATGAGGATTCCCTCCCTCCGTTCGTAGCGGTTGCGCCATGTCATCACCCGGCCCTCGGCGTCGACGTCGAGTTCCGAGCGCAGCGTGATGCGCGCGCCGTCGGCGAGCGTCACCGCGCGCACTTCGACGACCGGTCCTCCGGGCGGGTGCGCCGCCTCGGGCGGGACGAAGAGCTCCATCAGCAGGCGCCCGGGTGGGACGAGATGGGCGCGGATGCGCTCGAGCGAGTGCTGTGCCGCACGCAGATCGACGAGGAGCTGGAACGAGCCGGCGGCGATGAATGCGGCTGCGTAGCGGAACGGCAGGTTCAGCTCGGCGACGTCCTGGCGGAACAGCGTCGCACGGGTCCCCGCCGCCGCGAGGCGCTGTTCGCAGCGCGCCAGCATCGCGGCAGAGCTGTCGACACCGTGCAGGTGGTGACCGCGCGCGACCAGCGGCGCGAGCAGGCGGCCGGAGCCGCACATGAGTTCCAGCACCGAACCCGCCGCTCGAGGCAAATGCGCGTCGTACCAGTCGATTTCGGCGTCGGGGGCGACCGGCTTGTCGGCGTCGTAGAAAGCGCCGCACAGCGGTCCGTAGGACGATGCCGGCGGGGTTCGGTGCGGGGACGTCATTGATGCGCGCTGTTCGGAGTGGAAGGTGGCGTCGGCAAGGTGGCCTATGGCGCGGCGAACTCGTCGGCGGTCCAATGGCGGCGTCGGCGACTGCGCGGGCGGCCGAGCCCGGTCGTTGCCCTAAATTCGACCTGACCCCGAAGTTGGGTCCATGGCGGCGAAGACGTCGGCGGCCATGTGGAAGGCGGCGTTGGCAGCGGGGACGCCGACGTAGATCGCGCACTGCAGCAGGACCTCCTTGATCTCGTCGCGGGTGACGCCGTTGTTGGCGGCGGCGCGGACGTGCATCCGGAATTCGTCGTCGCGGCCGAGCGCGATCATCAGCGCGAGCGTGACGAGGCTGCGCGTGTGCCGCGGCAATCCCGGCCGGGTCCAGATCTCCCCCCAGGCGTAGCGGGTGATCAGGTCCTGGAACTCGGCGTTGAAGTCGCTGCGCTGCGCGAGCGAGCGGTCGACGTGCGCGTCGCCCAGCACCGCGCGGCGCACCTCCATCCCCCTGGCATGGCGTTCTTTTTCGTCCATCGCGGCCTCACTCTCCGGCAAGGAAGCGCAGCACCAGCTCGGTGTGGCGCTCGGGTTGTTCGACGTTGGCGATATGCGCGGCGGGCAGTTCGGCGTAGCGGGCGCCGGGAATCGCCGCGGCCAGGAAACGTCCCGCCGCCGGCGGCGTGGCAAGGTCGTCGGTGCCGGCGATCACCAGCGTCGGCGCGGTGATGCGGGCGACCGCCGCGCGCTGGTCCATGTCGCGCACGGCGGCGCACGCCGCCATGTAGCCCTGCGCCGGGCACGCGAGGAGCATCGCGCGCATCGCCGCCAGCGCGGCCCCGCCCGCGGCGAGGAACGGCGCGGTGAACCAGCGCGCGAGCACGGCGTCCGCGATCGCCGCCATGCCTCCCTTGTCCACGGCGTCGATGCGCGCGTTCCACAGCTCCGGCGGCGCGATCTGCGCCGCGGTGTTCGACAGCACCAGGCGATCGATCCTCGCCGGCGCGTGCGTCGCCAGCCACATCCCCGTCATGCCGCCGAGCGACAGCCCGCAGAAGTGGACGCGCGGCAGCGCCAGCGCGTCGAGCAGCGCCAGCGCGTCGCCGCCGAGCCGGTCGATCGTGTACGGGCCGGAGTCACCGCCGACCGGCCGTGTCCGCGCGTGTCGTAGCGCAGCACGCGAAAGCGCCGCGACCACGCGGGGAGCTGCGCCGACCACATCTCGAGGTCGGTGCCCAGCGAATTCGACAGCAGCAGCACCGGCGCTTCCGCGGGGCCGTCGAGCCGGTAGTGGAAGCGCGCGCCGTCAAGATCGACGAAGGCCATGGCGGGTCCGTTCCGGATTCGTCGTCGTGGCTTGCGCCGCCGCGCGCGGTCGGGGCGACCCGGCGCGGTTCGCCGTCGTGCCGGCGGCAGCGCGCGCCGGACGCCGTGGTCAGCACTCGAAGAAGACGGTCTCGCCGTCGCCCTGAAGGATGACGTCCCACGCGACCACGCCGGGCTTCGTCGCGCGGGCGACCAGCGTCGCGCGCCGGGCGGCCGGCACGAGTCCGAGCACCGCGTCGCCGGCGTTGGCCGGGTCGTCCGGGAAGTACATCCGCGTGATCAGGTGCTTGAGGATTCCCCGCATGAAGATCGTCACGCTGAGGTGGGGTGCCTGCGGCCTGCCGTCGGCGCCCGGCACCCGGCCCGGCTTGATCGTGGTGAACCGGAAGCGGCCCTGCTCGTCGGTCTGCGACCGGCCGAAGCCGGTGAAGCCCGGCTCGAGCGGCAGGTCCCGCGTGTCGTCCGGATGCGCGTAGCGGCCGTGCGCGTTCGCCTGCCAGATCTCGACCATCGCGTCGACCACGGGCTGGCGGTCCGCGTCGAGCACGCGGCCCTCGATGGTCACGCGCTCGCCGGTCACGCCCGGGCGCGGTCAGGTCCTCGGTCACGAGCCAGGTCGTGCCGATGTGAAGATACGGTCCGATCGTCTGCGAGGAAGTCGTCTGAAGGCTCATCGTCGTCGCTCCGGTCACGCGGGCAGCGCGTCGTTGTCCATCGGCGTCTCGTCGCGGCCGCGCAGCACGATGTCCCACCGGTAGCCGAGCGCGGTCTCGGGGATCGTCGTCTCCCAGTCGAACGCCGACACCAGGCGCCGGCGCGCGCGCTCGTCGGGAATCGACATGTACATCGGGTCGAACTCGAGCAGCGGATCGCCGGGAAAGTACATCTGCGTGACCAGCCGCGTCGCGAACGCCGGGCCGAACAGCGAGAAGTGGATGTGCGCGGGCCGCCAGGCGTTGTAGTGGTTGCGCCACGGATACGCGCCCGGGCGGATGGTGACGAACCGGTAGCGGCCGTCCTTGTCGGTCAGCGTGCGCCCGGCGCCGGTGAAGTTCGGGTCGGTCGGCGCGTCGTGGTTGTCGCGCCTGTGCGGATAGCGGCCGGCCGCGTTCGCCTGCCAGATCTCGACCAGCGTGTTCGCCACCGGCCTGGCGTTGGCGTCGAGCACGCGCCCGGTCACGACGATGCGCTCGCCGATCGGCTCGCCCGAGTGCTGCTTCGTCAGGTCGAAGTCGTTGGCGCGGATGCGCTCGAAGCCGAACAGCGGGCCGGTCACTTCCGACAGCGAGGTCGGCAGCAGCACCAGCGGATGCGACGGCGAGCGCTTGACCGTCGATGCGTACGGCGGGAACAGGTAATCGGGCTGGGTGCCGCGGTCGGGCTTGCGGTAGCCGGCCGGCGGGCGCTGCGGAGTCGTGGTCATGCGGGTCCTCCCTGTGGTCGAAAGCCGCTTCTACACGCGTTCGATGATGACGGCGATGCCCTGGCCCACCCCGATGCACATCGTGGCGAGCGCGTAGCGGCCGCCGCGCCGGTGCAGCTCGTACATGGCGGTCGTGGCGAGGCGCGCGCCGGAGGCGCCGAGCGGATGCCCGAGCGCGATCGCGCCGCCATTCGGATTGACGTGCGCGGCGTCGTCGGGCAGCCCGAGGTCGCGGGTCACGGCGAGCGCCTGCGCGGCGAAGGCTTCGTTGAGCTCGATGACGTCGAGGTCGCCGATGGCGAGCCCGGCCAGCGCGAGCGCCTTTCGTCGTCGCCGGCGCCGGGGCGAAGCCCATGATCCGCGGCGCGACGCCGGCGACCGCCGCGGCGACGATGCGCGCGCGCGGCGTGAGCCCGTGCCGCTTCGCCGCGTCGGCCGACGCGATGATGGTCGCGCAGGCGCCGTCGTTGACGCCGGACGCGTTGCCCGCCGTCACCGTGCCGTCGGGCCGCACCACGCCCTTCAGCTTCGCCAGCGACTCCGGCGTCGTCGGACGCGGGTGCTCGTCCTGCGCCACGACGACCGGATCGCCCTTCCTCGCCGGCAGCGTCACCGGCACGATTTCCTCGGCCAGCCGCCCGGCCGCGATCGCCGCCGCCGCGCGCTGCTGCGAGCGCAGCGCGAAGGCGTCCTGGTCGGCGCGCGCGATGCCGAACTGCGCGGCGACATTCTCGGCGGTCTCCGGCATCGAGTCGATGCCGTAGCGCTCCTTCATCCTCGGATTGACGAAGCGCCAGCCGATGGTCGTGTCCGCGATGGCGGCGGCGCGGGAGAACGCCTCGGTGCTCTTGGCGAGCACGAACGGCGCGCGCGACATGCTCTCCACGCCGCCGGCGACGACCAGCGACTGCTCGCCCGACCTGATGGCGCGCGCGGCGATGGCGATGGCGTCGAGGCTGGATCCGCACAGCCGGTTGACGGTGGTGCCCGGCACGGTCTCGGGCAGGCCGGCGAGCAGCAGCGCCATCCGTCCGACGTTGCGGTTGTCCTCGCCGGCCTGGTTGGCGCAGCCGTAGACGACGTCGTCGACCGCGGCCCAGTCGACGCCGGGGTTGCGCGCCATCAGCGCCGCCAGCGGCAACGCGGCGAGGTCGTCGGTGCGCACCGACGCGAGCGCACCGCCGTAGCGGCCGATGGGAGTCCGGATCGCGTCGCAGAGAAAGGCATCGGGCATGGGATTTCCGTGGCGAGGACAGGAAGATGGGAGGGGCAGAGGAGGGGCGGGATCAGGATCGGCGTCGGCCGGATCGGGTGGCAGACGGTGGCGAACTCAATCGCCCGCGGCCGGCGCGGCGCCGGCGCGCGGCGGCGCGAGCGGCACGCCGGTGAGCCGCTGCAGCTCGTCGAAGGCGAGGCCGTCGACGATCTCCAGCACCTCGAGGCCGCGCGGCGTGACGTCGATGACCGCGAGGTCGGTGAAGATCCGGTTGACGCAGGCGAGCCCGGTCAGCGGGTAGGTGCATTGCGCGACGATCTTGCTCTCGCCGGACTTGGTCAGGTGATCCATCATCACGTAGACGCGCTTGGCGCCGATCGCGAGGTCCATCGCGCCGCCGACGGCGGGAATCGCGTCCGGCGCGCCGGTGTGCCAGTTGGCGAGGTCGCCGCGCACGGAGACCTGGAACGCGCCCAGCACGCAGAAGTCGAGGTGGCCGCCGCGCATCATCGCGAACGAGTCGGCGTGGTGGAAGAACGATCCGCCGGGCAGCAGCGTCACCGGCTGCTTGCCGGCGTTGATGAGATCGCCGTCCTCCTCGCCCCTGGCGGGCGCCGGACCCATGCCCAGCACGCCGTTCTCGCTGTGCAGGAAGATGTCGCGGTCGTGGGGCAGGTGGTTGGCGACGAGCGTCGGCGCGCCGATGCCCAGATTCACGTACGCGCCCTCCGGGATGTCGCGGGCGATACGGGCGGCGATCTCGTCTCGGCTGAATCGCTTCATCGGGGGCGTCGCCTCGGCGGGCTGGCGGGTGGGCGGGGGCCGGGGTTCACGCGGCCGCGGCCGGTGCGGCGCCGGGGGCGACCGCGACGACGTGCTGGACGTAGATGCCGGGCGTCACGATCGCCTCGGGGTCGAGCGCGCCGAGCGGCACGATCTCGCGCACCTGGACGACGGTGTGCTTCGCCGCCGCGGCCATGATCGGGCCGAAGTTGCGCGCCGTCTTGCGGTAGACGAGGTTGCCCCAGCGGTCGGCGCGCTCGGCCTTGATCAGCGCGAAGTCGGCGTGGATCGGATACTCGAGCACGTGGTGGCGCCCGTCGATCTCGCGCGTCTCCTTGCCGCGGGCGAGGTCGGTGCCGTAGCCGGTGGGCGTGAAGAACGCGCCGATTCCCGCGCCGGCGGCGCGGATGCGCTCGGCGAGATTGCCCTGCGGCACCAGCTCGAGCTCGATCTCGCCGGCGCGGTACAGCGCGTCGAACACCTGCGAGTCGACCTGCCGCGGGAACGAGCACAGGATCTTGCGCACGCGCTTCGCCTTCAGCAGCGCCGCGAGGCCGGTCTCGCCATTGCCGGCGTTGTTGTTGACGATGACGAGATCGCGCGCGCCCTGCCCGATCAGCGCGTCGATCAGCTCCGAGGGCATGCCGGCGGTGCCGAAGCCGCCGATCATCACCGTCGCGCCGTCGTGGATCGCGGCGACGGCGGCGGCGGGCGTGGCAACGGTCTTGTCGATCATGTCGGATCCCGGGGCCGGGGAGCGGGGTTCGAGTCGTGCCGACGGCCGCGGCGGGCCGGACGGGCCGCGCGGGGCGCGCAGGGGAGGCCGATTCTGGCACGCCGACGCGCGCGCGTGTCGACGCGGGCGCCGGAAGCGGGCGTCGTCGGGTCGGGGTGGCGGCCGGCATGCCGGCCGGCGCGGCGCGGGCGTCAGGCGCCGGTCTCGCCGGCCGCGCCGGCGGTGGCTACAGCTGCTCCCACGGCAGGTCTTCCTTGCGCCAGCCGCCCTGCGTTCCCCGGTGGTGGTGCTCGTCGAGCGGGCCCCTCGAAGCCCGTCGAGCACGTTGTAGACGTCCGAGAAGCCGGCCTTCTCCAGCGCGAGACCGGCGTCGACCGACCGGTGGCCGCTGCGGCAGATCAGCACGATGGGCCGGTTCATGCTGGCCACCTTCTTCACCTGCCCGACGAAATGCGGGTTGATCTCCCAGTCGGGCCCGTCGTTCCAGGCGACGTGGTGCGCGCCGACCGGATGGCCGACGAAGAAGTACTCCATCTCCGACCGGCAGTCGATGAAGACGGCCGACGGGTGCTGCTGCAGGAAGTCGTGCGCCTCGCGCGGTTTCAGGTGCTTCATGGGACGAAAATCTAGCACGGACGGGCCGCGCGCGTTATGGCGGCTGGTTCGGCGGATATAACCGCGTCCGCGTCCTGCGGCGCGGCCGGCCGGGCCAACCGGCGATGCTAGAATTACCGATTGTCCGCGCCGCTTCGCCGCGCTCTTCCCGCCGCCGCCCCGATCGCCATGCAACCCGACCGCACCGTGCTCCTCGTCGCGTCTGCTGCGCGAGCGCATCCTCGTCCTCGACGGCGCGATGGGCACGATGATCCAGACGTACCGGCTCTCCGAGGACGATTACCGCGGCGTCGGCGACGCGCACGCGGCCGTCTGCCTCGCCGGTCACTCGCACGACGTCAAGGGCGACAACGACCTCCTCGTGCTGACCCGGCCGGACGTCGATCCGCGCGATCCACGACGCGTACCTCGAGGCGGGCGCCGACATCATCGAGACCAACACCTTCAACGCGACGTCGATCGCGCAGGCCGATTACGCGCTCGAAGGCCGGGTGCGCGAGATCAACGCGGCCGCGGCCAGGCTGGCGCGCGAGCGCGCCGACGCGTGGACGGCGCGGACGCCGGACCGGCCGCGCTTCGTCGCGGGAGCGCTCGGTCCCACCAACCGGACGGCGTCGATATCGCCGGACGTCAACGATCCGGGCGCGCGCAACGTCAGCTACGACGCGCTGGTCGCCTCCTACGGCGAGGCGATCGAAGGGCTGGCCGAGGGCGGCGCCGACCTGCTGCTGGTCGAGACGGTGTTCGACACGCTCAACGCCAAGGCCGCGCTGTTCGCGATCGAGTCGTTCTTCGAGCGCGCCGGGCAGCGCCTGCCGGTGATCGTGTCGGGCACCATCACCGACGCCTCCGGCCGCACGCTGTCGGGGCAGACGGTCGCCGCGTTCTGGAACTCGATCCGCCACGCCCGCCCGCTCGCGGTCGGGCTGAACTGCGCGCTCGGCGCCGCGCTGATGCGGCCGTACATCGAGGAGCTCGCGCGGGTCGCCGACACCTTCGTCTCCTGCTATCCGAACGCCGGCCTGCCCAATCCGATGTCGGACACCGGCTACGACGAGACGCCGCCGCAGACCTCGAAGCTGCTGGCCGAGTTCGCGCGCGCGGGCTTCGTCAACCTCGTCGGCGGCTGCTGCGGCACGACCCCGGCGCACATCCGCGCCATCGCCGAGGCGGTGCGGACGCTGCCGCCGCGCCGGCTGCCCGCGGCCGAAGCCGAGCGCGCGGCCGCCTGAGCGCGCGGCCCCACCGCGCCGCCCGCATCGAGCCCCTCTCCCGCGCCCCGCAGCGAGCCATGACCGATCGCGCCATGCAGCTTGCCGGCCTCGAGCCGCTCGTCGTTGCCGACGACTCGCTGTTCGTCAACGTCGGCGAGCGCGCCAACGTCACCGGCTCGCGCGTGTTCGCCCGGCTGATCCTCGCCGGCGACTTCGCCGGGGCGGTCGAGGTCGCGCGCCAGCAGGTGCAGAACGGCGCGCAGATCATCGACGTCAACATGGACGAGGCGATGCTCGATTCGAAGGCGGCGATGGTCCGCTTCCTGAATCTGATCGCCTCCGAGCCCGACATCGCGCGGGTGCCGGTGATGATCGACTCGTCGAAGTGGGACGTCATCGAGGCCGGACTCAAGTGCGTGCAGGGCAAGCCGATCGTCAACTCGATCTCGCTGAAGGAGGGCGAGGCGGAGTTCCTGCGGCAGGCGGCGCTGGTCCGCCGCTACGGCGCGGCGGTGGTGGTGATGGCCTTCGACGAGAAGGGCCAGGCCGACACGCTGGAGCGCAAGACGTCGATCGCGCGCCGCTGCTACGACCTGCTCGTCGACCGCGTCGGCTTCCCGCCCGAGGACATCGTCATCGACCCGAACGTGTTCGCGATCGCCACCGGCATCGAGGAGCACGACAATTACGCGGTCGACTTCATCGAGGCGACGCGCTGGATCCGCACGCACCTGCCGCACGCCAAGGTCTCCGGCGGCATCTCCAACGTGTCGTTCAGCTTCCGCGGCAACGAGCCCGTCCGCGAGGCGATCCACACGGTGTTCCTGCTGCATGCGATCCGTGCCGGGCTGACGATGGGCATCGTCAACGCCGGGCAGCTCGGCGTGTACGACGAGCTCGACCCGGAGCTGCGCGAGCGCGTCGAGGACGTCGTGCTGAACCGCCGCAAGGACGCGACCGAGCGGCTGGTGACCTTCGCCGAGACGGTCAAGGGCAAGGCGAAGGACGCCGTCGAGGACCTCGCGTGGCGGCGCGAGCCCGTCGGGTCGCGCCTGACCCACGCGCTGGTCAGGGGCATCGCCACCCACATCGTCGAGGACACCGAGGAAGTGCGCGCCGCGATCGCCGCGCGCGGCGGCAAGCCGATCGAGGTGATCGAGGGCCCGCTGATGGACGGGATGAACGTCGTCGGCGACCTCTTCGGCGCCGGCAAGATGTTCCTGCCGCAGGTGGTGAAGAGCGCGCGGGTGATGAAGCAGGCGGTCGCCCACCTGATCCCGTACATCGAGGAGGAGAAGCGGCGCTCCGGCTCGGCTTCGCAGTCCAAGGGCCGGATCGTCCTCGCCACCGTCAAGGGCGACGTCCACGACATCGGCAAGAACATCGTCGGCGTCGTGCTCCAGTGCAACAACTTCGACGTCGTCGACCTGGGCGTGATGGTGCCGGCGCAGAAGATCCTCGCCGCCGCGCGCGAGCACGACGCCGACGTCATCGGGCTCTCCGGGCTGATCACGCCGTCGCTCGAGGAAATGGCGCACGTCGCCGCCGAGATGCAGCGCGAGGGCTTCACCTGCCCGCTGCTGATCGGCGGCGCCACCACGTCGCGCGTGCACACCGCCGTCAAGATCGCGCCGCATTACAAGGGTCCGACGGTCTACGTGCCCGACGCGTCGCGCGCCGTCGGCGTCACGACCAGCCTCGTGTCGCCCGAGCAGCGCGATCGCTACGCCGCGGAGGTCGCCGCCGACTACGACCGGATCCGCGTCCAGCACGCGCAGAAGAAGGGTCCGGCGCTGATCGGCCTCGCCGCGGCGCGCGCGAATGCGTTCCGGACCGACTGGGCGCGGCACGCGCCCGCGGTGCCGACGTTCCTCGGCCGGCGCGAGCTGCGCAACGTCGACCTGTCGCTGCTGGTGCCCTATATCGACTGGGGCCCGTTCTTCCAGGCGTGGGAGCTCGCCGGGTCGTTCCCGGCGATCCTCGACGATCCCGTCGTCGGGGAGGCGGCGCGCACCGTGCACGCCGAAGGCCGGGCGATGCTGGCGCGCATCGTCGAGGGGCGCTGGCTCGCGGCGAGCGGCGTCGTCGGCTTCTGGCCGGCGAGCGGCGAGGGCGACGACATCGTGCTGTGGACCTCCGAGGCGCGCGAGACGCCCGCGCTGGTGTGGCACGGCCTGCGCCAGCAGAACGAGCGACCGCCGGGCAAATCCAACTACGCGCTCGCCGACTTCGTCGCGCCGAAATCATCGGGCGTCGCCGATTTCGTCGGCGCGTTCGCGGTCACCGCGGGACTGGGCGGCGAGAAGAAGCTGGCCGAGTTCGCGGCGAAGCACGACGACTACAACGCGCTGATGTTCAAGGCGCTCGCCGACCGGCTGGCCGAGGCGTTCGCCGAGTGGCTGCACGCCAAGGTGCGGCGGGAGTTGTGGGGCTACGCGTCCGACGAGGCGCTGGACGCCGCCGCGCTGGTGCGCGAGGAGTACCGCGGCATCCGCCCCGCGCCGGGCTATCCGGCCTGCCCCGACCACGCGGTCAAGGCGCCGCTGTTCGAGCTGCTGCAGGCGCCCGCCGTCGGCATGACGATCACCGGGAACTACGCGATGCTGCCCGCCGCCAGCGTGTCGGGTTTCTACCTCGCGCATGCCGATGCGCGGTACTTCGCCGTCGGCCGCATCGGCGAGGAGCAGCTCGTCGATTTCGCCCGGCGCACCGGCATCGGGCTCGACGACGCGCGGCGACGGCTCGCCCCGAACCTCGGCTGAACGCCGGCCGCGGCGCACGCGCCTCTTGCGCCGCCCGCCGCCCGGGTGTCCAATCCGCGTTTGCGCAGCAGGAGGACCGCGATGACCGCCGAACCGAAGTGGCGCCTGCACGGCGTGCGCGTCGTGCGCTCCGGTGAGCTCGACCCCAACACCGCGCAGACACCGGGCATGAACCGCGCCGCCGCGATCACCCACGCCCGCATGGGCGCGGAAAGGCTATGGGCCGGCACCGTCGTCATCCATCCGAAGGCGAAGACCGGCGCGCATCATCACGGCGCGGTCGAGAGCGTCATCTACGTCGTGTCGGGCCGCGCGCGAATGAAGTGGGGCGACCGGCTGGAGTACACGGCGGAAGCGGGGCCCGGCGACTTCATCTACGTACCACCGTTCGTCCCGCACCAGGAGATCAACGCCAGCGACACCGAGCCGCTGTCGTGCGTGCTGTGCCGCAGCGGGCAGGAACCGGTCGTCGTCAACCTCGACCTGCCCAACGTCGAGGCCAATCCCGAGGCGGTGCACTGGGTCGACAACATCCATCCGGCGCCCTGACGGCGCGAGCATCCCGCACCACCCATCCTGGAGGAGCATCGAATGAAGGCATCGATCGGTATCGCGCGCGTCGCCGGCGTCCTTGCCGTGGCGCTCGCCGCGGCGCTTGTCCCGTCTGGCCGCCGGCGCGCAGGCGTATCCGGACCGGACGGTCCAGTACATCATCCCGTTCGTCGCCGGCGGCGAGTCGGACATCGCGGCGCGGCTGCAGCAGGTCGTGTTCAAGCAGAAGTACGGGCAGGACATGGTCGTCGTCAACCGCGCGGGTGCCGGCGGCGGCCTGGTCTGGGCGCAGCTCAACTCGCTGCCGGCCGACGGCTACACCATCGCCGGCATCAACCTGCCGCACATCGTGCTGCAGCCGCTCGAGGGCGAAGTCCAGTACAAGACCGAGGACATGACGCCGGTCTACTTCTTCCACTACACGCCCGACGCGATCGTCGTGCCGGAGACCAGCCCGTACAAGACGCTGGCCGACCTGCTCAAGGCCGCGCGCGACAAGCCCGACACGATCACCTTTGCCGGATCGGGCACGAATTCCGCGAACCACCTCGCCGCCGCGAAGTTCAATCAGCTGTTCAAGGTCAAGACGACCTACGTCCCGTTCAAGGGCACCGGCGACCTCATCTCGTCGGTGCTGGGCGGCCACGTCACCGCGGCGATGACGTATTCGACGCTGGCGATCCAGCAGAAGGGCAAGATGCGGATGCTCGCCGTCGCCACCGAGAAGCGGCTGCCGCAGTTCCCCGACACGCCGACGTTCAAGGAGCTCGGCGTCAACTGGGTCGACGGCGCCTACCGCGGCGTCGCGGTGCCGAAGTCGACGCCGCCGGACGTGCGGAAGAAGGTGTCGGACATGATGGACACGCTGAACAGGGATCCGGAGCTGCGGAAGAAGATGATCGACGGCGGCTTCGAGGTCATCGACATCCCGGTCGACAAGGTGCCGGCGTTCATGCAGGAGCGGTCGAAGGAGTACCTGGAGACCGCACGGGCGATCGGCATGATCAAGTAGCGTCCGCCGGCACCGGCGCGGCGGCGGACGACCGCCGGCCAGTGCCGGGCTAGGACTTGTCCGCCTGCCGGACTTTCTGGCGCCAGCTCTCGGATTGGTCCGAGTCGGTGTCCTCGTCCTCGAGGTCGAGCGCGGCCGACGGCGGCAACTTCGCAATGATCTCCTCGACCATTCGAACGTGCTCGGCCTCTTCGTCCCGAAGCTCCTCGAACAGCGCCTTGACGTCCGGCTGGTTCACGTAGCGGAGGGCCTGGTCGTAGAACGCGAACGCCTTCTTTTCGGAGGACAACGCCAACTGGTACGCCCTCAGCGGCGACATGCCCATGCTGGGTGCGCCGAAATCAGGGGCCTCAACATCGAATATGTCGTCGAGCTTGACGGTCGGGGGCTGGTCGCCGAAGAGGGCGACCCTGCGCTCGGCGAGCTGCTCACCGTGCTTGCTCTCGTTGACGGCCATCGATTCGAATACCGCGCCGGCGTCGCCGGCATCACGGCTTCCCAGCCGTTCGGCGAATTGCGTGTACCGCTTGCACGCTTCGATCTCGATCAGAGCGGCGAGATCGATGGCGTCCATCAGGGAGAGCTTGGAGTAATCGAGTCTTGTTGACATGGGGCCTCCGGGGACAGCGCAACGCGCCCCGTCACGTGGGCGTGAGCCTGGTTGGTGAATCGAGTGCTCAAACGATCGCCTCTGGCAAGGACGGCGGTATAACCGCGCCGGCCGTCGCGTCGACGGTCCGGCGCGTTGCCGACTACATCCGCTCGAAGATCGCGGCGATGCCCTGGCCGCCGCCGATGCACATCGTCACCAGCGCGTAGCGCTTGTTCGTGCGTCGCAGCTCGTACATCGCCTTGACGGTGAGGATCGCGCCGGTCGCGCCGATCGGGTGACCCAGCGCCACGGCGCCGCCGTTCGGGTTGACCTTGGCCGGGTCCATGGCCAGTTCCTTGGCCACGCCCAGCGCCTGCGCGGCGAACGCCTCGTTCGACTCGATGACGTCGATCTGGTCGAGCTTGAGCCCTGCCTTCGCCAGCGCGCGCTGCACGGCCGTGACGGGGCCGAGGCCCATGATCTTCGGGTCGAGGCCGGCGTGGCCGTACGACACCAGCCGCAGCATCGGTGTCGAGGCCGCGCGACTTGGCGGCGCCTGCCTCCATCAGCACCACTGCCGAGGCGGCGTCGTTGATGCCGGATGCGTTGCCGGCGGTGACGGTGCCGTTCTCCTTGGCGAACACCGCCTTCAGCTTGGCCATGCCCTCGAGCGTCGACTCGCCGCGGACGTGCTCGTCGGTGTCGAACGGCACCGGACCCTTCCTGGTCTTGAGCTCGATCGGCAGGATCTGTTCCTTGAAGTGCCCGGCCGCGATCGCGGCGGCGGCGCGCTGGTGGCTCTGGACGGCGAATGCGTCCTGCTGCTCGCGGGTGATGCCGCACTTGGTCGCGACGTTCTCCGCCGTCACGCCCATGTGCACGGTATCGAACGGATCGGTCAGCGCGCCGACCATCATGTCGAGGATCTTGCCGTCGCCCATCCGCTGGCCCCAGCGGCCCGACGGCAGCAGGTAGCCGGCGCGGCTCATGCTCTCGGCGCCGCCGGCGACCGCGGCGTCGGTGTCGCCGAGCAGGATGTACTGCGACGCGCTGACGATCGCCTGCATGCCGCTGCCGCACAGCCGGTTCAGCGTCAGCGAGCCGGTCGTGACCGGCAGGCCGCCGTTCACGCAGGCGAGGCGGGAGATGTACATGTCCTTCGGCTCGGTGTGGATGACGTTGCCGAAGATGCACTGGCCGACGTCGTTCGGGTCGACCTTCGCCCGCGCGACAGCTTCCTTCACCACTCTTGCCGCCAGATCCGACGGCGCGATGTCCTTGAGGCTGCCGCCGTAATCGCCGATCGCCGTGCGCACGCCGCTCAATACCACCACTTCCCGTTGTCCCGCCATGGTCGAATCCCCCTCCGAAATGGATTTCCATGATACTGCGGCGGCGCATCGCGGGCATCCCCCCGGAGCTTGATCCGGATCAGACGGGGCGCAGACTTACCCGGTTGCCGTCCCCGGGCAAGGCCCGGGCGGACCGGCCGTAACCGCTCACTTCCGATCGCCCACCGCGTAGTACTCCCACTGGTGGCGGAGGAACGGGTTCTGCTTGTAGCCCCCGAGCCAGGGCTGCGCCAGGATGTTGGCGAAGGTGTACTGGTCGACGATCCACGGCGCCCAGGCCGTCACCAGCTCGTTCATCTTGCGGTAGTACGGCAGGCGCGCGGCGCCGGGCGGCAGCTTGCGCGCCGCGTCGTAGGCCTCGTCGTACGCGGGCAGGCGGAAGCGCGCGTCGTTCGACAGTCCGACGTTCTTCGAATACAGCGGCGAGAAGAACGAGTCGGCATCGGGGATCGACGAGATCCACGCCAGGTTCCACATCATCAGCTTGCCGTTCTCGGTCAGCTTGTTGAGCTCCGGCCAGGTCTGCTTGACGAAGCTGATGCGCAGGCCGACCGCGTCCATGTTCTTCTTCCACAGCTCGTCGGAATTGCGCGCGGCGGCGTCGTTGGTCGAGCCCTTGACCAGCGTCAGCGGCGAGCCGTCCGGCTGCTCGCGCCAGCCGTCGCCGTCCCGGTCGCGGAAGCCGAAGCGGTCGAGCAAGGCGCGCGCCGACGCGGGGTCGTAGGGATCGCCGAACGCGAACGCCGGCTCGTGGCCCGGCACCGGCGGCGGCACCAGCTGGTTCGCCGGCGTCGCCTGGCCGTGGCTCAGGATCGCGCTCGCCGACTTGCGGTCGCGGGCCATCGTGATCGCCCGGCGCAGCGCGACGCGCTCGGGCGTGTAGCCGCCGACGACCGGGTCGTCGAGATTGAAGAACACGAAGCGCCAGCGCCGGGTCGACGGTCCGGTGCAGCCGCACGCCGCGCGCGGACAGCTCGGGCAGGAGGGTATCTCCCGCCAGCACGGTGTTCGAGATCGACGTCGGCACCTCGACGTAATCGAGGTCGCCGCGCCGGAACGACAGCAGTCGCGGCTGCGCCTCCTCGACGATGGTCACCTCGACCCTCGGCGTCAGCGGCAGCCGGCGACCGGTCAGCCCGCGGGCGACGGCCGCGTCCGCGGCGTCGGCGCCCGGCGCGGGGTAGCGGACGTCGCGGAAGTGCGGGTTGGCCTCCAGCACGATGCGCTGGCTGCGCCGCCACTCGGCCAGCCGGTACGGTCCCGTGCCGACGGGGTCCTCCATCACCCGGTTGGACTGGTCCTTCTTCGCCTCGACGACCTCGCGCGCGACCGCGGCGAAGTTGTTCGTCGTCAGCCAGTGCTGGAACGCGTAGTCGGGGTCGCGGAAGCGCAGGCGCAGCGTGAAGCGGTCGAGCACCTGCAGGCCCTCGATCGGCGCGTCGTAGTCGAACGCCCCGGTCCGGCGCGCCTCTGCCAGCAGCCCGTCGAGGCCGGCGAGGCGACCCTCGAGCAGGTAGAGCCAGTACGAGCGCACCTTCGGGTCGGCGACGCGCCGGATGCTGTACGCGTAGTCCGCTGCGGTGAGTTCGCGCGGCTTGCCGCCGAACGCGGGATGCGGCGGGAAGAAGATGCCCGGCCGCACCCGGATGGTGTAGGTGCGACCGCCGTCGGTGATCTGCGGCAGCGCGGCGGCGGTGTTGGGAACGAGCTTCACCGGCCGCGCGAAGTAGTCGTAGGTGTAGAGCGGATCGAAGATCGCCCGGCACAGGCTGGACGAGTACTCGTCGTTGACCGCCTGCGGATCGAAGCCCGACTCGGCGACGGGGAACACGACGCGCAGCACCGCGGGTTCCGCTGCCTTCGGGGCGGGCTGCGCGGCGGCAGTGCCGACGGCGAAGGCGAGCACGACGGCAAGCGAGCAGCCGGCCGCGCGCGCGGACGCGCGGGCGAACTCGCGGTGGCGGGGAACGGCGGATGCGCAGGTCGGTGCGCACGCGGTCGGCGCGCGTCCTGCGGGGATTCGGGCGGGCGGCGGCACGGGTTTCGGGATCGGGGTCGGGGTTGCGATCGACTCGGCGCGGAGCGCGGCAATGCGGCGCATCTTATACTGCCGCCGTGCCCCGCCCCCGGCCGGGACCGTTCCGCGATGACCACCCTCTACGGCCTCAAGAACTGCGACACCGTGAAGAAGGCGCGCGCCTGGCTCGAAGCGAAGGGCGTCGCGTATCGCTTCGTCGACTTCAAGCGCGAGCCGCCGACGCCGGCACAGCTCGCGCGCTGGTGCGCGGCGACGGGACACGAGGCGCTGGTCAACCGGCGCGGCACGACGTGGCGCGGGTTGCCGCGGGAACGGCAGGCCGCGGCGGCCGAAGAAGCAGGAGCCATCGCCGCGATGCTCGCCGCGCCGTCGCTGATCAGACGGCCGGTGCTGGAACACGACGGCGCGGTCGTCGTCGGATTCGACGCCGGCGACTACGCTGTGCGCTTCGCCTGATCCGGCGGCGCGCGGTATCATCGGCGGCGGGCGTTTCGGTTCGGGAAGCGCCCGTCGGGTGCGGCGACCCGGGCACTGCGACCGGGACACCTTCGCCGCACGCCTGCCGTCCGGAACCTGCTGCCCGGAACCTGCTGGCTGGAAACTGACCGAGTGGACGCTGCCTGATGCAACTGTTCGTCACCATTCTCGCCATCGGGATCTGCGGCGGCATCGGCGGCCTGGCCGGATGGGCGCTGGTGACGTCGCTGGGTCTCTCGGGCGTCGTCGCGGCGATCATCGCGGCGATCGTCGGGATGGCCATCGCCACCGCGCTGTGGGTCGGGTTGACGTCGGTGCTGCGCACGCTGGGGGTGATGCGATGACGGAGGCCTCGTGACGCCGGCGGCCACCGCGGCGATCGCCGATCGCCTGATCGCCGCGCTCGACGGCGCCACCACGGTCGCGCCCATGAGCGCCACCGACGCGTCGTTCGACGTCGACGCCGCCTACGACGTCCTGCGCGAGATCGAGCGGCGCCGCGTGGCGGGCGGCTGGCGGCGCGTCGGGCGCAAGATCGGCTTCACCAACCGCACGCTCTGGCCGCGCTACGGCGTCTATCGCCCGATGTGGGCGTCGATGTGGTCGCACACGGTCACGATGGCGACGGCGGGCCGGGCGACGCTCGCGCTCGGCGGGTTCGTGCAACCGCGGATCGAGCCGGAAGTGGTGTTCGGACTCGGATCTTCGCTGCCTCTCACCGACGACCCGTTGGCGATGCTCGACGCGGTGGAATGGGTGGCCGCCGGTTTCGAGGTCGTCCAGAGCCTCTTCGCCGACTGGAAATTCACCGCGGCCGACTGCACCGCGGCTTGCGGTTTGCACGGCGCGCTCGTCGTCGGCAAGCCGCAGCCAGTCACGGCGGCGAATCGCGACGCGCTGGCGGCGCGCTTGTCGACGTTCGAGCTGACCCTCTTGCGCGACGGCACGGTCGTCGATCGCGGGGTCGGCGCCAACGTGCTCGACAGTCCCGTCCACGCGCTCGTCCACCTCGCGCGGCTGCTCGCGGATCAGCCGGCCTCGCTGCCGGTCGGCGCCGGCGAGATCGTCACCACCGGCACCGTCACCGATGCCTGGCCGGTGACGGCGGGCACGACCTGGACCGCCGACTACGGTGAGCTTGGACTGCAGCCGATCGAACTCGCGTTCACGGCGGGTCCGGACGTGCGTTAGACGGCGGGCGGGCGCGGCAGCCGTCGAGGCGGACGGTGCCGCCGGCCTGCGCTAGAATTGCTGCCTTTGGCCCGCGGACGCGGGCCTTCGATTTCGGTGCCCGCGGATGCGGGCCTTCGGCTTCGGCGCTTGCGGATGCGGGCCTTCGACTCGGCGCTTGCGGATGCGGCCCTTCAAAATTCAGGAGGTTTCGATGTCCCGAACATTCGCCCTGGCCATCACCGCATTCGCGGTGGTCGGACTGGCCGGCTGTGCCTCGTCCGGCGATCCCGTGGAAGAGCGGGCGTACGACAAGGTCTACCGCACCGGCAGCAATCTGCCGACGCGCGAAAACGCACCGACCCGAAACACGACGCTGAGTCCGGAAGCGGTATCGGACCCGGTGCGGTTGCCCGGTGGGCTACCGACGCGCGGTGCAGGCAACTGACCCGCGGGGATCGGGCTCCCGCGAACGGTGCCGGCATGACCTGCGGCTTGCGCCCGCGGTTCAGGTCGCTGTTGCAGCCTCTGCCGTCACCACGAAACGCCACGGTCCTCCCGGCACCAGCGCGTCGAACGGCCAGCAGGTGACCAGCGTCACCGTCGGCTCGGCGGTGTCGCGCGGCAGCGCCAGGTCGTCGACGTGGCGCGTGTCGAGCGAGCGCACCCGGTAGTGCCGCCTCGCGCCCCCGGGAGATTCGAGCACCAGCGGGTCGCCGACGGTCAGCGTGCGCAGGAACCGGAAGTGCGTGTCGCGATGCGCGGTGAGGATCACGTGTCCGGGATCGCCCGGCCGCGCCGAGCCGGCGAGGTGGCCGGGGCCCCACGCCAGCGTCCGCGCGCTCGCCCCCGCGAGCACGATCAGGTCGATGCCCTGCGCCGGCGCCGCGAGCCGCGCGACCGGCTGCGTATCGGCCCAGGGCCACGGCGCCGCCGAAGCTTCGCCGTCCTGCGCCCGGGTCCAGGCCCGCTCGAGCAGCCATTGGCCGACCTCGGCCTTCGCCCACAGCCACGCGCCCTGGCCGAGCGCGAGGCTGCCCGCGACGGCGAGCGCCAACGCGGCCATCGACACCGCGTTGCGCCGAGTGGGCACGGGAGGCGGACGGCGGGCGGCGATGCGCGGCCGTGCCAGCTCGACAGCCGCGGCCGGCCGGGGAAGACTCGACCCGGGAGAATCGAAACGCAATCCCCGGCGCGGCCGCGTGCATCCAGTTGCGGTCGGCGCCGAAGTCCGGGTCGACAGGTCCTCCCCGTCCGGTCGCGGCGGCGGAGTCGGCAAGGCGGCGCAGCACGGTCAGCCCCCGATCCGGGCCGGCGCGCCGCGCGGGCCGCCGTGCGCCGGCGCGGCGGCGAGCGCACCGACCGGCACGACCGCGACGGCCGCCGCCGCAAGGGTGGCGTCGACATCGCGCCGCCGCCGGACCCGCAGCAGTGCCAGCGCAGCGAGCAGCGCGGCCGCGCCGCCCGCGAGCAGCGCCGGCATCGGCGTCGCCGTCTGCGGCATGCCCAGGATCGCTTCGTGCGACAGACCCTCCGGCAGCGGCAGCGCGACGCGGCTCGTGACGGCGACGCTGCCCGGCGGCGCGGACGGCGTCGCGTCGACGGCGACGAGGCTCGTGTAGCGGCTGACCAGCCGGTGCGCGAGTGCCACGCGGACGACCTCGGCGCGCGTTGCCTCCTCGGGTGCGCCGTGGCGCATCGCGTCCATCAGCGAGTCGATCTTGGCGCGGCCCCACAGCGCGCCGACGCCCGCCTGCGGCACGGCGCCGGCCAGCGGCAGCCGCGCGCTCCACGGCGCGCCGTCGAGGCGCCCGCGGACGACGACTTCGCCCGACCGGGCGGCCGCCGGCAGCGCTGCAGTCATCGACAGCGGCTCGCCCGCGAACAGATCGGGAAGCCGTGCCGGCCACACTTCCGCCGCCACCGGCCACTCGACCGCGAGGTCGGTGAGGACCGGGCTTTCGAGCTTGCGGAACAGCGCGGTCATCCTGGTCGCGGTCTCGCGGACGTCGCCGATGAAGGTGTAGGTGCCGCGGCCTTCCTGCGCCGCCTTCTGCATGAACCAGGCGTTGGGCGCCGGGCCGATGCCGACGGTGTACAGCCGGCGGTCGCCGAGCCGCGCGCGAATCAGCGCGAACAGCGCGTCCTCGTTGCCCACCGCGCCGTCGGTCAGGAACACGACCTGCCGCAGCACGCCGGGGCCGGCCTCGCCGGCGAGCGCGGCAGTCAGCGCGGGCAGCATTTCGGTGCCGCCGCGCGCGCGCAGGCCGGCGACGAATCGCCTGGCCTGCGCGACCGTCGCCGGGTCGACCGGCATCGGCGCTCCGAACAGCGAGCGCGTCACCGAGTTGAACTCGATCACGTTGAAGCGATCGCCCGGCGCGAGCCGGTCGAGCGCCCACGCCAGCGCTTCCCTCGCTTGCGCGATCGACACGCCCTCCATCGATCCGGAGGTGTCGACGATGTAGGTGACCTCGCGCGGCGCGCGCGGCGCGCGGCCGGCGGTGTCGACGGCGGGCGGCACCAGCATCAGCAGCGCGTGCGTGATGCCGTCGCGCGTCTCGGCAAATACCGCCGCCCCCGGCGCCGCGCCCGCGTCGGGCGTCCAGACGAGCTCGAAGTCGCGGGCGGCGGGCGCGTCGTCGGCGAGTTCGATGCGGTACGCGTGCCCCGGCAGCGCCTCGATGTTGGTGCGGTGGTAACGGCTTTCGAGCTGCGCCAGCGGAAACCCGGCGTGCAGGTCGACGGTGAGCGTCGCGTCCACGCGGGCGCCCGGCCCCGCGACCGGCGGCGTGATGCGGTCGGCGTCCGGCACCGCGTCGGTCGGCAGCGCCAGCGACGGCAGGTCGGGCACGCCGGGCGACGCGGGCGTCGGGCCCGGTGTCGCGCGGGACGCGTGGTCGCCGGCCTCCGGCACCAGTATCGACCCCGGGGCTCGACCGCCGCCAGCGGCGCGCCCGGCACGTAGCGCGGCGTCACCGCCAGCGGAAAGCGCAGCCGGAACACGCCGTCGTCGTAGCGCAGCGTCTGCTGGTATTCGATGGTGACCGCGACCACTTCTCCCGGACCGACGTGCGCGACGCGCGTGGTGAAGAGATTCGGCCGCTCCTGGTCCACCAGCGCCGCCTTCCTCCCGTCCGCCTTCGCCTGCTCGTAGGCGCGCTTGGCCTCGCCGCGCTCGCGCACCACGCCCTCGATGACGCGGCCCGCGGTCTCGATGCGCATCCGGTCGACGGCGGCGTTCTCCGGCAGCGGGAAGCTGTAGACGCCCTCGCGCCACTGCGCCGACGGATTGACGAAGCGCTGGACCACGAGCACGCGCGCCACCAGGCCGCCGACGGCCATGTGCACGTCGGTGGCGACGCGTGGTGCCGTGATGCGCCCACCGGCGCCGTCGTCGAACGAGAGCTGACCGCCGGGGCTCGCGTCGGCCGCCGGCAGCGGCGCGGCTTCGGCGTGCGAGGCCGCGATGAACACGGCCAGCGCGAGCACGAGGCTGACGAACAGTCCCACGCCGAGGCCTTCGAGCGCGAGCTTGACGAACTCGCGCCACCATCCCTCCGCACTGATCCGAACCGTTGCCTGCCGCGCGCCGCTCATGCCCGTTTCCCCGATGGAGGCGGCCGGCGCCGCACCCGGGGCGCCGGCCCGCTTTCGTGCCGGCGGCTGGACGAGGGGCTTCGCGTCCCGGGGGCGGCGGCCGCCGGCGAAGCGCCGCCCATGAGACGCATTGCGCGCCGCGATCGCGGCAGGGGGCCGGACGGAAACGGGCAGGGCCGCGGCAGATTGTGGCAAACCGCTGACGGCGCGACGTGCCCGACGGAGTCGCGCGCGGTGCTGCGGTATAGTCGGCGCCGTCATGACGTCGCGCGCCCCAACGCCCGGATGAGCCGCCGGATCGCACTGGTCGAGGACGAGCCTTCGCTCGCCGCGAACCTCGCCGAGGCGCTGACGCGCCACGGTTACGAGGTCGCGACGCACGCGACGCGCGCCGGCGCGCTGGCGGCGTTCCGCACGCGGCTGCCCGACCTGGCGCTGGTCGACATCGGGCTCGCCGACGACGTCGACGGCGGCTTCGAGCTCGCCCGCGAGCTGCGGGCCATGTCGGCGACGCTGCCGATCCTGTTCCTGTCGGCGCGCGACAGCGACTACGACATCGTCGCGGGGCTGCGGCTGGGCGCCGACGATTACCTGACCAAGGACGTCAGCCTGCCGCACCTCGTCGCGCGCATCGCCGCGCTGTTCCGGCGCAGCGACCTGCTGACCGCACCTTCCGCCACCGACGACGTGCTCGTCCGCGGCGATCTC
>CAWHJY010000025.1:0-212307 GCA_963829775.1 uncultured beta proteobacterium | reverse complement strand
GGTGTCCCGCACCCAGGGGACCAGGCGCTCCTCGATGTCGGGCAGGGTGCTGCGGTCGAACCCGATCAGACCCGTCACGAAGACGTGGTCGAAGGCGCATGCCGCCTCGATGCCGCATTGCCCGTAGGGGTCGGCGCGCAGTACCTCGCCGACGATGCGGTCGGCCAGCGTGTCGCAGAGCTTGTCGGGGTGACCCGGCAGGACCCATTCGGCCACGGTCACGGGATGGTTGTTCATCGCGATCTCCTCAACATTGGATTGATGTCGTCGGGTCAGGCATGGCCCTTGTCGAGCGACGGCAGGCTCGTGACCGCCCAGCCGAGCCGCGCACAGAAGCTGCCGTCGCAACCGTCGAGCAGCCCGACCCGCACGCGTGGCCTCGCGCGCCGCAGGCGATCGGCGAGGGCCGTCGGCACCTTCTGCACGTCGCCGTCCGTGATCACCACGGCCCGGTTGATACGCGTGTCGACCATGTGCTGCGCCACGCAGGCGATGTGCGTGCCGCCGGTCGACCGAAAGCGTCCCCCGCCAGTTCGCTGCGGGTGACCGGATGCACCACCGTCGAAAACCCGTGCAGTGGCCATCGCAGCAACGCCGCGGCCTCGGTCAGCGACTCCAGCAGCACCGGCAGCCAAGGCGCCATCGACCCGGAGACATCCAGGTAGACGGCCACCTGGCCTGCGGGCTGCCGTCCTGCCTGCTGGACTACTCCCTGCCACCAGAGCGGATCCGCACCCATCAGGCGCTGCAGGTGGGCTCGGCGATCGCTCGCCTGCGGCCAGGCAGTGAAGGATTCGGTCTCGACGTCGCTGCGGACCAGGGGGCCGCCGTATGTGCCGAACGCCGCCGCCTGGAGCAACGCTCGAATGGCCGCTCGTGCAGCCCGGTGCCTTTGATGCTCGCTACGTTCCCACGTTGGAGCACCGCCGTCGTCAGTGCCGCCACGGCGCTCGACCATCGGCCAGCGCGCGACGATGCGCCGCGCCTCGGCCATGAGTTCGGGGTCGGCGTGCAAAGGATCGCCGCCCACCGACTCGTCGCCATGATTGCCGAGCAGGCGATCGGCGTCCTCCGCGCTGAGCGTCAGCACAACCCTGTCCAGCAGGCCGAACAGCTCGGCCGTGGTCGCCCCTGCGTCGTCGTACAGGCGGCGGTGTACGTCGCCCAGTGCGCCTGCGGGCATAGCGGGGTGCCGACGGCCAGCCCGGCGGCGGCCCGATCAGGCTCCATGGCCCGTCGGGCGCCGCACAGGCCGAGAAGAACGAGGTGAACTCGACGCCCGGGTACAGCCGGCACAGCTGCGCGTTGATGATGCAGTCGAAGGCCCAGTTGGCGGCCAGCGTCGGGCGTTGATACAGACGCGTGTGACCGAGCAGCACGTGGTAGAGCTCGTGCATCACCAGCATCGACAGGTGCTCGTCGGTGCGGCATCGCGTGGCAACGAACGCGGGATTGATCAGCATGCGCGAGCGCGCGCCGACGGTCACCGCGGCGGTGGGCACGGCGTCGCTGATCTCGATCGACAGCAGGTGCAGCAGCTTGCCGAACGCCGGGTGCCGCAGGGGAACGCACTGCCGCACGCGGTCGGCCAGCACGCGGTGCTCGAAGTGGCTCAACGCAGCCTGGGGCATCGCGATCGACGATCCGTTGCGCAGGTGCTTCGGTGGTGGCGTGTGTCATGGTGCTTCCCGGTTCGTCGCGTGGTTGGCGATTGACGGCGCGGTCGCCGGTGACCTGACCGTCCCGGGCCGCACGGGCAGCCAGAGTTCCCAGGTCCCGGACGGCGTCGTGCTGCCGAAGAGATCCAGCAGGTGGGTCAGGGTGGGCGCCATGTCGCGCATGAAGACCGGCCCGCGAATCGCCGACACCACCCGCGCGGAAAGCAGCGGGCAGGTCACTCCCTTGGGTGTCTTTGGCGGACGCAGCCGATCCATCCCGACCGCGATGTCCATTCCGAAGGGCGTGACCATGCCGATCCGTGGCACCCAGTGCGGCCACTCGACGGACTCGAGCCGCGAGGTCAACTCCTTCACCAGTTCGCCCTCCGGCAACTCGCCCACCCGGTCGAGTTCCAGTCGTGCCGCGCGGCTTCGGCCGCGGGCTGCGCCGGCGTCGTCTGCGTGTCGGGCGATGGCGACGAGCGCGCGGGCAAGTCCCAGTGGTTTCGTGAGCAGCGGCGCACCGTAGCCCATGTGCAGATGGGCGCAGACGGCGGTCGGGAGTTCGACGCGCGCCAGGCACAGCGCTTGAGACAACAGCCTGCCGCCACCTGGGCCGACCGGAACATCCCGAGCGGGACAGGGGCTCCTGACGGAACCTCCCGCGGCGTCACCTTCGATCGGCACACCCGTCACCAGCCGCGGCAGCATCACGGTCGAGCGCGGCGGCGCGCTCATGTTCGCCAGCGTCGATGCGCCGGGTTCAGAGCGCATGGAGGCTCGTGACGTCGAGTTGGTCACGCAGGGCCGACCGCTGGTGCCTCAGTGCCGCCGGCTCGGCGGCGCCTTCGTCTTGGGCGTAGAGGGCCGCGCCCAGGTTGCCCAGCGCCACCTGTTCGGGATCGCTCGCGTCGAGCGACGCAATCGCCGTCACCAGCGCGTTGAACGGCGCCACCCGGCTGCGAGGGACCTCGTGGCGCAGGTTCGGCCGCTCCTCGAATGACACCTGCGCCGTGAACGGCCCGGCCAGCAGTTCGAGCGTCGGGGCATCGACGCAGTCCAGCTCGACGAGCGCCGGCAGCAACTCTTGCGTCAGAACCCACCGCGCCTGCTTGTCCTGCGAGGCCAGTGCGTCCGCCACGCAGGAGCGACATCGTGTGCCGGGGAACCCGGGCGGAGTCCTGCGTCAACGCCGCCAGCGCCAGGCCCACGCGTTTCACCGGATGGGCCTCGTCGAGGATGCGGGCCAGCGTGGCATCGCCTTGCGACTGCGAGGCCGCGTCGACGGCCTGGCGATGGATGCTGGTCACGATGCCGGCATCGACGGACTTGCCCTGCGCTCGCTGCGGCAGCGAGTGGCGCAAAGCCACCAACGCTGAATCTGCGGCGGCACCGTCGTCGCCGAGAGCCTGCCGGGCGCCATGGATCGTGGCGATGTTGGCCGCCAGCATGGCTGCGCGCCTGCCGGAGATGGCAAGACCGGCCTGACGAAGCGGTACGACCAGCGCGGCCGTGTACGCGGTGATCCAGTCGCCGTGCAGCGACGTGGCGATCTCGGCGTGATGCCGGCATCCGGCCACCAGGGCGGGCACATCGAGCGCATCGGTGTCGATGCGGACGGCGCCAAGGCCGCTGCGGATGACCAGCCGGCGCGCTTCAGGCGACAGGTCGTCCAGCGATGGCAGAGGCAGCACGAAGCCGAAGCGGTCCGCCAGCGCCGGGTCGAGCGGCAACGATCCGGCGTACATGTCCTGCTCGTCGGCCGAGTCGGGAGCGCCAGGCGGGTTCATCGCCGCCCAGCGATAGCGCAAGCGAGTCCAGCGCAATGCCCTGCACGCGCTTCTCGTGGACGATCGAGAACAGCTTGTTCTGCACCTCGGGCCTGCATCGGCTGATCTCGTCGAGGAACACGCTCTGCGCACCCCAGAGCGTGGCGGGCGTGCGCAGATAGCGCAGTCCGTCACCGTCCGGAACAGGGAAACCGACCAGGTCGTCGAAGGAGATCAGGCTGGCGTTGTAGTGCCGGTGCTCCAGTCGCAGCGCCGTCGCCAGCCGCTCGAGCAACGCGCTCTTGGCGCTGCCGTGCGGCCCGATCAGCAGCATCGGCGTTTCGGACGCCAGTGCAGCCAGGACCGGAGCGTCGAGGTGCGCCAGGCCGTGCAGACCCAGGCTGGCCAGCAACCCTGTCGAACGGCCGGCCAGCGAGACCGGGTCGATGGCCTGTTGCGTCGGCTCGATCGACGTCTCGCCACGAGGCGTGCGCTTCTTCATCTTCATGCTCCCTTCCGTCCGGAACCGCGGGCGCGGCTGCGCCGGACGTGGGAGGCGCAACCGACGCTTTAGCAGGATTTGTGAATCGCCCTGCAAGTAGTCGAATAAATCGGCGATGAAATGAAAACGGCCCTCGAGAGCGAGGGCCGCGTGCCTGCTGTTGTTGCGCTCGTCCTGGTGGACTGCGCCCCATCCCCGAACTCGTCGGGTACCACCTTGCCGCAGGACGGCAGGTTGGTGACAGGCAGGCGGCCTGTGCTCTTGATGCAGGTTGAAGTTTACCTCTTCGCGTCGTTCATGTGCAGTTCCCGAGCACTCATTTGTGGGTTGCTTGCTCAGTCGTGCCGGCAACCGAGGTCACTGCCAATACGGCCGTCAGCCAACCGCTCTGCACAGGTCTGCACACCGCCCGCGGGCGTAATCCCAGGCACTGAAGCGCACCGGTGCCACGTCCACGCTCTGGATGAACGGGTCCTCCCCGAAACTCTTGTAGCTGTCCCAGAGTTCCTCCGCCGACATTCCGGGCTTGAGGGCCGATTCGAGGTACTCGTCGACGATCTGCCGGCAGTGCTCGATTGCCACGCCGGCATCGGCGAACTCGCCGTGCCTGTACCGCTCGTCCTCGTCCATGTAGTGGAAGTTGTCATCCACCATCACCACGTAGGGCATCTCGGACTCCTTGGTTTGAGTTGCGGGCTCAGCCGGCTTCAACGAACCGACTTGCGTCCAGTTCCTGCTCGCCGTCCCAACGGTAGGCCACCAGCGGGCCGTCCTTGGCTGCCGAGTAGTCGACGCACGCGACCTTGGGCGACTGCAGTTCCGGCTTTCCCGACATCCAGTAGTGCCCGATGAAGACCGGGGGGCCGTCCACAGGCGCACCGGCATAGTCAGCAGGCAGCGGATGGTCGGGCAAACGATGGTGCTGTGCGGGACCAACGATCGCGACGTCTCGGTAGCTGCGAGGCTCGTCGTGCCACCACTTCGTCCGAACGTCGTGGCGTTCGATACCGCTGTGGTCCACGAACGAGTGGCCGGCCGGCAGGCGAATTTCGAGGCCCTTGGTCAGGCCTTCCATCGCCTGCCATTCCGCCGAGCCCTTCACATAGGCCGCGTGAAGGAAGTCCTCGCCCATCGGGCGCCCGGACGGTACGTGTCCGGTCACCAGTTCGACGTACGGCTCATGCCACCAGGCATGCACGACGCGGATCTCACCCAGGTCGAGCATCGGCGGCAGCGACTTGAACCATTCGATCAGTTCGCGATGCAGGGCGGAGCCCTCGACGACCTGGTCGAGAAACTCGACGTGCTGCGACTTGTTCTTCTCGCTGTGCTTGCGCAGGAACTCGCCTGGGGCGCCTCGACGCTCCGTCATGTAGCCGATCGCGTTGTACTCGTGGTTGCCCATGACCGAGCGGGCGTGGCCTGCGTCGATCATCGAACGCACGATGTTGACGACCTTGATCTGATCGGGTCCACGGTCGATCAGGTCCCCGAGAAAGATGGCCTGCCGGCCATGCGGGGGTACCCAGCAGCCGAACCTCTGGACGTAGCCGAGTTTCTGCAAGAGCGCCTCCAGCTTGTCCGCCTGGCCGTGGATGTCGCCGATCACGTCGTAGCCCACCGAGATCTCCTTCCTACTTAGTAGCAACATGCCACGAAGAGAGTATCCTACACTTCGTGGACAAATGCAACTAACAGAGTGATCATGACGCCTGTGCGGTCGGAGTCTTCGTCGAAGCATCACCCGATGCCCTTCACGCGGCTGGAGATCGCCGTGATGACTCTCGTCGACGGTGGACTGCAGGTTTTGCTCGCCCGACGCGCCGAGGCTCCGCATGCGGGCAAGTGGGCGTTGCCAGGCGGCGTGCTGCGGATCGACCTGGACCGGTCGCTCGACGCGGCTGCCCAGCGAGTGATGCACGAACGGCTGGGCCTGGAGCTTCCGTTTCTTCGGCAACTCTGTGCGGTCGGCGGCCCCACGCGCGATCCCCGTGCGCCGTGGGCGCTCAGCGTCGTCTACCGGGCGCTGGTGCCGGCGGAGAAGCTCGATCCGTCAGCGGGCAAACGAATCGAGGCGCTGGCGTGGCGGCCGGTCGAAGATGCGATGGAGGACAGGGGCCTGGCGTTCGATCATGCGGCCTTGATTGGGCAGGCCGTCGAGGCGACGCGGGCCGAAGTCGATGTGCTTGAACTGCCCTTCGGTTTCTTGCCGGAAGAGTTCACGCTCGGCGAACTGCAGTCACCTGCGAGCAGTTGCTCGGGCGGCGGCTCGACAAGTCGAGTTTCAGGCGGCGTCTGGCGGAACGAGGTCTTCTTGAACCCGTTGAGGGCGCGATACGTGGCGGCGCATTCAGGCCAGCGCAACTCTTCCGTAGGAAGAGAGCATGAGCACTTCAGTGCGAACTGTCGTCGTCCAACGTGTTTGTCCGTGCGATATTTCAAGCTGGCAAGCGCCGCCACAGAGGCGCCGCGGACATAACGGTGTCAAACAGACGCCGGGTAGCTCGATTCACCGTGATTGCTGGCGGCAGGGTTGGAAGTGGGACTTCGTCCAAGCGACTGCCGGCTTGGCGGTACCCTGATTCCCTAAGTATTGAAACAAGGACACCGCGGCATGGCAAGCGACAACATCGAGCATCGCGGGCGCGACCTGCCTTGGTTGCCGATTGTTCGGTTTCACAAGGAGATCGCGTGCCGGGCGGAGGAGAGCTTCTTCTCCCTTTCGGGAGAAGATCAGGCTGAGAGATGGTCGAGCCTCATTGACTTCGAGCCCGACGACCTTGGAGGGCCATGGACGCTCAGTGCCCATGGTCTTAGAAGCCAGAGCTTTCAGTTGGCAGTGGAGCAAGGTCAGCATGAAACAGTCTTCATCGGCGGTCCGTGCTACGTGGCATGGGAGAACGTCGAAGGCAAGTGGTGGGCAAGATGGCGCCCAATAAAGGAGCAAGAGAGAGAGAGAGAGAGAGTTTTTTTTTTTTTTTTTTTTTTTTTGCCGGCCAGGCCAGGCGGCCAGGCCATTTCGCAGATCAGCCGGCGCACCACTGCGCGCTCGCGGACCGCGGCCGGAAACAGCGGCGCGCCGCGGCCCGGGTAGGCATCCTCGAGGTACTCGACGATGGCGCTGGATTCGTAGAGCACGAAGTCGCCGTCGACGATCGTCGGCACGCGATGCCGCGGGTTGAGGGCGACGAACTCCGGCTTCCTGGTGTCGCCGGCCGAGAACGAAAGGACCTTCCGTTCATAGGGCAACGCCTTGTGCTCCAGCGCAAGGTGGACCTTCCACGCGTAGGGCGAGCCGGAGCCGTAATAGAACGTCAGTGCCATCGGATGCTCCGGAGAGGATTCAGGGCTTGCGCCGCGGCGCGGCCTTGGGTTCGGCCGCCGACGCCACCGCCGCGGACCCGGCCCGCAGCGCCTCGAGCGAGGCTTTCTGCAGCTCCATCGTGCGGATGCTCATCTGCATCATGCTGAGGCTCATCGTCAGCCAGCCCTCGATGACCTTGAGCTCGGAGATCTTGCGCTCGATCTCGGCCGGATCGATCGTGGCGAACATCGCCGCGGGATTCGGGAAAGGGAATCCGGGCGGCATGCCCGGCATGCCCGCGGCCGCGGCCGCATTCTCGCCGCCGGGCGGGGTGAAGCCGGGGATCGCCACGCCGAACGGATTCCACATGCGCTGCATGAACGCCATCGCGTCCTGCGGCGAAAAGGCGAAGCCGGGGTTGCCGTCGGCGGCAGGATCGGGCTGGGTCATCGGCGCTCCTTCGGAATCATTCCGACGCCGCCCGCCGGGATATCGGTGCGGCCGCGAGGGGAATTCGCTATCATCGTGGCCCATGATGGAAGATCGCGCAACCCTCCTTGCGCGCCTCACCGCCGCCGTCGGCCCCCGGCACGTGCTGACGGACGACGCCGATACGGCCCCCTGGCTCACCGACTGGCGCGGACGTTTTCGCGGGCGCGCGCTGGCGGTCGTGCGCCCGGCTTCGACCGCCGAGGTCGCCGCGGTCGTGCGCGCCTGCGCCGACGCCGGTGCGCCGGTCGTGCCGCAAGGCGGCAACACCGGCCTGTGCGGCGGCGCCACGCCGGACGCCACCGGCACCGCCGTCGTCGTCGCACTGGCGCGGATGCACGCGGTGCGCGCGCTCGACGCGGCCAACGCGACGATCACCGTCGAGGCCGGCGCCACGCTGGCCGCGGTGCAGGACGCCGCCACCGCCGCCGGCTTCCGGTTCCCGCTGTCGCTGGCGTCGGAAGGAAGCTGCACCGTCGGCGGCAACCTGGCGACCAATGCCGGCGGCACCGCGGTGCTGCGCTTCGGCAACATGCGCGACCTGGTGCTCGGGCTCGAGGTGGTGCTGGCCGACGGCAGCGTCCTGCCCGCGCTGCGCGGCCTGCGCAAGGACAACACGGGCTACGACCTGAAGCAGCTTTTCGTCGGCGCCGAGGGCACGCTGGGGCTGATCACCGCCGCGACCCTGAAGCTGTTCCCGATGCCCTCGGTGCAGGTCACGGCGCTCGCCGCGGTCGACTCGCCGCGGCAGGCCGTCGCGCTGCTGGGCCGGATGCGGCGCACGCTGTCCGACCGACTCACCGGCTTCGAGGCGATCGGCGCCGAGGCGCTGGCGCTGTGCCGTGCGCATTTTCCCGCCCTGCCCGACCCGCTGCCCGGCCATCGCTGGTACCTGCTGATCGAGGCGGACGACAGCGCGCCCGGGTCCGCGCTGGGCGCGGCGGTCGAGTCGGCGCTGGGGTCGGCGCTCGAAGACGGGATCGTCGCCGATGCGCTGGTCGCCGGCAGCGGCGCGCAGGCGCAGGCGCTGTGGGCGTTGCGCGAAAACATTTCCGACGCGCAGAAGATCGAAGGCCCGAACATCAAGCACGACATCTCGCTGCCGGTCTCGGCGATCCCCGACTTCCTCGACGCCGCCCGCCTCGAGCTCGACGCCGCGCTGCCCGGCGTGCGCTACATCGTCTTCGGCCACCTCGGCGACGGCAACCTGCACTACAACCTGTCGCCGCCCGCCGGCATCGCGCACGGCGACTTCCTCACCCACGGCGATGCCGCCAACCGCATCGTCCACGATCTCGTCGCGGCGCGCGGCGGCAGCTTCAGCGCCGAACACGGCATCGGCCAGCTGAAGCGCGCGGAGCTCGCGCGCTACAAGTCGCCGGTGGAGCTCGAGACGATGCGCAGGATCAAGGCCGCCCTCGATCCGGCGGGCGTGTTCAATCCCGGAAAGGTACTCTGACGCCATGGGCAAGATCGTTTTCTGGCTGCTGGTCGTCTTCGCGGCGCTGCTCGTGCTGCGGCTCGTCAACGCGGCCAAGCAGAGGGCCAGGGCCGACGCGGCGCGCGACAAGGCGCAGGAAGCGGCACGCCGGGCCAACGCCCCCGCCGACGGCACGATGGTCCGCTGCGCGAAGTGCGGAACCTTCGTCCCGCAGACCGAGGCGCTGCCGGCGCCGGGTGGCGGGTTCACCTGCGGCGAGCCCGGGTGTGGCGGCCGGCGTTGACGCGGACCGTTCTCTTGCGCCATAACCGTCCGATGCCGCCCGCCCCCGCCGCCCCGCCGGTCCAATCGCCGCCTCCGCTGTCGCTGTCCGATTCCGGACGGCGCATCCTGTGGATCATCGGCCTGTACCGGGCGGTCAGCGCCGCGCTGCTGCTCGGCATGGCCCTGCTCCTCGACCTGAAGATCCTCACCGCCGGGGCGCCGAACGCGTTCGCGACCGCGGCGGGCCTCTACTTCGTGTTCGGCCTCGGCAGCTTCTGGTGGATCCAGCGCGATCCGCTGCCGCTGTCGCTGTCGACGACGCAGTCGGTGCTGTTCGTCGGCGACGTGGCCTTCGTCGCGATGGCGATGGTCGCCGCCGGCGCCACCGGCGGACCGCTGCCCATCCTGCTGTTCCCGCAGCTCGCCGCGAGCGGCTGGCTGCTGCGCACCCGCACCGCGTTCTTCCACGCCGCGCTCGCGAGCGTCACCGTGCTCGGCATCGACCTGTGGCACCTGTTCGAGAGTCGGGCGGGCGCGACGCAGACGTTCCAGACGGGCGTCATCGGGCTGGGCTACTTCGCGACGGTCGGCATCGCCGTGGCGCTGGGCCGCTACACCAAGGCGTCGGAGGACCTCGCGGCCCAGCGCGGCATCGACGTCGCGAACCTGGAGCAGGTCAATCGGCTCATCATCCAGGACATGCAGGACGGCGTGCTGGTCGTCGACCTCAACGGTGTCGTTCGCGGTCACAACGCGCAGGTGACGCGGCTGCTCGGCGGCTTCGGCCGCATGCGCGGCGGCATGCGGCTGGCCGAGTTCAGCTCGACGCTGCACGACTACTGGCGCCGCTGGCAGGAGGACTATTCCGAGCAGCTGCCGCCGTTCAAGGTCGACGCGACCCAGCGCCTGCTGCGCGTGCGGCTGGTGCGCATCGGCTCGGGCCTCAACGGCGGCACGCTGATCTACCTCGAGGACCTTGGCCGGGCGCAGAGCGAGGCGCAGCAGATGAAGCTGGCGGCGATGGGCCGGCTGACGGCGTCGATCGCGCACGAAGTCCGCAATCCGCTGTCGGCGATCAACCAGGCGGCGCAGCTGCTCGAGGAGGATGGCGCGGTCGCGCCGGAAGGCCAGCGGCTGCTCAACATGATCCGCAACAACGCGAAGCGCATCGACCGGATCGTCGGCGAGGTGCTGCAGCTCAACCGCCGCGACCGGCAGCAGCCCGAGATGATCCCGTTCGCCGAATTCATGCAGGCGCTCGTCGACGAGATCGTCGCGGCGGAGAACATCCCCCCCGGCGGCGTGCTGATGAGCATTCCGGTCGACCTCACGATCATCTTCGACCGCGGGCACCTGAACCAGATCGTGTGGAATCTCGTGCGCAACGCCTGGCAGCACTGCCAGAAGAAGGAAGGCAGCATCCGCATTTCCAGCCGCCCCGGCTACATGGGCGACGCGGTGATCTGCGAGCTCGGCGACGACGGCCAGGGCATCCCGGCCGAACTGCGCGGCCAGATCTTCGAGCCATTCTTCACGACCCGGCCCGGCGGCACGGGCCTGGGCCTGTACATCGCGCGCGAGCTCGCCGACGCCAACGGCGCGGCCCTCGAGCTCCTGCCCAAGGCGCCGGGCGCGCATTTCCGGATGACGATCAAACGCGCGGTCAACCCGATCGCGTGAACACCCCGACGAGGCACCTCATGTCCCGCAGAATCCGTGGCCAACCCAAAGTTCTCGTCATCGACGACGAGCCCGACCTGCTCGAGCTGCTCGAGCTGACGCTGTCGCGGATGGGGCTCGATACCACCCGCGCCGAAACCGTGGGCGAGGCGATCCGCCTGCTCGACGCGCAACCGTTCGACCTGTGCCTCACCGACATGCGGCTGCCGGACGGCGAGGGGCTGCGCGTGGTCGAGCACATCAACCAGAAGGGGCTCGACGTCCCGGTGGCGGTCATCACCGCGTTCGGCAGCGCCGAGAACGCGGTGGCGGCGCTGAAGGCCGGCGCCTTCGACTACCTCGCGAAGCCGGTCGCGCTGGAGCAGCTGCGCGCGCTGGTGAAGCAGGCGCTCAAGGTTCCGGACAAGGCGAAGCCGGCGTCCGCCTACCAGCTGCTCGGCGAGTCGCCGGCGATGCAGCAGGTGCGCTCGATGATCGAGCGGCTGGCCAGGAGCCAGGCGCCGGTATTCGTCAACGGCGAATCGGGCAGCGGCAAGGAGCTCGCCGCGCGGATGATCCACAACGGCGGCCCCCGCGCCGAGCAGCCGTTCATCGCGGTGAACTGCGGCGCGATCCCCGAGAACCTGATGGAGAGCGAGTTCTTCGGCTACAAGAAGGGGTCGTTCACCGGCGCGGAAAGCGATCGTGACGGCTTCTTCCAGGCGGCGAACGGCGGGACGCTGTTCCTCGACGAAGTCGCGGACCTGCCGCTGGCGATGCAGGTCAAGCTGCTGCGCTCGATCCAGGAAAAGAAGGTGCGCAAGGTCGGCGCGACGCAGGAGGAGCCGGTCGACGTGCGCCTGATCAGCGCCACGCACAAGAACCTGCCGGCGCTGGTCGAGTCCGGCGATTTCCGCCAGGACCTGTTCTACCGCCTGCACGTCATCGAACTCGCAATGCCGCCGCTGCGCGAGATGCGCGAGGACATTCCCTCGATCGCGAACACGATCCTCGCGCGCCTCGCCCGCGGCGAGCCGTCGCGGCTGGAAGCGGACGCGGTCGCGGCGCTCGAGCGCTACCCCTTTCCCGGCAACGTGCGCGAGCTCGAGAACATCCTCGAGCGCGGCCTGTCGCTCGCCGCCGATCCCGCAGCAGATCTCCGCCGAGGACCTGCACCTGACCCCCGTCGCCGACGAGCGCGACCCGGCGATGCCGTCGGGCGAGAAGTGGCCGCTGCAGGATTATCTCGACCGCGTCGAGCGCGCGGCCATCAACGAGGCGCTCGAGAAGACGCGCTTCAACCGCACCGCCGCGGCGAAGCTCCTCGGCATCACCTTTCGCGCCATGCGTTACCGGATGGAGCGGCTGGGCATCAAATGACGGCGAAGTCGGCGCGCCGCACCCGCCGCCTCGCCATCGACGGCGGCGGTCGCGCACACCCGGCGCGCTGGATTCCGTCGCCGAACCACGATGCGCGCCCGAACGGGACGGCGACTGTCGCTGATCGTCGTCCACGGCATCTCGCTGCCGCCGGGCTCGTTCGGGGGCGACGGCATCGTCGACCTCTTCACCAACCGCCTCGACGCCGCCGCACATCCCTATTACGCGACCATCGCGGGCCTGCGCGTTTCGGCGCATTTCTGCATTCGCCGGGCCGGTGAACTGATCCAGTTCGTCGGCTGCCAGGACCGCGCGTGGCATGCGGGGGTCTCGTCCTGGCGCGGTCGCGGCGGCTGCAACGATTTCTCGATCGGCGTCGAGCTCGAAGGCGCCGACGACACGCCCTACACCGCCGCGCAGTACCGGCGGCTCGCGTCGCTGGCGAAGGCGCTGGCCCGCCGCTACCCCGACCTCGCCGAACTGGCCGGCCACGCCGACGTCGCCCCCGGCCGCAAGACGGACCCGGGGCCGGCATTCGACTGGGCGCGGCTGTCCGGGCTGCGTGGGGGCCGCGGGACCGGTCGATACGGGCGGGGCCGCTCCAGGCAGGGTATAATGGGCGGTTATGCAGTTGCTCGCCGACTACCTGCCGCTCATCGTCTTCTTCGTCGCCTTCAAGTGGGCGGGGATCTACGTCGCCACCGCCGTGGCCATCGCCGCGTCGGTCGCGCAGATCGCGTGGTTTCGCTTCCGGCGGCGGCGGATCGCGCCCGTGCACTGGATCTCGCTGGCGATCATCGTCGTTTTCGGCGGCGCGACGCTGCTGCTGCACGACGAAACCTTCATCAAGTGGAAGCCGACGGTCCTGTACGCGCTCTTCGCCTCGATTCTCGCGGTGGGCAAGCTGGGCTTCGGCCGCAACCTGATCGCCCACCTGATGCAGGGCATCGACCTGCCGGCCGCCGTCTGGAACCGCCTGACGTGGTCCTGGGTCGGCTTCCTGGCCGCGATGGCCGTCGCCAACTGGTACGTCGCGTTCCACTACACCCTCGACACCTGGGTGAATTTCAAGGTCTGGGGCGGGATCGGGCTGTTCCTGGCGTTCGCGCTCGCCCAGGGCCTGTGGCTGGCCCGCCACATGCCGGAGGACGCCCGATGACGGACGTCCCCGCCCTGCTCCGCGCACGCCTGGCCGGGCTCGCCCCGACCGTGCTCGAGATCGACGACGACAGCGCCGCGCACGCGGGCCACGCGGGCGCGGCCGGGGGCGGCGGGCACTTTTCGCTGCTTGTCGTGTCCCACTCCTTCTCCGGGCTGCCGCGCCTCGCGCGACACCAGCGGGTGTTGCGCGAGGTCGCCGACCTCGTCCCCCATCCGATTCACGCGCTGTCGATCAAGGCGCTGACGCCGGAAGAATTCCCTTCCTGAAACCAACCGCAAAGGAAACGACCCATGAAACACCGCAACTTCACCCTCGCCGTCCTCGCCGCGCTCGTCGCGGCGGCGGGCATGGCCCCCGCCGTGGCGCAGCAGCCTGCGGCCCCGGCCAAGGCGGCAGCGCCCGCCAAGGCCGGCGCCCCGGCCGCGGCACCGGCCGCCTCCGGCAAGGAGCTCTACCCGAAGGCGTACTTCGACACGATGCTGAAGGACCGCCTGGCCCAGGGCCAGCCCGACACCCCGGAACTGCGCAACGCGATCCGCGAGGAGCTCAACACCCGCGAGCTGCTGCTGCGCGAAGCGAAGAAGAAGGGCGTCGACAAGCAGCCCGAAGTCAAGAACCAGGTGGAACTGATGGGACAGACGGTGCTGGTCCGGGCCTACGTCGCCGAGTGGATGAAGGATCATCCGATCCCCGACGCCCAGCTCAAGGCCGAGTACGACAAGATCAAGTCCCAGATCGGCGACAAGGAGTACAAGGTTCGCCACATCCTGGTCGAGAAGGAAGACGAGGGCAAGGAGATCATCGTCGCGCTGCAGAAGGGCGACAAGTTCGAGAAGCTCGCCGATCGCTCGAAGGATCCGGGCTCCAAGGCGAACGGTGGCGATCTCGACTGGAACGCGCCGGGCAACTTCGTCAAGCCGTTCTCGGACGCGATGGTCAAGCTGCCCAAGGGCAAGTTCACGACGCAGCCGGTGCAGACGCAGTTCGGCTGGCACGTGATCCAGGTCGACGACATCCGCGACGCGAAGGTGCCGGGTTTCGACGAGGTCAAGCCGCAGCTCGCGCAGCGCATGCAGAGCGCGCAGCTCGAGGCTTACTTCAAGGACCTGCGCGCGAAGAACGGCCTGTAATTCGCCGACGCATCGCACGGACGCGCAAAGGGCAGGCCTCGCGCCTGCCCTTTTTCTTTGTTGGCTCCGCGGCGCGGATGCTATCCTACGCCGCGCGTCGCCGGACATGCCGCGGTGACGTCCACGAAACAACGGCGCCGCGGGGAGCAACGCATGCACTGGATCCGCCATCCGAAGGACTTCTGGGCCGGGGTGCTGTTCATCGTCTTCGGCACCGCCGCTGTCACGCTCGGCGCCGGGTACCCGCTCGGCACCGCGGCGCGGATGGGCCCCGGATACTTCCCGCGCGTGCTGGGCATGCTGCTCATCGGCATGGGCCTGATCCTCGCGCTGCGCGCGCTCAAGCTCACCGGCGCGCCGCTGGCGATGCGCAACGTCAAGCCGCTCGTCATCGTGCTGGCGAGCGTGCTCGTCTTCGGACTTGACCGCCACCCGCCTCGGCGTCGTCGCGGCGACGATGCTGCTGATCGTGATCTCGAGTACCGCCGACCACGAGTACCGCTGGAAGGAAGCGCTGGTCAGCAGCGTCGTGCTGGCCGCGCTCACCGTCGCCGCGTTCATCTGGGGCCTCGGCGTGCAGCTGCCGGTGTGGCCGCCGTTCCTGACGGGACGCTGAGCCGATGGACCTGTTCGCGAACCTCGCGATCGGTTTCGGGGTCGCGCTGACGCATCCAGAACCTGCTGTACTGCTTCGCCGGCGTGCTGCTCGGCACGCTGATCGGCGTGCTGCCGGGGATCGGGCCGGTCCCGACCATCGCGATGCTGCTGCCGATCACCTACGCGCTGCCGCCCGTCTCGGCGCTGATCATGCTGGCGGGCATCTACTACGGCGCCCAGTACGGCGGCTCGACGACCGCGATCCTCGTCAACCTGCCCGGGGAGGCGTCGAGCGTGGTCACCTGCCTCGACGGCTACCAGATGGCGCGCCAGGGGCGCGCCGGGACCGCGCTGGCGGTCGCCGCGATCGGCTCGTTCATCGCCGGCACCTTTGCCACGCTGGTCGTCGCCGCATTCGCGCCGCCGCTCGCCGAGGTGGCGCTGAAGTTCGGGCCTGCCGAGTACTTCTCGCTGATGGTGCTGGGGCTGATCGCCGCAGTCGTGCTGGCGAGCGGCTCGCTGGTCAAGGCGATCGCGATGATCGTGCTGGGCCTGCTGCTCGGCATCGTCGGCACCGACGTCAACTCGGGCATGGCGCGCTTCTCCGTTCGGCCTGCCCGAGCTCACCGACGGCATCGGCTTCGTCGTCGTCGCGATGGGCCTGTTCGGCTTCGCCGAGATCATCGTCAACCTGGAACACACCGAGAAGCGCGAGGTGTTCACCGACAAGGTCTCGAACCTGATGCTGTCGTGGCGGGACTTCAAGTCGGCGCTGCCGGCCATCCTGCGCGGCACCGGCATCGGCTCTGCGCTGGGCATCCTGCCCGGCGGCGGCGCGCTGCTCGGCGCATTCGCCTCGTACACGGTCGAGAAGAAGATCGCCAAGGACCCGTCCCGGTTCGGCAAGGGCGCGATCGAGGGCGTCGCCGGCCCCGAGAGCGCGAACAACGCCGGTGCACAGACGTCGTTCATCCCGCTGCTGACGCTCGGCATCCCGCCCAACGCGGTGATGGCGCTGATGGTCGGCGCGATGACGATCCACTCGATCCAGCCTGGCCCGCAGGTGATGACCTCGAACCCGCAGCTGTTCTGGGGGCTGATCGCGAGCATGTGGATCGGCAACCTGATGCTGGTCGTGCTGAACCTGCCGCTGATCGGCATCTGGATCAAGCTGCTGTCGGTGCCGTACCGGCTCCTCTACCCCGCGATCCTTCTGTTCTGCTGCATCGGCGTCTACAGCCTGCAGAACAACATCTTCGACGTGATGATGACGGTCGTGTTCGGGTTCATCGGCTGGGTCTTCGTGAAGCTGGAGTGCGAGCCGGCCCCGCTGCTGCTTGGCTTCGTGCTCGGGCCGATGATGGAGGAGAACCTGCGCCGCGCGCTGCTGCTATCCCGCGGCGACCCGACGGTATTCTTCACGCGGCCCATCTCGGCGGTGATGCTGTCGATCGCCGCGGTCCTGCTGCTCGTCATCATCGCGCCGTCGATCCGGAAGAAGCGCGAGGAAGCGTTCCAGGAAGAATGACGGCGGTCCCCCCGTGATCCGATTCGACTGGGCGCAGCCCTACCCCTCCCGGCGCCAGCCGGTCCTCGCGCGCAACGCCGTCGCGACCTCGCAGCCGCTGGCAGTGCAGGCAGGGCTCGCGATGCTGCACTGTGGCGGGAACGCCGTCGACGCGGCGCTCGCGACCGCGATCGCGCTGACCGTCGTCGAGCCAGTCAGCAACGGCGTCGGCAGCGATCTCTTCGCCATCGTCTGGGATGGCCGCGAGCTGTCCGGTCTCAACGCGTCGGGCCGCGCGCCGGCCGCTTTGACGCCGGCGCGTTACGCCGGGCAGGCGCACGTTCCGCATCGCGGCTGGGAGCCGGTGACGATCCCCGGCGCGGTCTCGGGCTGGGCCGCGTTGTCGCAGCGTTTCGGCGCGCTGCCCTTCGCCGACCTGTTCGAGCCCGCGATCCGCCACGCCCGCGACGGCTTTCCGGTCTCGCCGACGGTTGCCGCGCAGTGGGCGCGCGCCGCCGCCGTGCTGCCGCACGACCTGGGCTTCGCCGAGCACTTCCTGCCGCGCGGACGCGCGCCGAAGCCCGGCGAGACCTTCGCCTGCAAGCCGCTGGCGGCGACGCTGGAGGCGATCGGCGAGACCCATGGTCACGCGTTCTATCGCGGCGCGCTCGCGGTCGCGATGATCGACCATGCGCGCGCCCACGGCGCGCTGCACACACGCGACGACTTCGCCGCACACACCGTCGACTGGGTCGCGCCGCTGGGGCTCGACTGGAACGGCGTGCGCGTGCACGAGATGCCGCCCAACGGCCAGGGCATCGCCGCGCAGATGGCGCTCGGGATCCTGGCGCACTTCGACCTCGCGGCGCTGGCCCCGGATTCGGCGGCGAGCCAGCACCTGCAGATCGAGGCGATGAAGCTCGCCTTCGCCGACACGAACCGCTACGTCGCCGACCCCGCGTCGATGGAAATCGCGGCGGAGGCGTTGCTCGACCCCGCGTATCTGCGGCCCGGGCGCGCCGCATCGACCCTGCCCGGGCGCAGGACTTCGGCCCGGGCGAGCCGCCGAAGGGCGGCACCGTCTACCTCGCCGCGGCCGACTCGCGCGGGATGATGGTGTCGCTGATCCAGTCGAACTACATGGGCTTCGGCTCGGGCGTCGTCGTGCCGGGCACCGGCATCAGCCTGCAGAACCGCGGCGCGGGCTTCTCGCTCGAACGGGGTCACCCGAACGAGATCGCCGGCGGCAAGCGTCCGTTCCACACCATCATCCCCGGCTTCCTCACCGCGGGCGGCGCCCCGCTCGCGGCCTTCGGCGTGATGGGCGGCCCGATCCAGCCGCCCGGCCACGTGCAGACGCTGGTGCGGATGGTCGCCTACGGGATGAATCCGCAGGCCGCGCTCGACGCGCCGCGATGGAAAGTCAACTCGGGGCGGTCGATCGATCTGGAGCCGACGGCGTCCGCGGATTTGCGCGCCGGGCTCGCGGCGCTGGGGCACCAGCTGAAATCGGTCGAGGATTCGTACATGGACTTCGGGGCCGGGCAGTTCATCGTCCGGGGCGAGGATGGCTACGTCGCGGCGTCCGACCCGCGCCGCGACGGCCAGGCTGGCGGTTTCTGACGTGGCGACCGGCAACGCCGACGGGTACGGGCCCAAGCTCCGCGGCGCCCACCGCGCGAACGGCGCTCCGGGCGCCGCCTGGCGCGCGGCGGCGCTCGCGGCGTCGCTGATCGCACTCTCCCACGCACCGACAACCCCGCCGGTCGTCGCCTCTGCGCAGGCGCAGTCCCCGGCAGGCGGCACGGTGCTGCGCGTCCAGATGCTGGGCGAGGTCGAGACGCTCGACCCGGCGCGCGCGCCGGAGCTCGGCACCGTCAACTCGATCGCGCCGCTCTACCATCAGCTGCTGACGTACGACTACGGCTCGCGTCCGGTGCGGCTGATCCCGTACGCCGCGGCCGCGTTGCCGCAGCTGTCGGCGGACCGCCGCACCTACACGCTGAAGCTGCGTCCGGGGCTGCTGTTCGCGCCGCATCCGGCGTTCGGCGGCAAGCCGCGCGAGCTCGTCGCCGAGGATTTCGTCTACAGCTGGAAGCGGGTCGCCGACCCGGCGCATTCGTCGATGAGCTGGTCGGCGCTCGAAGGCCTGATCGAGGGCATGGACGACGCCGTGGGCCGGGCGCGGCGCGAGACGAAGCCCTTCGACTATGCGCAACCGGTCGCGGGCCTGCGTGCGGCCGACCGCTACACGCTGGAGATCCGGCTGACGCGGCCGGACCCGACGTTCATCTATCAGCTGGCCTACGGCGGACTCTCCGCGGTGCCGCGCGAGGTCGTGGAGGCCGAGGGCGCCGAATTCTCCCGCAAGGCGATCGGCAGCGGGCCCTACCAGGTCGCGCGCTTCCAGCCGGGCACCCGGCTCGACGTCGTCCGCAACCCGAATTTCCGGCCACTGCCGTGGGAGTTCTTCGCGCCCAACGCGGGCGCCGACACGCCACTGGCGACGCTCATGCGCAGCCGCCAGGTACCGCTCGCCGACCGCGTGGAAATGCTGCGCATTCCCGAGCCTTCGACCGCGGTGCTCGCGCTGACCCGAGGCGAGATCGACGTGATCGCGTATGCGCGCGCCGCACTGGTGTTCGACGGCACGACGCTGAAGGCGCCGCTGCGCGACGCCGGAATCCGCGCCGAGCGCGCGCCGGACCAGGGCATGTACCTGCTGCAGTTCAACATGCGCGACCCACTGGTCGGCGGCTTCGCGCCGGCGCAGGTCGCGCTGCGCCGCGCGATCGCGATGGCCATCGACGACGCCGCGTGGCTGCGCACCTTCGACCAGGGTATCGGCACCGTGCGCCAGCACATCATCGGCCCCGACACCGTCGGCTTCGATCCCGCGTACCGGAATCCGAACGCGTTCAACCCGGCAACCGCCAACGCGCTGCTCGACCGTATCGGTTACGCGCGGGGCGCCGACGGCTGGCGGCGCCGCCCGGACGGCAGCCCGCTCGAGCTGCGGATGATCAACGGCACGTCGACCGAGTCACGACGGCTGGCCGAATTCATGAAGCGCAGCCTCGATGCGATATCGATCCGGGTCAGCTTCGACTCGATGCCCGGCGGCGACCGGCTGAAGCGGCTGTCCACCTGCCAGTTCCAGCTGACGACGATGAGCTTCGGCGGCGGCGCGCCGGACGGCACCAGCGCGATGGCCAATTTCCACAGCCCGAACATCGGCACCGTCAACTTCTCATGCTACAAGAACGACGACTTCGACCGGACCTACGAGCGGCTGCGGGTGATGCCGGCAGGCCCCGAGCGGACACCCGTGTTCGCCGCGCTGACGGCGCTGCTCGACGCCCATGCGCCGGCGCGAATCCTGCCTTCCGCCGACGACGTGACGCTGCTCGCACCGCGCGTGCGCGGCTTCGCGGTCAACCCCTACCTGCCGCTGCCCTACCACCTGCTCGACGTCGTTCCGGCCGCGCGCTGAGCGCCGTCGCCGGCGCCGGGGAACCGCGCCGGCGCGACGACCGCGCCCCCTGACCGCGGACGAACGCGCTATCGCCTGGCGGCGCGCGCCGGCGGGCGCTTCCGGCGCGCCGCCGGCGCGGACTTGGCCGCCGCGGGCCCGGCCGGGGGCAGCACCTGGCGGAGCAGGCCCTCGCAGGTCGCCGGCGACATGTAGCGCGGCACCGGGTAGTTGGTGTCGGCTTCCCAGCACGCCGCCTTGGCCAGTTCGGGAATGTCCGCCTCGCGCAGCGCGTCCAGATGGCGGGGAATGCCGAGGTCGCGGTTCAGCGCCTCGACCGAGTCCAGGAACTTCTTCGCCAGCACGCTCGCCCGCTCCCCCTCGTCGCCCACCTTGGCGCGCACCGCCAGCACCGCCAGCTTCTTCGTGATCGCGGGGCTGAGGAACCTGAGCACGTGCGGGAGCATGATCGCGTTCGCGAGACCGTGGGGGGTGTGGTACCTGCCGCCCAGCTGGTGGGCGATGGCGTGTGCGTAGCCGACGTTCGCCCGGGTGAACGCGAGCCCGGCGTAGGTGGCCGCGAGCGCCATCTTCTCGCGCGCGTCGAGATCCTTGCCCTTCCGGTAGGCGATGCGCAGGTTGTCGTAGATCATGCCCACGGCGGCCAGCGCCATGCGGTCGGTGTAGGCCGTCGCCCAGTGTCCGACGAACGCCTCGACGGCGTGGGTCAGCGCGTCCATGCCCGTGGCCGCGGTCACGGCAGGCGGCAGCCCGGTCATCAGCGACGGGTCGAGCGCGGCCATCTGCGGCACGAGGCGCGTGTCGGCGATCACGAGCTTCCTGCGCGTCTTCGGGTCCGATACCACCGCGGCCACCGTCACCTCGGAACCCGTGCCCGCCGTCGTCGGCACGGCGTAGATCGGCACCGGTGAGCGCAGTCCCTTGAAGTAGCCCGCCAGCTGCCGGGGATGCTTGTTGTTGGCGACCGCGAGCGCGATTGCCTTCGCCGCGTCCATCGGCGAGCCGCCGCCGAAGGCCACGATGGCGTCGCAGCCCTGCTTCCGGTAGAACGCGATGCCCTTCTCGATCAGCGGAATCGGCGCGTCCGGCGTGATCGCGTCGAACACGACGTACGCAGTGCCGCCCGCCGACAGCGCATCGGTCAGCGCGTCCGGCAGCCCCATTTCCGCGACCGTGCGGTCGGTGACGATCAGGATCTTCCGGTGGCCGAAGCCGCACAGCGCCTCGCCGAGCCGCCGGCTCGATCCCGGACCGACCAGCAGCATCGGCTGCGGAATCGGTAACAGCCCCGTCACGACCCCCGCCGCCCGCATCGCCGTCGACAAACCGACGGACCGCACCACGTCGCCCACCACGGCCGGCATCTCGATCATCTTTCCGCTCGCATCGTTGTCTTCCAGGTTGTCAGATTGCATCAATCCGCGACCTCCGACCAGTCTGCCGCGAGCGGGTTCTTGGACGCAGATCAAATCGACGCCGGATTCCCGGGACATCCGTTGCCGGGTATCGCCGTACAATTTCGGGAGAGCGTCCGGTGCCTGCGGCGATGGAAGGGATTCTGCGCCTTGCCCCGACGCCGTCGCGAATCCGCGGCGATCCGGCAGGAGGGAAGCGATGAAGACAGTGGTCGGAATCAGCCTGGGCACGGGCGACCAGGATTTCGAGTTCGGCACCCGGTTCATGGGGCATCGTTTCAGCGTCCGGCGCCTGGGCACGAACGGCAGCACCGCCAGGGCGGTCAAGCTGCTGAAGCACTGGCAGCAGCACGCCGACGCCATCGGACTGGGCGTGGTGAAGGACAGCTACACCGTCGGGTCGAAGCGCTACGTCGAGAAGGACAGCGCGCGGATGAAGGGCGCGGTGACGCGCGTTCCGGTCACCACCGGCGGACGCCTGGGCGACATCCTGCAGGAATGGGCGCTGCGGCACGTCCAGAGCAAGCTGGGCGACTATTTCAACAACGCCAAGGTCCTGTTCTTCTCCGGCAGGACGAACTACAAGCTGGCGCAGTCCATGGCGGAGTACACGCAGAACCTCCAGTTCGCCGATCCGCTGCTGCAGCTCGGCGTGCCCAAGCTGCTGACGTCGCTGGACACGCTCGAGCTCTACACCAGCGGGGCGCACTACGTGCTCGACTGGACACCGGACGCCCTGATGGCGTCGGCCCCGGTCCGGGAGTGGACCAGGTTCATGCTGCGCAAGGCGATCCAGGACGCCACCGTGATCGTCGCGCCGGTCCACGAGCTGGACGCGTTCGGCGCGGAAGAACTCGCGGGCAAGACCATCATCACGTCGACGGTGAACGATCGGCGGATCGCGCATTTCCGGGACAACGGCGTCCACCTGGTCATCGACGGGTCGCCGATGCTGTTCGACCACGTGCTGGGTCCGAGCCTCCTCGACGCCATGATCATCGCCGCGACGGAAAAGGCGCCCGACGACATCCTCGAGGACGACTACCTCGAGATCATCACCGATCTCCAGCTCGAGCCGCGCATCATCTATCCGAACGGGTTCAAGCGGGTCAACCGCTTCGCCTTCGTCATCCATCCGCTGTCGCAGGAGTATTTCAAGAACATCAAGCCGATCGAGTTGCTCTCCCAGGTGTCGCCGCCGGTATTCATGGACACGCTGGAGAAGGCCATGGCCTACGCGCCGCCCTTCGTCTACGCCAAGGTCACGGGCATCAAGTCGCCGACCGGCGTCGAGACCGAGGGCTGGCTGATCTCGGTGGGCGGGACGCCCAAGGAGATCATGAGCCACAGTCCCGAGTTCACCTACCGCCGCCTGCTGGACGCCGCGCGGATGGCGAAGCGGCTCGGCGCGCAGATCATGGGCCTCGGCGCCTTCACCAAGGTGGTCGGCGATGCCGGCCTCACCGTGGCAAGGCGGGCGCCGCTTCCGATCACCACGGGCAACAGCTACAGCGCGTCCGGCGCGCTGTGGGCGGCGCACGACGCCGTGCTGCGTCTGGGCCTCGTGCCTGCGCCGAAGCACGGGGAGAAGGTCAAGTTCAAGGCGATGGTCGTGGGCGCCACCGGCGCCATCGGCTCGGTCTGCGCGCGCCTGCTGGCGATGGTCGCCGAGGAGGTCTACCTGGTCTCTCCGGAAACCGCCAAGCTGCTGTCGATCAAGGGGTCGATCCTGAAGGAGACGCCGGACGCGAAGCTGTTCCTCTCGTCGCGGGCCGACAAGGACATCGCCGGCATGGACATGATCGTCACCGCGACGTCAGGCGCCGGCAAGAAGATCCTCGACATCATGAAGGTGAAGCCAGGGTGCGTGATCACCGACGTCGCGCGTCCGCTCGACCTGCCCCCCGAGGAAGTCGCCAAGCGCCCGGACGTGCTGGTGATCGAATCCGGCGAGATCCTGCTGCCAGGCAAGGTATCGATGAAGAACATCGGCCTGCCGAAGAACGTCGCCTACGCCTGTCTCGCCGAAACCATCGTCCTCGCGCTCGAAGGGCGGTTCGAGAACTTCACCGTCGGCCGCAACATCGAGTGGGAGAAGGTGCGCGAGATCTACCGGCTCGGCCGCAAGCACGGCATGAAGCTGGCGGCGATTTCGGGCGTCAACGGTCCGTTCTCCGACGCCGACATCCGCCGGGTCCGCAAGCTCGCGCTTGCCGCGCTGGCCACTCGTGCCAGGGGCGCCGGTTCGTCGAAGCGCGCCACGCACGCGAAGGTCGCCACGCACGCGAAGGTCGCCACGACCGCGAAGTCTGCTACGACGGCGAAGTCCGCCACGACCGCCGCGACTGCGAAGCGCGCGAAGGCCGCCGCGAAGGCAACGCCCAGGAAGCGCACGGCCACCCGGCGGCGCGGGGCCGGGCCGATCGCCGCGAGGAAGTAGGGCCGCCGCTCGGCGCGGGTCAGCCCGACCGCGCCTTGAGCGTCGACAGCGGCAGCAATTCGGGCAGCTCCAGCCGCTTGCGTCCCGGTTCCGCCGCCGCCAGCGGCTTGACGGCATGCATCGTGGCGAGGCAGCGACGGGTGAGCTCCTGGTAGGTCTGCGTGCCTTCGACCTTCCACGCAAGCTCGGCGTCGGTGAGCGCGCGCACGATCTTCGCCGGGACGCCCGCTGCCAGGGAACGTGGCGGCACGACCATGCCCGCCTTGACGAACGCCATGGCCGCGACGATCGCCGACTCGCCGACCACCGCGTTGTCGTTGACCACGGCGTTCATGCCGACCAGGCCGTTATGCTGGACCCGGCAGCCGTGGAGGATCGCCCCGTGCCCGATGTGGCCCTCCTCCTCGACGACGGTATCGACGCTGGGATACGCGTGCAGGATGCAGTTGTCCTGGATATTGGCGCCGGCGCGGATCTCGATGCGGCCGAAGTCGCCGCGCAGGCTGGCGCACGGACCCACGTAGCAGCCCGCGCCGACCACGACGTCGCCGATAAGCACGGCGGTCGGATGGACGTACGCGCTGGGGTCGACGATCGGCGTCAGGCCGTCGATCGTATACACGGTCAGTTCGGTCATCGCTTGCCTCGTCGTCGTTGGTCGGTCGATGCGAGTCCCGTCACCCGGCGCCCGGTCGGCCGCGGGTCAGCCCAGCCAGCGCCGCGCGTTGCGGAACATCCGCAGCCACGGGGACGCCTCGCCCCAGCCATCGGGCCGCCAGGACATCTGGACGCTGCGGAACACGCGTTCGGGATGCGGCATCAGGATGGTGAAGCGCCCGTCCGGCGTCGTGAGCCCCGTGATGCCCTGCGGCGACCCGTTCGGATTGTACGGGTAGCGCTCGGTCGGCGCGCCGCGGTCGTCGACGAAGCGCAGTGCCACCAGCGGCGCGACGGCGGCGAGGTGCGCGGCGTCGCGGAACTCGGTCAGCCCCTCGCCGTGGGCCGTCGCGACCGGGATGCGGCTGCCGGCCATGCCGGCGAAGAACAGGCTCGGCGACCGCTGCACCTCGACCAGCGTGAGCCGGGCCTCGAACTGCTCGGAGCGGTTGCGGACGAAGTGCGGCCACAGCGCGGCGCCGGGCACGAGCTCGCGCAGATTGCTCATCATCTGGCAGCCGTTGCACACCCCCAGCGCGAACACGTCGCCGCGTGCGAGAAACGCCGCGAAGTCGTCGCGGGCGCGGGCGTTGTACAGGATCGACTTGGCCCAGCCTTCGCCGGCGCCCAGCACGTCGCCGTAGGAGAACCCGCCGCAGGCGACGAAGCCGGCGAAGTCGGCCAGCGTCCGGCGGCCGACGATCAGGTCGCTCATGTGCACGTCGTACGCGTCGAAACCGGCGCGCGTGAACGCCGCCGCCATCTCGACCTGCCCGTTGACGCCCTGCTCGCGCAGGATCGCCACGCGCGGCCGCGCGCCGGTTGCGACGAACGGGGCGGCGACGTCGTCGTCGGAGTCGAACGTGAGCCGCGGCGCGAGGCCCGGGTCGGCGCGGTCGTCGATCCGCGCGTATTCCTCGTCGGCGCAGTCCGGGTGGTCGCGCAGACGCTGCAGCGCGTGGGTCGTGGCCGACCAGGCGCGATGCAGATCGACGCGCGTCTCGTCGAGGACGGTCGCGCCGCGCTGCCGGATGCGGACCTGCTCACCCGCGACCGGCGTGCCGAGATCGTGCACGGAGGCGCCGGTCGCCGCAAAGGCTGCCGCGACCCGCGCCGCGACGGCCGTCGTCACCTGGACGACGGCGCCCAGCTCCTCGGCGAACAGCGCGGCCAGCGGCGCGGCAGCGCCGGGCAGTTCGACATCCAGGCCGCAGCGCGCGGCGAACGCCATTTCCGCGAGTGTGGCGAACAGTCCCCCGTCCCCGAGATCGTGATACGCGATCAGCGTGCGGTCGAGCGCGAGTTCGCGCACGGCCGCCATGAAGGCCGCCAGCCGCGCCGGGTCGTCGACGTCGGGCGCGTCGTTGCCGAGCTGGCCGTAGACCTGCGCCAGCGCAGAAGCGCCCAGCCGCAGCCGCCCGGCGGACAGGTCGATCCACAGCAGCCGCGTGGGTCCCCGGTCGAGCCGCAGCAGCGGCGTGAGCGCGTGGCGGACGTCGGGCACGTGGACGAACGCGGAGATGATCAGCGAGACCGGCGACGTCACCGCGTGCTCGCCTGCGCCGTCGCGCCAGCGCGTCTGCATCGACATCGAGTCCTTGCCGACCGGGATCGCGACGCCGAGCGCGGGACAGAGTTCCAGTGCGACCGCGCGGACGGTGTCGAACAGCGCCGCGTCCTCGCCCGGGTAGCCGGCGGGCGCCATCCAGTTCGCCGAGAGCTTCACGTGCGCGAGCGTGACGTCGCCGGCGGCCGCGAGGTTCGTCAGCGCCTCGCCCACCGCCATCCGGCCCGACGCCGGCGCGTCGATCAGCGCCAGCGGCGGCCGCTCGCCGATCGCCATCGCCTCGCCCGAATGGCCTTCGAAGTCGACCAGCGTCATCGCGCAGTCGGCCACCGGCACCTGCCACGGCCCGACCATCGGGTCGCGCGCGCAGAGGCCGCCGACGGTGCGGTCGCCGATGGTGATCAGGAAGGTCTTGTCCGCGACCGCGGGGAACTGCAGCACGCGGTACGCGGCGTCGCGGACGGCGACGCCGGCCAGGTCCAGCGCCGGCAGCGCGCGCGGCACATGGACGACGTCGCGCGTCATCTTCGGCGGCTTGCCCAGCAGCACGTCGAGGTCCATGTCGACCGGCCGGTTGCCGAACTTCGGATCGGCGACGATCAGCCGCGACTCGGCCGTCGCGCGCCCGACCACGGCGAACGGGCAGCGCTCGCGCTCGCACATCGCCGCGAAGCGGGCGAGGTCGCGCTCGCGGATCGCCAGCACGTAGCGCTCCTGCGCCTCGTTGCACCAGATCTCCTTCGGCGCCATGCCGGGCTCTTCGGACGGCACCGCGCGCAGGTCGAACGTGCCGCCGACCCCGCCGCCGTGCACCAGTTCCGGCAGCGCGTTCGACAATCCGCCGGCGCCGACGTCGTGCACCGACACGATCGGATTGTCGGCGCCGAGCTGCCAGCAGCGATCGATGACTTCCTGCGCGCGGCGCTGGATTTCGGCGTTGCCGCGCTGCACCGAGTCGAAGTCGAGGTCCGCGGCGTTGGCGCCGGTCGCCATCGACGACGCGGCGCCGCCGCCGAGCCCGATCAGCATGCCGGGGCCGCCCAGCTGGATCAGCAGCGCGCCGGGCTCGAGCGGCGCCTTGAACGAATGCTCCGCCGCGAGGTTGCCGACGCCGCCGGCGATCATGATCGGCTTGTGAAAGCCGCGCACCGCGCCCGCGACCGTCTGCTCGAAGGTGCGGAAATAGCCGGCGAGGTTGGGTCGGCCGAACTCGTTGTTGAACGCGGCGCCGCCGATCGGACCTTCCAGCATGATCGACAGCGGCGTGGCGATGCGCTCCGGCTTCTCGAGCGGCGCCTCCCACGGCTGCGCCAGCCCCGGCACGCGCAGGTGCGACACGGTGAACCCGGTCAGTCCCGCCTTGGGCTTCGCGCCGCTGCCGGTCGCGCCCTCGTCGCGGATCTCGCCGCCGGAGCCGGTCGCCGCACCCGGGAACGGCGCGATCGCGGTCGGGTGGTTGTGCGTCTCGACCTTGATCAGGTAGTGCGTCAGCCCCTCGTGCGCCGCGTAGCGCCCGTCGACGCCGGGATGGAAGCGCGCGGCGGACGTCGCCCTCGATCACCGCAGCGTTGTCGGCGTAGGCAACCACGGTCTTCTGCGGGTGCGTCGCGTGCGTGTGGCGGATCATGCCGAACAGGCTGTCCGGCTGCGGCACGCCGTCGATGATCCAGCGCGCGTTGAAGATCTTGTGCCGGCAATGCTCGGAATTGGCCTGCGCGAACATCATCAGCTCGACGTCGGTCGGGTCGCGACCGGCGGCGCGGAACGCGGCGTCGAGATAGTCGATTTCGTCGGGCGCCAGCGCCAGGCCGAGGTCGGTGTTGGCTGCGACCAGCGCGGCGCGACCCTCGGCGAGCAGCGGAACCGTGGCGAGCGGCCGCGGCGGAAAGTGTGCAAACAGCTGCTCGGCGCCGGCGAGGTCGTCGACGACAGCCTCGGTCATCCGGTCGTGAACGAGCGGCAGCAGCGCCGCGCGATCTTCCGCCGCGAGCGGCGCGCCGGCGCGGCAGGCCACCCGGTACGCGACGCCGCGCTCGATGCGGCGGACGGCGGCGAGGCCGCAGTTGCGCGCGATGTCGGTCGCCTTCGACGACCACGGCGAGATCGTGCCGGGACGCGGCACCACCAGCAGCAGCACGCCGTCGTCGCCCGCGCGCGTGTCGTGCGGCCCGTAGGTGAGGATGCGTTCGAGCGTCGCGCGCTCGGGCGGGTCCAGCTCGCGCTCGACCTCGGCGAAGTGCCAGTAGACGGCGTCGACGCGTTCGACCGCATGGCCCGGACGGACGCTGTCGAGGGCGGCCAGGAGCTTGGCCAGGCGGAACGCCGAGAGCGCGTGACGCCCGCGCAACGAAAGAAGCTGCATGTCCGGCAGAGGAGACCGAAACGCTGATTATACGCCGCGGCCCATGCCACCCCGCCGCTTTTGCGGCCGCCGCGCTGCGTTCCCGGCCGTACCCGGCCCCGCGGCGGGCCGCTGCCGCGCGCCACGCCGGTGCTCAGCCCTTCCCGAACACCTCGTTCGCCTGCTGCGAGACGCGGATGAACGTGGTCCGCTTCGACAGCTCGCGCAGCCGGCGCGCACCCACGTAGGTGCAGGCCGAACGCACGCCGCCCAGGATCTCCTGCGCGGTCGCGGCGACCGGTCCGCGGTACGGTATCAGCACTTCCTTGCCCTCGGCGGCGCGGTAGTCGGCGACGCCGCCGGCGTACTTTTCCATCGCCGGCTTGCTGCTCATGCCGTAGAAGCGGCGGTACTTCTGGCCGTCGCGCTCGACGACGTCGCCGCCCGACTCGTCGTGGCCGGCGAACATGCCGCCCAGCATCACGAAGTCGGCGCCGCCGCCGAACGCCTTGGCGATGTCGCCCGGCGTCGCGCATCCGCCGTCGGCGCAGATGTGGCCCTCGAGCCCGTGCGCGGCGTCGGCGCACTCGAGGATCGCCGACAGCTGCGGATAGCCGACGCCGGTCATCTTGCGCGTCGTGCACACCGAGCCGGGACCGATGCCGACCTTGACGATGTCGGCGCCGGAGAGGATCAGCTCCTCGGTCATTTCGCCGGTGACGACGTTGCCCGCCATGATGACGAGTTGCGGGTACTTCTCGCGGATCCTGGCGACGAAGCGGACGAAGCTCTCGGTGTAGCCGTTGGCGACGTCGATGCAGACGTAGCGGATCGCCGGCTCGCCGTCGACGGTGGCGCCCGCCATCACGCGGTGGAACCTGTCCTCGTCGGTCTTGGCGATGCCCAGCGAGTAGAACGCCGCGCTCTTCCGCGCGAGGCCCGTGAAGAACGCGACGCATTCGTCGACCGCGTAGTGCTTGTGCAGCGCGGTCGACATCCGGAAGGCGTCGAGCGCCTTCGCCATCTCGAAGGTGCCGGTCGAATCCATGTTCGCCGCGATGATCGGGATGCCCGCGTACTCGCCGCCGGCGTGGCGGAAGCGGAACTCGCGCGAGATGTCGACGTCCGACCGCGTGCCCAGCGTCGAGCGCTTGGGGCGGATCAGGACGTCCTTGAAGTCGAGCTTGACTTCGGTTTCGATGCGCATCGCAGGCCTCCTGCCGACGGGCAGAAAGAACGCCGGCTCCCGAGGCCGGGTCCGGCGATCGGGGATTCTACCCGGAAAACGCGGTGCGGTCCGACCCGCAGGTGCGGCGGCCGCGATCCGTCCGTCACGGAACGGCCCACGCGTGCCGCAAGCTCCGTGTGCCCTCACCGCGGCCCTTCCCTTCGGCGCGCGCGCACATCAAACTGACGCCGTGGAGAGCCCTGATCCCGGAGAACGCGAGTGGCATTGCACGCCCTGATCTTCGACGTCGACGGCACGCTCGCCGACACCGAGCGCGACGGCCACCGGGTGGCGTTCAACGCGGCCTTCCTCGAGGCCGGTCTCGACTGGCACTGGGACCCCGCGCTGTACGGTCGCCTGCTCGCCGTGTCCGGCGGCAAGGAGCGGATCCGCCATTTCCTCGCCACGAGCGGCGCCGGTCGTGCCGCCCTCTCCGACCTCGACGGCCTGGTCGCCACGCTGCACGCGGCCAAGACCCGTCACTACACGGCGATGCTCGCGACCGGCGCGATCCCGCTGCGGGCCGGCGTCGCGCGCCTGCTGCGCGAAGCGCGCGCCGCGGACCTGCGGCTGGCGATCGCCACGACGACGTCCCCCGAGAACGTGTCCGCGCTGCTGCGCCACAGCCTCGCACCCGACGCCGCGAGCTGGTTCGAGACGATCGCGGCCGGCGACGTGGTGCCGGCGAAGAAGCCGGCGCCTGACATCTACGAGCTGGCACTCGCGGAGCTGCGCCTGCCCGCCGCCGCGTGCCTGGCGTTCGAGGACTCCGAAAACGGCATCCGTGCGAGCCGGGGCGCGGGACTGCGGACGGTGGTCACGGTCAACGACTACACGCGCGGTCAGGACTTCACCGGCGCGGTCAGCGTTCTGGACGGCCTGGGCGAGCCAGGGTCGCCGGCGCGGGTGCTGGCGGGCGCGCAGCCGCGCCTCGGCCATGTGACCGTCGACGATCTGACGACCTGGCGCTGAATCCTCGTCGCGCGCAAGGGCGCGCGGCCGCTCAATGATGCAATATCTTCGCCAGGAACTGCTGCGCCCGCTCCGAGCGCGGCTTGCCGAAGAAGTCGTCCTTGGTCGCGTCCTCGACGATCCGCCCGTGGTCCATGAAGATCACGCGGTGCGCGACCTTGCGCGCGAAGCCCATCTCGTGGGTGACGACCATCATCGTCATCCCGTCCTTCGCGAGCTGCACCATCACGTCGAGCACCTCGTTGATCATCTCGGGGTCGAGCGCCGACGTGGGCTCGTCGAACAGCATGCAGATCGGGTCCATCGACAGCGCGCGGGCGATGGCGACGCGCTGCTGCTGGCCGCCGGAGAGCTGGCCGGGGAACTTGTCCTTCTGCGCGATCAGGCCGACGCGGTCGAGGAGCTTCAGGCCCCGCTCGCGCGCCTCGTCCTGCGCCGCGACCCAGCACCTTGACCTGCGCGAGCGCCAGGTTCTGCGTGATCGACAGGTGCGGGAACAGCTCGAAGTGCTGGAACACCATGCCGACGCGCGCGCGCAGCTTGGGCAGGTCGGTCTTCGGGTCGTGGACCGCCGACGCCGTCGACGGTGATCTGGCCCTTCTGGAACGGCTCCAGCGCGTTGACGCACTTGATCAGCGTCGACTTGCCCGAGCCGGAGGGCCCGCAGACGACGATGACCTCGCCCTTCTCCACCTTGGTCGTGCAGTCGGTCAGCACCTGGAACTGGCCGTACCACTTCGACACGGCGGAAATATCGATCATTGCCATCGCCTGGATTCCTTCAGCGGATTATCGCGATCTTCTTCTGCAGCCGCTTGACCAGCACCGACAGCGTGAAGCAGAGGACGAAATAGACGGCGGCCACGAACAGGTACATCTCGATCAGCCGCGAGTCGCGCTGCGCGACTTTCGCCGCGGCGCCGACGAAGTCGGTGGCGGAGATCACGTAGACCAGCGAGGTGTCCTGGAACAGGATGATCGTCTGCGTCAGCAGCACCGGGATCATGTTGCGGAACGCCTGCGGCAGGATGATGAGCCGCATCGACTGGCCGTAGGTCAGGCCCAGCGCGTACGCCGAGTACACCTGGCCCTTCGGGATCGACTGGATGCCGGCGCGCATGATCTCGCAGAAGTACGCCGCCTCGAACATGATGAAGGTGATGATCGCGGTGCGCTCGGCGCCGACCTGCGGCGGCCGGTCGCCGCCGGTGATGCTCTGCAGGATCATCGGCACCAGGAAGAAGAACCAGAAGATCACCAGCACCAGCGGGATCGACCGCATCAGGTTGACGTAGCCGGCGGCGAAGTTGGACAGCACCTTCATCGACGACAGCCGCGCCATCGCCAGCAGCGTGCCGAAGAAGAGCCCGCCGACCGCCGAGATCGCGGTGAGCTGGACCGTGTACTGGAAGCCCTTCCACAGGTACGGCAGCGAAGGGGCGATGACGCCGAAGTCGAGGTTCACCATGGCGTCCTCACTTTCCGCCGCCGCCGGCGATGTAGCCCGGCACCGCGGTCCGCCGCTCGATCAGCGCCATCACGCGGTTGGCGGTCATCGAGATGACGATGTAGATCAGCGTCGCCGCGGAGAACGCCTCGAAGAAGTTGAACGTGTACTCGCCGATCTCGCGCGAGCGGAACGTGAGCTCGGCAAGCCCGATGGTCAGCGCGATCGACGAGTTCTTGATCAGGTTCATCGTCTCGCTGGTCAGCGGCGGGATGACGATGCGGAACGCCATCGGCAGCAGCACGAAGCGGTAGACCTGCGGCTGCGTGAGCCCCAGCGCCTGGCCCGCGTAGCGCTGGCCCTGCGGCAGCGACTGGATGCCGGCGCGCACCTGCTCGGCGATCCGCGCCGAAGTGAAGAGGCCGAGGCACAGCACCGCGGCGACGAACTGCGCGTAGACCGGGTCGGTCGAGACCATCCAGTGCTTGAGCGGCGGGATGAACTCCGGGATCACGAAGTACCAGAGGAACATCTGCACCAGCAGCGGGACGTTGCGGAAGAGCTCGACCCAGGCGTTGCCGATGCGCGCGAGCCACTTGTTCGGCACCGTGCGCATGACGCCGATCACCGAGCCGACGGCGAACGCGATGACCCAGGCGCAGGCCGACACGGCGAGCGTCCAGCCGAGCCCCGAGACCAGCAACTCCCAGTACTGGGTGCCGCCTTCCGGGGTCTCCTGGAAGAACACGCCCCAGTTCCAGTTGTAGTTCATCTCCCCTCCTCTGCCATCGCCACCGCGCGCCACGGGGCCCGCCGTCTACCCCTGCCGCCGGCGGCCGCGACGGTACCCGCAGCTTGCCCGAAAAACAAACGGGCCGGAAGCGGTTGCCCGCGTTCCGGCCCGTTGCATCGTTCGTCGGCAGTCCGGTCCGGGGGACCGGCGCGGCCGATCTCCCGATCAGACGCCCTTGTCGTTCGGGTTGGCGAAGGCTTCGCGCAGCGCCTGCGACTCCTCGAAGCTCATGTTGACGCCCTTCGGCGGGATCGCGTTGAGGAACCACTTGGCGTAGATCCTGTTGATCTCGCCCGACTTCATGACGCCGGTGATCGTCTTGTCGACCAGCGCCTTGAACTGCGGGTCGTCCTTGCGCAGCATCATGCTGTAGGGCTCTGTGCGCAGCGACTCCTTGATGATCATGTACTCGCCCGGATTCTGCGCGTTGGCGATCTGGCCGGCGAGCAGCACGTCGTCCATGACGAATGCGGCGACGCGGTCCTGCGCCAGCAGCAGGAACGACTCGGCGTGGTCCTTGCCGTAGATTTCCTTGATGTCGGCCGCCTTGGTCCGCTCGTACTGCTTGAGCAGCGGCACCGCCGTCGTGCCCGACGTCGTCGAGATCGTCTTGCCGTTGAGGTCCGCCAGCGTCTTGATGCCCGAGTTCTTCTTCACCGCGGCGGTGACGTTGATGACGAAGTACGTCGGTCCGAACGAGACGGTCTTCTGCCGCTCGACCGAGTTGGTCGTCGAGCCGCACTCGATGTCGATGGTTCCGTTCTGCAGCAGCGGGATGCGGTTGGCGGAGGTCACCGGCTGGTAGTTGACCTTCAGCGCGGGCAGCTTGAGGTCGGCCTTGACCGCGTCGACGACCTTGGCGCACAGGTCCATCGCGTAGCCGACCGGCTGCTGTTTGTCGTCGAGGTAGCTGAACGGGATCGACGATTCGCGGTGGCCGATGGTGATCTGGCCGGTGTCCTTGATCTTCTTGAGGGTGCCGGTGAGGTCCTGCGCGGCGACGGGAAGCGCGACCAGCGCGGCCAGCGCGACGGCGAGCGAAAGGCGGTTGTGACGCATGGGGGTGATCTCCGGGAGATAGTGGGCGAAAGATCTGACGCGGCCGATTGCGACCGGGTTAGCCGATCGATTCTACGAGGCTGGCGGCAGAATGTCCAAGCCGCCCGGGCGGGACGGCGGAGGCGCCGCGCGCAACGCCTGCATGGGGGCGCCTGCTGATGGCAATGACGCCTGCCGCGACCGGCGGCGTGGCAGGAAGCCGGCGCGGGAAGCGGACCGCGTTGCCGGCCCCCGATCGCCGGGTCCAATCCGCGCCGCCTATAATGAATCGATGTCCCCGAAGTCGCCCCTGCCCATGGGTTTCGCCCCCGTCTACCCCGCCACGGTGCTGCGTCAGGTCGAGCACGCGGCCGCCGGCGCCCCCCTGATGGAGCGCGCGGGCGCGGCCGCCGCCGCGGTCGCGCAGCGGATGACCGGGGCCGGGGGTGGCCGGGTGCTGGTGCTGGCGGGTCCCGGCAACAACGGCGGCGACGCCTTCGTCGTCGCTCGGCTGCTGGCTGCCGCCTTCCACGAAGTCACCGTCGTCTCCTCCGGGGACGCGGCGCGGCTGCCGCCCGACGCCGCCGCGGCGCTGGCGGCCTGGCGCGCCGCCGGCGGCACGACCCAGGCGGCGATCCCGCCCGGCTGGCGCGGCGAGCTCGTCGTCGATGGCCTGTTCGGCATCGGGCTCGCCCGGCCGGCCGCCGAACCCTACGCGGCGCAGATCGCCTTCGCCAACGCCGGCGCGGCGCCGGTGCTGGCGCTCGACCTGCCCAGCGGCCTCGACGCCGACACCGGCCGCGCGCACGGCGAGGCGATCCGCGCGGCGGCAACCGCGACGTTCATCGCCTGGAAGCCGGGCCTGCTCACCGGCGACGGACCTGACCTGGCCGGCGACGTCAGCGTGCATCCGCTCGGGCTCGATCCAGAAGCGCTCGTCACCGCACCGGGCCACCGCCTCGACTGGCCGACGACAGCGCCGCTGGCCGCCGCGGCGCTGGGACGGCAGCGGCGCAACGTCCACAAGGGCACGTTCGGGACACTCGCCATCCTCGGTGGCGCGCCGGGGATGGCCGGGGCGGCGCTGCTGGCCGGACGCGCGGCGCTGGCGGCGGGGGTGGGCAAGGTCTGGGTCGGCTTCCTCGCCGACGTTCGACCGGCGATCGATTTCATGCAGCCGGAGCTGATGCTGCGCGCCGCCGCCGACGCGCTGGCGGGCGATCCCGACGCGATCGTCTGCGGGCCGGGCCTGGGCCGGAGCGACGCCGCACGGACGCTGCTCGCCGACGCCATCGCGCGGCCGGTCCCGCTGGCGCTCGACGCCGACGCGCTCAACCTCGTCGCCGCCGACGCGGCGCTGGCCATGGCGCTCGGGGCGCGCGCCGCGCCGACGCTGCTGACCCCGCACCCGGCCGAAGCCGCGCGGCTTGCGGGTGTGGCCACCGAGGACGTCGAGCGCGATCGCGTCGCCGCCGCGCGCGCGCTGGCGCAGCGCTTCAATTCGACCGTCGTGCTGAAGGGCGCGGGCAGCGTGCTCGCCGCGCCCGACGGCAGCTTCGACGTCAACGGCTCCGGCAACCCGGGGCTCGCCAGCGGCGGCACCGGCGACGTGCTCGCGGGCTTCGCCGGCGCGCTGCTGGCGCAGGGGCTCGCCGCGCGGACCGCGCTGCGCATCGCGGTCTGCCTGCACGGCGCGGCCGCCGACGCCTGCGTCGAGCGCGGCGTCGGCCCGATCGGACTCACGGCGTCCGAGCTGATCCCGCAGGCGCGGGCGCTGCTGAACGCTGCGGCGGCAGGCGCCGCCTGACGCACCCTCCGGGGCGGCCGGGGATTGCGCGACTCGGGTTGCCGGCCGCGCGCGGACGTCGCGGGCGCGCGGCCAGGCGCAGGTCGCTCGCAGCGATCAGGGCAGCAGCAGCGTCGCCCCGGTGGTCTGGCGCGACTCGAGGGCGACGTGCGCAGCGGCGGCGTCGGCCAGTGCGAACGTCTGGCCCACGTCGGCCTTGAGCTTGCCCGCGGCCATCAGCCCGAACATCTCGTCGGCCATAGCCAGCAGCGACTCGCGGGTCGTCGCGTGGCTGAACAGCGTCGGCCGCGTCGCGAACAGCGATCCCTTCTGCGCCAGCAGCCCCATGTCGAACGGCGGCACCGGACCGGACGCGGCGCCGAACAGCACCCACAGCCCGCGCGGAGAAAGGCAGTCGAGCGACGCGGGGAACGTGTCCTTGCCGATCGAGTCGTAGACCACCGGCACGCCCTTGCCGCCGGTGATCTCGCGCACGCGGTCGACGAAGTTCTCGCGCGTGTAGACGATCGTGTGCGCGCAGCCGTGGGCGCGCGCGAGCTCCGCCTTGGCGTCGCTGCCGACGGTGCCGATCATCGTCACGCCCAGCGCCTTCGCCCACTGGCACGCGATCAGGCCCACGCCGCCCGCGGCCGCGTGGAACAGGATCGTGTCGCCGGCGGCGAGCCGCTTCGTCTGCCGGAACAGGTACTGGACGGTGAGCCCCTTCAGCATCATCGCCGCGGCGTCGCGCTCGGCGATGCCCGCGGGCAACGGCACCAGCCGGTCGGCGGGCATCACGCGCAACTCGCTGTAGGCGCCGAGCGGGCCGCCGCAATACGCGACGCGGTCGCCTTCCTTGACGTACCCGACGTCGGCTCCCACGGCTTCGACGACGCCGGCGGCCTCGAGGCCGATACCCGACGGCAACGGCACCTTGTACGCCCCGGTGCGGTGGTAGGTGTCGATGTAATTGAGACCGATCGCCGTGTGACGCACGCGCGCCTCTCCGGGACCGGGTGCCCCCACGGCGACGTCCTCCAGGCGCAGGACGTCGGGGCCGCCGGTGGCGTGAAAGCGAATGGCGCGGGGCATGCGGAACTCCTTGTATGGGCGGGATGAGGGTGCGCGGCGGTCAGCCGACGAGCGCGCGCCACGTCGCGAGTCCGGCGACGGTGAGCGCGAGCGAGCCGGCCAGATGGACGAAGGCGAGCCCGATGCCGGCGGCGTAGTCGCCGCGCAACAGCAACTGCGAAACTTCGGCGGAGAAGGTCGAGAACGTGGTGAGCCCGCCGAGAAAGCCGGTGACGACGACCAGCCGCACTTCCGGCGCGAGGTCGTGCCGCGTGGCGAAGTACGCCACCGCGATGCCGACGAGGTAGCCGCCGACCAGGTTCGCCGCCAGCGTGCCGAGCGGAAAATGCGGCACGCGCGGGTTGAGCCATGTCGACAGCCCCCAGCGCAGCCAGGCGCCGAACGCGGCACCGATTCCGACGGCGGCGAATCCTCCGAGCATCCGGTGATTATACGGGGCCGTGCACCAGGACCGCGTGCCGGCGCTGCGCGCCCGGATCAGCGGACGAACCGGTTGACGAAGGACTCGCCCAGGCCGACGGCCGCGTAGTGGCGCCTGCACATTTCGATCTTGGTCCAGACGTCCTCGTAACCGGTGGGGTTGCCGGCCTCGTCGACGTAGATCATCGCGCCGCTGATGTTGAAGAAGGTGATCATCTCGGCGCAGTCCTCGGGCACCGTCAGCGTGTGGATCTCGCCCGGTGGCTCGTAGACGAAGCTCCCCTCCTCCGCGATCCAGTCGTGCTCGAGGTACCGCCAGCGGCCCTTGATCACGTAGCCGACGACCTGCATCGGGTGCCGGTGGCGCGACAGCACGCCCGACTTGCGCACGCGCAGCAGGTTGCACCACCCGCCGCTGACGGTGTTGAGCAGCAGCGGCCGGAACCAGACGTCCGGCGCCTGCGGCACCCATTCGCGCTCGTCGCCGGGCAGCGCGGCGACGGCGATCTCGGGCTGGATGCCCGGCGGTCCGGCAGGCACGGCGGCGTTCATTGGCGATTTCCTGGGATGGTTCCGGGGGTGGCGGCTCACGGGATCGGCGCGACCGCGACGGCAAGGTCCGGGTCGGCGGACGCGGCGACGTCGTCGCGGCCGTCGCTGCGCGAAATCACGCGACGAGGTAGCCGCCGTCGACCGGCAGCACCACCCCGGTGATGAACGCCGCCGCCGACGAGCAGAGGAACACCGCCGCGCCGGCGATGTCGGCCGGCTCGGCCCAGCGACCGAGCGGCGTGCGCGCGAGTATCGCGGCGCTGCGCTCGCCGTCGTCCTGCAATGCGCGCGTGAGCGGCGTGCGCACCCAACCCGGCGCCAGCGCGTTGACGCGGATGCCGTCGGTCGCCCACGCCGCGGCCAGCGACCTGGTCAGCTGCACGATGCCGCCCTTGCTCGCGCTGTACGCCGGCACCCGGGCGCCACCGTGGAACGAGAGCACCGAGGCGATGTTGACGATCGCGCCGCCGCCCTGCGCCAGCTTCGTCTTCGCGGCCGCGCAGCAGCGCATGGTGCCGGTAAGGTTGATCGCGAGCACGTCGGCGAACACCGCCGGGTCGAATTCCTCGTCGCGGCGGATGACCCCGGCGCAGTTGACCAGGAGGTCGAGCCGCGGCAGGTCGCCGACCAGCCGTCGGATCGCCGCGTCGTCCCGGACGTCGAGCGCCACCGCATCCCGGCAGCGGAAGCCCTGCACCTGCTTCGCGGCATCGACTTCGGTCACGGTGGCGCCGGTCACCGTCACCACCGCGCCGCAGCCGGCCAGCGCATCGGCGATTCCCGCGCCGATGCCGCTCGACCCGCCGACGACCAGCGCCACCTTGCCGGCGAAAATGTCGGGGTTGAAAGTGGACTCGATCACGCGCCGACCTCCGGCGCGCCCTGCGCCGCGAGCAGCGCGCGCACGTCGCGCTCGCGCGGCAGCGGCGCGACCGCGCCGAAGCCGGTCGTCGCCAGCGCCGCCGCCGCGTTGGCGAAGCGCGCCGCCGCGAACGGATCGTCGCCGGCGACGACGCGCGCGACGAAGGCCCCGTCGAAGCAGTCGCCGGCACCGGTGGCGTCGACGCTGGCGACGCTGTGCGCGGCGAAGCGCGTGCGGCGTCCATCGGCGGACACGCGCGCGCCGTCGGCGCCGCACTTCAGCGCGACGACCGGCGCGCCCTGCGCATGACACCAGTCGATGATCGCGTCGGGCGCGTCGACGCCGGCGAGCATCCGCGCCTCGTCGAGGCTGGGCAGGAACCAGTCGCACTGCGCCATCGTCGCGACGATGACCGCGCGGGCGCGCGGCAGTGGCCACAGCTTGAGCCGCAGGTTGGGATCGAAGGCGACCCGCCCCCCGGTCGCGCGCACGGCGTCGATCGCCGCGAAGACCGCGTCGCATGCGGTCGCCGAGATCGCCTGGCTGATCGCCGACACGTGCAGAACCTTCGCGGCGCGCAGCACGGCGAGCGGCAGCGTTGCCGGCGTCATCCGCGCCGCCGCCGAGCCCGCCCGCAGGTACGAGAACTCGTGGCCCTGCGCACCGTGGGTGACGAAGTAGACGCCGGTCGGCGCGGTCTCGTCGATCGCGACCCCCCCGGTGTCGATCGCCTTCGGCACGCCAGAGATCGAGCAGCATGCGACCGAAGGGGTCGCCGCCGATGCGGGTCGCGTAACCCGTGGCGGCGCCCAGCCGCGCCGCCGCGATCGCCATGTTCGACGTGTCGCCGCCGAAGCCGCGCAGGTAAGCCGCCGGAGCGTCGGCGCGCGCCTGGTTGAACTCGATCATCGCCTCGCCGAGGGCGACGATGTCGAGCGGGCCGGATTCGCTCATGGCCGCGGCGGCAGCGCACCCGCCGCGGCGGCGAACGCGGCGGCCGCCGCACGCACCTCGGCCAGTGCGGCCCCCGGCCGGTACAGGTTCGACCCAGTGCCGAAGCCCGCGGCCCCGGCGGCCCAGTACGCCGCCATCGTCTCCGGGCGGATGCCGCCGACGGCGAACACCGGCACGTTTCTGGGCAGCACGGCACGCCACGCCTTCAGCGCGGCCGGCGGCAGCGCCTCCGCCGGAAACATCTTGAGGCCGTCGGCGCCCGCCGCGATCGCCGCGAATGCCTCGGTCGGCGTCGCGACCCCCGGCGCGCAGACGAGCCCCGCGGCCTTCGCCGCGCGCACCACGGCGGTGTCGGCGTGCGGCATCACGACCAGCCGCCCGCCGGCGTCGCGGACGCGCGCGACGTCGGCGACGTCGATGACGGTGCCGGCGCCGACGAGGCAGTGGTCGCCATGCCGCTGCGCGAGCAGCGCGATCGACGCGAACGCGCGCGGCGAATTGAGCGGCACCTCGAGCACGCGGAAGCCCGCCTCGAACAGCGCGCCGGCGACGCCGGGGATCTCCTCGGGCGTGATGCCGCGCAGCACCGCGATCAGCGGCAGCGGCGCGAGAAAGGGTGCGAAGGCATTCATCTGGCGCTCATCCCCGGCGTGTCTCCGGCCTTATTCGAGGTTCACCCGGCCAGCCCGCCGCGCGATCCGCCACAGGCCGCGCGGGGCGGCATCGGCCGGCCCATCGGTGGCGTCGATGCCCGCGGCGACGAGCGCGGCGACGTAGCGCCCGGTGAGCGCATCGGCGCCGATGACGCGGACGGTCGAAGCATCGTTGCCGGCGCGAAACGCCCAGCTGCGCGCGGTGCGGATTTCACGCCCGATCAGCAGGCCCGACAGCCAGTCGGCGACGCCGGTGGGGGCGAGTTCGCCCGCGAGGCACAGCGTCCGCGCGCCGAACAGGTCATGCGTCAGCCCGCCGGGCCCGAGTCCTCGCACGACTCCCCGCGCGAACGCATCGTCGTCCTGCCCGGAGGGCCCGCGTTCGGCCAGCCGCCCGAGGATGCTGTGCTCGAGCAGCACCGCATAGAGCTCGCCGGTCATGCAGGTCTGGAAGTCGACGAGGCGTCCGTGCTCGACGCGGACCCACTTGCTGTGCGTGCCCGGAAGCACCGCGAGGACCGGGCCGGCCTCGCCGTCGATCGCGCCGACGATCTGGGTTTCCTCTCCGCGCATCACGTCCGGCATGCCGGCCGCGTCGCGGGTGATGACGCCCGGAACGATCGCCAGCTCGTCGCCGCCGGTGACGGCGATGCCCGCGACCAGCTCGTCCAGCGTCGCCGGGCAGCTGACGTAGGGCGCTTCGCGCCACCCCTGGCGGCTGCCGATCATCCCGCAGGCGAGCCTGGGCGCCGGGTCGTCGGCCCAGGGACCGAGCAGCTCGACCAGCGCGTCGGCGAACCCCCTGCCGGCGAGTTTCTGGACGCCGAGTGCGGCATGGCGGACGTCCAGCACCGCGCCGTCGGGCCCGATGCGGTAGGCCCGCGCGGCGGACGTACCCCAATCGATGCCGATGAGCGCGCTGGCGGGCATGAATTGAATCCGGACGGATCGCGGCGCCCGGGCGGTGCGCCGCGCTGGCTCGATACTAGGCAGTCAGCGCAAACCGGTCAAGTGGCCTGACCAGTTGACGCCGGGGCAACGTTCGCGTCGTCGCCCCACCGGGCGGCCGCCTCGTCGTCGCTCGCGCGCGCGTCGACCCAGCGGTCGCCGTCCGGCGTGCGCTCCTTCTTCCAGAACGGCGCTTCCGTCTTCAGGTAGTCCATGATGAAGCGGCAGGCGTCGAAGGCCTCGCCGCGGTGGGCGCCGGTCACGGCCACCAGGACGATCTGGTCGGTCGGCGCGAGCTCGCCGACGCGATGGATCACGAGCGCTCCGTAGATGTCGAAGCGGGCCCTCGCGCGATCGACGATGGTCGCGAGCGCGCGTTCGGTCATCCCCGGGTAGTGCTCCAGCGTCAGCGTGCGGACCTCGGCCGCGTCGTTGATGTCGCGCACGGTGCCGATGAACGACGCGACCGCGCCGACGCGGGGATCGCCGGCGCGCAGTGCGGCGATTTCCGCGGCAACGTCGAAGTCGGCGGATCTGCACGCGGACCGTCATCGGCATCGTCCCATCGGCATGGTGCCGTCAGCCGCCGGTGACGGGCGGAAAAATCGCAACCTCGTCGCCGGCGCGCAGCGCGGTCGCGGGCGTGGCGAGTTCGTGGTTGACGGCGACGCGGACCGCGCGGCCGGCGGCGAGCTCGCGGCCGAAGCCGCCCCCTCGCGCAGCCAGCCAGGCGCGCAATGCGCCGGCGGTAGCGACGTCGCCGGGCAGTTCGACGCGCTCGCCGGCCGTGCCGAGGGCCTCGCGCAGGCGTGCGAGATAGACGATCGAGATGGTGATGGCGGTGGTGTCGTCGCGCATGGTGCCCGGCTTCGCGAGGCAGGGAATCCCCGGCGCCGCGTCGCGATGTCCGCGCGCTGCGCCCTGCAGCCGCCATTCTAGCGCGGCATCGCCGGGAGGCCGGCCACCCTCAGAAGCTCAGCTGGACACCCAGCGTCACCTGGTCGGTCTCGGGCAGGCCGCCGCTGAACTCGGTGGTGAAGCGGCCGAAGCGGCCGTACTCGAGACGCAGCCCGAGCGCCGAGTTCATGCCGTAGCGCAGGCCCACGCCGTAGTTCATGCCGTCACGCGCCCGCCCCGCGGCTGTCGGCCGCGGGCAGCGGCCCGTACAGCGACGCCGATTCCGACTGGGTGTAGCCCATGCGGCCATAGAGCGCCAGGCTGCGGTAGAACGACCAGCTCGTGAAGACGTCGACGTTCCAGGATCGGGCGGCCGTGTCGCCGGGAACGGCAGAGTCGGGCACGAGCTGCAGGCCGACACCGCGCCGGGCAGGCGTCGCGGGATCGGGCTTGAGGGCGTACTGGTCGCGCGACGAGAACGCGGCCTCGACGGCGAGATCATTGCGCCAGCGGTAGCCGCCCCAGAACAGCGACCGCGCGGCGTCGTCGGCCGCGGGCGCGGTGTAGCGGCTCCATGCCGCCGCCGCCGCGCCTAGCGACAGCGATCCGTTTTCCGTGCCGTGATCGCGCCGCGCGATGCCGCCGTAGAACCCCGACAGGTCGGGTTCGGCGCCGCGTGACACCCCAGGCGCCGCGCCGACGCCAGGAAACGCGTTCGGATCGCGCAGCACGCCTTGTGCGAAACCGGCGACGGGCAGCGCAAGCAAAATCGCGAAAAGCGACGCAATTTTATGATTTGTCGACATTTGTTTCGCTGCTGCGATGGCGCTCCAGCTGGTCCCAACCTGCTTTGGGCACCGCCAAGACCCTCAAGTTCAACCTACGCCAGCCCCCAGGCGATGTCAACCTCGTGTCGGCCAAACGGTCGCGTGGGCGACGACGAACGTTGCGATGGCGTCCGGATCGTCGAGCGGCAGCACGGGCAGCCGGGCGATCGATTCGGCAGGCAATGCTTCCGGACGGTCGGTGGCGATGCCGACGATGTGCGGGTCGTTCGGATGCAGCGCCGGCTTGCCGAGGTCCGCCCGATGGATTTCGAGCTTCGGCAGCGCATACGCCTTGTACCCCTCGACCAGCGCGAGATCGCAACGCGAGAGCCGCGCCAGCGCGTCGGGCAGCCCGAGTTCGGCGGCGCCTCGAAGCTCGTGCATCAGCGCCCAGCGCGTGCCCGAGGTGATGAGCACCTCGCTGCAGCCCGCTTGGCGGTGCCGGTAGCTGTCCTTGCCGGGCAGGTCGACGTCGAACCGGTGGTGCGCGTGCTTGATCAGCGAGACCCTGATCCCGCGGGCGACCAGCCGGGGGATCACCCGCTCGATCAGCGTCGTCTTGCCCGACCCGGACCAGCCGGCGAAGCCGAAGACGCGTTCGGGTCCGCCGTTCACAGGCCGCGTCCCAGCGTCGCCACCGCGACCGTCAGGGTGCCCAGCAGCAGGTTGATCGCGACCCACCGGCGCACCGTACCGAGCGCGGCCGCGCCGGCCGGCCAGTCGCGGGCGGCTACCGCGGCGACCAGGTGCGGATACGGGCCCCATCGGATCCCGGCGAAGATCACGGCCATCGCGATACCGGCGCCGGTCATCATGTGGACGTTGGCGCCGGCCGCGCCGAAGCCGCCCATGGCCGCGATCAGGCCGAATCCGGTCAGGAGGATCGCCACGACCGCGACGGTAACCCAGACGAAGAAGCGGCCGAGTGCCGCCGCCATCAGCGGCAGCCGCTGCGGCGGATCCAGCGTGGCGACCGCCGCGGGCCGGAGAACGAAATGGGCGAAGGCCATGCCGCCGACCCAGACGATGGCCGCGGCGAGGTGCACGAACAACAGCAGGGAAGCGGGAGAGGGCACGTAGGGGAGCAGGGGCCGGGGGAGTCGCGCGGGGGCGGTCGGGCTCGACGCCGCCCGCGGTCGACGCTGCGCATGCGCATTCTACCGGTCGACAGGGCAGCGCGGGTTGGCTAGAGTCGAACTCCCGCCCCCCGATCTGCCGCCCATGCGCCGCCCCGCTTCACTGCCCGTGCCCGTCTCCACCGCTTCCGCCGACACCGCGCCGCGCGCCGTCGAGGGCGCGATCGAGCGCGTCATCTCCGACGTTCCGCCGGCCCGCACCCGCGCGGTGGCGGACCCTTTCGCCGCGGCCGAAGGCATTGCCCGGGACGCTGCGCGGAAGGCGGCGCTGCTGTCCGGATCGCTCGCGCTGCCGCCGGGCCCGTTCGGCATGCTGACGGTGCTGCCGGACATCTACCTGATCTGGAAGGTGCAGCGGCAGATGGTGGCGGACATCTTCGCGCTGCATGGGCGCGAGGCGGAGCTCACGCGCTCGCACATGCTGTACTGCCTGTTCCGCCACCTCGCGAGCCAGGTCCTGCGCGACGTCGCGGTCCGCGCAGGGCAACGCGTCGTCGTCCAGCAACTGACCGCCGGGGCGATGAAGAGCGCGCTCTCGACGATCGGAGTCAAGGTCACGCAGCGCATCGCCGGCAGCGCCGTCTCGCGGTGGGTGCCGGTCGCCGGCGCGGCGGCCGTCGGCGCATACGCGTACTGGGACACGCAGCAGGTGGCGAAGACCGCCCGGCGCCTGCTCGAATCGACGGCAACGCGCGCGCCAGGCGCCCGGCCGGCGGAGCCGTAGGCGCGTCGCCGTGTGCGGTCGCTACGAACTGCACACCCACCCGGCCGCGATCGCGCTGGCGTTCGGCCTTGCGCACCCGCCGTCGGTGCATCCGCGCTTCAACATCGCGCCGATGACCGACATCCCGGTGGTGCGCGTCAACGAGCACGGCGAACGCGAGCTGACGATGATGCGCTGGGGCCTGGTGCCGCGGTGGGCGAAGGACCCCGCGATCGGCGCCAAGATGATCAACGCGCGCGGGGAGACCATCGCCGAGAAGCCGTCGTTCCGCATCGCCTACCGGCGGCACCGCTGCCTCGTCCCGGCCGACGGCTTCTACGAATGGATGCCCGTCGGCGCGGGGACCGACGCGCACAAGCAGCCGGTACACGTCGGCATGAAGGACGGCGGGATCTTCGGCCTGGCCGGGCTGTTCGAGCGCTGGCTCTCGCCCGACGGCGACGTGCTCGACACCTGCACCATCGTCACGACGGACGCCAACGCGCTGCTGCGCCCCGTGCACGACCGGATGCCGGTGATCGTGGCCCCGGCCGACTACGCGCGCTGGCTGGGGACCTCCGACGCGAGCGTCGCCGACCTGGTCGCGCCCTTCCCTCCGGAGCGGATGGCCTGGTACCCGGTGTCGACGAAGGTGAACAACGTCCGCCACGACGACGCGTCGCTGATCGAGCACGTCGCCGTGCCGCCCGCCCCGGCGGCGGGACCGCCGGCGGTGCCGGCGGCGAGCCCCGGACTGCCTGGCCGCGAACCCGAGCAGGACTCGCTCTTCTAGCAACCCGGCCGCGACCCGGGGCAGGAGTCGCTGAATTGGCTAGACCGATCGCGCCGCGGCTGGCGCTACTGCGGCACGCACATCGTCACGCCGGACCCGTAGCCCTCGGCGGTCCAGCCCTGCGCGATCATCTGCCGCTGGACCGCGGGGTCGATGGTGAAGCGGTGGTTCGGCACGCCATCACGGCTTTCGTTGTACAGGCGGTAGACCGGGGCCAGCCCCGCGGCGCAGGCGCCGTCCGCCGGCGCCGGCAGCTGCACGTGGAACACCTCGCCCTCGAAGGTCCAGTCCCGGTTCGCCTTGACCTTGGCGCATTCGAAATCGAACGAGGTGTAGAAATGCGAGCTCCGGGGCGCGAACGCCTCGCTGAAGAACCGGCACACCGGCGCCGTGCCGGCGCCCGGCTGCGCCCACGCCTTCCAGCTCTTGCCGGTGCGCGTCCAGCCAACGAAGGTGCCGTTGTCGAGCTTGGTGATCTCGTCGGCAAGGTAGGTCCCGAAGTAATGCCCGAAGCCGGCGTGGAAGTACTCGACGACGGTGACCACCGACACCACCGGCGGCGGGGCGTCGGTGACCTCGAACGTGACCGGGACGCGATAGCGGCCGTCGCTGGTGTCGAAGGCGACGTCGATCGCGCGGGTCCCGACGATCGACCCCTTGGCGTAGAACTGGACGGCGCAGGCCTGCCCCGGCTGCAGCACGGTGCCGGCGGGGCAGCCGGCATCCTTCACGAGCTCGGGCGTGCCCGCCAGCGCTCCGCTGACGGTGATCGCCGCATTGCCGTCGTTGGTGAAGGTGACCGTCCGCGGCGCCGACTGCGAATAGAGCGGCACGATGCCGAAATCGACCTTCTTCGGCAGCGAGCAGCTGTAGCCCGCGGCCTGTCCCGCCGCGGGGCCGTACAGGCAGCGGCAGCCGCGGACGTCGTCGGGCTGCAGGTCCAGCAGGCTGTTGTACGCGGTGTCCGGCGGTCCGCTCATGATCGCGTCCCCGACGTTCGAATGGGCGAGACCCAGCGCATGGCCCCACTCGTGCGTCGCCGTGCGGTTCATCGCCTGCGTGCTGCGGACGCGGTCGACCGACAGGATGATGTCGGTGTCGAGCAGCAGCCGCTCGCCGAGGTTGGTCGTGCCGTACCAGGCGTAGGTGATGCCGGCCGTGTTGTCGGGAAACGAGCCCCAGCCGACGACGGTCTCGAAGTCAGGCTGCTCGCCGTACTGCGGGCTCTGGACGCGTGTGTTCGGCGGGACCGTCGTCTCGCCCTGATAGTCGAACCGGACGCCGCAGACCTGCGTCCACCGGCTCAGGGTCGACGTGATCGCCGCGACGGTGCCGGCGGGATCGGCGTCCCACGGTCCCGGCGCATTGGCGTGGTTGTACTTCCACGCCAGCGGCCCGCGCCAGCGGGTTGGCGTGCCGAAGAGGAACTGGAACTTGGGCACCGGCCGTGCCGGGCCAAGGTGCGGCGGGTCGAACGGCGTCGGAGCGACCGGGATGAATTCGAAGTCGACGGGAGCGTCGGACGCGGCCTCGGCCATCGGCGCAGACAGCAGCGCCGCGACCCCAAGCAGGGCAAGTGCGGCGGCAAAGCGCGTGCCAACGTGGACGGCGAATTCGTGGTGCCAAGGCATGAATGGTGACCCGGGATTGAAACCGGGGGCAAGAATAGCACTGCCGGCCCGGCGCCTCCCGCTCGACAGCGACGAGCGGACGGTGCTGCGGGCTGGACGTCGGTCGCCGACGACGGGCGACGGCAGCGGCCCGCCTCTTGGCCGGCCTGTCGCCCGGGCCCGCCCCGCCGGGTGCCCCGCCGAGGCCGGTCCGGCGCCGAAGGGGTCAGCGCGCCGGCGCCCCGGCGGCAAACCACGCGCCGAGCTTGGCCCGCTCGGCGTCGGTCATGCCGGTGAGGTTGCCGATCGGCATCGCCTTCGTCGCCACCGCCTGCTCGTAGATCTTCTGCGCCTGCGCGGCGATGAGCTCGGGGGTGTGGAGCAGCACGTTCCTGGGCGCGACGGCGAAACCGTCCTGCACCGGCCGCTCGGCGTGGCAGCCCGCGCAGCGCTGCGCGACGATCGCCTGCACCTCGGCGAACGCCGGCGCTCCGGCCGCCGCGGGCCGCCGCGGCGCGATCGCCACCGCCAGCACCAGCGCCCCGAGGGCCGCGGCGACCGGAATCGCCCACACGGTGCGCCCCTTGTGCCGCAGGTTGAAGAAGTGGCGGACGAACGCCGCGAGCAGCATGATCGCGACCAGCACCAGCCACGCCTGCGGGTGGCCCCAGGTCATCGGATAGTGGTTGCTGATCATGATGAACAGCACCGGCAGCGTGAAATAGTTGTTGTGCACGCTGCGCTGCTTGCCGCGCAGGCCGTACACCGGGTCTGGCGCGACGCCCTTCTCCTTCGCCTCGACCAGCGCCCGCTGCGACGGAATGATGATGTGGGCGACGTTGGCCGCCATCATCGTGCCGATCATCGCGCCGATCTGCAGGTACACCGCGCGGCCGCTGTAGAGATGCGACAGTCCCCAGGCGACCAGCGCCAGGAAGGCGACGATCGCCACCGCCACGAGCAGCTCGCGGTCGAGCCCGGCGAGCTTGCACAGCTGGTCGTAGAACAGCCAGCCGCCAGCCAGCAGCGCGATCGACGCGCCGATCGCCTGCGCCGGCGAAATGTCGGCGACCGCCGGGTCGATCATGTAGACGCGCGCGCGGAAGTAGTACATGACGACGAACAGCGCCATGCCGGACAGCCACGTCGAATAGGCTTCCCACTTGAACCAGTGCAACGGGGCCGGCAGCTCGGCGGGCGCGACGCGGAACTTCTGCACGTGGTAGAAGCCGCCGCCGTGCACCGCCCACAGCTCGCCGCCCACGCCTTCGTCGGCGTCGCGCTCGCGCTTCGGCGGCAGCAGGCTGTTGTCCAGCCACACGAAATAGAACGACGCGCCGATCCACGCGATGCCGGTGATGAGATGGACCCACCGGATCAGCAGTTGCAGCCACTCGCCGGCGTACGCTTCCATCGGGAACCCTCGGGATGCGGGCGATTCGTTGCCGGGCAGCCGCGATCGACCAGGACGAGTGGCCGGCGACCGCGCGCGTCAGCTGCCGCGATAGGTGGAAAAGCTCCAGGGCGACACCAGCAGCGGCACGTGGTAATGCCCTGCCGCGTCGGCGCACCCGACGTCCACCACCACCTCGTCGATGAACGGCGGGTCGGGCAGCGCGACGCCGCGCGCCCGGAAGTAATCGCCGGCGAGGAACACCAGCCGATAGCGTCCGGCACCGAACGCGGTCCCCTCGAGCAGCGGCGCGTCGGCGCGACCGTCGGCATTGGTGACGATCTCCTTCACCAGCAGGTAGCGCTCTCCCAGGTTGCGGTACAGCCGGATCGTGACCCCGGCGCCGGGCGAGCCGTGCGCGGTGTCGAGTACGTGCGTCGTGAGTCGTCCCATGCCTGGCCTCGTGCCGGTTCGGCGAGCAGCAACCGTGCCTCGCCCGCCCCGATTGTATACTCGCGCAAACGCGCGCCCCATGAGCGACCACTATCCCCGCGATCTCGTCGGCTACGGCCCGAATCCTCCGCACCCGCGCTGGCCCGGCGGCGCGCGCATCGCCGTCCAGTTCGTCCTGAACTACGAGGAAGGCGGCGAGATGAACGTCCTGCACGGCGACGTCGCGTCCGAGACCTTCCTCTCCGAAATCGTCGGCGCGCAGCCGTTGGCCGGGCGCCACATGAGCATGGAGTCGCTCTACGAGTACGGCTCCCGCGCGGGCGTCTGGCGCGTCCTGCGGCTGTTCCGCGACCGCGGGCTGCCGCTGACGATCTTCGGTGTCGCGACGGCGCTCGCGCGCAACCCCGCGGTGGTCGACGCCTTCCTCGCCGACGGCCACGAGATCGCGAGCCACGGCCTGCGGTGGATCAGCTACCAGCACGTCGACGAGGCGACCGAGCGGGCGCACATCGCTGAAGCCACCGCCATGATCGCGCGGCTGATCGGCCGGCCGCCCGAGGGCTGGTACACCGGCCGCGACAGCCCTCGAACCCGACGCCTGGTCGTCGAGCACGGCGGGTTCGTCTACGACGCCGACAGCTACGCCGACGATCTGCCGTACTGGACCGAGGTCGTTGGCGCGCACGGACCGGTACCGCACCTGGTGGTGCCGTACACCCTCGACACCAACGACATGCGCTTCGCCACGCCGCAGGGTTTCAACAGCGGCGACCAGTTCTTCACCTTCCTCAAGGACGCGTTCGACGGCCTGTACGCCGAGGGCGATCCGGCCGGCCTCGACGCGCCGAAGATGCTGTCGATCGGGATGCACTGCCGGCTGGTCGGCCGGCCGGCGCGGGCGCAGGCGCTGGCGCGCTTCGTCGACTACGCCCGCGGCCATCCGGACGTCTGGTTCGCGCGGCGCATCGACATCGCCCGCCACTGGCAGTCGACCCACCCGTTCGCCGCGGGTGGCGCGCCGGGTGCGCCCGGCGCGACGGCGACCGGAGGCACCGCGTGACCCTGGCCGAACTCAACGCGCTGCCGCCGGCGGCATTCGTCGCCGCGCTGGGAGGCGTGTTCGAGCACTCGCCGTGGGTCGCGGAGCGGGCGCTCGCGACGCGGCCGTTCGCGACCGTCGGGGCGCTGCACGCGGCGATGGTCGCCGCGGTGGCGGCCGCCGGCGCGGAGGCGCAGCTCGCCCTGCTGCGCGCGCACCCGGAACTCGCCGGCCGCGCGATGATCCGCAGCGAACTCACCGCCGACTCGTCGCAGGAGCAGGCGGGCGCGGGACTGGCGCAGTGCTCGCCCGACGAGTACGCGAGGCTGCAGGATCTCAACGCGCGCTACCACGCCAGATTCGGCTTCCCCTTCATCGTCGCGGTCAAGGGTCTCGACCGCGCGCAGATACTCGAGCGCATCGCCGCGCGCATCGCGAACGACCGCACCACCGAGTTCCGCGAGGCGCTGTCGCAGGTGGCGCGGATCGCCCGCTTACGGCTCGACTCGCTGCTCGCGGCATGACCGTGGCGAACGGGACCACCGCCCTCGACGGCATCGGCGCGCGGATCATGCGCCACGCCGACCTGCTGGCGCGGCACACCGAGGTGCCGGGACAGCTGACGCGCACCTTCCTCACCCCGGTCCAGCGCGCCGCGGCGGAGACGCTGACGGGATGGATGCGCGACGCCGGCATGAGCGCGCGGCTGGACGCCATCGGCAACGTCGTCGGACGCTACGAAGGCGAGCACCCGGGCCAGCCGGCGCTGATGCTCGGCTCGCATTTCGACAGCGTGCGCAACGGCGGCCGCTACGACGGCGACCTCGGCGTGATCGCGCCGATCGCCTGCGTCGACGCGCTGCACCGCGCCGGACGCCGCCTGCCCTTCGCGATCGAGGTCGTCGCCTTCGCCGACGAGGAAGGCGTGCGTTTCCAGGCGACGCTGCTCGGCAGCAGGGCGGTCGCCGGAACGTTCGATCCCGGCCTGCTGGCCAGGCGCGACGCCGACGGCGTGTCGATGTCCGAGGCGCTCGTCGCGTACGGACTCGATCCCGCGCAGGTCGCCGGCGCCGCGCGCCGGCGCGACGAGATCCTCGCCTACTGCGAACTGCACATCGAGCAGGGCCCGGTGCTGCTGACCGAGGGGCTGCCCGTCGGCGTCGTGACGTCGATCGTCGGCTTCAACCGCTTCATGGTGCGCGCGACCGGCCTCGCCGGCCACGCCGGCACCGTGCCGATGGCCCTGCGCCGCGACGCCGCCGCCGCCGCCGCCGAGATCGTCCTCTTCGTCGAGCGCCGCTGCCGGCCGGTCGACGGCCTCGTCGGCACCGTGGGCCAGCTCAACGTGCCGCAGGGCGCGACCAACGTCATCCCCGGCGCCTGCGAGTTCTCGCTCGACGTCCGCAGCGGCGACGACGCCGTCCGCGAGGCGGCGGTCGCCGACATCCTCGCCGAGATCGACACCGTCGGCGCGCGCCGTGGCGTGGCGTTCGCCGTCACGCCGAGCCAGACCGCCCGGCGCTGCGGCTGCGCGCCGTGGCTGATGGACCAGCTCGACGCCGCCGTCGCGCGCGCCGGCGTGCCGGTCCGACGGCTGCCCTCCGGCGCCGGCCACGACGCGATGGCGATCGCCCCGCTCGCCGACGTCGCGATGCTGTTCGTCCGCTGCGGCAACGGCGGCATCAGCCATCACCCCGACGAGACGATGAGCGAAGCCGACGCCGACCTTTCCGCGCGCATCCTGCACGACTTCATCGTCCACTTCGATCCGGCGGCGCGACCGGTGTCGCTGAACGCGCGGATCCTTCCGCCCGCACGGGCAGCGCCACCGCCCGCGCACCCGCACCGGCAGCACGATTCCGCGCACGACCCCCGCTCCGACCCCCACCTCCACCCGCTCCCTCCCCGGACCACCATGACCCTCGATGCCCGGATCGTCGCCCGCGTCGACGCCGATCATCCCGCCGCCGTAGAGTTCCTGCGCAAGCTCGTCCGCGTCCCCAGCGACAACCCGCCCGGCGACTGCGCGCATCACGCCGAGGTTGCCGCGGTGCTGCTCGAGGCGCTCGGTTTCAGCGTCGAGCGGCATCCGGTGCCGGCCGCCGCCGCCGCCGAGGCCGGCATGGTCAGCGTGACCAACCTCGTCGTCCGCCACCGTTTCGGACCGGGGCCGGTGATCGCGCTGAACGCCCACGGCGACGTCGTGCCGCCGGGCACAGGCTGGACGCACGACCCCTACGGCGGCGCGGTCGTCGACGGCGCGATGTACGGCCGCGGCGTCGCCGTGTCCAAGTCCGACTTCGCCACGTACGCCTTCGCGCTGAAGGCGCTGATCGACGCCGGGACGCCGCTCGCCGGCACCGTCGAGCTCCACCTCACCTACGACGAGGAGTCCGGCGGCGCCATCGGTCCCAGGTGGCTGCTCGACGAGGGCATCAGTCCGCCCGGACTGCGTCATCTGCGCCGGCTTCGCCTACGGCATCGTCACCGCGCACAGCGGCGCCCTGCACCTCGAGGTGACCGTGCGCGGCAGGCAGGCGCACGCGGCGATGCCGGCGACCGGCGTCGACGCGCTCGAAGCGGCGACCGGCGTCCTTGCCGCGCTCTACGCGGCCCGCAGGGCCTACCCGGCGTCGGTGTCGCAGACCGCCGGCATCGGCTCGCCGCAGCTCAACGTCGGGCTGATCGAGGGCGGCATCAACACCAACGTCGTCCCGGACCGGATCACGTTCCGGCTCGACCGACGCATCATTCCGGAAGAGCGCGGCGCGACCGTCGAGGCGGAACTGCGCGCGATCATCGCGGCCTCGATCGCCGCGCATCCCGGCGCAACGGCCGAAGTCCGCCGCATCATGCTCGCCGAGCCGCTGGCGCCGCTGGCCGGCAGCGCGAAGCTGGTCGGGCCGCTGGCGCGGATCGCGACCGAGGAAATGGGCGTGCCGGTCGCGCCGCACGGCGTGCCGCTGTACACCGACGCCCGCCACTACGCCGCCGCCGGCATCCCGACGGTGATCTACGGCGCCGGGCCGCGGACCATCCTCGAGGCGAACGCGCACAACGCCGACGAGCACCTGCGGCTCGACGACCTGCGCCGGGCGACGCGGGTGATCGCGCGGACGCTGGCCGAGGTGCTCAGGCCGGCGTGATCGTGATCGCGGCCGTGCCAGGCGGGCGCCGCGAACCACGGCGTCAGCGTGGCGGCGTCGCCGCGGCGACCGCTGCCACGGGAGCGGTGCCCGCGTCGGGCGAGGCGCGCAGCGCCGCAGTCGTCCGCGCGAGTCCGCGGCGCCGCAGCAGCAGGTACGCCGCCGGAATCACCAGCATCGACAGCATCGGCGCGGTGATCATGCCGCCGACCATCGGCGCGGCGATCCGCTGCATCACCTCGGCGCCGGTGCCGCTCGACAGCATGATCGGCAGCAGACCCGCGAGGATCACCGCGACGGTCATCGCCTTCGGCCGCACCCGCAGCACGGCGCCCTCCTCGATCGCGTCGACCAGCGTCGCCTCGGTCGCCGGCGCGCCGGCGGCGAGTCGCGCCTCCCACGCGTGCCGCAGGTAGATCAGCATGACCACGCCGAACTCCGCGGACACGCCGGCCAGCGCGATGAAACCCACCGCCGACGCCACCGACATGGCGTGGCCGAGCGCGTACAGCAGCCAGAAGCCGCCGACCAGCGCGAACGGCACGGCGAGCATGATGACGACGGCCTCGTCGACCCGCTTGAACGCGAGGTAGAGCAGCACGAAGATCGTCAGCAGCGTCAGCGGAACGACCAGCTCGAGCCGTGCCTTCGCGCGCTCCAGGTATTCGAACTGTCCCGACCACGCCACCGAGTAGCCTGCCGGAAGCTTGACGTCGCGTGCCACCGCCGCCTTGAGGTCGCGCACGACCGACGCGAGGTCGCGGCCGCGCGCGTCGACGTACACCCAGCCCGACAGCCGCGCGTTCTCGCTGCGCAGCATCGGCGGGCCGTCGACGATCTTCACCGACGCCACCGCCGCCAGCGGCACCTGCATCCCGCCCATCGTCACGATCGGCAGGCTCCGCAGCTTCTCGATCGAGTCGCGCAGCTCGCGCGGATAGCGGACGCTGATCGGAAAGCGCGCCAGCCCCTCGACGGTCTCGCCGATGTTCTCGCCGCCGACGGCCGCCGCCACGACTTCCTGCAGCTCGGTCACGCTGACCCCATAGCGCGCCGCGGTCGCGCGGTCGATCGTCACGTCGAGATAGCGGCCGCCCTCAAGTCGCTCGGCGAGCGCCGAGGCGACGCCGGGCACCGTGCGCGCAGCGCGCTCGATCGCCTGCGACAGCCGGTTGATCTCGGCGAGGTCGGTGCCCGCGACCTTGATGCCGATGGGGCTCTTGATGCCGGTGGCGAGCATGTCGATGCGATTGCGGATCGGCGGCACCCACAGGTTCGACAGCCCCGGCACGCGCACGCTGCGGTCGAGTTCCTCGACGAGCTTTTCCGGAGTCATGCCCGGCCGCCACTGGTCGCGCGGCTTGAACCGGATCGTCGTCTCGATCATCTCCATCGGCGCCGGATCGGTCGCCGTCTCGGCGCGGCCGACCTTGCCGAACACGCGCTCGACCTCCGGCACCGACTTGATCATCCGGTCGGTGAGCTGCAGCAGCTCGCCGGCCTTGCCCGCCGATATCCCCGGCAGCGTCGTCGGCATGTAGAGCAGGTCGCCCTCGTCGAGCGGCGGCATGAACTCGCCGCCGAGCTGCGACGCCGGCCACACCGTGGCGGCCAGCGCCAGCGCGGCGACGGCGAGCGTCGCTTTCGGCCAGCGGAGCACCGCGCGCAGCAGCGGCCGGTAGCCGGCGATCAGCGCCCGGTTCAGCGGATTCCGCGACTCGGGCAGGATGCGGCCGCGGATGAAGTACCCCATCAGCACCGGCACCAGCGTGACCGACAGGCCCGCCGCCGCCGCCATCGCCCAGGTCTTGGTGTAGGCGAGCGGCTTGAACAGCCGGCCCTCCTGCGCCTCCAGCGCGAACACCGGCACGAACGACAGCGTGATGATGAGCAGGCTGAAGAACAGCGCCGGGCCGACCTCGACCGACGCGTCGACGATCAGCTGCCACCGCTCCTCGTTCGACGGCTGCGGCGCGTCCTTCGCGTCGTCGGGAATGCCGCGCGCGTGGCGCCAGGCCTCGAGCTTCTTGTGCGCGTTCTCGACCATCACGATCGCCGCGTCGACCATCGCGCCGATGGCGATGGCGATGCCGCCGAGCGACATGATGTCGGCGTTGACGCCCTGCGCGCGCATCACGGCGAACGCCGCCAGCACGCCGAGCGGCAGCGAGACGACGGCGACCAGCGCCGAGCGGGTGTGCAGCAGGAACACGAGGCAGACCAGCGCGACGACGACGAATTCCTCCACGAGCTTGTCGCGCAGATGGGCGACCGCGCGCCCGATCAGCGCCGACCGGTCGTAGGTCTCGACGATCTCGACGCCGGGAGGCAATCCGGGCTTGAGCTCGGCCAGCTTCGCCTTCACCGCGTTGATCGTCGTCCACGCGTTCTTGCCGGCGCGCAGGATGATGATGCCGCCGACCACCTCGCCTTCGCCGTCGAGCTCGGCGATGCCGCGGCGCATCTCCGGCCCCACCTGCACGCGCGCGACGTCGCGCAGCAGCACCGGCGTGCCGCCCTCGCCGCCCACGGGGATCACCCGGAAGTCGTCGAGAGTCGCGAGATAGCCCTTGACGCGGACCATGTACTCGGCCTCCGCGAGCTCGATCACCGATCCGCCGAACTCGCGGTTGGCGTCGCGGATCGCGGCGATCACCTTCGACAGGGGCAGGTTGTAGGCCTTGAGCCGCTCGGGGTCGACGACGACCTGGTACTGGCGCACCATGCCGCCGACGGTCGCGACCTCAGCGACGTCGGGCACCGTCTTCAGCTCGAACTTCAGGAACCAGTCCTGCAGCGCGCGCAGGCTGGCGAGATCGTGCCGACCGCTGCGGTCGACCAGCGCGTACTCGTAGATCCAGCCGACGCCCGTCGCGTCGGGCCCCAGCGACGAGCGCGCCGACGCGGGCAGCCGGCCCTGCACCTGGTTCAGGTACTCGAGCACGCGCGAGCGCGCCCAGTACGGGTCGGTGCCGTCCTCGAACAGGATGTAGACGAACGAGTCGGCGAAGAACGAGTAGCCGCGCACGACCTTCGCGCCGGGCACCGACAGCATCGTCGTCGTCAGCGGATACGTGACCTGGTCCTCGACGATCTGCGGCGCCTGGCCCGGCAGCGTCGTGCGGATGATCACCTGGGTGTCGGACAGGTCGGGTAGCGCGTCGAGCGGCATCGAGCGCACCGACCACACGCCGAAGACCGCGATCGCGATCGCCGCCAGTAGCACCAGGAAGCGGTTGCCGACCGACCAGCGGATCAGCGCGGCGATCATCGTTTCGCTCCCGGGGCCGCACTGGCGGCCGCGGCACCGTCGGCGGGCACGATCTCGGTGAGTGCGAGGTCGCCCTTCGGCGTGATGACGAAGCGGAAGCGCACGCTGGTGCCTTCCTTCACCGTCGGCGGCACCCCCGAAGGCGGCGCCTTGAACGGCATCGTCATCGCGCCCATCCCGGCGCCGGGAATCGCGCCGTGCTTGATCAGCACTTCGTCGCCGACCGCGCGCACGACACCCTGCGCCTCGTGGACCTCCGCGCCCGCCGGTGCCGGCATCGCATGGCCCGCATGCGGGTCGGCCGGCGGCGCGACCTCGGTGCCGGAGGTCATCCGTCCCAGCACGCCCTTCAGGCTCGCCTCCGAGTCGATCATGAATTGTCCCGACGCGACGACCTTGGTCCCCGGCTCCAGGCCCTTGCGAACCTCGACGCTGTCGCCGCTCTCGCGCCCCAGCTCGACTTCGACCGGCGCATAGCGTCCCTCGCCCTGCGCGACGATCACGACGTTGCGCTTCTCGGTGCGGATCACCGCCTCGGCCGGCACCAGCAGCACCGGCTTCGCGGACGAAGCGGCGGCGGCGAACTGCACCGTCGCGAACATCCCGGGCTTCAGCGAGACGTCGGGATTGGCGAGCACGATCCGCGCTCGCACCGTCCGCGTCGCGGCGTTGACCTCGGGCAGCAGCGTGGAAACCGTGCCCTTGAACACCCGCCCGGGGAACGCCGCGATCGTCGCCTCGACCGGCGCGCCGGTGCGCAGGGCCCCGGCCTGCGCTTCCGGCACCTCGGCGACCACCCACACCGAGCCCAGCCCGGCCAGGCGGAACAGCGTCGTTCCCTGCATCACCGCCATGCCGTCGCGGGCGCCGATTTCCCACACCACGCCTGACTGCGGGGCGGTGATCGTCACCCGCGCCGACGGCCGGCCCTCGCGTTCGACCCGCGCGATTTCGGTGGCGGGCATGCCGAGCAGCCCCAGCCGCGCCCGCGCCGCGTCGACCAGCGCCGCGGCGCCCGGCTGCGCGCTGCCCTTCAGCGCCAGCAGCTCTTCCTGCGCCGCCAGCCACTCGGGCACGTACAGTTCGGCGAGCGGCTGGCCGGCGCGCACGCTGTCGTAGGTCGCGCGCACCAGCAGCTTCTCGACGTAGCCCTGAACGCGCGCCTGCACGGCGACGATCGTCCGCTCGTCGATGACCAGCGTCCCGGGCGCGGAGAACCCCCCGACCAGAGTGCCTGCCTTCGCCTCGACCAGGCGCACGCCGAAGTTCTGCGCGAGCCGCGGGCTGATCGAGAGCGTGCCGCTGTCGGCGCCCTCGTCGGCGTAGACCGGCACCAGCATCATGTCCATGAAGGGGCTCTTGCCGGGCTTGTCGAAGCGCTGGCCGGGGACCATCGGATCGTGCCAGTAGAGGACCCTGCGGCCAGCAGCGTCGGTCGACGGTGGACCGCCCGCCGACGAAACAGCGGCGCGTCCGCGCCGGTGCCGACGTGTCGGTGGCGACACCCGGGTGTGGCTGGGCCTGCCGCGTCCCGAACCACCATCCGCCCCAGGCCGCGAGCACGGCGACGGCGACGGCGCCCGCCAGTGGCAGCGCCTTGAATCCACGTTGATGCGAACGGTTCGGCTTCATGCGGGCTCCGCGACGGGAAGAACGTAGGCGAGATAGGCCCAGGCCTTTGCCGCGGCCTGCTCCATCTGCAGCAGCGACAGCGTGGTGTCGAGTTCGGCACGCCGCGCCTCGAGCACCGCGGTCAGCGTTCCGGTGCCGCCGCGGTAGGCCGCGAGCGCCGACTCGCGCCGCAGCGCGTTGAGCGGCAGCAGTTCGGTACGCATCCGCTGCGCCTGCGCGTGCGCCGATTCCCATTCGGCGACCATCGTCTCGACCTCGGCGGAACGCATGCGGCGGGTGTCGTCGCGCATCGCTCGCGCGGCTTCCAGCTCCTTCACCTTCGCCGCGTGCTCGCGGTCCTGGCGTGTACCCGGCGACCACGGCAGGTCGATGGAAAACATCAGCGACACCATGTTGGGGTAGCCCGACCCGCGAATGGCGTAGGACAACGCGGCGTTCCAGTCCGGCAACCTGCCGGCCCGGGCAAGATCGACCTCGGTCGCGAGATAGGCCTCCTGCGCATGCGCCGCCCGGACTTCCGCCTGAGCGTCGACGTCGGCGAGCTCGGCCGCGCCCGCCGGCAAACGCCCCAGGTCCGGCGCATCGCCCAGCGCCCGCTCCGCATCGGCGCCGAGGTAGCGCGCGAGCGCGATGCGCGCCCGGCGCGTCTGCGCCTTCGCCTCGGTCGCACGGTTGGCGAGCTCGATCACCACCGACTGCGCCATAAGGAGCTCGGCCTGCGGTGCCTTGTTGGCGCGGTAGGCCGCGCCGGCCGCGACCACCGCCAGCTCCGCTTCGGCGATCTGCGCCGCGATGGCCCGCTCGGCCTCCTCGGCGTAGCGGCGCGCGAACCACGCGGCCGCCGTCTCGCGCCGCACATTCGCCGCGGCGCTGACCGCGGCGGCGTCGCTGCGGTCCGCGTCACGGACGGCCCGCTCGGCGCGCAGTCGCCGCTTTTCCTCGCGCGGGAAGTCCTGCATCACGCCGATGCGGGTCATCGTCATGAAATCGCGATCGAGGGTCCACGCGTCGGCGCCGGAGGTGGGCACGTTCTCGAAGCCGCCGATCAGCTTGGGGTCGGGCAGTTCGCCTGCGGCGACACTCATCTCGCGCGCGGCAGCGGCCATCGACTGCTGGGACGCTATCGCCGGCGAGCGGGCGACGGCGAGCCTGACCGCCTCGGCGAGCGACAGCGGCTGCTGGGCGTTGGCCAGCGCCGGCAGCAGCACGAACGCCCACAGCACCGCGGCCAGGGCCAGGCCGCGCCGTTGGGCGATCCGCTTGCAGGAACCCGGATGCGCCGGGAACGGGAACAGGAAGGGACAGAAAGCGATACATGCGACCTCCGACGACACGACGAACGACGGCACCCGCTCCGATGGCGGGCGGAACGTACGACGGCAGGGGTCTAGATCAGGAAGCGGACGTAGGCGAGACGCAGCGGAGGCGCCGCGCTGCGCGCTTCGAGCAGCGTGACGTCGGCCGAGGCGGCCGGCGCGATCACGACGACATCGACGCGAAGACCCGGTGACGGAACCGCCGGAGGCAAGTCGGGGACGCTGGCAGACGGCGTCAGGTCGATGCAATGGACTTCGCAGGCGTTGGCGTCAGCCGTCGGGGCGCCCGCCAGGGCGTACGCCGCCCGCTCACCGGCCGCATGCCCGTGGCACGGCATGGTCACGACGGCGACGCCCGGGTTGGCTTCGGCGAAGGAGCTCGCGGTTGCCGTCGGGGCGGCCGCACCGGCCACGGTCGCCGGCGCGTTGCCTGCGTTCAATTGCACCGAGCCCGCATGCGCTGCCACGACGCCCTGGGCAAACAGCAGCCCCAGCATGGCGAGGCATGCAACAAAACGGCGAGAGGCGGTACGCAGGCGCAAGGGATTTCACCGCAACCGAAAGCGACGGTGGGATGCTAACGCGTCGCCGCGGCCGCGGCAACCTGTCGCGGCTCGGGAACGTTGACCCGGGTCAAGAGGAGGTGCGGCCGATCCCGCCACGAAAGGCGCCGCCCCGGCTGCGGCGATGGAAGGCGCCGCCGGAGTCGCGGCGGGCGCGCACTCAGGGCAGCGCGCAGAAGACCGGGCCCTCGATCCTCCAGCGCTCGCCGGTCATCCGTTCGATCTCGCTGCGGCTGGTGAGGTAGCGATGGTTGGCCTGCCCGCCCTTGCCGTCGTTGTAGAGACGGGTGACCGGGACTCGTCCCTCGGGGCAGACGCCGTCGCCTGCGACTTCGACCGCGAAGGCGATGCCTCGTACGTCCAGATCGGGTCGGCCTGGACCTTCGCGCACTCGGCCGCGTCGACCGTGTAAAAGTGCGAGTTCGGGCCCACGCCCGGCGTGCCGAAGAAGCGGCACGCGGGCTGCCCCTGCTGCGCGCCGCGGTCGCTGGCCTTGAATGCCATCCCGGTTCGCTTCCAGCCGGGAACGACGACACCCGCGTCGAGCATCGCCGCCTCGTCGGGCATCCGCGGTGAGGAAGTAATGGTCGAGCGAGTCGTTCCGGTATTCGACGACCATGCGCTGAACACCCGTCGGCGGCGACGGCGCGCTGTAGTCGAGCACCGACCGGTCGTCGTTGCCGCCCGCCACCGTCGCCATCCGCGCGGAGGCGGCGCGCGCGATCGGGTCGCCCTTCACCTGCCCGTCGAGGAAGACGAGCGACCAGGTGAAAATGTCGGGCGCGTCCGTCGGCTCGAGTCCGTGCACCGTTCCCGACAGCACGACCAGCTGCCGGGTCGATCCGAGGCGCACCAGACCGTCCTCGATCTGCGCGACCGGGGCGAGCAGGTCGGCGCCGCCCGCGATGGCCAGATACGGCAGCGCGACGCCGTCGACGCCGCGCTGGTCGCGGCCGAATGCCGGCAGGATCGACTGGCCGAAGTAGGGAACGTAGCCGACCGCCGCCTTGAGGCGTGGCTCGATCAGCACCCGCTTCGACGATTGCCCGACGGTCGTCGTCAGCGCTGCGCCACCGGCGAGCATCATCGTCTCGCCACCCAGGCTGGCGCCGAAACCGCCGATGCGGCCGGCGTCGACGCGATCGCGCCAGTGCGGATGCGTGAGCGCGAGATCAAGCGTCGCCACGAGTCCGAGCGGCCGCACCGCCTGCATCGCGATGAACCTCGGGAACTCGACGAGCGACCGCAGGACGTCGACGACGCCTTCGAGCTTGACCTTCGCGAACCGTGGATCGCCGTGGAACGGGGCGACCACGACGTAGCCGTAGCTCGCGAACCGCACGATGAAATCCAGGTAGCCGCTGCCCAGCGGACTGCCGCCCAGGCCGTGCGAGAACGCGATGACCGGCCAGCGCCCGACGCCGTCGGCGAAGATCGGCGCGTCGCCGGCGCGCTGCATCCGGGGCACGCCGCGGCCGTCGGGCAGCAGATAGTCGAGCCGCGGATTGTCGGCGCGCGTCGGGTAGCAGACCAGCTACGACAGCGGGTAGCTGCCGCCGCGGTAGGGACCGTAGAGCTCGCGATCGTCGGGAATCGGCACCGGCACCGTGTAGGCGCCGCCCGGCGTCAGCAGCAGGTCGCCAAGGTAGCGCGGCGTGCCGTCGGCGCGCGGCTGGCCCTCCCAGTACACCTCGGGCGTCTCGCCGGGCAACAGTCGCGCAGAAGTCCTGGCCGACGTCGCTGCAGCCGACCGCGTACAGTCCCGGGCCGGTCAGAGGGGGCACGACCGCCAGCGGGTCCGCCGCGCGTGCGGTTGCCGCGCAGGTCAGCACCAGAACGCCAGCGGACGCGACACCGGCGGCGCGGAGGAAGAGCCGACGAACCCCGGCGTGACACCCTCGCGGATCCGTGCGCCAGTCATCGCCACTGCCGCCGCGGCACTCAGAACTGCTCCACGGCGAGTGCCAGCGTCGAGTCGCCGGCCTGCGCGACGGTCACCGCCAGCGACGAAGCCTGCGGGAGGATGGCGTCGGCGTAATAGCGCGTGGTGGCGATCTTGGCGCGCAGGAAACCCGCGTCGCCCGTACCCGCGGCCAGCTGCTTCGCGGCCGACGAGCGCCGCCCGGCCGAGTTGCCAGCCCCCGGTCACAGTGCCCCAGAGTTCGAGATACGGCACCGCCGCGGCGTGGGCTGCGCGCGTCTGCGCGCCGTACGCGGGCACGACCCAGTCGATCGCGCGCTTGAGCGCCGCATTGGAGTCGGCAAGCGAGCGGCCGATCGACCTGAGGTCGGCGTCGGCGTGCGCGGCGAGCTCGGCGGCGACCTTGTCGATCTCGCCGGCGACGCCGCGCGCGACCGCACCGCCGTCGCGCGCCGTCTTGCGGCCGATGAGGTCGTTGGCCTGGATGCCGGTCGTGCCTTCGTAGATCGTGCTGATCCGCGAGTCGCGGAAGTGCTGCGCGGCGCCGGTCTCCTCGATGAAGCCCATCCCGCCGTGCACCTGCACGCCGAGCGAGGCGGTCTTCTGCGCGACCTCGGTCGAATGTCCCTTGACGATCGGGATCATCAGGTCGACGAACGCCTGGTGGCGCTTGCGCGCCGCGGCATCCGGATGCCGATGCGCGTTGTCCATGGCGGCGGCGGTGACGTAGGCGACCGCGCGCGCGGCCTCCGTGCACGCCCGCATCGTCATCAGCATGCGGCGGATGTCCGGGTGCTCGATGATCGGGCCGGCCTTGGCGCCCTTGTCGGTGCCGACCGCCTTGCCCTGCACGCGGTCGCGCGCGTAGGCCACCGCGCGCTGGTAGGCGCGGTCGCCGAGGCCGACGCCTTCCATCCCGACCGAGAAGCGGGCGAGATTCATCATCACGAACATGTACTCGAGGCCGCGGTTCTCCTCGCCGACCAGCCAGCCGGTCGCGCCGCCGTGGTCGCCGTACGCCATCACGCAGGTCGGGCTCGCATGGATGCCGAGCTTGTGCTCGAGCGACACGCAGTGCACGTCGTTGCGCGCGCCGAGGCTGCCGTCGGCGTTGACGAGGAACTTGGGCACGACGAACAGCGATATCCCCTTGACGCCCTCGGGCGCGTCCGGCGTGCGCGCGAGCACCAGGTGAACGATGTTGTCGGTGTAATCGTGCTCGCCGTAGGTGATGAAGATCTTCTGGCCGAAGATCGCGGTACGTGCCGTCGCCCTGCGGCACCGCGCGGGCGCGCACGGCCGCCAGGTCCGAGCCGGCCTGCGGCTCGGTGAGGTTCATCGTTCCCGTCCACACGCCGGCGACCATCTTGTGCAGGTAGGTCTGCTTCAGCGCGTCGCTGCCGTTGCGTTCGATCGCCTCGATCGCGCCCTGCGTCAGCAGCGGGCACAGGTCGAACGCCATGTTCGACGCATGCCACATCTCCTCGACCGCGGTGGCGACGAGCTGCGGCAGTCCCTGGCCGCCGAATTCCGGGCTCTTGGCGAGTCCGTTCCAGCCGTTCTCGCAGAACTGCCAGTACGCGTCGCGGAAACCTGCGGGCGTCTTCACCGTGCCGTCGTCCAGGCGCTGGGCGCCTTCCTGGTCGCCCGGCCAGTTGAGCGGGTCCAGCACGTTGGTCGCGAACTTCGCGGCCTCGTCCAGCACCGCTGCCACGACGTCGGGGGCGGCCTCGTCGTAACCCGGCAGCGTCGCGACCTGGTCGAGGCCGGCCAGCTCGGTCATCACGAAATGCATTTCGGCAAGCGGCGCTTGATATTGGCTCATGGCGGTCCAAGGCGAAGGATGAAAGGGAAACGGAATCGGAAACGAACCGGAAGCGAACGGGAGATGATCGCGCCAGCCTGACCGGAAAAGGCGACCGATGCCGCGCGCCACGACACCTGCCGCGCCGACACTCGTCGGTCAGGCTACCCCGTGCCGATAGAACAAACACTCTAAAGCGGCCGCCGCCTCCGGTGCAATCGCCGCCGGCGGAGAGGCCGGACAGCCGCCAGCGAGGGGTCAGCCCAGTTCGGCGGTCAGCGCGGGAACGAGCTCGAACAGGTCGCCGACCAGACCGTAGTCGGCGATCTGGAAGATCGGCGCCTCCGGGTCCTTGTTGATGGCGACGATGACCTTGCTGTCCTTCATGCCGGCGAGGTGCTGGATCGCGCCGGAAATGCCGACGGCGATGTAGAGGTCCGGCGCGACGACCTTGCCGGTCTGCCCGACCTGGTAGTCGTTGGGAACGTAGCCGGCGTCGACCGCCGCGCGCGACGCGCCCATCGCGGCGTTCAGCTTGTCGGCCAGCGGCTCGAGCAGCGCATGGAACTTGTCGCCGCTGCCGAGGCCGCGTCCGCCCGCCACGACGATGCGCGCCGCGGTCAGCTCGGGCCGGTCCGACTTCGTGAGCTCCTGGCCGGTCACCGCCGAAAGGCCGGTGTCCGCCGCCGCCGCCACCGCGTCGACGGTGGCGCTGCCACCGGTCGCCGCGGCGCCGTCGAACGACGTCGCGCGTACGGTGATCACCTTGATCGGATCCTTCGACTGCACGGTGGCGAACGCGTTGCCCGCGTAGATCGGCCGCACGAAGGTGTCGGCGCTCTCGATCGAGGTGATCTCGGAGATCTGCGCGACGTCGAGCAGCGCCGCGAGCCGCGGCGCGATGTTCTTGCCGGAACCGGTGGCCGCGGCGAGCACGTGCGTGTAGCCGCCGGCCCTGACGACCTGCAGCGCCGTCGCGGCGACGTTCTCGGCGGTCGGCGCCGCAAGATGCGGCGCGTCGGCGTGGAGCACGCGCGTCACGCCGGCGACCGCGGCCGCGGCCTGGGCGGCCGGCGCCGCGCCGCTGCCGGCGACCAGTACGTGGATGTCGGCGCCCAGGCGGGCGGCGGCGGTGACGGTGTGCAGCGTCGCGGACCTGAGCGACGCGTTGTCGTGATCGGCGAGGACGAGGACGGCCATGGCGGAGTTCCGTTCTGGATCGTGTGGGCGAAGTGTGTCGAAAGACGCGAGGGGCGCCGGTCCCGACCGGCCGGGGGCCCGCGGTCAGGGAATGATCTTGGCCTCGTTGCGCAGCTTGGCGACGAGTTCCTTGACGTCGGCGACCTTGCCGCCACCCTTGCGCGCCGGCGGCTCGACCACCTTCAGCGTCGTCAGCCGCGGCGTGACGTCGACGCCGAGCGCCGCCGGGGTCAGCGTTTCGAGTGGTTTCTTCTTCGCCTTCATGATGTTCGGCAGCGTCGCGTAGCGCGGCTCGTTCATCCGCAGATCGACGGTGACGACGACCGGCAGCGCCATCTCGATGCTCTCGAGGCCGCCGTCGACCTCGCGCTTGACCGTCGCGCGTCCGCCGGCGATGTCGAGCTTCGACGCGAACGTCGCCTGCGGCCAGCCGAGCAGCGCCGCGAGCATCTGGCCCGTCTGGTTGGCGTCGTCGTCGATCGCCTGCTTGCCCATCAGCACGAGCTGCGGGGCCTCCTTCGCGACGATCGCCTGCAGCAGCTTGGCGACGGCGAGCGGCTGCAGGTCGGCGTCGGATTCGACGAGCAGCGCGCGGTCGGCGCCGATCGCGAGCGCGGTGCGCAGCGTCTCCGCGCAGGCGGCGATGCCGCAGGAGACGGCGATGACCTCGGTGGCGAGCCCCTTCTCCTTCAGCCGCACCGCCTCCTCGACGGCGATTTCGTCGAAGGGATTCATCGACATCTTGACGTTGGCGGTGTCGACGCCCGACTGATCGGGCTTGACGCGGATCTTGACGTTGTAATCGACGACGCGCTTGATCGGAACGAGGACTTTCATCGGGGTCACCGGACGGTGCGGGAAGGGGACTTCGATTATACCGTCTCAGGCCCAGGTCGCGCGGTCCCTCGCCCCGGCGCGCCCGACTCCCGCTCCTGCAGGCAGCAGCTGGATCACGCGGTCGGGCTTCAGCGTCGGCGGCACGCGATGGGTAATGAAGACGATCGTCGCGCGGCCCGCGAGCGCGTGGATGGTGGCCGCGATCTCGTCGGCCAGCGGCGCGTCGAGGCTGGCGGTGGCCTCGTCGAACACCAGGATCCGCGGCCGCTTGAGCAGCGCGCGGGCGATCGCGATCCGCTGCCGCTGCCCGCCCGAAAGGCCGGCGCCCCGCTCGCCGACCTCGGTGGCGTAGCCGCTCGGCAGAGTCTCGATCGTCGCATGGATGCCCGCCAGCTTGCAGGCCTGCACCACCGACTCGAAGGACGCCAGCGGGTCGCCGAGCAACAGGTTGTCGTGCAGCGTTCCGGCGAACAGCACCGTCTCCTGCGGCACGACGCCGAAGCGAGCGCGCAGATCGTTGGCCGGCAGGTGCCGGGTGTCGCGTCCGTCGACCAGCACCGCCCCCTCGGCCGGCCAGACGAACCCCTGCAGCAGCCGCGCCAGCGTGCTCTTGCCCGCGCCCGACGGCCCGGTGATCGCGACGCAGGTCGCCGGGCTCGACCACGAGATCGAAATCGCGCAGCACGTAAGGCCGGTCGCGGCCGTACCGGTACGAGACGGCCCGCAGCTCGAGCCTGCCCGCCCCGCCGGGCTCCCGCGTCGCCGCGAGCGAGCGCGGCTCCGCCGGCACGTCCAGGATGTCCGCCAGCCGCCTGACCGCGATCGTCGCCTGCTGGAACTGCTGCCACAGTCCGGCGAGCTTCAGCATCGGCTGCGCGACGCGGGCGGCGAACATCTGGAACGCGACCAGCATGCCGACGGTGAAGTCCGGCCCCTGCATGACCAGCCACGCGCCCGCGCACAGCACCGACGCCGACAGCGTCTGCTCCAGCACCGCGGCCAGCGTCTGGTAGGTCGCCCCGAGGCGGCGCGTGGCGAACTGCGCGCCGAGCGCGGCGGCGAGCAAAGTCTCGTAGCGACGCTCGAGCTGAGGCTCCATCGTCAGCGACTTGACCGTCTCGACCCCGGCGACGTACTCGGTCATGAAGGCCTGCGCCCGCGCGCCGGCCTGGAACTGCGCGTCGAAGCACGCCTGGAATCGCGGCGCGAAGGCAACGGATACGACGACCAGCAGCCCGAGCAGCGCCAGCGCCACGATCGACAGCGGCATGCTGTAGGCGAGCATCAGCGCGACGAAGAGCCCGAGGAAAGGCACGTCGAGCACGACCGTGACGGCGGTGCCGGAAAGGAATTCGCGGATCGTCTCGATCCCGTTCATCCGTGCGGCCAGCACGCCGGTGGGACGCCGTTCGAAGTACGCGGCAGGCAGGCGGATGAGATGCGCGAACACGGCGGACCCGAGCACCGCATCGACGCGATTGCCGGTGTGCACGACCAGCACCTGGCGGATCCAGCCGAGCGCGCTCGAGAACAGTATCCCCGCGAACAGCGCCGCCGCGATCACCGCCAGTGTCGACGGCGTCCGATGCACGATCACCTTGTCGATGATCGTCTGGCTCGCGAGCGGGACCGCCAGCGCGATGAGCTGGACCACGAAGGAGGCGATCAGCACGTCGCGCCAGACGCGCCGGTGGCGTGCAAGTTCGGGCACGAACCAGCGGAAGCCGAATCCGCGCGCCGCCGCGCCCGTCGACGCGTCGACCATGTCGTCGATCCCGTCGCCCCCCGCGGCCGCGGGTGCCGTGCGAAGATGGCCGGGCGCGCAGGCCGCGTCGAAGGCGTTCCGGGCGAGCGTCAGCGGCTCGTGACTTCCGGCCGGGAACAGCACCGCCTGGCGCGAGTCGAGCCGGACCAGCAGCGCGAGCCGCCACGAAGGCCGTGCCGGCGCGTCGTGCGCACGCTGGGCCGGGTCTCGCGGCGTCGCCGACGGCGGGTCGCCGAGTGGTGTCGGGGCGTCCCGCGCTCCCGCGGCACCGCCGACTGGCACCCGACCCGCGTCCGTCGCCGGCGCCTCCCCGGCCGCTCCCGCCGCTGCGGCGACCATCAGCACGACGACCGGTGTCGCCAACGCGGCGCGAGCCGAAAACGATTCCGCGATCCATCGTGCCGCGATGCCCAGTTGCGGCAGCAGATCGACCAGCGTTCCCACGGTCACGGGCGGCACCAGCGACCGCGCCACCAGCGCGGCGTCGAACGGCCGCCGGTGCAGGTTGGCGAGGCTGCCCGTCGCCCACAGCATGTCCGCCGGTGGCCAACGGCCAGGCCGGCGGCAGGCCGGCGGTGCCGGACCGCGGTGCGCCGGCGCGTGCGCCTGCGAACGGCCACCGCACGTCAGCGCTCGCGCGCGGCGTCGTGCCACGCCCTTTGCACCGGCGCGAGCAGGTACTCGAGCACCGAGCGCTCCCCGAGGCGGATCTCGGCCGCGACCTGCATGCCAGCAGCGAACGGCAGCGTGACGCCGTCGAACGCCATGCTCTGTGCCGGCAGCGCGACGCGCGCGAGAAACGCCCCTGCCGCTGGCGACGTCGGCGCCGGTCGCGTCGCGCCGCGCCGGCGGCGGCTCCGTAGCGTCGGGGTCGACGCGGACGACGGTGCCGTCGACGAGCCCGTACTTCTGGAACGGGTACGCGGCGATCTTGACGCGCGCCGGCTGACCGACCCGGACGAATCCCGCGTCGGCGTTGGCGACGGCGACCTCCGCCTCGAGCGCGTCGCCGGCGGGCACCAGCGTCAGGAGCACCGTGCCGGCGGCGACGACGGTCCCGACGGTATGCGTCGCGAGATCCTTCACGACGCCGGCCTGCGGCGCCCGCAGCTCGACCGCCTCGGCCCGGACGTGCTGCTTCGCGAGTTCCTCGGCGAGCCGGGCACGCTGCAACGCCGCGCCGGCGCGTTCCGCGTGCAGCTGCTGGCGATACGCCGATGTCACCTGGGCGAGTCGCCGCATCGCCTGTTCGCGCTGCGCCGTCAGCGCGGCGACCGCGTGCCGCTGGGCGGCGAGATCGTGCTCGCGCTCGATGTGCTCGCGCTGTCGCTCGAGCGCGAAGAGCTCGCTGACGAAGCCCTCGGCGGCGAGCCGCGCGTAGCGTTCCGCCGTCGTCCGGTGAATCGGCACCGTGCGCTCGAGCTTGTCGAACTGCGTCGTCGCCGCCGCGAGATCCCGCTCGACGCGCGAGAGCGCCGCCGCCTCCTGGCCCTGCGCGTCGTGCCACGCGCTTCGGTTGGCGCGCCACTGGGCGTCGGCCCGTGCGAACGCCTCGTCGTCGTCGCCCGGATGCCGTGCGATCGGCGCCTCGTCGATTTCCGCGTCGATGCGGCGCAGTTGCAGCGTGCGCTGCGCGAGCTCGCCGGTCAGCGCGCGCAGTTCGGCCTGCGCGAGCGCCGGGTCCAGGCGAACGAGCACGTCGCCGGCGATCACCTGCGCACCTTCGGCCGCGAGTATCTCGCGCACGACACCGCCGTCCGCCGGCTGCACGATCTTGAGGCGCGTGCGCGGCACGAGGCGACCGTCGGCTACGGCGACGATGTCGAGGCGGCCCGCGTGCACCCAGACGGCGACGGCGGCGACCAGCGCGCAGAGGATGTAAAGCAGCCGTCGGAGCAGCGGCGAGGCCGGCGCCGCGTCCTGCCGCAGTCGCGCGGCGTCGAACGCCTCGGCGGACGGTGGCGGTGGCGCGGGCGCGGCGGCGGCCAATCGCAGCGCCATCGGCGACGATCGTCCGGCGCGTCAGCCGTGGGCCGGGAGATCCGCGGCGAGGCCGCGGGTGGCGATCAATGCGTGCTCCGAAGCGACGGCCCCTCGGGAGGCGGCGGCAGCGGTGCGCTTGCCTGAGTCCACCACGATGCCCACGGCTGCGCCTGCGGCGCCGCGGACGGCGACGACAGCCCGTCGACTTCTCCGTCCGCAGCGCCCGACGCTTCGGCCGCTGCGATTTCGCTGCCGCCGGGACCGCCGTCGAACCACGCCCCGGTCGCGGCTTCCCCGGCGAATGCATCGACACCGGGCGCCGGCATCGCCTCCGCGACGACGTCGATGTCCGGGGGCGCGGCGATCGACGCCTCCGCGACGCCGGCGCCGACGATCGTCGCGAGCTCGGGCAGCTGTCCCATCGCTCCGACGACGTCGGGCCACGGCGCCAGCAGCGAGTCGGACGTCGCGACCGGCGCCGCGCTCTCGCGTCTCGGGACCGCCGGGCGCTGCGTTGCCGGCCGCGTCGACGCCGGCCGCCTCGCCATCGAGAGCCGCCGCGGCGTCGTCCGGTCCCCACGGCGTGTCGCTTGCGGCGCCGACCGTCGCATCGGCCACCCCGTCGCTCAGCGTGCTGTCGGTCATGGTGCCGGGGGCCGTCGGTCGTGCCGCCGGCCGCGCCCGCCGCGAGCGCGGCCGCCGAACCGTCGCCGAACGTGAGCCCAAGGTCGCCGTTGCGAAATCCGCGGACGCGAATCGTCTGGCCGGTCCCGTCCGATGCCTCGCCGGCGCCCACGGTAATCGCCAACTCGCCGCCCTGCCGCGCGTCGCCGCTGAAGCGGAACGTCACGGCGCCGTCGGGGCTGCGCCAGCTTCCGTTCTCCGCGTCGGGCGCGACCGCCAACACGCGGTCGTCGACGACGATGCGGCCCAGGCCGTCCGCATCGACGATGGTGTCGATGCCATCCCCGCTGTCGACCCGGTAGGTATCGTCGCCGCGCCCGCCAACCAGCAGGTCGTTGCCTCGTCCGCCGGTCAGCGTGTCGCCGCCAGTGCCGCCGTCGAGCCGGTCGGCCCCGGCGCCGCCGTCGAGGTCGTCGTCGCCGCGCCCGCCGGCGAGATCGTCGTCGCCACGGCCCCCGGCCAGGACGTCGTCGCCACGACCGCCTTCGACGAGATCGTTGCCGGCGCCGCCGCGGATCCAGTCGTCCCCGGCGTCGCCGTGGATCCGGTCGGATGCGTCACCGCCCGCGATCACGTCGACCTCCGCGCTGCCGAACACGACCCGATGGCTGCGGGTTGCGCCGCCTGCCGCGGCGAGGTCGAGGCGCGACGGCTGGCCCTCTGCGTCGCGTCGCGCGTGGTCGACGAACGACCAGGCGTCCTCGCCGGGAATCGTCGTCGTGCCGCCGGATGCGGCGTGCTGCCGCCACGCGACGAACCTGGCACGATCGTCGATCCACGCGTCCGAGCGCTGGGTGTCACCGGTGTCGGCATCGAAGCGATCGAGCGCGCCGTCCGGATCGGCCAGGCCGGCGAGCCGCCGGTTGCCGGTGAATGCAACGTCGTCCAGCAAGGCCAGCGCGTGCCGCACGCCAACGTCCTCGCGCGCCAGGCCAGCCAGCTGCGCACCCGGCATCGATGCGAGATCGAGCAGCTTCGTCCGGTTCGCCGGATCCAGGACCGCCCGGTCGATGGCTTCGACCGGCGTGGCGCCCGTATTGTCGCCCCCGGCATCCGCGCCCAGCAGCATGCCTGCAAGACGCGACGTCCACGCCGCGCCGCGGGCTTCGTCGTCGGCGCCGGCACGCTGCCACAGCGACGCGAACGCGGTGTCGGTGAGCGACGGGTCCAGCCGTGTGGAGCCAGCCTTGGACCCGGGCGCGACCCGTCGCGCATCGGCCCGCCTTCGTGGTCCTGCGGATCGGTGGCGGTCAGGCTGCCGGCCGCGTCTGCGGCCGCCCCGCCGTCGACCGGACCGGATGCCGACCACGCCGCCGGCGTCCAGCCGGGCGGGGACCCCGGCGGGGCCGCGATCCAGCCTTCGCCGAGGCCGCGAAGGATCTCCTCGCGCGGCATCCCGAGCCACACGGCAACGACGAACGCGACCGGCGGCGCGCCGTGGTTGCTGCTGCTGGTGGACGCGGGGTTCGTGATTGCTGCGGTCCCGTTCTGCATCGCGTCGCTCCTTCGTCCGGGGTCCCGGGCTCGCCGTGCGGAACGGCGCGCCCGCGGCGCGCAAGCGTGCGCGCCATGCATCGGCGCACGCTGCGCGCCGGCAGCGATGGCGTCAATTCAGCCGAATGGACTAGGCAGGGCGCGCGCAGCGCCGCCGGGTGGAAACCCCTTGATTCCAAACGAGGTCGCGTGCACCCTGCGCCGGGCGACCTGACGCAACTGTCAGGTGCGCACCAGCCGTGCGCCTCAGCGCGGTGGCGGGTCGTCGCGCCGTGCGAGGAAGAGTGCCGCCTTCGCCAGCAGGTGCGCGCTCACCGGCGCGGTGAGGAAGACGAACAGCGTGATCATCAATTCGTGCAGCGACAGCACCGGACCACGCACGGAAAAATACAGCGCCGACGCCAGCAGCACGCCCCCGACCCCGAGCGTCGTCGCCTTGGTCGGACCATGCAGGCGCTTGTAGAAGTCGGACAGCTTGACCAGCGCGATGCCGCCGACGAGTGCGAACGCGGCGCCGACGACCAGCAGTGCCGCGATCAGCGCGTCGGCCCACAGCGGAAGCTGAGCGAGCTGGGCATTCATTCGACGATCTTCCCGCGCACGAGGAACTTGGCCATCACCACGGTGCCGATGAAGCCCAGCGCGGAAATGATCAGCGCCGCTTCGAAGTACAGCGCGGTGTCGAGCAGCACGCCGCTCAGGATCAGGAGCGCCATCGCGTTGACGTACAGCGTGTCGAGCGCCAGGATCCGGTCCGGCAGCGAGGGTCCGCGCACGAGGCGGATCGCGGCGAGCAGGAAGGCGATGCAGGAACGCGGCGACGACCCAGGGCAGCACGGCGGCGGTCATTCGAAGATCTCCTTCAACGGCGCCTCGTAGCGCGCTCTTGATTTCGGCGACGAGCGCGGCCTCGTCGGTGACGTGGAGCGCATGCACCAGCAGATGGCTGCGGTCCGCCGCGACGTCGCAGGTCAGCGTGCCGGGCGTCATGGTGATGATGCCGCCCAGCGCCGCGATCGCGTGCGGATCGGTCAGTTCCAGCGGAACGCGGACGAACCCCGGCCGGATCGCCGACTCGGGCCCCAGCACCCGGCGCGCAACCTCGATGTTGGACACGACGATGTCGCGCAACACCACGAGACCGAGCCGGACGATCGTCCCCGGCCGCCCGACCCGTGGCCGCGGCCCGATGAACCCGGCGGTGACGAGCGGCAGCGCCAGCGCCAGCGCGGCGCCAAGCAGCACATGGCCGACGGCGAGCGTGTTGTTGAGCAGCAGCCACACGACGAGCAGCACCGCCGACAGCACCGGCGCGGGCAGCAGGCGCTTCACGGCGCGCCCCCGGCCTTCGGCACCGGTCGGGCGCCGAGCACGCGCTCGACGTACGCCGCCGGATCGGAGAGCTCCCGGGCCGTCGCCTCAGCGTAGCGCTGCAGCGGCGCCGCGAACACCGTGAGTCCCAGGGCCATCGCCGCGAGCAGCGCGAGTCCCGCGCCTTCGCCGGCGCCGACGCGGCCGATGCCGGCCGCCTCGCCGTGCGTCTTCCAGAACACGATGCTGCCGGCGCGTGCCAGCGTGAACATCGCCACGAAGCCGCTGCCGAGCAGCGCCGCGCCGAACGTGGCGCCGCCGGCGCCGCCAGCACGGGCGCGAGCAGCGCCACCTTGCCGATGAACCCGGACAAGCGGGGGCAGCCCCGCGACCGCGACCGCCGCGCCGAGGAACAGCGCGCCCAGCAGCGTCGGCTGCGCGAGGGGCGCGCACGACGCGACGCGGTCCCCGGCCGCCGGTCGCTGCCGCGCCATCGCGTCGACGACGAGGAACAGCAGCGCGGCCGCCACCGTGCTGTGGACGAGGTAGTAGAGCGCGCCGGCGTGGACCGACGCGCCGAGCGAGACCGCCGCCACCAGCGTCCCTGCCGACGCGACGACCAGGAAGGCCGCCAGCCTCGAAAGACCGTTCGCGGCGATCGCGCCCAGCGCGCCGACGGCGATCGTTGCGATCCCCGCGACGACCAGCGTGGCGGAGCCGAGCCCCGCGAGCGGCCCCGCGTCCGCGCCGAAGAGCAGCGTCGTCACGCGCAGGATCGCGTAGACACCCACCTTGGTCATCAGCGCGAACAGCGCGGCGACGGGCGCCGGCGCGCTGCCGTACGTCGATGGCAGCCAGAAGCCCAGCGGAACGACCGCGGCCTTGAGCGCGAACACCACCAGCAGCAGCAGTCCCGCCGCCTGCAGCAGGCCGTGATTCCACGCGGGTGCCGTCGCGGCCTTGACCGCGAGGTCGGCCAGGTTGAGGGTTCCGGTCAGGCCGTAGAACAGGCTGGCGGCGACGAGGAACAGCGACGAGCCGACGAGGTTGACCACGACGTAGTGGAAGCCGGACTTCAGCGCGCGACCGCCGGCGGCGTGCAGCAGCAGCGCGTACGACGCGATCAGCAGGACCTCGAAGAACACGAACAGGTTGAAGAGGTCCGCCGTCAGGAACGCGCCGTTGAGTCCGGCGAGCTGGAACTGGAAGAAGCGCGTGGAAATGCGGCGCCCGCCGCGCCCAGCCGTCGAGGGCAGCCAGCAGCGCGGGCAGCGCGATCGCGGCGGTCAGGGCGAGCATCAGCGCGGAGAGACGGTCGAGCGCCAGCGAGATTCCGAACGGCGCGTCCCAGTTGCCGAGGAGATACACGCCGGGGGCGTCGGATCCGGCCCGCACGAGCAGCACGGCGGCGATCGCGGCGAGCGCCAGCGTCGCCCCGAGCGACAGCGCCGCCTGCGCCCGCGGCGCGATGCGCTCGACGACGAGCAGCGACGCGCCCGCAAGGAGCGGGACGACGATCGGCGCGACGATCAGGTGCTCGGGTCCCGCGATCATCGCGCACCCTCCCCGTCCGGGCGGATCGTCGCCGCCGGCTCGTCGAACTCGTCGTCCGGGCCCGCGTCGACACCGTCGTCTCCGTTGACGAAGCGGGCCTTCAGCGCCAGCGCCAGCAGCACCGCCGTCATCGCGAAGCTGATCACGATGGCGGTGAGCACCAGCGCCTGCGGCAGCGGGTCGGCGTAGTGCGCGAGCGTCGGCGCCATTCCGGGCCGGAGGATCGGCGCGGCGCCGGCGGCCAGCCTTCCCGTGACGAAGATGAACAGGTTGACCGCGTACGACAGCAACGTCAGTCCGAGCACGACGTCGAAGGTCCGCGCCCGCAGCGCCAGCCACGTGCCGGTGGCGGTCAGGATGCCGATCGCGGCAGCGACCAGGATCGCGGTCATCGCGCGGGCCCCGGATTGGCCGGGCGCAGCACCGCGATCGTCATCAACGCGAGCAGGCTCGCGCCGATCACGGTGAGGTAGACGCCGAGGTCGAACAGCGCCGCCGTCGCCAGCGGCAGCTCCCCGATCACCGGCAGCACCGGGTGGCCGAAAGCGCTGGTGAGGAACGGGCGCCCGAACATGGCGCTGAAGAGGCCGGTGACCCCCGCGATCAGCAGGCCCGCGCCGATCCACAGCGAGTGGGCGAGGTCGCCGGCCGCCGGGCAGCGGCGTCCCGCCGGCGACGCGGACGATCATCACCGCCGCCGCCAGCACCAGCCCCGCGATGAAGCCGCCGCCCGGCAGGTTGTGGCCGCGCAGCAGGAGGTAGACCGACACCATCGCCGCCAACGGCAGCAGCGTTCGCGTCACCACCTGCAGCAGCAGCGGATTCCACGAGGAGTCGGCCGGCGCCGGCACGAACGCCGCCGGGACCCGGAACCGCGACAGCAGCGCGAACACGATCAGGCCGGCGATGCCGAGCACGGTGATCTCGCCGAGCGTGTCGAACCCGCGGAAGTCGACGATGATGACGTTGACGGCGTTGCTGCCGCCCGCCTCCGGCAGCGACCGGGCGAGGAAGTATGGCGAAATCGAATCGAAGGGCCGCGTCATCACCGCCCACGCGACCACCGCGGCGCCGAAGCCCGTGACGGTCGCCAGCGTGGCGTCGGCCCACCTTCGCGCGGGGCGCGGTTCCACCGGCGCGTCGGCCGGCAGGTAGTGCAGCACCAGCAGCATCAGGATGATGGTGACCACCTCGACCAGGAGCTGCGTCAGCGCGAGATCGGGCGCCGAGAGGAGCACGAACGCGAGGCTGACGGTCAGGCCGACGGCGCCGAGCAGCACCAGCGCGAGGAAACGTCGCCGATAGCAGGCCGCCGTCCCGATCGCCGCGGTCGGCGCCGATCAGGAACAGCGCGATGCCGGTCGCCTGCCAGAGCGCATCGCCGGTGCCCGGGGTGATCGGCGCATCGGCAGGCGCTCCCAGCCCGGCGCGCAGCAGCGGCAGTCCGGCCGCGGCAACCGCCGCGGCGACGATGCACGCGACGGTGCCGCGGAGGCGGCCGAACGGCAGCGCCGCGGTCAGCGCGACGGCGAGACGCCCCGCGCCGGCGACGGCGGCGTCGAACACGTGCTTGCCATTCACCGGCAGCCGCGTCACCGAATGCAGGTTGATCGTCCTTTGCAGGACGAAATACCCGATCACGCCAGCGGCCGACGCGATCGCGCTCATCAGCAGCGCCAGGTTGAACCCATGCCAGAGCGCGAGGCTGTAGTCGGGCAACGTCCCCCCCAGCGTCGCCCTCGCGGCCACGCGCCAGCAGCGGACCGACGGTGATCGCCGGCAGGATGCCCACGACGAGGCAGACGACGACCAGGATCTCCACCGGGATGCGCATCCACCGCGGCGGCTCGTGCGGGGTCCTCGAAAGCCCCGCCGGCTCGCCGTTGAAGAACACGTCATGGATGAAGCGCAGGCTGTACGCGACGCTCGCCGACGCGGCGACCGTCGCCACGATCGGGACGATCCACTCGAACGCCCGGTGCGACTCGATCGACAGCGTCTCCGCAAAGAACATTTCCTTCGACAGGAAGCCGTTGAGCAGCGGCACGCCCGCCATCGCCGCCGACGCGACCATGGCCAGCGTCGCCGTGACCGGCATCGCGGACCAGAGACCGTTGAGCTGCCGCATGTCGCGCGACCCCGTCTCGTGATCGATGATCCCGGCCGCCATGAACAGCGAGGCCTTGAACGCCGCGTGGTTCAGGATGTGGAAGACGCCGGCGACGACCGCAAGCGGCGAGTCGAGGCCGAACAGCAGCGTGATGAGCCCGAGGTGGCTGATCGTCGAGTACGCAAGCAGGCCCTTGAGGTCCTGCTGGAAGATCGCCACGAACGCGCCGAAGGTCAGCGTCGCGAGTCCCACCGTCGACACGATCCAGAACCACGGCTCGCTGCCGCCCAGCGCGGGATACAGCCGCGCCAGCAGGAACACCCCCGCCTTCACCATCGTCGCCGAGTGCAGGTACGCCGACACCGGCGTCGGCGCCGCCATCGCGTGCGGCAGCCAGAAGTGGAACGGGAACTGCGCCGATTTGGTGAATGCGCCAAGCAGCACCAGCACCAGCGCCGGCGGGTACCAGGGATGCGCGCGGATCGTCGCTCCGGCGGCGAGCACGCGATCGAGCTCGTAGCCGCCGGCGATGTGGCCGAGCAGCAGTACGCCGCCGAGCAGGCACAGGCCTCCCGCGCCGGTGACGGCCAGCGCCATCCGCGCGCCCTGCCGCGCGTCGGCGCGATGCCGCCAGAAGCCGATCAGGAGGAACGACGTGATGCTCGTCAGTTCCCAGAAGACGACCAGCAGAATCAGGTTGTCGGCCAGCACCACGCCGAGCATCGCGCCCATGAACGCCAGCAGATAGGCGAAGAAGCGGGCCGGCGGATCGTCGGACGACAGGTAGTAGCGCGCGTACAGGACGACCAGCGCTCCGATCGCGCAGACGATGCCCGCGAACATGAACGCGAGGCCGTCGACGCGGAAGCCGAAGTTCACGCCGTCGAACCAGGGCACCGAGGCACGCAGCACCTCGCCGGCGAACACTGCCGGCGCCATCAGCGCGAGGATCGCGCAGCCCGCCAGCGCCGTCGCGCCGGCGACGCCGGCGGCGAGGTTGCGCGACCGCGCCGGCAGCGCCCCGACCAGCGCGGCCGCGAGGAACGGCAGCAGGGCGAGGACGAAGGTCACGTCGCTCGGCGGTCGTTCATGTCGCGCGCGTCGTCGGCGGTGGTGCCAGAGCCCGATCGCCAGCGCCAGCAGCGTCAGCGGCATCACCGCGTAGACCATCGCCCGGCTGAACAACGCGATGCTGTCCGATCGCTGCGCGGCGAGCACCAGGAACCCGGTGTAGGCGACGTAGTAGCCGAGGAACAGCAGCCCTTCACGCCGGGAGATCGTGCGCCCGGTGAGGAACACCGGCAGGCAGGCCACCGCGACCGCCAGCATCACCCATATGTCGAACGAAAGCAGCGACGGCGCGATCGCGATGCCGGACGGCGCCACCGCCGCGGACAGCCCGAGGCAGCCGAGAATGTTGAAGGTGTTGCTGCCGACGACGTTGCCGACGGCGATGTCGCGCTCGCCCTTGATCGTCGCCACGATCGACGTGGCGACCTCGGGCAGCGAGGTGCCGGCGGCGACGATGGTCAATCCGATGACGAGCTCGGACACGCCCAGCGCCTTGGCGAAGGTGACCGCCGCCTCGACCAGCCATTGCGAGCCGATGACCAGCAGCACGAGCCCGGCGACGATCAGCAGCAGCTGCCCGTCGCGGCGCGCGACCAGCTTGCGGATCCACCGCGGGGTGCCGTCGCCGAACTCCTCCGCGTACTCTTCCTTCGTGTCCCGCGACGCGCGGCGCGACTGGACGACGAGGAACCCGGTGTAGAAAAGCAGCAGCAGCGCGAAGACGATGCCGTCCGCGCGCGACAGCACGCCGTCCCACGCCAGCGCCACCAGCAGCACCGACGCGCCGACCATGACCGGCACCTCCTGCCGGATGAGCTGCGCGTGCACGATCAGCGGCGCGACCAGCGCCGAAGCCCCGAGGATGAACAGCACGTTGAAGATGTTGCTGCCGACGACGTTGCCGACGGCGATGTCGGTCTCGCCCTTCAACGCCGAGCCGACCGACACCGCCATTTCCGGTGCGCTGGTGCCGAACGCGACGATGGTGAGGCCGACGACCAGCGGCGAGATGCCGAACGACAGCGCGAGCCGCGACGCGCCGCGGACGAGCAGCTCGGCGCCCGCGACCAGCGCGCCCAGTCCGAGCACGAAGAACAGGAACGGGATCAATCAGCCAACGACGAGGATGTGGACGCGGTACGGGCCGTGCGCGCCGAGCACGATCGTCTGCTCGATGTCGCCGGTGCGCGACGGGCCCGAGATCATGTTCATCGCCCGTGGCAGGCGGTCCGCGCTCGGCGCGCACCAGCGCGAACGCCTCCTCCATGCCGGAGACGATGCGGTCGCGGCGGACGACGGCGATCCAGGTGTCGGGCAGCAGCGTCGTCGCGGTCGGCGTGTCGGCGCCGGACAGCACCACCAGCGTGCCGGTCTCGGCGATCGCGCAGAACGCGCCGGTGATGCCGAGCCGGTCGTCGCCCTGCGTCGGCCGTGGCTCGACGGCGAGGCCCGCGCCGGGCCAGTCGAGATCGGCGAGCTCCGGCCAGCAGACGCCCGCGTGCGAGCGCTGCGCGGCGAGCGCCGGCGGCAGCTCCAGCGCGTCGATGTAGCGGGCAACGGCGCGCGGCACCTCGCGGCGGTCGGCGAGTTCCTCGACGGTGCTCGCCATGTCGCGCGCCCGCTGGATGAACTTCGTCGCCAGTTCCGCGGGCATCGCCGGTCGGGGACCCTGCGGCCTGGCGACGACGTGCGCCTCGGCGGCGGCACGCGCCGCGCTGCGGTCGCCCTCCTTGCCCAGCGCCTTGCGCACGCGCCCGAGGACGGCGTCGCGCGCCGCCCGATTGTCGGCGAGGCTCATGCGTTGCTCCCGTTCGCGTCGACCATGATCATCCGGCGCCGCCGTGCCTGCGCACGAACGCGTCCAGCCGTGCGACGCCCTCGCGGATCGCGTCCGGCGACGCGGCGTAGGAAAAACGGATGTGCTGGCCGTCGCCCGGCACGCGGCGGCCGAAATGGATGTCGGCGAGCACCGCGACGCCGGCCTCGGCGAGCAGCCGCTTGCGGAACACCTCGGAATCGGCGCAACCGGTGACCCGGCAGGCCTCGGTGACGTTGGGCCACGCGTAGAACGCGCCGCCGGGCAGCCTGCAGGTCACGCCCGGGACGGTGTTCAGCAGGCCGACGATGAGATCGCGGCGCTCGAGGAAGCTCGCCCGCATCGCCGCGGCGGCGTCCTGCGGGCCGGTCAGCGCCTCGACGGCGGCCCACTGCGAGATCTGCGACGCGCAGGACTCGGTGTTGGTGATCCAGCGCGTGAACACCGGCGCGAGCGTGCGGTTGGCGACGTAGCCGATCCGCCAGCCCGTCATCGCCCAGGTCTTCGATGCGCCGTCGGAAATGATCGTGCGCTCCAGCATCCCGGGGCGCGACGCCAGCGACTCGAACGCGCCCTCGTAGGCCAGTCGCGAATAGATCTCGTCGGCGAACACCCAGACCTGCGGATGGCGCCGCAGCACCTCGGCGATGGCGTCGAGATCGGCCGGCTTCAGCGTGCCACCGGTCGGATTGTGGGGCGTGTTGAGGATCAGCAGGCGCGTCTGCGGCGTGATCTTCGCTTCCAGTTCGGCAGGGTCGAACGCGAAATCGCGCGCCTCGCGCAGGTACAGCGGCACCGGCACCGCGCCGTTGGCGTGGATCTGCGACTCGTAGATCGGAAAGCCGGGCACCGGATAGATGACCTCGTCGCCGGAGCCGTAGTCGGTGACCGACGCGATCGTGTACGCGATGAACGGCTTGGCGCCGGCACCGACGACGACGTCGTCGGGCCTGATGTCGACGCCCCGGCGCGACCCCAGGTCCCTTGCCGCCGCGGCGCGCAGCTCGTCGATGCCGGCGGACGGCGTGTACCCGTGCTTGCCGCCCTGAATCGCCGCGATCGCGGCCCGCTGGATGTTGTCGGGGGTCGGGAAGTCGGGCTGGCCGATGCAGAACGACACGATGTCCCGGCCCTGCCGCAGGAGCGCGTTGACCTCGGCCAGCACGACGAAGGCGTTCTCGGTGCCCAGCGACTCGGCGCGGCGGGAAAGCCGCGGCGCACCCCCGGGGGTCATCCCGACACCCCGTTGCGGCGCGCGGCGTAGAGCTCGCGGAACGTGCGACCCGCCGGCGCCGGCAGGTCGCGGCCGTCGGTCCAGCCCTTGCCCACCGGCAGCGAGTGGATCAGTCCTTCGCGGCCGCCCATCGCCTTCAGCACGCGCACGCCGATTTTCGCCCCGAGCGCGTACAGCGCCGGCCGCTGCGCGACCCAGGCCCAGGTCCGCAGCCCGACGCGCTCGTACCAGGGCCGCAGGTTCTGCTCGAACGCCTTCTCGCGGAGCTTCCGCTGCAGGTCGGGCAGCGGGATCTTGACCGGACAGACGACCCCGCACTGGTTGCACATCGTCGACGCCGCCGGCAGGTCCTGCGCCTTGTCGAGGCCGACGTACATCGGCGTCAGGATCGAGCCGATCGGCCCCGGGTACACCCAGCCGTACGAGTGGCCGCCGACGTTCTGGTACACCGGGCAGTGGTTCATGCACGCGCCGCAGCGGATGCAGCGCAGCGCCTCGCGGACGTCGCTGCCGAGCACCGTCGTCCGGCCGCTGTCGACGACGATGAAATACATGTGCTCGGCGCCATGGAACTCGCCCTCGCCCTTCGTGCCGGTGAAGAAATCGACGTAGTTCGAGATCGACTGGCCGGTCGCCGAGCGCGGCAGCAGGCGCAGCAGCGTCGCCGCGTCCTCCAGCGTCGGCACGATCTTCTCGATGCCCGAGATCGCCACGTGCACCTTCGGCAGCGTCGTCGACAGCGTCGCGTTGCCCTCGTTGGTGACGAGGATCACCGATCCGGTCTCGGCGACGAAGAAATTGCCGCCCGAGATGCCCATGTCGCCGGTCAGGTAGTGCTGCCGCAGCACGCCGCGCGCCTCGAGGCAGAGCTCTGCGATGTCGGTCTTGCGCGGCGTCCCGTGCTTGGCGTGGAAGAGGTCGGCGACCTCCTCCTTCGACTTGTGCAGCGCCGGCCCGATGATGTGCGACGGCGCCTCGTAGTCGTTGATCTGCAGGATGTACTCGCCGAGGTCGGTCTCGACGACGGTGAGCCCGGCGGCCTCGATCGCCTGGTCGAGCGCGCTCTCCTCGGAGACCATCGACTTCGCCTTGATGATCTTGCGCACCGCGTGCTTATGCGCGATCTCGAGCACCAGCGCGTTGACGTCGGCCGGCGTCTCGGCGAACAGCACCGTCGCGCCGCGGGCCGCGGCGTTCCGCTCGAACATCTCGAGCCAGACGTCGAGGTTCTCCAGCGCGCGGTTGCGCACCGCCTTGCCGGCCTCGCGCGTGCCCTCGAAGTCGTCGAGCTCGGTGATCGACTCGCGCCGCTTGGCGACGAACTTGCCCTTGATCTTCTGCAGGTTCCGCTGGAGCTGCTCGTCGTTCATCTTGACGTGAGCGCGCTCCTTGAAGTGCATCGAGGCGACTTGCATGGGCGTGGTCCTGGGCGGATCCGGAAGGTGGACGGCGGGGAAAGGCCGGGGTCAGCGTTCGGATTGCTCGCCGGCCAGCACTTCGGCGACGTGCAGCACCCGCGTCGTCATGTCGCCGCGACGGCGCAGCCGACCTTCGATGTTGAGCATGCAGCCCAGGTCGCCGAGGACAACGGTCCCCGTCCCGCTGTTGGCGACGTGCTGGCACTTGTTGTCGGCGAGCCGCGAGGAGATCTCGCCGAACTTGATCGAGAACGTGCCGCCGAAGCCGCAGCACATCTCGTTCTCCGGCATCTCCTCGAGCGTGAGTCCGGGCACCTTGGCGAGGAGCGCGCGGGGTTGCCGCTTGACGCCCATCTCGCGCAGCCCGGCGCAGCTGTCGTGGTACGTGATCCTCCCGTCGAAGCGCCCGGGCACCGTTTCGACCTTCAGCACATCGGCCAGGAAGCTGGTGAGCTCCCAGGTCTTCGCCGCCAGCGCGTCGGCGCGGACCTTCATCGCCGGATCGTCGGCGAAGAGCTCGCCGTAATGGGTGCGGACCATGCCGCTGCACGAGCCCGACGGCGCCACGACGTAGTCGCAGGCCTCGAATTCCCCGATCAGCTTCTCCGCCAGCGCCTTGGTGTCGGCGCGGTCACCCGAGTTGTACGCGGGCTGCCCGCAGCAGGTCTGCGTCGGCGGAACGAAGACCTCGGCGCCGCCGGCCTCGAGCAGCCTGATCGCGGCGAAGCCGATCGACGGCCGCATCAGGTCGACGAGACAGGTGACGAAAAAGCCGACGCGCATGGTGATCTCCGGAGAACCCGAAAATGGTAGCACGCCCGTTGCCCCCGCGCCGCCCCGGACCGGTCCGCCGGCGCGGCGCGCGCCGGGTGCGCACCGCCCGCCTGCCGCCGCCGGACCGCGCATCGCGCGCCGGGACGCGCGAATCAGAGGAAGCCGGACGAAGCGAGCGCCACGACGCACAGCCCCATCAGCGGCTGCGGCAGGACGCCGAGCAGGAGCAGCAGGAGCCCGTTGGCCGAGAGCAGCACCCGGGTGTCGCCGCGCGGCTCGATCGGCGAGTCGTCGACCGGGTCGTCGAAGTACATCAGCTTGACGATCCGCAGGTAGTAGAACGCGCCGACCAGCGACGCCATCACCGCGACGACGGCGACCCACACGTGGCCCTCCTGGACGACGGCCTGGATGACCGAGAACTTGGCGTAGAAGCCGACGGTGGGGGGCACGCCCGCAAGCGAGAACATCGTCAGCAGCATCACGAACGCCCACCACGGCGAGCGCTGGTTCAGCCCCCTGAAGTCGTCGATGCGGTCGGCCTCGAAGCCCTCGCGCGACAGCAGGATCACCACGCCGAACGACGCAAGGCTGGTCAGCACGTACGCGACGGCGTAGAACATCGCCGCCGAGTAGCCGTTGGGCGTCGCCGCGACGAAGCCGAGCAGCAGGAAGCCCATGTTCGCGATGGTGGAGTACGCGAGCATCCGCTTGATGTTGGTCTGCGCGATCGCCACCAGGTTGCCGACGATCATCGACAGGATCGACAGGATCAGCAGCATGCCGGACCAGTCGACCTCGAGCCCGGCGAGGCCGACCGCGAGCAGCCGCAGCGTGATCGCGAACGCCGCGAGCTTGGGCGCGGTGCCGATGAACAGCGTCACCGGGGTCGCCGCCCCGTGGTACACGTCGGGCACCCACATGTGGTACGGCACGACGCCCAGCTTGAACGCGAGGCCCGACACGACGAAGACGAGGCCGAAGGTCAGCAGCACGCGGTTGCCGCGGCCCGAGAAGATCGTCTCGGACACGGTGTCGAGCTGCAGCGAGCCGGTGGCGCCGTAGATCATCGACATGCCGTAGAGCAGCATGCCCGACGCGAGCGCGCCGAGGACGAAGTACTTCATCGCCGCCTCGGTCGCGGCATTCGACGTGCGGTGCATCGCCACCATGGCGTACAGCGACAGCGCCTGCAACTCGAGGCCCATGTAGAGCGTGATGAAGTGGTTCGCCGACACCATCACCATGATGCCGAGCAGCGCGGTGAGCGTCAGCACGAAGGTCTCGCCCCTGAAGAGTCCGCGCGCCAGCAGGTAGCTGCGGCCGTAGAAGAGCATCAGCGACACCGCGGCACAGCTCGCGAGCTTCAGGAAGTCCGACATCACGTCGTCGACGACGAGCCCGTGGAAGGCGACCACCGGCGCGGGGTTCATCGTGGTCACCGCGATCCAGGCACAGGCGGCGAGCGTCGCCTGCGTCAGCCAGTAAGAGACGTGGCGGCGGGCGTCGGACAGGAACAGGTCGAGCACGAGGATCGCGCAGGCCATCGCCAGCATGACGACTTCGGGCAGCACCGGCAGCAGCATCGCTTTCATGGTTCGGGAGTCCGCCGGTCAGAGCTTCGATTTGGCCACGTGGGCCAGGAGGTCGGCGACCGACGCGTGCATCACGTCGACGAACGGCTTCGGATACACGCCCAGCCAGAGCACGAGCACCGCCAGCGTCGCGAGCAGCCAGAACTCGCGGCGGTTCAGGTCGGCGAGCCTGGCCACGCCCTCGTTGCCGACGGCGCCGAAGATGACGCGCTTGACCATCCACAGCGTGTACGCCGCGCCGAGGATCAGCGTCGTCGCGGCGGCGAGGCCGATCCAGAAGTTGAACCTGACCGCGGCCAGGATCACCAGGAACTCCCCGACGAAGCCGGACGTCGCCGGCAGCCCGGCGTTCGCCATGGCGAACAGCAACGCGAAAGCGGCGAACTTCGGCATGGTGTTGACCACGCCGCCGTAGTCGCCGATCTGGCGGCTGTGCAGCCGGTCGTAGAGCACGCCCACGCAGAGGAACATCGCCGCCGAGACGAAGCCGTGCGAGATCATCTGGACCAGCGCGCCCTCCAGCCCGAGCTGGCTGAACACGAAGAAGCCCAGCGTGACGAAGCCCATGTGCGAGATCGAGGAATAAGCGATCAGCTTCTTCATGTCGCCCTGCACCAGCGCGACGAAACCGATGTAGACGACGGCGATCAGCGACAGCGTGATGACGAAGCCGGACAGGTAGCGCGACGCGTCCGGGAGGATCGGCAGGATGAAGCGCACGAAGCCGTACGCGCCGATCTTGAGCGTGATCGCCGCCAGCACCACCGAACCGCCGGTCGGGGCCTCGACGTGCGCGTCGGGCAGCCAGGTGTGCACCGGCCACATCGGCACCTTGACCGAGAACGCCAGGAAGAACGCGACGAACAGCAGCAGCTGCGAGCGCATCGACAGCGGCACGTGATACCAGTCGACGATGGAGAAGCTCTGGGAGACGTCGTAGAGGTAGATCAGCGCCACCAGCATCAGCAGCGAGCCCAGCAGCGTGTACAGGAAGAACTTCACCGCGGCGTAGACCCGGTTCGGCCCGCCCCAGACGCCGATGATGATGTACATCGGGATCAGCATCGCCTCGAAGAACACGTAGAACAGGATGCCGTCGATCGCCGCGAACGCGCCGTTGATGAGGCCGGACATGATCAGGAACGCGGCCATGTACTGCGCGACCCGCGTCTGGATCACCTCCCAGCCCGCCCAGACCACGAACACCGTGGTGAGGCTGTTCAGCAGCACGAACAGCATCGAGATGCCGTCGACGCCGAGGAAATAGTAGATGTCGAAACGGGGGATCCACTCGAGGCGCTCGACGAACTGCAGGTCCGACGTCCCCGGCTCGAAGTGCAGCCAGAGCGGCAGCGTGACCAGGAAGCCGACGACGGCGCCGACCAGCGCGATCCAGCGGGCTGCGCCGGCCTCGCGGTCGCGGCCGACGGCCAGCACGCCGAGACCGGCGACTATCGGAACCCAGATGGCGAGCGACAGGTAAGGCATCGTCGTTTCCCTGGCGCTAGCGGTAAATCCACCAGGTCAGCAGCGCGAAGAGGCCGATGATCATGGTGAACGCGTAGTGGTAGACGTAGCCGGACTGGGCGAAGCGCAGCAGCGACGCCGCCATGCCGACGACCTTCGCCGTGCCGTTGACGAAGAAGCCGTCGATGATCGTGCGGTCGCCGACGCTGGACAGGAACGATCCGAGCTTGCGCGCGCCGCCGGCGAAGAAGCGCTCGTTGAAGCGGTCGAAGCCGTACTTGTTCTCGAGCAGCGTGTACACGGGACCGGCCAGCTTCCTCAGCCGCTCCGGGAGCGACGGATTGACGAGGTAGCAGTACCAGGCGGCGACGATGCCGCCGATGGCGAGCCAGAATGGCAGCGACAGCACGCCGTGCTGGACGAAGGCGCCCACCCCATGCCACTCGTTCTTCAGCTCCCACAGGACCGCGTGCTCGGGGCGGACGAGGATCGACCCGCCGAAATAGTCGCCGAACAGCATCGGCTCCATGTAGGTCCAGCCGGCGTAGACCGAAGGTATCGCCAGCAGGATCAGCGGCACGGTGACGACCCAGGGACTTTCCTTCGGCGGGCCGCCGTGATGGGCGCCTTCGTGGCCGTGATCGTGCGCGCCGGCGCCGTGGTGCGCGTCGGCCACCTCGAACCGCGGCTTCCCGTGGAACGCGAGGAACAGCATGCGGAACGAGTAGAACGCGGTGATGAACACGCCCGCCATGACCGCGAAGTACGCATAGCCGTGGCCGGGGATCTTCGACAGGTGCACCGCCTCGATGATCGCGTCCTTGGAGAAGAAGCCCGCGAACGGCGGGATTCCCGCCAGCGCCAGCGAGCCAACCACGCCGTGATCCAGGTGATCGGCATGTACTTGCGCAGCCCGCCCATCCTGCGCAGGTCCTGCTCGTGGTGCAGCGCGATGATCACCGAGCCGGCGCCCAGGAACAGCAGCGCCTTGAAGAAGGCGTGCGTCATCAGGTGGAAGATCGCCGCCGAGTAGGCCGACACGCCGAGCGCGACGGTCATGTAGCCCAGCTGCGACAGCGTCGAATAGGCAATCACCCTCTTGATGTCGTTCTGGACGATTCCCAGGAACGCCATGAACAGCGCGGTCGTCGCGCCGATCACGGTGACGAACGACAGCGCTGTCTCGGACAGCTCGAACAGCGGGCTCATGCGGGCGACCATGAAGATCCCCGCCGTCACCATCGTTGCCGCGTGAATCAGCGCCGAGATCGGCGTCGGACCTTCCATCGAGTCGGGCAGCCAGACGTGCAGCGGCACCTGCGCGCTCTTGCCCATCGCGCCGATGAACAGGCAGATGCAGATCATCGACATCAGCGACCACTCGGTTGCGCTGCCGGCCTCGCCCCACGCGGCGACCCGGGTGTTCGCGAACTCGCCGGCGCGGGCGAACACCTGCGCGTAGTCCAGCGTGCCGAAGTAGGCCAGGACGAGGCCGATGCCGAGCACGAAGCCGAAATCGCCGACGCGGTTGACCAGGAATGCCTTGAGGTTGGCGTGGATCGCGGTCGGCCGCGTGTACCAGAAGCCGATGAGCAGGTACGACACCAGCCCGACCGCCTCCCAGCCGAAGAACAGCTGCACGAAGTTGTTGCTCATCACCAGCATGAGCATCGAGAACGTGAACAGCGAGATGTACGAGAAGAAGCGCGTGTAGCCGGGGTCGTCGGCCATGTACCCGACGGTGTAGACGTGAACCATCAGCGAGACGAAGGTCACGACGACCATCATCGTCGCGGTCAGCGGATCGATCAGGAACCCGATGGCGAGCCGGAGATCTCCCGACTGCAGCCAGGTGTAGACGTCGCCGTTGAAGACGTTGCCGGCGCGCGTGTCCTGCCAGACCACCAGCGATCCCACGAACGCCGCGGCGACGCCGAGGATGCAAAGCCAGTGCGACAGCGAGCGCCCGAGCCTGCGGCCCGTACAGGCCGACGAGCGCCGCGGCGGCAAGGGGTGCCAGCGGCACGAGGAGGTAGAGCTGCTGCATCGTCATGGCGTTCCCGTCAGCCCTTCAGCTGGTCCATGTCCTCGACGTCGATCGAGCCGACGTTGCGGAACAGGAGCACGAGGATCGCGAGCCCGATCGCCGACTCGGCGGCGGCCACGGTGAGTATGAAGAACACGAACACCTGCCCCGATATGTCGCCGAGGAAGCTCGAGAACGCGATGAAGTTGAGGTTGACCGCAAGCAGCATCAGTTCGATGGCCATGAGCAGGATGATCACGTTCTTCCGGTTCAGGAAGATGCCGGCCATGCTGATGGCGAACAGGATCGCGCCCAGCACGAGGTAGTGCGACAACGTCGGCGCCGACAGTAGTGCCACGTAAGGCTCCCTGCTCCCTTGACTGCTTTTCCGGTGACCGCTTCGCTCTTGCTTCGCCGCCCGGGGCGACTTTCGCACCCCCGCGGCGCCCTGCCGGCGCGCTACCGCTCCGGCTTCTTCTCCGATGGCATCGACAGCACCCGCAGCCGGTCGCCGGGCCGCACCTTCACCTGCTCGCCCGGCTCCTGGTACCGCGTCCCCCGGCGCCTGCGGTGCGTCAGCGCGATCGCGGCGATGATCGCCACCAGCAGCACCACCGACGCGATCTCGAGCGCATACGTGTATTCCGTATACAGCACCCGGCCGAGCGCGCGGGTATTGCCGCCGGCCGGCGGCGACGCCGGCGTCGCGCCCTTCATGTAGCCTCCGGCCAGCACCAGGGCCATCTCCAGCAGCACCAGCGCGCCGACCGTCGCGCCGACCGGAATGTAGCTCCTGAACTGGGCGCGCAGGTTGTCGAAATTGACGTCGAGCATCATGACGACGAACAGGAACAGCACCATCACCGCGCCTACGTAGACCAGCACCAGCGCGATCGCCAGGAACTCGGCCTTCAGCATCAGCCAGTGCGCGGACGCGGTGAAGAACGCGAGCACCAGCCACATGGCGGCGTGCACCGGGTTCCGCGTCGTGACGACGCGCAGCGCGGCGAACACGAGGATCGCGGCGAACAGCGTAGAAGAGGATGGTGGTGAAGGTCATGGCGGTTGGGGGCGGGACGGGCGCGGGCTCGGCCGTCAGCGGAAGCGCGCGTCCGCGGCGCGGTCGGCCGCAATCTGTCCTTCGTAGCGATCGCCGACGGCCAGCAGCATGTCCTTCGTGTAGTAGAGGTCGCCGCGCTTCTCGCCGTGGTACTCGAGAATGCGCGTCTCGACGATCGAGTCGACGGGGCAGCTCTCCTCGCAGAAGCCGCAGAAGATGCACTTGGTCAGGTCGATGTCGTAGCGGGTCGTCCGGCGCGTGCCGTCGGCGCGCTGCTCGGACTCGATGGTGATCGCCAGCGCCGGGCAGACCGCCTCGCAGAGCTTGCAGGCGATGCAGCGCTCCTCGCCGTTCGGGTAGCGTCGCAGCGCGTGCAGCCCCCGGAAGCGCGGGCTCTGCGGCGTCTTCTCCTCGGGGAACTGGATCGTGACCTTGCGGGCGAACAGGTGCCGGCCGGTCAGCGCGAGCCCCCGGCCGAGTTCGAGCAGCAGCCAGGTGTTGAGCAGTTCCTTGACGCGGGCGATCATCGGGCGGCTCCTCAGTGGAACAGCGGCGCGAAGCGCGTCTGGTTGACGATGCCGAGGAAGACGATCCACACCAGCGTCACCGGGATGAACACCTTCCAGCCCAGCCGCATGATCTGGTCGTAGCGGTAGCGGGGAAACGTCGCCCGCACCCACAGGAAGATCAGCAGCACGGCGCACATCTTGGCGAGGAGCCACGGCAGGCCGTCGCCGAACGGCGCGAAGCCGAGGATCGTCGCCTGGTTGAGATCCGGCCACGGCGAGAGCCAGCCGCCGAGGAACATCACCGCCGTCAGCGCGGCGATCAGGATCATGTTCGCGTACTCGGCCAGGAAGAACAGCGCGAACGCGACGCCCGAGTATTCGACGTGGAACCCGGCGACGATCTCCGACTCGCCCTCGGCGACGTCGAACGGGTGGCGGTTGGTCTCGGCGATGCCGGAGACGAGGTAGACGACGAACAGCGGCAGCAGCGGCCAGACGTACCAGTACGCCGCCCCGCCCTGCTGGCCGCGGACGATCTCGCTCAGGTTCAGGCTGTTGGCCGCCATCAGCACGCCGACCAGCGCGAAGCCCATCGCGATCTCGTAGCTCACGATCTGCGCGGCCGAGCGCAGGCAGCCCAGGAACGCGTACTTCGAGTTCGAGGCCCAGCCGGCGAGGATGATCCCGTAGACGCCGACCGAGGTCATCGCCAGCAGGTAGAGCAGGCCGGCGTCGATGTCGGCCAGCACCAGGCCGTCGGCGAACGGCACGACCGCCCACGCCGCGAGCGCCGGCGCCAGCGCCAGCATCGGCGCGATGAAGAACAGGTGCCGGCTCGCGCCGGTGGGGACGATGATCTCCTTGAAGATCAGCTTGAACACGTCGGCGAACGGCTGCAGCAGCCCCATCGGGCCGACGCGGTTGGGGCCGATGCGGACCTGCATCCAGCCGATGATCTTGCGCTCGGCGAACGTCATGTACGCGACGCCCAGGATCACCGGCACCGCGATGGCGACGATCTTGAGCAGCGTCCATACCGGCAGCCACGCCGCGCCGAGCGCTGCCTGCACCGGTGCGAGCCAGGCATCCATGGTCAGGTCTTCTCCACGGCGATCGGTCCCGAGAGTCCTTCCAGGCCGCACGTCGACGGGTGCGCCGCGGCGATGCGGACGACCCCGGCCGGCACGGCGGCATCCGCGACCGCGGTCAGCACCGCCTCGCCGCCGCCCTGGCGCACCCGCACCTGCGCGCCCTCCGCCACCCCGAGACGCGCCAGCGTCACGGCGTTCATCCGCGCGCGCGGCGGCCGCGCGTCGGCCGTCAGCTGCAGCGACGGCGCCCGGCGAACCAGCGGATCCGCGAAGTGGATCGGCACGTCGGCGACCCGCTCGAGGCCGGCCGCCGCGCTCATCGGCGTTTCGATCGCCACGCCGGTTCCGTTCGCGAGCCGCGCCGCCAGCCCGGCGGCGTCGGGCAGGACCGTCGCCCGGACTTCCTCGACGGACTCGTAGGCGAAGCCGTCGTGGCCCAGCATCGTGCCGAGCACGCGGAGCACCTTCCACGCCGGCCGCGTGTCGCCCCGCGGCTTGACCACGCCGTGGAAGGTCTGCGCGCGGCCTTCGCAGTTGACGAAGGTGCCGGCAGTCTCGGTGAACGGCGCGACCGGCAGCAGCGCGTCGGCGTATTGCGTGCCGTGCCGGAACGGGGTCAGCGCGACGACGAATTCGGCCTTCTCCAGCGCGGCCCGCGCGGCGACCGGATCGGCGCAGTCGAACTCGGCCTCGGCGTGCAGCAGCAGGTACGCCTTGCGCGGCGCGGCCAGCATCGCGGCCGCGTCGAGGCCCCCCGCCGCCGGCAGCGCACCGGCGACGTGGCCGCCGACGCTGTTCGCGGCCTCGCCGAGGCAGCCCAGCGTCGCTCCGGTGATCCGGGCCAGCGCCTGCGCCAGCGCCAGGAGCTGCGACGCTTCCCGGTGCTGCTCGGCGTAGTTGCCCAGCAGGATGGCCTTGCGCTCGCCCGTCAGCAGCGACGCCGCGATCACCTGCGCCCCCGCGGTCGGCTCGACCGCGGCGAGCGCGACCGGCACCGGCTGTCCGGCGCCCCGGGCGGCGGCGACGACGATCTCCGCCAGCGCGTGGGGCAGCAGCGACGGCGACGCGACGAACGAATGCGCGACCGGCAGCAGCCAGTCGTCGGCGACCGAGTGCAGCATCGACACCTGCGCACCCTTCTTCGCCGCCTGCCGCAGCCGGTGGGCGACCAGCGGGTGGTCCTTGCGCAGGAAGCTGCCGACGACGAGCGCACGGTCGAGCGTGTCGAGCGCGGCGACGGGCAGGCCGAGCCACGGGATGCCCGCGCCCAGGCGATCGCCGCGGAAATCGGACTGGCGCAGGCGGAAATCGACGTTCGGACTGCCCAGCGCGCGCGTCAATTGCGCCGCCAGCGCCATCTCCTCGAGCGTCGAGTGCGGCGACACCAGCGTGCCCAGCGCCGCCCCGCCGTGACGCGCGACGACGCCGGAAAGTCCCGCGGCGACGAACTCCAGCGCGGTCTGCCAGTCGACCTCGCGCCACTCCCCTTCGCGCTTGATCATCGGCCGGTCGAGCCGCTCGTCGCCGTTGAGCGCTTCGTAGGAGAAGCGGTCCTTGTCCGACAGCCAGCACTCGTTGACCGCCTCGTTCTCGAGCGGCAGCACGCGCATCACGCGGTCGCCCTTGACCTGAACGACGACGTTGCTGCCCAGCGAATCGTGCGGCGCGACCGACTTGCGCCGCGAGAGCTCCCAGGTGCGCGCGGCGTAGCGGAACGGCTTCGACGTGAGCGCGCCCACCGGGCACAGGTCGATCATGTTGCCGGAGAGCTCGGAGTCGACGCTGCGGCCGACGAACGACAGGATCTCCGAATGCTCGCCGCGCCCGGCCATGCCGAGCTCCATGACGCCCGCGATCTCCTGCCCGAAGCGCACGCAGCGCGTGCAATGGATGCAGCGGGTCATTTCCTCGGCCGACACCAGCGGGCCGAGATCCTTGTGGAACACCACGCGCTTCGCCTCGGTGTAGCGCGAACCCGACGCGCCGTACCCGACCGCGAGGTCCTGCAGCTGGCACTCGCCCCCCTGGTCGCAGATCGGGCAGTCGAGCGGGTGGTTGATCAGCAGGAACTCCATCACCCCCTTCTGCGCCCCGACGGCCTGCTCGGAATGCGTCCACACCTTCATGCCGTCGGTCGCCGGCGTCGCGCACGCAGGCAGCGGCTTCGGCGCCTTCTCGACCTGCACCAGGCACATCCGGCAGTTGGCGGCGATCGACAGCTTGCGGTGGTAGCAGAAGTGCGGCACGTACACGCCGAGCTTGCTGGCGGCGTCCATCACCGTGCTGCCATTCGGCACTTCCACCGGCCGGCCGTCGATTTCGAGGTTCAGCATCGCTTTGCGTTCAGACGTAGGTCGGCACCAGGCACCGCTGGTGGTCGATGTGGTGCTGGAACTCGTCGCGGAAGTGCTTGACGAAGCTCTTCACCGGCAGCGCCGCGGCGTCGCCCAGCGCGCAGATCGTGCGGCCGGCGATGTTGTCGGAGACCGAGAGCAGGAGGTCGAGGTCCTCGGGCCGGCCCTTGCCGTGCTCGATCCGGTCGACGACGCGCCACAGCCAGCCGGTCCCCTCGCGGCAGGGCGTGCATTGGCCGCACGACTCCTCGTAGTAGAAATACGACAGGCGCAGCAGCGACTTGACCATGCAGCGCGTGTCGTTCATCACGATCACCGCGCCGGAGCCGAGCATCGAGCCCGCCTTGGCGATCGAGTCGTAGTCCATGTCGGTGGCCATCATCACGTCGCCGGGCAGCACCGGCATCGACGACCCGCCGGGGATCACGGCCTTGAGCTTGCGACCGTCGCGCATGCCGCCGGCCATCTCCAGCAGCGTCGCGAACGGCGTGCCCAGCCGGACCTCGTAGTTGCCGGGCCGGGCGACGTCGCCCGACACGCTGAAGATCTTGGTGCCGCCGTTGTTGGGGCGGCCGAGATCGAGGAACGCCTCGCCGCCGTGCCGGATGATCCACGGCACCGCGGCGAAGGTCTCGGTGTTGTTGATCGTCGTCGGCTTGCCGTAGAGTCCGAAGCTCGCGGGGAACGGCGGCTTGAATCGCGGCTGCCCCTTCTTGCCCTCGAGCGACTCGAGCAGCGCCGTCTCCTCGCCGCAGATGTACGCGCCGTAGCCGTGATGGTTGTGCAGGCGGAAGCTGAATTCGGAACCGAGGATGTTGTCGCCGAGCAGGCCCGCCTCGAACGCCTCGGCCACCGCCTCCTCCATCCGCGCGTAGGTCTCCCAGATCTCGCCGTGCACGTAGTTGTACCCGCGCCGGCAACCCATCGCGTACGCGGCGATCGCCATGCCCTCGATCAGCGCGTGCGGGTTGTACCGCATGATGTCGCGGTCCTTGAACGTGCCGGGCTCGCCTTCGTCGGAATTGCAGACGAGGTACTTGTCCCCGGGGAACTGCTGCGGCATGAAGCTCCACTTGAGTCCGGTCGGGAAGCCCGCGCCGCCGCGGCCGCGCAGCGCTGACTTCTTGACCTCGCCGATGACCGTCGCCGGCGGAATCTTCTCCGCCAGGATCTTCTTCAGCGCCTCGTAGCCGCCGCGCCCGACGTAGTCGTCGAGCCGCCAGTTGCGGCCCGAAAGCCCCGCCAGGATGATCGCGTCGGGGCCGAAGTCGAGGTACTCGGAAGGCGCGTTCATCCGGTCACTCCGCCTTGCCGGCCGCGGCGCGAAGCTCCGCGACCAGCGCGTCGATCGCGGCCGGCCGCATCCGCGAGCACATCCGCTTGTTGTTCACCGTCAGCACCGGCGCGTCGCCGCAGGCGCCCATGCACTCGTACTCGCGCAGCGTGAACACGCCGTCGGCGGTGGTCTCGCCGAAGTCGACGCCCAGCGAGGCCTTGAGGTGCTCGGCCGCCTCGTTCGCCCCGGACAGCGCGCACGGCAGGTTGGTGCAGATCGACAGCTTGAAGCGGCCGGCCGGCGCGAGGTCGTACATCGAGTAGAACGTCGCGACCTCGTACACCGCCACCGGCGGCATGCCGAGGTGCCTGGCGACCGCGTCCATCGTCGCCGTCGACAGCCAGCCGTGCTCGTCCTGGGCGATGGCGAGCGCGGCCATCACCGCCGACTGCTGGTGGCCGGGCGGATACTTGGCGACCTCGCGGTCGATCCTGTCGAGCGCTGCGGGGGAGAGGCTCACCGGTCGATGCTCCCGAAAACGACGTCCTGCGTGCCGATGATCGCGACCACGTCGGCGATCATGTGGCCGCGGGACATCTCGTCGAGCGCGGCCAGATGCACGTAGTCGGGCGCGCGCAGCTTGACGCGGTACGGCTTGTTGGCGCCGTCGGAGATCAGGTAGACGCCGAACTCGCCCTTCGGATGCTCGATCCCCGCGTAGGCCTCGCCGGGCGGCACGTGCATGCCCTCGGTGAACAGCTTGAAGTGGTGGATCAGGCCTTCCATGTTCGACTTCATCGACTCGCGGGACGGCGGCGCCACCTTGTGGTTGTCGACGATCACCGGGCCCGGGTTCGCGCGCAGCCACTCGAGGCACTGGCGGATGATCCGGTTCGACTGGCGCATCTCCTCCACGCGAACCAGGTAGCGGTCGTAGCAGTCGCCGGCGGTGCCGACCGGGATGTCGAAGTCCATCCGGTCGTAGACCTCGTAGGGCTGCTTCTTGCGCAGGTCCCAGGGCACGCCGGAACCGCGCAGCATCGCGCCGGTGAACCCCAGCGCCATCGCGCGCTCCGGCGACACGACGCCGATGCCGACGGTCCGCTGCTTCCAGATGCGGTTGTCGGTCAGCAGCGTCTCGTAATCGTCGACGTACGCGGGAAAGCGCCGCGTGAAGTCGTCGATGAAATCGAGCAGCGACCCCTGCCGGTTGTCGTTGAGCCGCGCGAGCGCCCGCGCGTTGCGGGCGTTGGCGGCCTGGTACTGCGGCATCCGGTCCGGCAGGTCGCGGTAGACGCCGCCCGGCCGGTAGTACGCCGCGTGCATCCGCGCGCCGGAAACCGCCTCGTACATGTCGAACAGGTCCTCGCGCTCGCGGAAGCAGTAGAGGAAGGTCGTCATGCCGCCGACGTCGAGCGAGTGGCAGCCCAGCCACAGCAGGTGGTTCAGGATCCGCGTGATCTCGTCGAACATCACGCGGATGTACTGGGCGCGAAGCGGCACCTCGAGGCCCAGCAGCTTCTCGATCGCGAGGCAGTAGGCGTGCTCGTTGCACATCATCGACACGTAGTCCAGCCGGTCCATGTACGGCAGCGACTGGAGGTAGGTCTTGTTCTCGGCGAGCTTCTCGGTCGCCCGGTGCAGCAGGCCGATGTGCGGGTCGGCGCGCTCGATCACCTCGCCGTCGAGCTCGAGCACGAGCCGCAGCACGCCGTGGGCCGCCGGGTGCTGCGGCCCGAAGTTCATCGTGTAGTTGCGAATCTCAGCCATGAACTTCGGCGTCCGCCGGCCCGCCGGCAGGTCAGGTGAAGCGGCACATGCCCGGAAACGGCGGGCGCCCGACTTCATGGTGGAGTTGCGGTTCCCGGCCATCGCCCCGTCAGCCCTTGCGGAAGCCCGCGTCGTCGGCGTAGTTCGATTCGCGGATGACGCGGGGGGTGATCTCGCGCGGCTCGATGGTCACCGGCTGATAGATCACGCGCTTCTGCTCCGGGTCGTAGCGCATCTCGACGTGCCCGGTCAGCGGGAAGTCCTTGCGGAACGGGTGGCCGACGAAACCGTAGTCGGTGAGCAGGCGCCGCAGGTCCGGATGGCCGGTGAACATGATGCCGTAGAGGTCGAACGCCTCGCGCTCGAACCAGTTGGCGACCGGCCAGACGTCGACCAGCGACGCGAGCACCGGAAACTCGTCGTCCGCCGCGAACGTGCGCACGCGCAATCGCTGGTTGTTGGCGAGCGACAGCAGGTGGCACACGACCGCGAAGCGCGGCCCCTCGTACGCGCCGTTGCCGTAGGCCGAATAGTCGACACCGCACAGGTCGACCAGCAGCTCGAACCGAAGCTCCGGCCGGTCCCGCAGCGTCCGCATCGCCACCGGCCACTGATCGGGACGAACGACGGCGGTCACCTCGCCGAGCGCGGCGGTGACCGCGGCGGCGGCGTCGCCGAGCGCGGCGCCGACGTCGGCGGTGAGCTGTTCGACCCGGGTCGTCATCAGCGCGCGATGGTATTGGTGCGCCAGATCTTGTTCTGGAGCTGGATGATGCCGTAGAGCAGCGCCTCGGCGGTCGGCGGGCAGCCCGGAACGTAGATGTCGACCGGCACGATGCGATCGCAGCCGCGAACGACCGAGTAGGAGTAGTGGTAGTAGCCGCCGCCGTTGGCGCACGAGCCCATCGAGATCACCCACTTGGGATCGGCCATCTGGTCGTAGACCTTGCGCAGCGCCGGGGCCATCTTGTTGCACAGCGTGCCGGCGACGATCATCACGTCGCTCTGGCGGGGGCTGGGCCGGAAGACGATGCCGAAGCGGTCGAGGTCGTAGCGCGCCGCGCCGGCGTGCATCATCTCGACCGCGCAGCACGCGAGGCCGAAGGTCACCGGCCACATCGAGCCGTTGCGCGCCCAGTTGATCACGCCGTCGAGCGTGGTCGTGACGAAGCCTTTTTCCAGTACGCCGTCGATCGCCATGGTCGCTCCGCTACCCCCGCGCGCTTCGGTTCATTCCCACTCGAGCGCGCCCTTCTTCCATTCGTAGATGAAGCCGACGACCAGGATCGCGAGGAACACCATCATCGCGACGAAGCCCTCGAAGCCGATGTCCGGCAGCACGACGGCCCAGGGGAAGAGGAACGCGATCTCGAGGTCGAACAGGATGAACAGGATGGCGACGAGGTAGTAGCGGACGTCGAATTTCATCCGCGCGTCCTCGAACGCCTCGAAGCCGCACTCGTACGGCGAGAGCTTCTCCGGACTCGGCCGGCGCGGGGAGACCAGGGCGCCGACGCTGAGCAGCACGAGCCCGAGGGTCAGGCCGACGAGTATGAAGAGGAGGATCGGAAAGTACTGTTCCAGCATGTTGGTCGGAACGGGCCGGGGGTTCGCCCGGACCGTCGCCGTCGTTGCGCCCGGGCCCCGGTCCGGTCGGGACCGTCGCCGGACGGGGTTGCCCGTACCGTGCGTCCTGCTCCTCGCCGCACGGGAGACCTGCCCGCGCAGCGCTTCCAGACTGGTGCCGACGGGGAGACTCGAACTCCCACGGCTTTCGCCACTGCCCCCTCAAGACAGCGTGTCTACCAATTTCACCACGTCGGCTTTGACGTTCGCTCGCGGCTGCCGGCATGCTGGCCGGAACCCGCCGCCGGCATCACGGGCCGGCGCACCGTGCTGCATCCGTTACTTCGGCACCTCGCCCGACTTGGTTCCGGCCGGCGCCGCCGGCATCGCCGGGGCCGCGGCCTTGGCGGGTTCGGTGGCCGGGGCGAGACTTCCGGCCGGCAGCGGCGGCACCTCGCCGGTCTTCGGCGCGGCCTTGTCGGCGGGAATCTTGTCCATCAGGCCCTTCTGCTCCATCAGCCCGCCCGCCGGCACGCTGCTGCGGGTGCTGGCGAGGTAGGTGAGGCCAAGGCTCGACACGAAGAACACGGTCGCGAGCGCGGCGGTCGTCCGCGACAGGAAGTTCGCCGATCCGGCGGATCCGAACACGCTGCCGGACGAACCGCTGCCGAAGGCCGCGCCCATGTCGGCGCCCTTGCCGTGCTGCAGCAGCACGAAGCCGCAGATCGCGATGGCGACCGCGAGGTGCAGCACCAGCATCACAGTTTCGAGGATTCCCATTCGATGTTCCTGTTCTCTTCCGCGCCGCCCCCGCCTGGATTCAGGCAGCGGCAATCGCCAAAAATTCCGCCGCGTCCAGCGACGCGCCGCCGATGAGGCCGCCGTCGATGTCCGCCATCGCGAACAGCGCAGCCGCGTTGCCCGCCTTCACGCTGCCGCCGTACAGCAACGGCACGTCCTTCGATTCCCGCCGCCGCGAGCCTTGCCCGCAGCGTCGCATGCACTTCCTGCGCCTCGGCCGGCGCCGCCGTCCGGCCCGTGCCGATCGCCCAGACCGGCTCGTAGGCCAGGACCCACGGCGCCGCCGGCTGCTGCGCCAGCGCCGCCAGCACCGCGTCGAGCTGCCGCAGCACCACCGCGGCGGTCATTCCGCCGTCGCGCTCCGCGAGCGTCTCGCCGACGCAGGCGATCGGGATCAACCCGGCCCGCATCGCCGCGACGGTCTTGGCGCCGACGCCGGCATCGGTGTCGCCGAAGTGCTGCCGGCGCTCCGAATGCCCTGTCAGCACGTACCGGCAGCCGAATTCCGCCAGCATCGGGGCGGACACTTCGCCGGTGAACGCCCCGGACGCGTGCTCGCTGACGTCCTGCGCCCCCCAACTCACCTCCGAGCCGCGCAACGCGGACTGCGCCTGCGCCAGGTACGGGTACGGAACGCAGACGGCGATTTCCCGCCCGGGCAGCCTGTTTCCAGTTTCCCGCGAGCGCGGCCAGCAGCGCCGCGTTCGCGGCGAGACCGCCGTTCATCTTCCAGTTGCCGACGACCAGCCGCTTGCGCATCAACGAACCCGCCTGCCTTTCCAGCCGCGCCGACTCGACCCGGGCGCCACGAACGCGCGCTGTCCGACCCAAGCCTTCCGTCACCGTACCGTCGGCGCGCCGAAATGGTGCAAAACGGACCCGACGAAGCAAATCCGAACGATTATACCGCGCCGCCGCATGAACGGGCAACGCGCACGGCGCGGGACGAGCCGGACCCATCCCGCGCCGGCGGGCCCGCGGGCAGCGGGGCCCCGCCAGATCCCGCCTGCCTCCGGTCAGGCTCCCGGCGATCCGGCGCAGCCGGCGCACGACCGGCGGCAGGAACCAGGCCGCCAGCGTCAGCCCGCCGAGCACGGCGGCGACCGGCCGGGCGAAGAACGCGGTCAACTGGCCGTCGGCCTTGATCATCGACGTGACGAAGTTCTCCTCGAGCATCGTGCCCAGCACCACTCCGAGGATCGCCGGGGCGACCGGGAATCCGTTCTCCTCGAGGAAGAACGCCACCACCCCCGCGACGAGCATCACGCCGATGTCGAACGGCGTGTTGTTGATCGCGAATGCGCCGACCAGGCAGAACAGCAGGATGACGGGCATCAGCACTTCGCGCGGGACCCGCAGGATCTTCTTCGCCGCCTTGATGCACAGCCAGCCCAGCGGGATCATGATCAGGTTGGCGATGATGAACAGCAGGTACACCGCGTAGATGTTCTGCGGATTCTGCGTGAACATCGTCGGTCCCGGGTTCATGTTCTTCATGTACAGCACGCCGATGACGATGGCGGTGATCGAATCGCCGGGAATGCCGAACACCAGCGCCGGAATCCACGCGCCGGCCAGTGCGCTGTTGTTCGCCGCCCCGCTCTCGACGATGCCTTCGACGTGTCCCGTGCCGAACTTCTCCGGCTCCTTCGAAAGCTTCTTGCTGATCGCGTAGCTCATCCAGGCCGCAATGTCGGCGCCCGCTCCCGGCAGCGCGCCGACGGCGGTGCCCAGCGCGCTGCCGCGCAGGATCTGCAGCGGGTACTTCTTCGTCAGCGCCCACATGCCGCGGAAGACGTTGTGGATCGGCTGGTCGACGATCACCAGCTTCGGTCCGGTGTGCACCGCGTAGCGGAGGATCTCGGACACCGCGAACATGCCGATCATCAGCGGAATGAGTCCGATGCCGCCCATGAGTTCGGTGCTGCCGAAGGTGAACCGAGGGAACCCCGCCGGATTGCCCAGCCCGACGCAGGCGATCAGCAGACCGAGCAGCAGCGACACGACACCCTTCAGCGGCCGCTCCGAGGTGATCACGATCGCGCAGGTGAGGCCCAGCAGCACCAGCCAGAAGTACTCGAAGGAACTGAACTTGAGCGCGAAATCCGCGAGCGCCGGCGCGGCGACGATCAGCACCGCGGTGCCGAACAGCCCGCCGATGGCGCTGAACACCAGCCCGGCGCCCAGCGCCAGCTCGGCCTCGCCCTTCCGCGTCATCGCGTACGCCTCGTCGGTGTATGCGGCCGACGCCGGCGTGCCGGGCATGCGCAGCAGGCAGCCCGGGATGTCGCCGGAGAAGATCGCCATCGCGGTCGCGGTCACCATCGCCGCGATCGCGGGGATCGGCGCCATGAAGAACGTCACCGGCACCAGCAGGGCGATCGCCATCGTCGCCGTCAGGCCCGGCACCGCGCCGACGAAGAGGCCGTAGAGCGAGGCGACGAGCATGACCAGCAGCGTGAACGGGTCGAACACCATCCCGGCGGCGGTGGCGAGCGCGCTCATGGCTCAGAAGGCGTAGTTCCTCAGCACGCCCCAGGGCAGCGGGACGCGCAGCAGCTTGTAGAAGACGTACCAGATCGCCAGCGTGCCGAGCACTGCGATCAGCGCGGCGCGTGGCGTCTTCACGCCGAGCACGAGCATCCAGATGAACAGCAGCACCGGGGCTACGAGCACGAACCCGACCGGCTCGGCGAGCCAGACGTACGCCACCCCCCCCAGCAGGATCGCCGCAAAAGCGGTGAAATGCCCGCGCGAGCCCATCCAGTCTGCCACCGTGAACCAGGCCCCGCCCGCACGGCGCGCGCGCAGGCCCGAAACGCAGAGCAGTGCGCCGGCGACGACGAGGCCGGCGCTGATCAGGCCCGGAAACAACGCGGGACCGACCTGCTGCCCGGGAATCTTCGGGAACGCCTGGACGTGCCAGAGCACCGTCCCGCCGAGGATGACGAGCAGCGCGCCGAAGACGGCGTCGTTGATCTTCATCGGAACATCCGCGGTGGAATGTGGCGCCGTCCGGACCGCGCCGCGGCCGCCGGCGAGCCGGCGACGGGCGCGGAACGACGAATGCCGCGGCGGCGGACCGACATCGCCGGCCCGCGCGCCGCTGCGATCACTTGGCCAGGCCGGCGGCCTTCATCACGACGCCCATGTCGGCGTCGCCCTTGGCCATGAAGACGGCGAAATCGGACTGCGCCGCCCACGCGGTGCCGTAGCCCTTGCTCGACGCGAAGTCCTTGAACTCCTGGCTGTCCCAGATCTTCTTGATCGCGGCGACCAGCCGGGTCTCGACATCCTTGGGCATCCCCTTCGGACCGGCGATGCCGCGCCACGCCGACACGGTCCAGTCGCTGCCCGACGCCGCCTTCATCGTCGGGGCGTTCGGAAACAGCGGCGAGGGCTTGGAGTCCATCACGGCGAGCGGTCGCGCCTTGCCGGCGTCGATCAGCGCGCGCGCCTCGGGCAGCGAGCAGGTGACGACGTCGACGCCACCGGCGGCGAGGTCCTGCATGGCCGGCGCCGCGCCGTTGGACGGGACCCAGGGAATCGCGTTCTGCGGAATCTTGGTGTCGTTCATCAGCCCGGCCAGCGCAAGGTGCCAGATGCCGCCCTGACCCGTGCCCGACGCCTTCAGCTTGCCCGGGTTGGCCCGGGCGTAGTCGAGCACCTCCTTGACCGACTTCCACTGCGAGTCGGCGCGCACCGTGAACCCCGCCGGGTCGGCGTTGACCAGCGCGAGCGGCGTGTACGACGACGGGATTGAGTTCCGTCAGACCCTGCCAGTGCATCATCGAGATCTCGACGGTGATCATGCCGATCGTGTAGCCGTCGGCCGGGGCCTGCGCGATCGCGCTGTGGCCGACGACGCCGTTGCCGCCGGTGCGGTTGACCACGTTGACCGGCTGGCCGAGTTCCTTTTCGAGCATCGCCGCGAAGTAGCGCGCCGTCGTGTCGGTGCCGCCGCCCGCGCCCCAGGGGACGATGAACGTCAGCGGACGATTGGGGTAGGACTGCGCCGCGGCGCCGCCGGCGATCGCGGCGAACACGACCAGAGTGGCAAGGCGCGCGAAGGCGCGCGAGAGGGTGGACATGAAGCCTCCTGGCAGCGGCATGGACGGGGGTTCGGCAGCGCGCGCGTCCGGGGACGGCGCGACGTCGCGCGGCGTCGTGTCGGGCCGCGGGCCGACCGACGCTTCGGGTGAGCGGCAGTTTGGCAGCGGCCCGAAAACCGGTCAAGTGGTCTGACCAGTCGCCGCGCGGACGAAGGCCGCCAGCCGCGCCACGAGGCGAGCGACGTCGGCCTCGAGCCGGGCGTACCCGGCGTTGGGCGCCAGCGTGACCTCGTCCATGTAGAGCGTGCGCTTGATCTCGACCTGCAGGCTGTGCCGTCCCTCGCCCGGGCGCCCGTGCCGGCGGACGATCTCGACACCCTTGTACGGATCGTTGACCGCGACGGTGTAGCCCATCGCCGCGACCTCGGCCGCGACGAGGGTCGCGCCCTGCCGTGGGGCGCACGCGTACAGCCGGCCGACGTGCGTGTCCTCGGCCTGCCGCACGAGCGAGCGCGGCGGCAGGTGATCGAAGTCGTCGGGATACCACTCGCCCGAATGCGGGGAGTCGAAGACCAGCGGCAGCGCCTGTCCCGCCGGGTCGTGCCGGCGCACCGCGTCCGTCATCGCGTCACGTCGCGGCGTTGAGCCAGCACGCCGCCTGCCGCCCGGGTGCGATCGCGACCAGAGGCGGGGCTTCCTCGCGGCACCTCGCCATCGCGTGCGGGCAGCGCGGATGGAAGTGGCAGCCGGGCGGCGGGTCGAGCGGCGAAGGGATCTCGCCCTTCACCGGCACGAACGTGCGCTTCTTCGGCTCGACCTTGCCCACCTCGAGCAGCAGCGCCTGCGTATAGGGATGGTTCGGCGCCGCGAAGAGCTCGGGCGTCGGGCCCGACTCCACGACGCGCCCGAGGTACATGATGACGACGCGGTCGCTGACGTGCTCGACCACGCCGAGGTCGTGGCTGATGAAGAGGTACGTGAGGTTGAGCGCGCTGCGGAGATCCATGAACAGGTTGAGCACCTGGGCCTGGATCGACACGTCGAGCGCGGCGACCGACTCGTCGCAGACCAGGAACTCGGGCTTGACCGCGAGCGCGCGCGCGATCCCGATGCGCGCGCGCTGCCCGCCGGAGAACTGGTGCGGAAAGCGCCGCATCAGCGTCGGGTCGAGGCCGACGCGGTTCAGCTGCAGTCCCACGTACTCGACCTGCTGGCGCGGGCTGATCAGCGCGTGCGCGACCGGCGCCTCGCCGACGATGTCGACGACGCGCATCCGCGGGTTCAGCGACGCATAGGGATCCTGGAAGATCATCTGCATCTTGAGCTGCTGGCGCCGCGCGTCCGCCGCCGCCAGGCCCGACAGCGGGCGTCCGCGCCAGTACCGCTCGCCTTCGGTGAGCGGCAGGAGGCCGACGGCGAGCCGTCCCAGCGTCGACTTGCCGCAACCGGATTCTCCGACCAGTCCGACCACTTCGCCCGCGGGAATGGCGAGATCGACCCGGTCCACCGCGTGGACGATCTCCTCGCGGGCGTGCGCGCCGAGCAGGTTGCCGAGCTTCGCCGCCACGTCGAGGGACTTCACGAATTTCCTGCTGACGCCGGCGAGCGTCAGCAGCGCCTCGGGCGCGGCCGCCGGCGCGGCGCGCCGCTTCACCGGTGCGCGTCCGCGAAGCGGTCGCGCTCACCGGGAGACCATCGTGCTGCGCAGTCCGGCATTCGCCCTCGGGGCGGCCCTTCGGGCTCACCGGACGACTTTCGGGTATCTCATGCCGGCACCGCCGGTTCGTGCACGAGCGGGTGGTGGCAGCAGGCCGCCTGGCCGTCGCCGCCCTGCGGCAGCATCGGCGGCAGGACTTCGCAGGCCGCGGTGGCGAACGCGCAGCGCTCGCGGAAGGGGCAGCCGGGGCCGAGGTCCAGCAGCGAAGGCGTCATTCCGGGAATCTGCTTCAGCCGCGCGCCGCGCACGCTGCGCGAAGGCACGGAGTCGAGCAGCCCCTGCGTGTACGGATGGCGCGGCGTCGTCAGCACGTCCCGGGTCGTTCCCTGCTCGACGACGCGGCCCGCGTACATGACGCATACGCGGTCGGCCAGTCCGGCGACGACCGACAGGTCATGCGTGATCCAGATCATCGCCGCGCCGGTCTCGCGGGTGAGCTTCTGCATTTCGTAGAGGATCTGGCCCTGGATGGTGACGTCGAGCGCGGTCGTCGGCTCGTCCGCGATAATGAGGTCCGGATTGTTCAGCAGGGCGATGGCGATGGCGACGCGCTGCCGCATGCCGCCGGAGAACTGGTGCGGATACGCGCGGAGACGCTCGTCCGGCGAAGGAATGCCGACCCTGGCCAGCGCTGCGCGCGAGCGCTCGCGCGCCGCCTGCTCGCCGACCTTCTCGTGCGCGAGGATCGTCTCGATCATCTGCCGGTCGATGCGCAGGACCGGATTGAGCGTCATCATCGGGTCCTGGAAGATCATCGCGACCCGGTTGCCGCGCAGCTGGCGCATGGCCTCGGCCGACAGCCTGGACAGGTCCTGGCCGTCGAGCTCGATTCGCCCTGCGACGATGCGCCCCGGCGGATCGATCAGGCCCATGATCGAATAGCCGGTCATCGACTTGCCGGAGCCGGACTCGCCGACCAGCCCCAGCACCTCGCCCCGGGCGACCTCGAACGACACGTCGTCGACGGCGCGGACGACCCCCGCCTTGGTGAAGAAGTGCGTCCTCAGCCCCTCGACGCGCAGGATCGGCGCGGTCGACCGGCGGCTCGACGGGGTCGGGGCCGCGCCGGCGCTCATTTCTGCAGCCTCGGGTTGAGCACGTCGCGCAGCTGGTCGGCGACGAGGTTGATGCTGACGATGGTGAGCAGCAGCGCGATGCCCGGGAAGAAGCTGATCCAGTACTTGCCCGACAGCAGGTACTGGTAGCCGTTGGCGATCAGGAGGCCCAGCGACGGCTCGGTGATCGGCAGCCCGAGGCCGAGGAAGGACAGCGTCGCCTCGAGGGCGATCGCCGCGGCCACCTGCACCGTCGCGACGACGATCATCGGCGGCAGGCAGTTCGGCAGCAGGTGGCGGAACACGATCCGCGCCGGCGACAGCGCGAGGCAGCGCGCGGCCTCCATGTACTCCTTGCGCTTCTCGACCAGCGCCGCGCCGCGGACCGTGCGCGCGTAGTACGCCCACTGGATCGTCACCAGCGCCGCGATCACCTTGCCGATGCCCTGCCCGAGCACGGCGATCAGGATCAGCGCGATCAGGATCGCCGGGAAGGAGAGCTGGATGTCGACGATCCGCATGATCAGCGTCTCGACGCGGCCGCCGAAGTACGCCGCGGTGAGGCCCATGGTCAGCCCGATCAGCAGCGCGAACACCGTGCTCGCGACGCCGACGCCGAGCGAGATGCGCAGGCCGTAGAAGATCGCCGAGAGCATGTCGCGCCCCTGGTCGTCGGTGCCGAGCCAGAAGGTGCCCCCGGCCGGCCGTCGCCGAGCCCGGGCGGCAGCCGGCTGTCCATCACGTCCAGCTGCGCGAGGTCGTACGGATTCTGCGGCGAGATCAGCGGCGCGAACACCGCCGCGAACAGGATCACGAGGAAGAGCCCGGCGCCGAACACCGCGAGCGGGTTCTGGCAGAAGTCCGCGACGATCCGGCGCAACGGCGACTCGGCGTCGCGGACGGGGAACGGCATCGGCGCGGCGGCCATCGGTCAGCCCTTGCTGTCGGCGAGCCGCACGCGCGGGTCGAGCGCCGAATAGAGCACGTCGACGACGAGGTTGATGACGATGAACATCGTGACGATGATCAGCAGGTACGCGACGATCACCGGCCGGTCGAGCACGCCGATCGAGTCGATCAGCAGCTTGCCCATCCCCGGCCAGGCGAACACGCTCTCGGTGACGATGGCGAAGGCGATGACCGAGCCGAACTCGAGGCCGATGACGGTGACGATGGGGATCAGGATGTTGCGCAGGACGTGCACGCCGATGACCCGCGTGTTGGTCAAGCCCTTGGCCCGCGCGAACTTGACGTAGTCCTGCAGCAGCGCCTCGCGCGCGCCCGCCCGGGTCAGCCGGATCAGCAGCGCCAGCTTGAACAGCGCGAGGTTGGTCGCCGGCATGATCAGGTGCCGCCAGCCCTCGAGCGACAGGAACGACACCGGGATGCCGAACACCGGCGTCGTCGGCCCGCGCCCGTTCGACGGCAGCCAGCCCAGCATCACCGAGAACACCATGATGAACATCAGCCCGACCCAGAACGTCGGCAGCGAGAAGCCGAGGATCGACCCCGCCATGATCGTCCTGCCCGCGAAACCGTTCGGCTTGAGCCCCGCCCACAGGCCGAGCGGGATGCCGAAGGTGATCGCGAGCAGCATCGCCGCGACCGCGAGTTCGAGCGTCGCGGGCATCCGCTCGAGGATGAGCCCCAGCGCCGGCACCGCGTGAACGAACGACCGGCCGAGGTCGCCGGTGATCGCCCCCTTGAGGAAGACCGCGTACTGCTCCCACAGCGGCTTGTCGAGGCCCAGCGCGGCGATGGCGCGCTCGCGGTCGATCTGGTCCGCCTGCGGATTGATCAGGATGTCGATCGGATTGCCGATCGCGTAGACGCCGATGAACACGATCAGCGACATGACGAACAGCACGACGACGCTCTGCAGGCTCCGGCGGATGATGTAGACGAGCATGGGCGGCGAAGGCCGTAGGCAGTCGCGGCGGCCCGACGCAGGCCGCGCCGGCCGCCGCGGGCGGCTCGTGCGGAGTTTAGCCCTTTACCGGCCGGAACTGGAACGCCAGCGTGTACTCGTCGGTGCGCGGGGTGTAGGCCACCCCCTTCTTCGTCGCCCAGATCGTGTACTGGAAGTGGATCGGCATGATCCCGAGGTCGTCCATCGCCAGCCTCGTCGCCTGCTGCAGCATCGCGCGGCGGTTGTCGTCGTCGACCTGCTGCAGCGCCTGCTCGATCACGTAGTCGACCTTCGGATTGCCGTAGCGGCCCCAGTTGACCGCTCCGAGCCCCTTGTCGCGGTTGAAGGTCGCCAGCAGCGAGCGCAGCGGGCTCGAGGCCTCGCCCGTCGACGCGCCCCAGCCGACCATGTGGAAGCTGAATTCCTGCTTCGAGGCGCGCGCGGAATACGGCGCCATCGGCGCGGTCTCGACCTTGGCGCCGATGCCGACGCGGGACAGCATCTGGGCGACGGCCTGGACGATCTTCTCGTCGTTGACGTAGCGTCCGGAAGGCCCGTGGATCGTCAGGTTGAACCCGTCGGGATAACCCGCCTCGGCCAGCAGCTTCTTCGCGCCCTCCGGGTCATGGGGCTCGGCCTTGAGGCCCGGCACGTGGCCGAAGAGCTTTTCGGACACGAGCTGGCCCGAAGGATCGGCCTGGCCCTCCATCACGCGCTCGGCGATCGCCGGACGGTTGATCGCCTTGCTGATCGCCCTGCGCACGCGGACGTCCTGCAGCGGGTTCTTCGCCAGCGGCTTGCCGTCCTTGCCGGTGATGAACGGGCTCACGCGGTCGAGGTGGTCGAAGTTGAAGTAGATGACGCGGTGCGAGATCTTCGACGTCGTCGTGAACTTCGGATCCTTCCTGATCCGCGCGAGGTCCTGCGTCGGCACGTTCTCGATGGCGTCGACGTCGCCGGAGAGCAGCGCGGCGACGCGCGCGGCCTCGTTCTTGATGATCTTGAACTGGACCTTGTCCCAGGCCACCTTGTCGCCCCAGTAGGCATCGTTGCGCGCGAGCTCGACGCGGTCGCCCGAGGCGTACCGGACGAACTTGAAGCGGCCGCTGCCGATCGTCGCCTTGCCGCTGTTGAAGTCCTCGGTCGTGGCGCCAGTGGCGACCTTCTTCGACACGATGTAGATCGTCGACAGGTCATTCGGCATCAGCGGGTGCGGCGCCGCGGTCTTGAACCGGATCGTGTACGGGTCGACGATCTGCTTGCCCACGATCGCCTTGGTGTAGGCGACGAACGGGCCCGGGCTGTTGGGAACCTGCGCGACGCGATCGATCGAGAACGCGACGTCCTCGGCGGTCAGCTCCGAGCCGTCGTGGAACTTGACGCCCTTGCGCAGCTTGAATTCCCAGGTGGTCTCGTCGAGCGCCTTCCAGGACGTGGCCAGGCCCGGAATCATCTTCGAGTCCGGGTCCATCTGGACCAGCTTGTCGAAGATGTGCTCGGCGATGTTGTTGTTCGGGAACAGGTTGAAGAAGTGCGGATCGATCGACGTGACGTCGGCGCCCACGGCGATCTTGAGATCGTCGGCGAGCGCCGCCGGAGCGAACGCGAGCGAGGACGCGGTGGCGGCGGCGGCAAGCACGCGGCGAACGGAGGGGAAGCGCATGGTCAGAACCTCGGGCATTGGAAACGGGGGACCGGTGCGACATCGCGCCGCAACGAGGGTCGCAATCTAGCGCGAATCCGGCGGCAGCGACAACCCCGCCCGAATTTGGTGCGCCGCTTCAGACCCCGAGGTAGTCGTGCAGCTTCTGCAGGTTCGCAGCCACGTCCGCCCGCAAGACCATCTCGGCGACACGGCCGTGGTCGAGGACGTAGTGACGGTCGGCCAGCGCCGTCGCGAGCCGAAAGTTCTGCTCGACCAGCAGGATGGTGAATCCCCTCGCCTTCAGCGCTTCGATCGTGCGGCCGATCTGGTGGACGATCACCGGGGCGAGCCCCTCGGTGGGCTCGTCGAGCAGCAGCAGCCTGGCGCCGGTGCGCAGGATGCGCCCGATCGCCAGCATCTGCTGCTCGCCGCCGGACAGGCGCGTTCCCGGGGCTCTTCAGCCGCTCCCGCAGGTTGGGGAACAGCTCGAGGATCTCGTCGACGGCGAGTCCGCCGGCGCGCACCGTCGGCGGCAGCAGCAGGTTCTCCTCGACGTCCAGACTCGCGAAGATGCCGCGCTCTTCCGGGCACCAGGCGACGCCGAGCTGCGCGACCCGGTTCGACGCGAGGCGGATCGTCTCGGTGCCGTCGAACACGATCGATCCTTCGCGCCGGGCCAGCACACCCATGATCGACTTCAACGTCGTCGACTTGCCGGCACCGTTGCGTCCAAGCAGCGTCACCACTTCGCCGGCCGGAACGTCGAAGTCGACGCCGTGCAGGATCTGCGAATCGCCGTACCAGGCTCCGAGCCCGCGGACGGCGAGCAGCGGCGCGCCCGGGGCCACCGGAGCGACGGCGGAGACGGCGGGTGCCACAGTGTCGGCCATGGATGGTTTCGCCACCGGCCGCGGCCGCGTCCGCATGCTTCCAGGGCGGCAGCGACTCCCGCTCGGCGGACGTGTCGGCAGGGGCGCGTCGTGTGTGGTCAGTATTCGATGCGCGCGAAGAAGGTCTTCTGCGAAGCTTCCCGGGCCTCCCCGAGGGTCCGGATGCCGCGCTCGGCCAGCAGCGGAATCATACGCAGAAAGACCTCCCCGGTCATGATCGCGTCGCCGAGCGCCGTGTGCCGCCCGATCGGGTTGATCCCCATGCGCTCGGCGATCGCTTCGAGCGCGTGGCCGTCGGCATCGGGCTGCAGCACGGCCGACAGCAGCAGCGTGTCGAGCACGGGCTGGGTGAAGCGCACGCCTGTTGCTTCTTCCTTGAGCCGCAGGAAGCGCATGTCGAACGCCGCGTTGTGCGCAACGAGCACGGTGTCCTCGCAGAACTGGCCGAACGCCGGCAATACCTTGCCGATCGGGGGCTCATCCTGCAGCATCGAAGTCTCGATCCCGGTGATCCGGCTCGCCTCGGGGGACATGTCCCGCCCCGGGTCGATCAGTTGCTCGAACATCTCGTGCTCGAGCAGCCGACCGTTGACGATGCGGACCGCGCCGATCGAGACGATCTCGTCTCCCTGCGACGGGTCGAGTCCCGTGGTTTCCGTGTCGAAGACCGTGTAGTTCAGCGCGGACAGTGGACGGTTGTCCTGCTCCGGGGTCTGCCCCGGCTGGTGAAACAGGTCGAAATCGTAGAACTCGGGACGGCTCTCGGCCGCAGCGGGCGAGGTCCAGGCGACCTCCTCCGGCCTGGTCACCGGAATCGCGATCCGGAAGAACTCGCGGTGCGAAGGTTTGTGGATCTGGTACCAGATTTCCCCGTCGTGGCGCTCGACGATCTGCTTCAGCGTCAACGGGCACGCCTCGCCGCCGAGTTCCATCGAGTCCGTCTGCCACGACATTGTCGTCTCCGAACCGAGTGGCGCGCCGGTCCAGATGAGGTCGAGATGCGCGAGCTGCCCGGCGGACGCGAGCGCGAAGCGGACTTCGCGAATGCCGAATTCCTCGTGCAGCCGGCTCGCGAGGTATGCGATCCCCTGCATCAGCGAATAGCTGTCGACGTTCAGCCAGATCGACTCATCGACCTCCTCGAGCTTGGTCGGCAGCCCGAGCTTGGTCTCGATCCGACGCCGCGCCGCGGCGACGAGATCCGCACCGCGCATGTCCTCGAGCGGCCACTCGGTGTGCAGCGAATCCGCGAACTCGCGCACCGTCTCGTCGAGCTTCGCGCTCAGGCGCTGCGCCTCGTCGCCGATGATCCCGATGAACCGGCTCTGCGCCTCCTTGCCCATTTCCGGGAATGCCGCGATCATCTCCACGGCGGCGCGGACGCTGCCGAGCGAGGCGCGGGTTCCCTGCGTCAGCGTCTGCAGACAGGAGATCCCGACGGCTTCCGGACTCGATCCGCCGCGTGATGTCGTCGAGGATCAGCACGAAACCGGTGATGGGCCCGGCGCCTCCCTGTTGCGCCGCGTCGGCAGCCGATCCGTGGACGGGAGCCATCTGCACCCGCACCAGAGGGCCCGCCGGAACCGTCGTGACGAAGTTCGCCACGGGAGTGCGCGTTCCCTGGCGCTGGCGGTCCCGTATGCTCTCCAGCGCGTGGATGATGAGGTTGCGGTCGAAGATCGCGAAGATCGACCGGCCCAGGCCGATGAGGCTGTGTCCCTTGCCACCGCCCGCGGCGCCCCCGAGAGGCTGGCGCAGGAGCTGCATCGCACGCGCGTTGTAAAGCAGTATGCGCCCCTCGATGTTGCACATCACCACGCTCTGCGCCAGCTCCGACATCAGCGCCGCGAGGCGGTTCTTTTCCTGCTCGATGCGCGCATTCGCCTCGCGGATGCGACGCTCGACGTCCTCCCGCAGCAGAGCGCGCGCCTCGGCAAAGCTGTTCACGTCCTGGGCAAGCCGCTTCATCTCGGCGGAGCCGCGCAGGGGCGCGCGGTGCGCAGGATTCGCCGTCAGCATCAGGCGTACGTCCTCGGAGAGCTTTCTCGGCGCGAGTACGTAACGGCGAAACAGCGCTCGCAGGATGAACACGAGCGGAACCAGCAGCAACAGCGAGACCAGGATCACGTGCGCGGCGCGATCCTTCAGGATGGCCGCAAGCTCGATGCGCTCCTGCGCGGACAGGTCCGCGCCGACGAGGAGCGCGGTCGCAGCGATCGCCGAAAGAACGAGACCCCAGGCGGCGAGAAGCGCCAGGCCTATGCGCATCCGATCCGACATTGCCTACTCGCCCAGCATCGCGCGGACCGTCTCGATCAGGTCCTTCGTGGCGAAGGGCTTGGTCACGTAGGCGTCCGCACCCATCGCGATCCCCTTGTTGACCTCGATGTCGCGCCCCTTGGCCGAGAGCATGACGATCTTGATCGCCTGCCATGCCGGGTTCTCGCGAATTCGCTGGCAGACATCGTAGCCACTCATCCGCGGCATCATGACGTCGAGCAGAACGAGGTCCGGTTCGAATTCGCGGACCGCGGCAAGCGCGGCGTCGCCATCGCCGACGACCTTGACCGCGTAGCCCCGCTGCTTCATCAGGAATTCGAGCGAGACGACGATGTTGGGCTCGTCGTCCGCAATCAGTATCTTCTTCCCCATCTCTCCTCCTGCGTTCTTCCGGCGCTATAGGTTCCGGCCGTTCCGGTGATGCTCAGGCATCGTGCGTCGGGTCCGGCCCCTCCGCGCCGGACCGGACGAATTCCGCGACGGGTAGCTCGAAACTGAAGGTGGCGCCTCGGCCCGGCGTGCTTTCGACCCACAACCGGCCACCAAGGTGCTCGATGATCTGCCGGCTGATCGGCAGCCCGAGCCCCGTACCCTGCGGCTTTTCCGTCATCGTATCGCCCGCCTGCCGAAACTTCTCGAAGATGACCCGCTGGTCCTCGATCGCGATGCCGGGACCATTGTCCCTCACCTCGACGCGGAGCGCACCGGCGAGTTCACGGAGCTCGACGACCACCCGCCCTTCTCCCTCGGCGACGAACTTCGCGGCGTTGGAAAGGAGGTTGATCAGCACCTGAACCACCCGGTCGCGGTCCGCGCTGACCGGCGGCACGTGATCGGGAAGGCGCGCCTCGAGCGCGACGGATTTCGCCCGAAAGAGCTGCCCGGTCGCGTCGAGCGAGTCCTCGATCACTGTCCGCAGGTCGATCCGCGATGACTGCCATTCGGCGCGGCCCGACTCGAGCTTGGCGAGATCGAGCACCTGATTGATGAGCCGGGTCAGTCGCTCGCTTTCCTGGATGATGATCGTCAGGAATCTCTGCCGCTCGGCGACGTCGAGCTCGGGGCTGTCGTGCAGGATCTCGGAAAACGCGCGAATCGAAGTCAACGGCGTACGCAGCTCGTGCGTGACCGTCGAGACGAAGTCGTCCTTGAGTCGATCGAGCTCCTGGAGCCGCTCGTTCGCCGCCCGCAGCTCGTTCGTCGCCCTGAACAGGTCCTGCGATTTCTGCTTGAGCTCGTGGCTCTGCGCGATCACCTGCGAAGCCTCGTCGAGCATCGACCGGACCTCGTCGACCGACAGGACGTCCTCGCGGACCGTGGACGCGACCATGATGCGCGCCGATGCGCCGCCGATCGCCCCGGCGAGGGTGGTTTCCGCGAAATTGACGAGGCTCGCGTCGGCCGGCACGTCCGCCGGCAAGGCAAAGCCGCGCCGGACGGCGTACGCGGCGAGCGCCGCGTCCGCCCGCTCGGGGCCGAGGAAGCGCGCAAGCAGCGCCCGAAGATCCGGCAGCGAAGCCGAACCTTTCCAGAAATGCACGTCCGCCCCCTCGTCGCCTCGCCGGAAGACGTCGACGAATCGCGCCGCCTGCGTCTGCTCCGCGATGCTCTGGCGTGTCAGCACCGACACCAGGACGTAGGCGCCGACATTGGCCACCATGCTCCACAGCATGGCGTGCGTGATGTCGTTCAGTCCTTCCAGCCCGAACAGCGCATACGGCTTGAGGAGCCCGACGCCGAGCGGCCCCTCCTCAAGGAAGCCGATGGGGAGCCAGCCGGACTTGGCGAACGAGGGCAGGAGCAGCGTGTAGAGCCACACGACGAAGCCCGCCGCAAGTCCCGCGAGTGCGCCGGCACGCGTCGCTCCCTTCCAGTAGATTCCGCCGATGACCACCGGCGCGAACTGGGCGACCGCCGCGAACGAGATCAACCCGATGGCCACCAGCGCGTACGCCTCCCCGGCAAACCGGAAGTAGAAATAGCCGAGCAGGACGACGGCAATGATCGCGCCGCGGCGGATCCCGAGCAGCAATCCGGTGAGGTTCTTCCGTTCGGCGAGCCGCATCGCCGGCGTCCGCAGCAGGACCGGCATCACGAGGTCGTTGCAGACCATCGTGGAAAGCGCGATTGTCTCCACGATCACCATGCCGGTCGCCGCGGACAGTCCGCCGATGAATACCAGCAGGGCGATCGCCTCGTGCTTTTCGGCCATCGGCAGCGTCAGCACGAAAGTGTCGGGGTCCACCGCCAGCGACGAGAAGTGCATGACGCCGCCGAAAGCGATGGGTATCACGAACAGGTTGATCGCCAGCATGTACAGCGGAAACAGCCAGATTGCCTTGTCGAGGTGACGCTCGTTGACGTTCTCGACGACCGCGATCTGGAACTGCCGCGGCAGGAACATGATCGCGAACATCGAGAGCAGCGTAAGCCACGCCCAGCTGGCATAGCTCCCCGCTTCCCCGCTCAGCGGCGCCAGCAGCGCCGACAGGTGCGGGTGCACGCCGGCGCGGGCGAAGACGTCGCCCAGCCCGTCGTAGATGCCGTAGGTGACGAACACCCCGACCGCGAGAAATGCCACCAGCTTCACCAGCGACTCGAACGCGATGGCGGCCACCATGCCCTCGTGCCGTTCGGACGCATCGAGGTGCCGCGTCCCGAACAGGATGGTAAATACGGCAAGCACCAGCGCCATCCAGAACGCCGTGTCGGCCTGGATCGGCACCGGTTCGCGCTGTGCGGGCAGCACGACCTCCGGATACTGCACGAGGATGGTGAAGCTGTGGGAAACGGCCTTCAGCTGCAGGGCGATGTAGGGAATGACTCCGATCACGGCGATGATGGTGACGAGCCCGGCGAGCAGCGCACTCTTGCCGTAGCGGGACGAAATGAAGTCGGCCAGCGAGGTGATGCGGTTGGTCTTGCTGATGCGGATGATCTTGCGCATCACGAGCCACCACAGCGCCATCATCAACGTGGGTCCGATGTAGATCGGCAGGAAGCCGACGCCGTCGGACGCCGCGCGCCCGACGCTGCCGTAGAAAGTCCACGCGGTCGCGTAGACGCCCAGCGAGAGGGCATAGATGTACGGATTGGCGATGATCGAGCGCCCCTGGTCCGCCCGATGGTCGCCGTAGTAAGCGATGGCGAACAGCGCCCCGAGGTAGGCCAGGGATACGGGGATGATCACCCAGCTCTGCAGCATCGCCTTCCTACCCGGTTCCCGGCATCACGCTAGCGCGAGCGCTCGACGATCAGCGCCAGCAGGCCGATGACCAGCGCCCACGAGGCGAAGATGTAGGCGTAAAGGAGGGGGATTCCGAACGCGCTCGCCGCCCGGTTGAACAGTGCCAGCAGCGGATAGTTGAACAGCAGCACGCCGAGCAGGAACACGCCCACCAGGCGCTGGCGCTTCTCGTCAGGTTGATTCATGGGTCGCGTATCCCCCAAAAAGTGGCGGCTCCCGGCTCGATACTAGCAAGAACGTGAGTCGAAGCTGCGGCCGTCGCGGCCCGGCTCCAGCAGCCATGCTGCACCGGGGCAACACCCCAGGTCTTCAAAGCCGATAGGACAGGCGCAACCGCTCCTGCAGCTGCCTGGCCTGCCGGAACGACTCCTTCAGCATCCGCTGGTCGATTTCGTGCAGCGCGTACGGGTCGACCCGATTGGCCATCCCGTGCCCGCCGGGCAGGTCCTGCTGGCGTAGCCGCAGGAACTGCAGGAAGTGAAACGCCTCGACCGTGGCATCGACGTGCCTGGACTCCACGTGCAGGCGCTCACCCGCGAGCCGCAACCGCGTGGCGGTCCCGGTCTCGGGTATGCCCAGCGCCAGCGCGAACACGCGCGCGCAGTCGACGAACACGCGCGTGCCGCGGGCCTTCAGGTCCAGGGTTCCCTTGACGTCGACCTCGTCGTCGACGGTGAACGCACGGATGAGGCCGAGCGGCGGCGCGACCTCGAGCGCGTTCTGCACCATCAGGCGCAGAAACACCGGATTGACCTGCGTGTAGCCGAACAGCCATCCACGCAGCCCGTCGCAGAGCGTCGTGTCACCGTAGAGCGGGCGGAAAGTCGAACACGATGTTCGCGTTCAGCAACGCCTGCGGCGTGGGCTGGCGGATCCAGTTCAGGAACCTTGCCTTCCACTCCTCGGTCGACAGGCACATGTCCGGGTTGCTCGCCATGACGTTGCCCGTGCACAGCGGAAACCCGAGCGCATCCAGGCAGGTGTTGACGTCCCGGGCGAAGGGGAGCAGCCGCTCGCGCCGGCGCGCGGCGTCGTCGGCATCCGCCGCCGCGAAGAGCAGCGCGTTGTCCTGGTCGGTCGCAAAAGTCTGCTCGCCGCGGCCCTCGCTGCCCAGAGCGAGCCAGCACCAGTCGACGTCGTCGAGCTTGTGCTCCCTCAACACCAGCTCGATCGCCCGGCGCGACAGGGCGTCGTTGAGCGAGGCGATCGTGCGGGTGAGCGGCTCGGCGCCTACGCCCTGCGAGAGCAGGTTCTGCGTGAGCAACCGGATGTCTTCGCCTGCCCGCTTCAGCTTCTCGACGCTGTCGGACGCCTGCAGTCCCTCGATGACCTGGCGCATGGACACGCGCTGCAGCGCGAACAGGTCGCGTTCGTTGATCACGCCGTGCAGCCGACCGTTCTCGACGACGACGATCTGCCGGATCCCGCGCTCGGCCATGACGTGCAGCGCCTCGTAGGCGGTCACCGAAGCGGGCAGCGTGACGATCGGCGCGGACATCACCTCCGACACGGGGGTCGCGAGCGAGCGCTCCGGCAGCGCCACGCGCCGCAGCAGGTCGACCAGAGTGAACATCCCGACCGGTGCATCGTCGGGATCGAGCACGACGATCGTGCGCACCTTCGCGTCGGCCATTCTCTGCAGCGCTTCGCGCACCGGCGCCGTTGCAGCGCACGCGATCGGTGCCCGGCGGACGATCTCGCCGAGCGTTCGGGTCAGCGTCTGCTGCTCGGCTGCCCGCTGGCTGTACTGCCGGTAGAGACTGTCCAGCGACTGCTTCAGCTTCTCGGTGATCGCCGCGGTGCAGTAGTGCTCGAATTCCGGCGATGCCCGGCGAAGCTCCAGGAAGTCGTCGCGCGACAGCAGGTAGCAGGCCGTTTCCTGGAGCGCGCGGAAGACCTTGGTCGTCGCTCCGCCGGCGGAAAGCGCACCGACAGGAAACAGGTCGCCGGGGCCGAGGGTCGCATCCGGATCCGCCTGCGCGCTGTTGGGCTGACTGCCGACGAGCCCGCGCTGCACGATGTGCAGGTGCGCGACAGGCCCGCTCCGCGTGGAGAGGATCGTCGCGTCCCTGGGAAACTGGGCGAGCCTGAGCCTGGGCACGAACGCGCGCAGCGTGTCCTCGCGCATCCGGTCGAACGGCGAGTGGCGGCGCAGGAAGTCGCAGGTCTCGTCGCTGGTGGGCGCGCGGGCGGTCGACGCGGATGGGTTCGTTGTCATGGGCATCGATGTGGCCTGGGGCGCTCACGCTGCGTCAGGCAACTGCCAGCGCGCAGGCGGGGCGATCCGTCGGGGTGCCCGGACCCGCCCGGCGCGTCGCGCCCCGGCCGATCCGGCCCGGCGGCAAACCGGCGGACATAGTTTGAACAGGCCCTCCGCGCCGCGCAAGCAAAAAAACCCCCGCACGCGGCGGGGGTTCGTCGCGGCAGGTGAAAAACACTCAGTGCGCGGACGCCTTGGTCGCAAGGATGCCGGTGTTCTGGCGCACGTACAGTTCGTCCCACATTTCTTCGGCACGCTTGTCGCGGTAGAACAGCGACCCGAGGATCACCGCGAGGAAGCCGAGCGGGATCGAATAGAGGCCCGGATTGCGCAGCTCGAACAGCGGCTTCTCGAGACCGACGAGGCTGGTGTCGTCGCCCTTGAACTTGTCGAGGTTGCCCTTGGCCGTCGCGACGCCCTTGTCCAGCGCACCGATCGCCTTGGTGATCTTCTCCTTGGCCGCGTCGTCCGGCGCTGCGGCGAGATCCGCCTCGAGCTTGGGCTTCGACACCACGGCGGCATCGACCACCTTCTGCGCCGCAGCCTTGATCGCCTTCGGGTACGTCATGTTCGGCGACACGAGCACGAGGCCGATGGCCGCAACCGTGCCTACGATCATGCCGAGCACGATGCCGCCGGTGTTGCAGCGCTTCCAGAACAGCGTGAGCAGCACGCAGGGGAAATTCGCGGACGATGCGACCGCGAAAGCCAGCGCCACGAGGTGCGCGACGTTCTGGCCCTTCGCCGCGATGCCGATCGTGATCGCCAGCGCGCCGACCAGCACGGTCGCGACGCGCGCCGCCCGGACCTGCTCCTGCGGCGTCACGTGCCCCTCGCGGATCACGCCGACGTAGAGGTCGTGCGCCATCGCCGAGGCCGCCGCGAGCACGAGGCCCGCCACGACCGCGACGATCGTCGCGAATGCCACCGCGGCGACGAACGCGAGGAACAGGTTGCCGAGCATCGAGTCCGGGCCACCGCCGATCCACTGCGCGAGCAGCGGGCCGGCCATGTTGCCGCCCGGGTCCACACCCCGGATCGCCGCCGGGCCGACGTTCATCGCCGCGCCGGTGCCGAGGAACAGCGTCAGCACGTAGAAACCGCCGATGATCGACATCGCCCAGATCACCGACTTGCGGGCGTCCTGGGCGGTCGGCACGGTGAAGAAGCGCATCAGGATGTGCGGCATGCCCGCGGTACCCAGCACCAGCGCCATCCCCAGCGAGATCTGGTCGATCGGATTCTTCAGATAGAGGCCCGGCTCGAGGAAGCGCTGGCCGAGCTGGCCGGGCGTCATGTTCTTCGCGGCGTCACCCAGCAGCATCGCCACCTGCGCCTGCACCTTCGCATCGCCGACGACGGCCGACAGGTATCCCGGCAGGCTGAACCCGTACGGCGTCCAGGTGAAGATCACGAGCAGGATCGAGGCGGTGACGAGCAGGATCGCCTTGATGATCTGGACCCAGGTCGTGGCGACCATGCCGCCGAACAGCACGTAGCCCAGCATCAGGATGCCGACCACCATCACCGAGATCTCGTAGTCGATGCCGATCAGCGTCTTGACCAGCACCCCGCCGCCGACCATCTGCGCCGTCAGGTAGAACGTCGACACGGTGATCGTCGACAGCGCGCCGACGATTCGCGTCGCCTTGGGGTTGTTGCGATAGGCGAGGATGTCGGACAGCGTGTACTTGCCGATGTTGCGGCACGGCTCCGCGATGACCAGCAGCACGGTGATGTAGGCGACGAGCCAGCCCACCGAGTACATGAAGCCGTCGTAGCCGTAGAGGGAGATCAGCCCGGCAATGCCCAGGAACGACGCCGCCGACAGGTAGTCGCCGGCGATCGCCCAACCGTTCTGGATGCCCGAGACCCCGCCCCCTGCGACGTAGAAGTCGGACGCGGTCTTGACGCGCTTCGCCGCGACGTAGGTGACGTACATCGTCACCGAGATGATGGAGCCGAACACGACGAAGGTTAGCCAGCGGTACTTGTCCGGCACGGCGCCTTGCGCCAATACGGGCGTGGCGAACGCCAGGAGCGACACGAGCCCGCCGAAGAGTGCGATGCGACGCGTGTTCACTTGCGGCCTCCCATGCCCTTTTCGACGTCACGGACGATGGCCGCCGCCTCGGCATCGAATACGGCGTTGGCGTGGTGCGAATAGTACGCCGCCAGAGCCCACGCCACGACGAACTGCGAGAGCGCGAAGACGAGGCCGAAATTGATCGGCCCCCAGACCTTGATCTTGAACAGGTCCGGGAAAAAGCCGGCGCCGATCGGCAGCAGGAAGTAGTACACCATCGAGAAGACCATCAGCCCCCAGAGAAAGACCGTCTTCTTGCGGTGCAGTGCCTGGAATCGGGGATCCTCGTCGATCGCCTTCCAGTTGATGCTCGGCGCTTCCGCCATGTTTCCCTCCCGGGGCAGCTGATTATCGCGTTCCCGCGTCCATGCCGCGTCTGCGCATGGATCGGGCCGTCCATTGGTGCACGGCACAGATACACCCGCGTTGATCCAAGTCAAAGCCGTTCTATCTTGCTGCGAGCACGCGGGCCTGGCAACGTGCGTGCACAAGCCTCGGCCGGCCGTGAGTTCGCCGCTCCGGGCGCGGCCTCGCGCATCGCGACGTGCCGCGCTCAACTCTCCCAGCGCGGCTTGCGCCGCTCGACGAACGCGCTGACGCCCTCGGCCGCTTCCGCGCCAAGCATGTTGCAGGTGATGGCCTTGCTCGCTGCCGCGTAGGCGTCGGCCACCGGTGCCTCGATCTGCCGATAGAACAGCGCCTTGCCCGCAGCGACGACCGCTGGCGGTTTTTCGACGATCGCGTTGGTCAGGCGCGCAATCTCGGCGTCGAGTTCGTCGGGCGGGACCACGCGGTTGACGAGACCCCAGCTGCGAGCCGTCTCCGCGTCGACGAAGTCGCCGGTGAACAGCATCTCGAACGAGCGCTTGCGGGAGATGTTGCGCGAGACCGCCACCGCCGGCGTCGCGCAGAACAGCCCAAGATTGACCCCGGAGGTCGCGAACCGTGCGTCGGCCGAAGCCACGGCGAGGTCGCAGGCCGCCACCAGCTGGCAGCCGGCAGCCGTCGCGATCCCGTGGACGCGCGCCACGACCGGCTGCGGCAACGCCTGAATCGAAAGCATCATCCGGCTGCAGCGGCCGAAGAGATCGCCGATGAAGGCCTCCGTCCGCTGTGCCATCATCTCCTTCAGATCGTGACCGCCGGAGAAGGCACTGCCGCTGCCGGCGATCACTACGGCCCTGACCGAAGGATCCCGGGCGATGTCGTCGAGCGCCGCCTGCAGCGCGTCGAGCATGGCGCTGGAGATGGCGTTGAACTGGCGCGGACGGTTCAATGTCAGGCGCGCAACGCCCTGGTCGGTCGTACGCAACAGCACGGGTTCGGCGGCCGCCGGAGTCGTCGCAACCCGGTTCGCGGGTGTGGTCATCGTTGCCCCTCTCCCTGGTCGATGGCGCTCGCGGACCTCGCCAGCGCCCGCAGCGCGAATTTCTGGACCTTGCCCGTCGAGGTCTTCGGCAGTTCGCCGAATGCCACGCGCTTCGGGGCCTTGAAATGCGCGAGGTGGGCCCGGCAGTGCACGATCAGGTCGGCCTCGGTCACCGCCGCGCCGGGCTTGAGCTCGACGAACGCGCAGGGGGTCTCCCCCCATTTCGGGTCGGGCTGGGCGACCACGGCGGCAGCCAGGACCGCCGGGTGGCGGTACAGCGCGTCCTCGACCTCCAGCGAGCTGATGTTCTCGCCGCCGGAAATGATGATGTCCTTCGACCGGTCCTTGATCTTCACGTAGCCGTCGGGCTGCATCACCGCCAGATCGCCCGAATGGAACCACCCGCCGGCGAAAGCCTCCCGCGTGGCGTCCGCGTTCTTCAGGTAGCCCTTCATCGTCACGTTGCCGCGGAACATGATCTCCCCCATCGTTTCGCCGTCCCGCGGCACCGGCGTCATCGTTGCCGGGTCCATCACGGTCATCCCTTCCTCCACCGTATAGCGAACCCCCTGCCGGCCATTGCGCTCCGTCCGCGCCGCAAAGTCGAGGGCGTCCCATTCGGGGTGTTTGGCGCACACCGCGGCCGGGCCGTAGGTCTCGGTCAGCCCATAAACGTGCGTGATTTCGAAACCCATCCGTTCCATTCCCTCGATCACCGACGGCGGCGGGGCCGCACCGGCCACGAGACAGTGGACCGTGTGTTCGATCCCCGCCTTCATCGCGTCGGGCGCGTTGATCAGTGTCAGGTGGACGATCGGCGCGCCGCAATAGTGGCTGACCTTGTGGTCGCGTATCGCATCGAACACCGCCTGCGCGTCCACCTTGCGCAGGCATACGTTGGTGCCGGCGTTGGCCGCAACCGTCCACGGAAAGCACCAGCCGTTGCAATGAAACATCGGCAGCGTCCACAGATATACTGCGTGCCGCGGCATACCCCAGTCGATGATGTTGGACAGCGCATTGAGGTAGGCGCCGCGGTGGTGGTAGACGACGCCCTTGGGATTTCCGGTCGTTCCCGACGTGTAGTTGAGCGAGATCGCGGCCCATTCGTCGGCGGGCGGGCGCCAGTCGTATTCGGGGTCTCCGCTGGCCAGGAACGATTCGTAATCGGTGCCGCCCAAGCGCGCGTCGGCGGGACCGAGGCCGTCGACGATGTCGATGACCCTCGGCTTCGACTCGAGCTGGGCGAGCGCGGCGCCGACCGTCGGCGCGAATTCGGTGTCGGCCAGCAGGACTTTCGCCTCGCCGTGCGCGAGCATGAACGCGATCGTGTCGGCGTCGAGACGGGTGTTCAGCGTGTTGAGGACGGCGCCCGTCATCGGCACGCCGAAATGCGCCTCGTACATTTCCGGCGTATTGGCGGCCATCACGGCAACCGTGTCGCCGGGACGCACCCCGGCGCGCGCCAGCGCCGACGCGAGGCGGCGACAGCGCGCGTAGGTCTCGCTCCAGTCGTAGCGACGCGAACCATGGATCACCGCGACGCGGTCGGGATAGGTGGACGCCGTACGCGCCAGCAGAGACAGCGGCGTCAGTGGCGCATAGTTGGCGGGATTGCGGTCGAGGTCGCGATCGTAGGGGGTCGGCGAAGACATGGGGGCTTCGTTCCGGGGCCGGGGGTCACGACGCGGCCAGGATGGCCGGAACGCAGCGGGCCGCGGCGAACTCCATCATACTGCGCCGGGCCGGGGTGACAAATCGGCGCGCGGGGCGGCGCGCTTGCCCGGCCATCCGCCATCTCGTATGCTGCGGTGCGCACAATCGAGGAATGCCCGGATGGGCCACCGACTTTCGAAAATCGTCACACGCACCGGCGACGCCGGCACGACCGGACTCGGCGACGGCACGCGCGTGCCCAAGGACTCGGCGCGCATCGCCGCGATCGGCGAGGTCGACGAGCTGAATTCGATTCTCGGCGTGCTGCTGGCCGAGCCCGCTGCCCCCCGACGTTGCCGCCTGCCTCACGGCCGTCCAGCACGATCTCTTCGACCTCGGCGGCGAGTTGTCGATTCCTGGCCACACGGCAGTGACCGAGGCGCACGTGGCCCGCCTCGAGGCGGCCGTCGAGTCGTTCAACGCGACGCTACCGCCGCTGAAGGAATTCATCCTCCCTGGCGGCACGCGTGCCGCGGTGACCGCCCACGTCGGGCGCACGGTCTGCCGCCGCGCCGAGCGGGCCGTCGTCCACCTGGCAGCGCACGAGCCGGTCAACGAGCCGGCGCGCCGCTACCTCAACCGGCTGTCCGATCTGCTGTTCGTCCTGGCGCGGTCGCTCAACCGCAGCGCCGGGCAACCCGACGTGCTCTGGCAGAAGGGCCGCGCCGGCGCCTGACGCGCCCGCGCGGTCGGTCCGGCCCGCGCACCACCTGGTCGATCGCCCCGAAGATCGTGCGGCCGTCGCGGTCGAGCATCTCGATTCGCACGCGGTCGCCGAAGCGCATGAACGGCGTCGCCGGCTTGCCGGCGAGGAGCGTCTCGACGGTCCGCTGCTCGGCGATGCAGGCGTAGCCCGCGCCGCCGTCCCGCGCCGGCCGGCCGGGGCCGTCGTGCTCCCGGTTCGACACCGTGCCCGAGCCGATGATGCTGCCGGCGACGAGGTCGCGCGTCCTGGCCACGTGCGCGATCAGCTGGCCGAAGTCGAAGGTCATGTCGACACCGGCGTTCGGGCGGCCGAACAGCGCGCCGTTGAGGTGCGAGACCAGCGGCAGATGAACCTTCGCGTCGCGCCAGGCGTCGCCCAGCTCGTCCGGCGTCACCGCGACCGGCGAGAACGCCGACGCCGGCTTCGACTGGAAGAAGCCGAAGCCCTTGGCGAGCTCCGCGGGAATGAGGTTGCGCAGGCTCACGTCGTTGACCAGCATCAGCAGGCGGATGTGGCCGCGCGCGGCGGCTGGCGTCGTGCCCATCGGCACGTCGCCGGTGACCACCGCGACCTCGGCCTCGAAGTCGATCCCCCACCCCTCGTCGGCGAGCACGATGTCCTCGCCGGCGCCCAGCATGTGATCGGACGCCCCCTGGTACATCAGCGGATCGGTCCAGAACTCGGGGGGCATCGTCGCGCCGCGCGCCTTGCGCACCAGCTCGACGTGGTTCACGTAGCGCGGACCCGTCGGCCCACTGGTACGCGCGTGGCAGCGGCGCCATCGCGGCCTTCGCGTCGAAGGGCCGTGCATGGCGCGTCCCGCTGTCACCGCCGTCGAGCGCCGCCGCGAGCCCGGCGAGCTTCGGCGCGACGCGGTCCCAGTCGTCGAGCGCGGCCTGCAGCGTCGGCGCGATGCCCGTCGCGGGAACCGCGCGGGCGAGATCGCGCGACACGACGGCGAGCTGGCCGTCGCGTGTTCCGTCGTGCAGGGTTGCAAGCTTCATGGGGTTCCCTTTCCGCGCCGTCGCGGCGCACGGCGCCGCGGCCTGCGCGCGTCAGCGCCGCTTAAGCGTGTAGCCGTCGGCGCGATCTTCCATTTCCCAGCCGGCCGCGTGCAGTTCGCCCCGCAGCCGGTCGGCGTCGGCCCACTGCTTCGCGCGGCGCGCCGCGAAGCGCGCGTCGGCCAGCGCCTGCACTTCCGACGGCGCGGTCTCGACTTTCGGCTGCCAAGTCGCGAGCCGCAGGCCCAGCACGTCGTCGAACCGCGCGAGCGTCGCCCGCTTGACCGCGCCCGGGAGGTCGCCGCGCAACGCTTCCCAGGCGACCGCCAGCGCCCGCGGCACGTTGAGGTCGTCGTTGACGTCGTCGCCGAAGCGCTCGACGAGTCCCGCGTCCGGCACCGCGACGGGGTCCTGCGGCAGCCCGTGGAAGCCCTGCCGCATCCGGTCGAGCGCCGTCGCAGCCGCGTCGAGCGCGTCCCAGGTGAAGTTGAGCTGGCCGCGGTAGTGCGCAGTGAGGCAGAGGTAACGGTACGCGAGCGGATCGCAGCCGCGATCGGTCAGCGACTTGAGCCGGAGGAACTCGCCCGCGGACTTGGCCATCTTGGCGTCGTTCTGCAGCAGGAAATAACCGTGCAGCCAGAAGTTGGCGAGCCGGCGGTGCTCGCGCGGAATCTCCGCGTGGCTGGCGAGCCGCGCCTCCGTCTGCGCGATTTCGTTGGTGTGGTGGACCGGGATGTGGTCCTCGCCGCCGCAGTGGATGTCGAACCAGTCGCCGAGATACTTCTGCGCCATCGCCGAGCACTCGATGTGCCAGCCGGGAAAGCCGCGGCCCCAGGGGCTGTCCCACTCCATCTGTCGCGACTCGCCGGGGGCCGAGAACTTCCACAGCGCGAAATCGGTGAGTCGCCGCTTCTCGCCCAGCTCGACGCGCTTGCCGGCCTCGAGCCCGGCGACGTCCAGCCGCGCCAGGTGGCCGTAGTCCGGCAGCTTCGCCGTGTCGAAGTAGACGCCGTCGGACGTGCGGTACGCGTAGCCGTTGCGCTCGATGTCGGCGATGAACGCGATCTGCTCGGCGATGTGGTCGGTCGCCTTGCACAGCACGGCCGGCGGATCGATGTTGAGCTCGCGCATGTCGGCGAGGAACGCGTCGGTGTAGAGCTCGGCGATCTGCCACGCGGTCTTGCCGGTGCGGCGCGACCCCTTCTCCATCTTGTCCTCGCCGGTGTCGGCGTCGGAGGTGAGGTGGCCCACGTCGGTGATGTTCATCACGTGGTTGACGCGGTAGCCGTTCCACGCGAGCACGCGCTTCAGCACGTCCTCGAACAGGAACGTGCGGAAGTTGCCGATGTGCTGGTAGTCGTAGACCGTCGGGCCGCAGGTGTAGAGGCCGACCGCGGCCGTCCCGGACGATCGGGGCGAACGGGCGCAGCGCGCGCTCCCAGTTGTCGTAGAGCTCCAGGGGTTTGGGCATCGCGACGCAGGTCAGACCCGCTTCTCCATCACGTAGTCGTCCATCACGAAGCCCTCGCCGATGTCGACGACGACGGCCAGCTTCACCGCGAAGCCGTGTTTTTCGTACGCGCGGATCGCCTGGGCGTTCCGCTTGTTCACGTTGAGGATCAGCGACACGGCGCCCAGTTCGCGCGCCCTGGCCGCGACGTGCGCGATCAGCGCGCCGCCGACGCCGCCGCGCTGGCGTCGCCGGCAGCACGTAGAGCTTGTCGAGCTTCACCTCGCCGATGCGGTCCGTCGCGTACCACGCGGCGAAGCCTGCCGGCGTGCCGCCGACCAGCGCCAGGTCGAGGCCGCGATCGGGTCCGCCGACGAACGGCGCCAGCGCCTCGTCCGAATAGCCGCGCGCAAGCATGTAGTCGATCTGCGCGGGCGCGATGATGCCCGGGTAGTGGGCGCGCCAGACGGTCTCCGCCAGCGCGCGAACCTCGGCCAGCTGGTCGGGTCGGGCACTGACGATGGCAAGGTTCGGGCTGGGCATGGTGTCGCGGAGCGGGCGCAAACCCTGAAATCTAGCACGTCGCGGCGGCGACGGCGGACTGCCCGCAGCGCGCGCGCTCGACGGCGGCCGGAAAGCTGCCGGACGCCGCCGCTCCCGCCGCCATTCGGCGCGCTCCGCGCTGACGCCGCCGCTCCGGTAAAATGCGGGATTGACCGCGGCCTTCGTTTCGGCCGCAACGAAAGCCCGCATGCAGCGCGTCCCCATCCTCGGCGTCAACGGCTGCGTCGACCGACTCCGGCGCCGGACTCGATGCGCCTCGCGCTGAAAGTCGACGTCGACACGCTGCGCGGCACCCGCGTGGGCGTGCCGAATCTCGTCGCGCTGCTGCAGAAGCACGGCGTGGGCGCGACCTTCCTGTTCTCGCTCGGTCCGGATCACACCGGCCGCGCCATCCGCCGCGTCTTCCGGCCGGGCTTCGTCGGCAAGGCGCGCCGGACCTCGGTGGTCAGGCACTACGGCGTGCGAACGCTGCTCTACGGCACCGTGCTGCCGGGCCCCGACATCGGCCGCCGCGCGGTCGCCGAGATGCGCGCGGTCCGCGACGCGGGCTTCGAGACCGGCGTGCACACGTGGGATCACACGCGCTGGCAGGATGGCCTCGCCCACGCCGACGCCCGGTGGACCGCCGACGAGATGCGCCGCGCCTGCGAGCGCTACGTCGAGATCTTCGGCGAGGATCCCAGGGTCCACGGGGCCGCCGGCTGGCAGATGAACCGGCACGCGCTGCGACTCACCCAGCGGCTCGGCTTCCAGTACTGTTCCGACGGCCGCGGCACGCACCCGCACCTGCCGGTGTGGGACGCCGAGCTCGTGCGCTGCCCGCAGCTGCCGACGACGCTGCCGACGCTCGACGAGCTGATCGGCACCGACGCGATCACCGAGGACAACGTCGCCGCGCACCTGCTCGAGCGGACGAAGGCCCCCGCGCCGGCCGGTCACGTGTTCACGCTGCGCGCCGAGCTCGAAGGGATGCGGCTCGCCGGCGCGTTCGAGCAGCTCCTCGTCGGCTGGAAGGCGCAGGGCTGGACGCTCGGGTCGACGCGGATGCTGTTCGAGACGCTGCAGCCGATGGCGCTGCCGCGCTGCACCGTCGGCCCGGGCGAAGTCCCCGGGCGCGCCGGGCACGCTGCTGCTGCAGGGGCCGGAGTTCCTCGGCGACGTCGACCTCGCCGCGGCCGCGTAGTCCGGCACGGCGCAGACCACGCCCCGACCACGCGCAGCGCGACGCCCCGCCGGATCGACCTCCCCGCCCTCACGCCGTCTCCACCACGCCGCCCCCAAGGAGCCCAGGATGCCCGCCGACAAAGTCGCCGATTTCACGCTGCCCGCCACCGGCGGCGGCACGTTCAAGCTGTCGGATCACGCGGGCAGCCCCGTGGTGCTCTACTTCTATCCGAAGGACAACACGCCCGGCTGCACGACCGAGACCGCGGCGTTCCGCGACCTGCACGCGAAGTTCGCCAAGGCCGGCGCCGTCGTCGCCGGGATCTCGCGCGACTCGCTCAAGTCGCACGAGAACTTCGCCACCAAGCTCGGGCTGCCGTTCCGCCTGCTCTCCGATGCCGACGAGGCGGTCTGCACGCAGTTCGACGTCATCAGGATGAAGAACATGTACGGCAAGCAGGTCCGCGGCATCGAGCGCAGCACCTTCGTCGTCGCGGCCGACGGGGCGCTCGCGCACGAGTGGCGCGGGGTCAAGGTGCCCGGGCACGCCGAGGAAGTGCTGAAGTTCGTCAAGAACATGTGAGCGCGCGGACGACGTCTCGCGGCGGCCGGCCGCGACCCCTCCCGGGGCGGGCGGCCGACCGACAGCGGCGCAGCGTTTGCGCCACAACCGGTCGCGTCGGGCGCGCCCGGACGACACAAGGACTTGTGTTCGTCGTCGCGGCCGGTCTAGCATAGCCTGAACGCGGCGCCGGCCGTTCCCTGCCGGCGACCCCCTCGTGAACCGTCCGCCTGGAGGCCCATGGTCGAGCAGCGCAAGGTCCGTCCCGCCCCCCTCTCCCTCGTCGCCCGCAAGTCCCCCAAGTCGCCCAGGTCGGGCGGCGCGCTCCGCAGCCTCCCCTCCAGCAAGCTGTTCGTCCTCGACACCAACGTGCTGATGCACGACCCCACGAGCCTGTTCCGGTTCGAGGAGCACGACATCTACCTGCCGATCCTCACGCTCGAGGAGCTCGACAACAACAAGAAGGGCATGACCGAGGTCGCGCGCAACGCGCGGCAGGTGTCGCGCTTCCTCGACGAGCTGGTCACCGCCGCCGAGGACAAGATCAACGAGGGCATCCCGCTCGACGGCAAGTCGGGCGGCGCCGCGACGGGCCGGCTGTTCCTGCAGACCGAGGCGATCGCGACGACGCTGCCGCCGTCGCTTGCGGGCGGCAAGGCCGACAACCAGATCCTCGCGGTGACGATGCACCTGTCCCGCGTCCATCCCAAGCGCAGCGTCATCCTGGTGTCCAAGGACATCAACATGCGGATCAAGGCGCGCGCGCTGGGGATCGCCGCCGAGGACTACTTCAACGACAAGGTGCTCGAGGACACCGAGCTGCTGTTCTCGGGCCTGCGCAAGCTGCCCGACGATTTCTGGGACCGCCACGGCAAGGGGATGGAGTCGTGGCAGCAGGGCGGCTACACCTACTACCGGATCAGCGGTCCGCTGGTGCCGTCGCTGTTCCAGAACGAGTTCCTCTACCAGGAGCGCCCCGGCGAGACGCCGTTCTACGCGATCGTCAAGGAAGTCGCCGGGCAAGACGGCGCTGCTGCAGACGCTGAAGGACTACACGCACCAGAAGAACAACGTCTGGGGCATCACCGCACGCAACCGCGAGCAGAACTTCGCGCTCAACCTGCTGATGAACCCGGAGATCGACTTCGTGTCGCTGCTGGGCCAGGCCGGCACCGGCAAGACGCTGATGACGCTGGCCGCGGGACTGATGCTGACCCTCGAGTTCAAGGTGTATTCCGAGATCATCATGACGCGCGTCACCGTGCCGGTCGGCGAGGACATCGGCTTCCTGCCGGGCACCGAGGAAGAGAAGATGAACCCGTGGATGGGCGCGCTCGAGGACAACCTCGACGTGCTCAACAAGACCGACGACGAGGCCGGCGAATGGGGCCGCGCGGCGACGCGCGACCTGATCCGCTCGCGCATCAAGGTCAAGAGCCTCAACTTCATGCGCGGCCGCACGTTCATCAACAAGTTCCTGATCATCGACGAGGCGCAGAACCTGACGCCCAAGCAGATGAAGACGCTGATCACGCGGGCCGGGCCGGGGACGAAGGTGGTCTGCCTCGGGAACATCGCGCAGATCGACACGCCGTACCTGACCGAGGGGAGCTCGGGCCTGACGTACGTGGTCGACCGGTTCAAGGGCTGGTCGCACTCGGGGCACGTGACGCTGCAGCGCGGCGAGCGGTCGCGGCTGGCCGATCACGCGGCGGAGATTCTCTAGCGGGCCGCGACGGCGCGCAGGGGCCGGCACGACGGGGCGGCCTGCCCTGCTGCGTCGATGCCCCACTCGTCCGCAGGGCAGGTCGCCCCGTCAAGCCGCGGGCGCGCCTGCCCGCGCGTCGACTGCCCCACTCCTCCGCAGGGCAGGCCACCCCGCCTGCACCGCGTGGCCGCGGGGTACTACACGTGCAGCGGGTGCCCGAGCGCGCGCATCGCGGCTTCCTGCATCGCCTCGCCCAGCGTCGGGTGGGCGTGGATCGTGCCCGCCGTGTCCTCGAGGCGCTCGCCCATCTCGATCGAGTGGCTGAACGCGGTGCAGAGTTCCGACACGCCCCGGCCCACCGCCTGCCAGCCGACGATCAGGTGGCTGTCGCGGCGCGCGACGACCCGGACGAAGCCTTCGCTCGCCTCGAGTGTCATCGCGCGGCCGTTGGCGGCGAACGGGAACATGGCGCTGATGCAGTCCAGCCCCGCCTGCGCCGCCTCGACCGGACTCCGGCCGACGGTGACGACCTCGGGGTCGGTGAAGCACACCGCGGGGATCGCCGCGGGCGCGAAGTGCCGGCGCCGGCCGGCGATGATTTCGGCGACCATCTCGCCCTGGGCCATCGCCCGGTGCGCCAGCATCGGTTCGCCGGTCAGGTCGCCGATCGCCCAGACGTTGCGCATCGACGTACGGCATTGGTCGTCGATGCGCACGGCGCGGCCGGCCATGTCGAGCATCAGGGTCTCCAGCCCCCATCCGTCGGTGCGCGGCCGTCCGCCCGACCGCGACCAGCACCTGGTCGGCCGGCAGCGACGACCTCGTCCCCCTGCGAATGCGAATGCGCACCGCGTCGCCACTGTCGGCCAATCCCTGCACCGTGCAGCCGAGATGCAGCTGCACGCCCAGCCGCCGCAGCGACGCGGCCACCGGCTTGACGAGCTCGTCGTCGTAGGCCGGCAGCACGCGGTCCAGCGCCTCGACCACCGCCACCTCGGCGCCCAGCTTGCGGTACGCGGTGCCGAGCTCCAGCCCGATGTAGCCGGCGCCGACGACGACCAGACGCCGGGGCAGCGCCTGCGGCGCCAGCGCCTCGGTCGACGAGATCACGCGCCCGCCGAACGGCATCGCCGGCAGCGCCACCGCCTGCGAGCCGGGCGCCAGCAGCAGGTGCTCGCAGCCGATGCGCAGCACGTCGTTCCCGCCGCCGGTCGTCACCTCGACCGTCTTGCCGTCGACGATGCGGGCCCAGCCGCGGACGACCTGCACGCCGCTCTTCTTCAGCAGCGCGGCGACGCCGCCGGTGAGCTTCGCGACGATCCCGTCCTTCCATCGCACCGTCTGCGCCACGTCGATGCGCGGCGACTCGACGCGGATCCCGAGCGGCGAGTCCTGCGCCTGGTGGCAGGCCTGCTCGAACTGCTCGGCAGCGTGAATCAGCGCCTTCGACGGAATGCAGCCGATGTTGAGGCAGGTCCCGCCGAGCTGCGTCGCCTTCGACGAGCGTGGTTGGGATGCCGAGTTGCCCGGCCCGGATCGCGGCGACGTAGCCGCCCGGACCGCCGCCGACGACGAGCAGCGTGGTCGATCGCGCGTCCATCGGCTATTCCACGAACATCGTCGCGGGGCATTCCAGCAAGCCGCGCAACGCCTGCACGAACCGGGCGGCGACGGCGCCGTCGACCACGCGATGGTCGAACGACGACGACAGGTTCATCATCAGCCGCGGCACCACCATGCCGCCGCGCATCATCGGACGCAGGACGATGCGGTTGACACCGACGATCGCCACTTCGGGGTGATTGATCACCGGCGTCGTGACGATGCCGCCGAGCGCGCCGAGGCTGGTGATGGTGATGGTCGAGCCGCTGAGCTCGTCCCTTCCCGCCTTGGCCGCTCGAGCGGCGTCGGCCAGCCGCGCGATCTCGGCGGCGCTGGACCAAAGGTCGCGCGCCTCGGCGTGGCGCAGCACCGGGACCATCAGGCCCCCGTCGGTCTGCGTGGCGATGCCGATATGGACGGCGCCGTGGCGCGTGACGGTGCCGTTGTCGTCGTCGAAGCGCGCGTTGACCTCCGGAAACTGCCGCACCGCCACGACGATCGCCCGCGCCAGCAGCGGCAGCAGCGTGAGTCGCGCGCGTTCGGCGCCCCATTGCGCGTTCAGCCGTGCGCGAAGCGCCTCGAGCTCGGTGACGTCGACCTCCTCGACGTAGGTGAAATGCGGGATGCGGCGCTTGGCTTCCTGCATCTTCTGCGCGATCTTGCGGCGCAGCCCGATGACGGGAATGGCCTCCTCGTCGTTGCGCTCCGCAAAGCGGACTCCGGCGCCCGCAGCGCCGGCGCCCGGGGCGCGTGCCGCGTAACGGTCGAGGTCCTCGTGCGTGACGCGGCCGGCCGTGCCGCTGCCCGGGACGAACTGCAGTTCGATGCCGAGATCCCAGGCGCGCCGCCGCACCGCGGGGGACGCGATCGGCTTGTCGCCGGGCGGGCGCGACGCGGGCGCGACGGCGACGGATTCGGATGCGGACGCGGCAGCGGCCGGGGTGCGGCGGCGCCGCAGCGGGTGCCGGCGCGTTCGGTCCCGCGGCCGCCGGACGCGGAGCCGCCGTCCTGTCGCGGAGGCTGCCGCGGCGCCGCCGGGGCCGCGGGGCCGTGCGCTCGCCGGCGGCGCTTCCTTCAGGTTGCCGGCGCCCGCGACCTCGATGCGGATCAGCTCGCTGCCGACGGCCATCACCTGGCCGACCTTGCCGCCGAGCGCGTGCACCGTGCCCGCGACCGGCGAGGGGATCTCCACCGTCGCCTTGTCGGTCATCACGTCGGCCAGCACCTGGTCCTCGGCAACGGCGGTCGCCGGGACTCACGTGCCATTCCACCAGTTCCACCTCGGCGATGCCCTCGCCGATGTCCGGCATCTTGATGACGTGCACGCCCATGTCAGGACTCCCCCGGGCACACTTCAGCGGCAGGGCCGCGAACGCGGGACCGGTTCATTCATTTCTCCATCACGCGCCTGAACGCGGCGGCTACGCGCGCGGGCCCGGGGAAATACGCCCACTCCTGCGCATGCGGGTACGGCGTGTCCCAGCCGGCGACGCGTTCGATCGGCGCCTCGAGGTGGTAGAAGCAGTGCTCCTGCACCAGCGCCGTCAGCTCGGCGCCGAACCCGCTGGTGCGCGTGGCCTCGTGCACGACGACGCAGCGTCCGGTCTTCTTCACGGAGCGCACGAGCGCGTCGAGGTCCAGCGGCCAGATGCTCCGCAGGTCGATGATCTCGGCATCGATGCCGGTCTCGGCCGCTGCCGCCTCGCTGACGAACACCATCGTGCCGTAGGTGATCACCGTCAGCTCGCTGCCGGGCCGGAACACCGAGGCCGACTCCAGCGGCACCGTGTAGTGGCCTTCCGGCACTTCGCCCAGCGGATGCTTCGACCATGGCACCACCGGCTTGTCGTGGTGGCCGTCGAACGGACCGTTGTAGAGCCGCTTGGGCTCGAGAAAGATGACGGGGTCGTCGCACTCGATCGAAGCGATCAGCAGCCCCTTGGCGTCGTAGGGATTGGACGGCATCACCGTGCGCAGCCCGCAGACGTGCGTGAACAGCGCCTCGGGGCTCTGGCTGTGGGTCTGCCCGCCGTAGATGCCGCCGCCGCAGGGCATCCGGATGGTGATCGGCGCCGTGAAGTCGCCCGCCGAGCGGTAGCGCAAGCGCGCCACCTCGGAGACGATCTGGTCGGACGCCGGATAGAAGTAGTCGGCGAACTGGATCTCGACGACCGCGCGCAGGCCGTACGCACCCATGCCGACGGCCGTGCCGACGATGCCGCCTTCGGAAATCGGCGCGTCGAAGACCCGCGACTTGCCGTACTTGGCCTGAAGTCCTTCGGTGCACCGGAAGACGCCGCCGAAGTAGCCCACGTCCTGGCCGTACACGACGACGTTCGGGTCGCGCTCCAGCATCACGTCCATCGCCGAGCGCAGCGCCTGGATCATCGTCATCGGCGTCGTGCGCGTGTCGGCGGCCTGGCGGCCGGCCCGGGTCTCGATGTCCATGCTCATACTCCGAGCTGCTGCCGCTGCCGGCGCAGATGCTCGGGCATGTCCTTGTAGACATCCTCGAACATCTCGGCCGCGCTTCGCATGTGGCCGTCGGCCAGCGTGCCGTAGCTCTCGGCTTCCTTCTGCGCGGCCGCCACCTGCGCCTCGAGTTCCTTCCCGAGCGCCTCGTGCTCCTGCTCGGACCACGCCCCGATGACGACCAGATGCTGCTTGAGGCGCGCGATCGGATCGCCCAGCGGAAAATGCGCCCAGTCGTCGGCGGGACGGTACTTGGACGGATCGTCCGACGTCGAGTGCGGCCCGGCCCGGTAGGTCACCCATTCGATCAGCGTCGGCCCGAGATTGCGCCGCGCGCGTTCGGCGGCCCAGCGCGACGCCGCGTGGACGGCGAGAAAGTCGTTGCCGTCGACCCGCAGCGACGCGATGCCGCAACCCACGCCGCGCGCCGCGAAGGTCGTGCCTTCCCCTCCGGCGATGGCCTGGAACGTCGAGATGGCCCACTGGTTGTTGACGACGTTGAGGATGACCGGCGCGCGATACACGTGGGCGAAGGTCAGCGCAGTGTGGAAGTCGGCCTCGGCGGTGGCGCCGTCGCCGATCCAGCCGGACGCGATCCGGGTGTCGCCCTTGATCGCCGACGCCATCCCCCAGCCCACCGCCTGGATGAACTGCGTGGCGAGGTTGCCGCTGATGCTGAAGAACCCGGCGCGCTTGTACGAGTACATCACCGGCAGCTGCCGACCCTTCAACGGGTCGCGCTCGTTGGACAGCAGCTGGCAGATCATCTCGACCATGTCCACGTCGTCGCGGGCGAGCAGCAGGCCCTGCTGGCGGTAGGTCGGAAAGCACATGTCGCCGGGTTCGAGCGCCAGCGCGTGCGCGATGGCGATCGCCTCCTCGCCCAGGCACTGCATGTAGAACGACATCTTCTTCTGCCGCTGCATGATCAGCATCCGGGCGTCGAAGATGCGAGTCTTCATCATGGCGCGCAGGCCGTTGCGGAGCAGCTTCGGATCGGTCTCGGTCGCCCAGGGCCCGACGGCGCGGCCTTCGTCGTCGAGCACCCGCACGAGCTCGTAGGCGAGGTCGCTGGTGTCGACCGGCAGCGTGTCCACCGGCGGCCGCCGCACCGCGCCGGCCGGCGACACGCGGAGGTAGGAAAAGTCGGTGTGGCGGCCGGGACGCCCGGTGGGTTCCGGCACGTGGAGGCGCAGCGGCTCGTGCGCGGTCATGCACATCCCCGCCATGCCCGCGGCGTGCGCCCCGGGCGGTGCGCGCGTCGTGCCCGGGACAGCCTGGCCATTCACCCATCGTGTGTTCCTCCTGCACTCGACCGTGTCTCGCGCGTGTTCGGCTGGAGCCGGCTCGCCGCACCTGCGCCATCCGCACGTCCCGGACGATGCCGGCACGGGTGCCGGATGGTGTCGCTGCGTTGCGCGCTGGACCCGCCACGCGAAGCGTAGCCGAATTCCGGCGCAATACGCACTGCCGCACGGCATCCCGGTTCCCGGCGGTCCGAGTATTGGGGGCGCCGGAGCGCGGGTCAACTGTCGATTGCTGCCTGGAGCTTCGGGGGGCGCACCTGTCGCTGGTCAGTCCCGGCCAGAGCGAGGCCGCCGCGCGATGGCTTTCCCTGCGGAGGAGTGGGTCATCGACGCAGCAGCGAAAGCCATCGTGCCGCGGCACCCGGGCCACCGACCTCCTGCCGCCGCGCCGGCCCTGCTCAACCCTGCGGCGGCAGCTTGAAGCTGAACTCGAACAGCGCCCTGGGCGCCGGCGGCGGCGGCACCAGCAGCGGGAACCGCTGCCGCGCTTCGCGGGCATACCAGCCGAGTCGCGCCCCGTGCACCGCGTGACCGCCCTGCGCGTCCGCGAGCGTCACGATCGCCGACAGCCGCGCCGCCAGGTCCGCCGCCGGCGGCGACGCGCGCGCGTCGAGGAGCGCCGCGAAGAACGCCGGGTACACCGGATCCGCCGGCACGGTTTCCGCGGGCGCCGCCAGTGCCGCGGCGAGTCCTGCCCCGTCGGTCCAGCGGTAACCGGGAAAGCGCGCGGCGAGGCCCGCCGTGTACGCGTCGAATACCCGCCGCGCGTCGTCCCAGCGATCGAGCGCCGCCAGTTCGCCGCAGGCGCGCGGAATCTCCGCGTCGATCAGTTCGCCGGTCGCAACCGCGTGGCCATGTGCCGCCGATGGCGCGTGCGCATCGCGGGCGAGCGCCGAAAAGCGCGCGACCGCCTCGCCGTAGCGCCCGTCCCGCAGCGCCAGCGACGCGATGCGGGCGCGCGCCGGCCAGACCAGGGACAGCGCCTCGAGAAAATACAGCAGCCCCGTCCTGCCCGGCCGCGAGCGCCAGCCGCTCGGCGCCGCGATACCAGCGCTCGGCCGCCACCGCGTCGTGCGCGCCGACCTGCGCAATCGTCCCCAGCGTGAACCAGTACGCCGGCAGGAAGAACGGGGCGATGTCGCCGAAGTCGGTCTGCGTGACAAGGTTGCCGGCGCGCGCGACCGTCGCTTCGGGGTCGAGCGCCACCGTGCCGAAGCGCCCGACGAGCGCATCGGCGAGCGCCTGCGCGACCGGGCCCGCCTCGTCGACGCGCCCGGTGTTGGCGAGGTCGCGCGCCAGCCGGAACGCGTAGCCCTGCCACACCGGCGACGCATGGTCGGGCTGCGCGTACCAGCGAAACAGGTAATCGAAGTAGGCCGGCCGCAGCCGCTCCGGCGCGGGGTCGACGGTCAGCGGCCGGTTCGACGCCCACAGCACCTGACGCTCGCCGAACGTGCGCACGTCCACGTGGGAAAAGCCGGCAGCGCGCGCCGTCGCCTCGAAGGCGCGGGGTGACAGCAGGAAGCCATGAAAGCCGGGTGCGAGCGTGGCCAGCAGCGCCGGCGCCGTGTGCTCGCGCCGCACATAATCGACGCAGGGCGTCGTCAGCACCAGCACGCCGTCGTCGGCGACGAAGCGCGCGAGCAGCGCGACGAACGCGCGCGGGTCGGGGACGTGCTCGATCACCTCGGACGCGTAGACGACGTCGAAGCGCCGGCCGGCGAGCGGCGCGCAGTCCTCGAGCATCTCGCGGTGCACGGGAATGTCGAGCAGCCGTGCTCCGGCTTCCCCGTACTCGGCGAGTTCGACGCCGACCGCCTCGGCGCCGCGCACCCGCCGCCACGCGTCGACGGCGAAGCCGAATCCGCAGCCGACGTCGAGCAGCGTCGCGCCGGTGCCGGGCAACGCCGCCAGCGGCGGCCACAGCGTCTCCCAGATGCCGCCGGTCGCCTCGACGTACGCGCGCCAGAACTCGGCGCGGTTGAGGTCGAGGTCGGAGAAGTCCCGGATTCCCGGCGGATCGTAGAAGCCGCTGCCGCAGCCGGCGCAATCGAGCAGCGTCAGCGGCGTGTGCGGCGGCGCGAGCGCGGGTACGGTGAGCCGGGGCCGATGCGGTCCGGGGTGACCGCAGACGGTGCACGGCAGCGTCCGGGGCGCCGCGTCGGGCGGAAGAAAGCGGATGTCGGCGGGGGTGATGGTTCTCATCGGAGGTGCTCGGGCAGCCGCGGCGTGGTCGCGAGCTCGAACGGCCGCGGCGAGGTCGAGAGATTGGGGTTGCACGCCGGGTCCGCGGCCAGCCGCGCGCCCCAGCGCGCGCGCATCGCGGCGGCGTCGGCGGCCAGCGCATCGGTATCGCCTGCCGTCGCGTCGGGAATCAGCGTCGCCTCGAACCCCGCCGCCGGATGCCACAGCGCACGCGCGCCGGTCGCACCGAGTCGCAGGCAGAGGTCGACGTCGCGGAAATGCCACGCCACCGGCGCCGCGGACAGTCCCCCGACGGACAGCCAGGCATCACGCCGCGATGCCAGCGCGCCCTGGCCGACCGCCGCGAGCGTCTGCACGAGCAGGACGCGCGCGCCCATCGACAGGCACCCGGGCGACTTGCCGGCGTACGCAGTCCGCGCCACCGCGTCGGGGTCGAGCACGTAGCCGGCGTGCAGGATGCGGCCCGTCCGGTCGCGCAGCAGGCCGCCGGCGACGCCGACGCCCGGCCTCGCCGCGTGCGCCGCCAGCCGCGAGAGCGCATCCGCGTCGGGCACCAGGGCGGCGTCGACGACGACGACGACGTCGGCCGCGACCCGCGCGACCGCCGCGTCGATCGCCGCGGCGTCGGCTGCGGACAGGCGCCAGCCGTCGGCGTCCGGCGCGCCTTCGACCGGAACGACCACGATGGACGAGACCACGGGCGCCCGCTCCTCCCACGCGGCACGCACCGCGTCGATCGCCTCGATCACGTCGTCCGCGTCGCCCACGCGCGCTGCGACGACCAGCTCGAAGACCGGCGGCGACCCCGCGGGATCGGCCTGGATGAACGTCCCCCCGACCACGCGCGTCAGCGTCATCGCTTCGCCGCGCGCGGCGAAGTGATCGGCGACGGCGCGGTCCTGCGCCGCCGCTGCGTAGTTCTTGCTGTCCATCGCGCGCGCCGTCGACCCCTCGATCGCGCGCCAGTGGTAGAGGATCCGCGGGATGTGGACGACGCGCGCCGGGCCGGCCGCCCGCGCGACCCGCAGCGCGAGGTCCCAGTCCTGCGCGCCCTCGCAGCCCTCGCGGAAGCCGCCGACCGCGCGCGCCGCGTCGGCGCGGTAGACGCCGAGGTGCGACACGCAGTTCTGCGCTGCGATGAGATCGTCGTTCCAGTCGGGCTTGAAGTACGGATCGTAGCGCCGGCTCCCTTCGTCGATCTTGTCCTCGTCGCTGTAGAGCAGCACGGCGTCGGGGCTCCGGTCGATCGCAGCGGCGACGAAATGCAGCGCCTGCGGCGGCAGCAGGTCGTCGTGGTCGAGCAGCGCGACGAACTCGCCGCGGGCGAGCGCCAGCGCGCTGTTCGACGCCGCGGCGATGTGGCCGTTCCGCTCGCGGTACGTCACGCGGATGCGCCGGTCGCGCGCGGCGTACGCGTCGAGGACGCGCCGCACGGCGGGCTCCGGCGACGCGTCGTCGGCGATGCACAGCTCCCAGTGGTCGTAGACCTGCGCGAGCACGCTGTCGAGGCAGGCGACGAGCCAGCGCTCGGGCGAGTTGTACGTCGGCAGCACCAGCGAGAAGAGCGGCCGGCGGGAGAAGCCCGCGCCGTCGCGGCGCCAGCGCGCGAGGGTGGCGGCATCCGGCGTGTCGCAGCGCCGAACCCAGTCGGCATAGGCCGCGCGCCCGGCGTGCCAGTCGCGGGCGGTCTCGGCGAGCCCGCGATTGTGACGCGCGCCGGCGTCGTGCGGGCGCAGCAGCTGCGCGCGCTCGATCAGCGCCAGCGCCTCGTCGAAATCGGCTCGCTGCAGCCGCACGACGCCCAGCATGTGCAGCGCGTCGAAATGATCGGGGGCCAGCGCCAGCGCGTGGCGGTACAGCCGCTCGGCCTCGTCGAAACGCAGTGCCTGCTGCGCGGCGAGCGCCTGCGACAGCGCGTCGTCCAGCGCCAGCGAAGGCGCCACCGCGGCGAGCGCGCCGTGGCAGTCCTTCCAGCGGCGGCCGCTGCCGCACGGACAGGCAGCGAGGCGCGACGCGGGTGCGGAAAACGATGCGGTCATCGGTCCATCCCGCCGGCATCGCCGCCGACATACCCGCCGAGCCCCGCGCCGCGCGCGAACGCGACGAAGGCCGAGCGCGCCGCCGGATCGGCCAGCGCCGGATGTCCGCCGACGAGGGCGAAGAAGCGCGCAAGGACTTCCTCGCTTTCCAGGCGCCCACCGAGGGTCGCCGCGGCGAAAGTGTTGGCGCCGTGCAGCCGGTAGGCGTACAGCGGCGCCGGCACGAATGCCGGCGTGGTCGCCAGCGCCGCCGCCAGCAGGAAGTCCCAGTCGTGGCAGACGCGCAGCGCAGCGAAGCCGCCGGTGGCGCCGAGCAGGCTGCGCCGGAACACGAGGTTTCCCGTCGACACCGCCGGATTGTGCCGGATCAGCGCGTACAGCGGATGCGGCAGCGTCCCGACCTCGGCGACGCGGGCCAGGAGCTCGCGCGCGTACGGCGTGTCGAGCGGTCGATCGTCGGCATCGACCGGCGCGACGGCGGAGAACGCCAGCGCGTGGTGGTCATCGAGCGCGGCGACGAGCCGCTCCAGCCGCTGCGGCGCGTAGGCGTCGTCGGAGTTGAGCAGCGCGATGGTGTCGCCGCCGGCGAGCGCCAGGCCGCGGTTGAGCGCGACGTGCGCCCCCTCGTTCGCCTGCGTCGCCAGCGTGACGGGAAACGGCGCCGTTTCCGCGAACGCCGCGAGGATGCCGGCACTGCCGTCGCTGGACCCGTCGTCGACGGCGACGAGCTCCGCCGGTCGCGCGGTCTGCGCCGCCAGCGAGGCAAGCGCGCGCGGCAGAAAGTGCGCGTGGTTCCAGACGGGCATCACCACCGACACGCCGGTGCCGGAATCACCGCCGGTGCGTCCGGCCGCCTTCGGGACCCGCCGGGTCCGCCATCCTCCGCGGCGTGGCTCCGGTCCGCGCCGCGCGCCGGCGCGGCGCCCGCAAATCGGCGCACCACCAGCGCCCCGCTCGCCCGCGCCGCCGCGGTGTCGCGCCTGACGTCGGCGAATGCGGGTCGCGTGCGCGGCGGCTCGTGCTCGACGGCGCGCGCCGCCCGCGCCGCCTCGAGGTACGCGCGGCCATGCGCCGCATCCGGTTCGAGGTGGTTGCCCTCGGCCCACTCGTTCCAGGCGTTGACGAACAGCAGCCGCTCCGCACCGGCGTGCCGGACCCGCGTCTGCCGCAGCGCGTGCTCGAGCCACACCCCGAAAGTCTCCGGCGTCGACCCGTCGACGATCATGCCGTCGTTCTGCCGGCGTGCGGTGTTGTCCCACATCGGGGTCACGCCGCGGAACTGGCGGAACGCCGGCCGCGGGCGCAGCAGGTAATCGGCCGCGAGGTTGCCGTAGTCGAAGATCGCACCGCGGAAGTCCGGGTTGGTGATGTCCCGCCGCGCGTTGACGAGCTCCGCGGTGTGGCCGATCGGCGGGAACTCGATCGCCGCGTCGAAGCCGAACGGCGTCGGGTCGTCCTGCGCGTGCCGCGACACCGCGGCGAGGTACAGCTCGCCCAGGCCTGACGCCCGCGCGGTGTCGCGCCACACGGCGACCGTCGCCGCGAGGTCGGGAATGTCGGCGGCCTTGTACACGACCAGCAGCGGCCGACCGTCGATGCGCAGATAGCGGCGGTCGCGCACGTACGGCACGAGATCACGGATGAACGCGCGCGAGTCGTCGGGTCCGTAGCGCTGCGCCATCAGGACCTCGTGGTCGAGGCCGTCCCAGCGCCGCGTCCAGTTCTCGTTCGCCCAGCACAGGCAGAAGGGGAAGTCGGGCTCCCCCGACGCGAGCACCGCGTCGAGCGGCGCCTGCAGCAACCGCCGGCCGCCGAACCAGTAGTGGTAATAGCAGAACGCGTCGATGCCGTGCGCGCGCGCGAGCGCCGCCTGCCGCTGGCGCGTCGGGGGCTCGGTCAGGTCGTACCAGCCCAGCTCGCCCGGCAGCTGCGGCTGCGCGTGGCCGGCGAAGTTCGGCCGCGCGCGGCGCACGTTGGTCCACTCGGTGAAGCCCTCGCCCCACCACGCGTCGTTCTCGGCAATGCGATGGAACTGCGGCAGCAGGAAGGCGACGACGCGTACCGGGTCGGCGGCCGGCGGCGGCAGCGTCCGCACCATCGCCGCGCGCTCGCGGAACGCCGCAGCCGCGCGCGCGATCTCGGCCTCCGCCGGCCGCCGCGCCAGCGCGTCGGCGGCCAGCCGCCGGTTGAAGCGGGCCGACGGATCGCCGGGGCGCAGCGCCAGCGCACGGTCGAGGTCGGCGAGCGCCGCGTCGAAGGCCCCGCGCTGGAACTGCGCGACGCCGCGCATGTGCAGCGCGTCGAAATGGTCGGGGGCGAGCGCGAGCGCCGCGTCGTAACCGGCGACGGCGTCGGCGTAGCGGCCGGCGCGCTGCGCCTCCAGCGCGGTCGACAGCGTCAGCGCGAGACGCGTCTCGCGCGGAGTGGCCGGCGGCGGCAGCGCGGAGGTCGCCGTCGTCGCGGCGGCGTCTCCGGCCCCCGGCGCCGCGCCGAGCGCGCCGTGGCAATCCTTCCAGCGACGCCCGCTGCCGCAGGGACAGGGGGCGTTGCGCGAAACGGGCGGCTGCACGGCGGCGGGCGGTCGACGAGAAATCGGCGGTGGTCGGCGGCAGGCAGCGACGGCAGGTGACGGCGAATCCCGGCGCCGGGCGTCAGTACCCGCCCGCCGTCGCGTGATTCTCGAAGCGCGTGTACTCGCCGAGGAACGTGAGCCGCACGGTGCCGATCGGCCCGTTGCGCTGCTTGCCGATGATGATTTCCGCGACGCCCTTGTCCTGCGTATCCTGGTTGTAGACCTCGTCGCGGTAGATGAAGAGGATGACGTCGGCGTCCTGCTCGATGGCGCCCGACTCGCGCAGATCGCTCATCACCGGCCGCTTGTTGGGCCGCTGCTCGAGCGAGCGGTTCAACTGCGACAGCGCCATCACCGGCACCTGCAGCTCCTTGGCCAGCGCCTTCATTCCGCGCGAGATCTCGGAGATCTCGGTCGCGCGGTTCTCGCCGGTCGACGACGCCTGCATCAGCTGCAGGTAGTCGACGATGATGAGCCCGAGCTTGCCGTACTGCTTGCGCATCCGGCGCGCGCGCGAGCGCACCTCCATCGCGGTCAGCGCCGGCGTCTCGTCGATCAGGATCGGCGCGTCGTTGAGGCGACCGAGGGCGACGGTGAGCTTCTCCCAGTCCTCGCTCGACAGGCGCCCGGTGCGCAGCTTGTGCTGGTCGAGCTTGCCCACCGAGCCGATCAGGCGCATCGCGAGCTGCGTGGCGCCCATTTCCATCGAGAAGATCACCACCGGCAGGCCCGCCGCCAGCGCCACGTGCTCGCCGATGTTCACGGCGAGCGCCGTCTTGCCCATGCTCGGTCGGCCCGCGACGACGACGAGGTCGCCGGGCTGCAGGCCCGACGTCATCCGGTCGAGGTCGGAGAAGCCGGTCGGCACCCCGGTGACCTCGGACGGATCGTCGCGGCTGTAGAGCGCCTCGATGCGCTCGACCACCTCGGACAGCAGCGAGCCGATCTCGCGGAACTGCTGCTGGCCGCGCGCGCCCTGCTCGGCGATGTGCATCACCCGCGTCTCGGCCTGGTCGAGCACGTCGCGGGCGGTGCGGCCCATCGGGTTGTACGCGAGGTCGGCGATGTCGCCGGCCGTCGCGGCGAGCTGGCGGAGCACGCTGCGCTCGCGGACGATCGCCGCGTAGTGGCGGATGTTCGCGGCCGTGGGAACGTTCTGCACCAGCGCGCCCAGGTACGCGAGGCCGCCCACGTAGTCGAGCTTCTGCACGCCCTGAAGCGACTCGGCGACGGTGACGACGTCGGCGGGACGGCCGTCGGCGACGAGCCGCGTCGCGTGGTCGTAGATCAGCCGGTGGGCATCGCTGTAGAAATCGTTGGGGGCGAGCACGTCGCCGATGCGGTCGACCGCCTCGTTGTCGAGCAGCAGGCCGCCCAGCACCGACTGCTCGGCTTCGAGCGAGTGCGGCGGCAGCTTCAGGGCGTCGATTTGCGGATCGTCGGGCACGAGGTCGGAACCGGTGAGAGCGGCGGCGTGGCGGCCGGATGCGAAGGACGGCGAACGGCGGCGACGGCGGCGACCGCAGCGATCGCCCGCCGTGAGCTTTCGATTCTACCGCCGCCGCCGGTCGGCGCAACGCGGACGTGGCGCAAAAAAATACGAAGGGCCGGCGAACCGGCCCCTCGTGGCGTGCGGCGGTCTGCTGCCGCGCGCGTCAGCCGCTGACCGTCTCGCCGATCACGGTGACGTTGATGTGCGACACGACGTCGGTGTGCAGCGCCACGCTGATCGGATGGTCGCCCACCGTCTTCAGCGGCCCGGTCGGCAGCCGGACCGACGACTTCTCGATCTCGATGCCGTGGCCCTTCAGCGCCTCGACGATGTCGACGTTGGTGACCGAGCCGAACAGGCGGCCGTCGACGCCCGACTTCTGCGTCACCTGCACCTGCAGCCCTTCGAGCTTGGTCGCCAGTTCCTGCGCCGCCGTGAGCTTCGCGGCGGCGGCGGCCTCGAGTTCGGCGCGCTGCGCCTCGATGACCTTGAGGTTGTCGGGCGTGGCGCGCTTGGCCTTGCCCTGCGGGATCAGGTAGTTGCGGGCGAACCCGGCCTTGACCTTGACGACGTCGCCCAGGTTGCCGACGTTGGAGATCTTTTCGAGCAGGATGATCTGCATGGCCTATTTCCCCAGGTGCAGGTCGGTGTACGGCAGCAGCGCGAGGAAGCGCGCGCGCTTGATCGCCGTGGTCAGCTGCCGCTGATAGCGCGCCTTGGTGCCGGTGATCCGGGCCGGCATGATCTTGCCGTTTTCCTGGACGAAGTCCTTCAGCACGTCGACATCCTTGTAGTCGATCTGCTTCACGCCTTCGGCGGTGAAGCGGCAGAACTTGCGCCGCTTGAACAGCGCATTGCCGCGATCGCGCTTCTTGCCGTCTTTGCGGCCCTTGCCTTTACCCATTGGACGGGGCATGGTCGTTTCCTTTGTTCAGTCTCGTTCGAAAATTCGTTCGCAGCGCACGACGTGCAGCGCGAGGCTCGTTCCGGTCCGCCAGCGGCGCGCGAGGAAACCCTCGACGTTCACCGCGGTCGACACCGGCAGCTTCGCCAGCGCCAGGGCCACTTCGCCGAACGCCACCGCAGTCACCTCGCACTCGACCTTCCGTTCGCCGCCGGCTTCCGTCTGCATCGACGCGTGCCGGAGCAGGCAGTCGATGGCGGGCAGGCCGGCGGGCGTGTAGCGGAGGTCGCCGCGTTCGGTGATCGTGGCGTCGAGCGTCAGCCGGTTGGCGCCGTGCACGCCGCCCGTGCGTCGCTTTACGCCGTCGCCGGGCCGTCGGCCGCCGGAGCGGCCACCGGAGCGGACGTCGACGCGGCTTCGCGCGGTACACGCGCGGCGCGGTCGCTGTCGCGCGGCGGACGGTCGCCACGATCGCCGCGGTCGCCACGGTCCCCGCGCTCGCCGTCGCGGCCTTCGCGCGCGGGCTTGCTCGGGTTCAGCATCGCCGAGGGCGCGACGACCGCTTCGGGCATCGCGACGATCAGGTGGCGCAGGACCGCGTCGTTGAACTTGAACGCGTGTTCGAGTTCGTCGAGCGTCTCCTGGTCGCACTCGATGTTCATGAGCACGTAGTGCGCCTTGTGGACCTTGGCAATCGGGTACGCCATCTGGCGGCGGCCCCAGTCCTCGTGCCGGTGGATCTGGCCGTTCTTCGACGTGACCATCGCGCGGTACCGCTCGACCATGGCGGGCACCTGCTCGCTCTGGTCGGGGTGCACGATGAAAACGAGTTCGTAGTGACGCATGCAGAACACTCCTCGAGGTCGTATTGAGCGCAGGCCCGGACGAATCCGGCTGCGCTGGCGGCCACCCCGTCTGCGGCGGGTGTGGCAAGGGAATCGATGAGTATACCCGGATTTCCCTGCAGCGAACGAGCCTCCAGCGCGCCTCGCTCCCCGCGGCGGCACGCCGGCGCGAGTCCGGGGGCCGCTGGCGCGGGCGCCAGGTCGGGGCCGCCCAGCGCGGCGTCGCGCTCCGGGCGAGGGAGCCCCGCCAGCGCCTTGACCCGCGCATAGAACCGCGGCAGGTCACCCCCTTCCGCGGCGAGCAGCGCCCGGAATGCCGGCACCCGGTCGGTATACAGCCCCACGGCGACGATGCCGGCGTTGTTGGCGCCGGTTTCGAACCAGCGGTCGAACGCCGGCACCCCGTCCCAGCCGGCCTTCAGCCGCTCGTAGTCGGCGCGCATCCGCGCAAAAATCGCCGCCTTGGCCGCGCGCTTGGCGTCGTCCGGCGCGTCGCCGGCGTAGAGTCGCGTCAGCTCCTCGCGGGTGCCGGCGACGAGGCCGCGAAAGTCGGCGCGCAGCCGGTCCGAGCGTGCGGCGGCCTCGATCAGCTGCGCGTGGTCCGGCCTGCCCGCCTGCGCGTCGAGCCAGCGGGCAAGCCCGGCTTCCTCCACGGCGACGGCGAAGCTCTCGTTGAACGACGTGTCGTCCTTGACGTAGACGACCTGGTGCGCCAGCTCGTGGAACATGATGCGTGCGAGGTCGGTCTCGCGCCAGCGGACGAACGACGACAGCACCGGGTCGTCGAGCCAGCCGAGCGTCGAGTACGCGGGCACCCCGCCGACGTGCACGTCGTCGCCCTCCCGCGCGAGACGCGCCGCCTCGGCGCGCGCATCGTCCTCGCTGAAGTAGCCGCGGTAGTTGACGCAGCCGGCCACGGGGAAGCACCACTGCCTCGCCTTCAGCGCGAGCGGCGGCGCCGCGAAGACGTTCCACACGACGAAGGGACGCCCGATGTCGGCGTAGCGGGTGAAGGTGCCGTTGTCCGGCAGCCCGAGCTCGCGGGAGGCGAACGCGCGGATCGACTGCGCGCGTTCGAGCCGCGCCTTCAGCACCGGGTCGTCGGTCGCGGCCACCACCTGGTCGATCGGCTTCGCGCGCCAGATCAGGTCGGCCTGGCCGACGGCGCCCTGCCAGTAGAAATCCGCGGTGTCGGCGAGTCCGCAGCCCGCGAGCAGCAGCGCCGCGGCGGTCGCAGCCGCCGCCGCGCCGGACGGCCGGTGCGCGCCCCGCTCATCGACCGCCGAGGTGGCGCGAAAGCCTCGCCAATCCGTCCTCGAGCTTGTCGCGGGAGACGGTGTACGCGAAGCGGACGTGCGCGCCCGCGCGGTGCGCGCCGAAGTCGATGCCCGGAGTGATCGCGACGCCGGTCGCCGCGAGCACGTCGCGGCAGAACGCCTGGCTGTCGGCGGCGAAGCGCGAGCTGTCGGCGTAGACGAAGAAGCCGCCGGACGGCGTGACCGGGATGCCGAAGCCCAGCTGCCGGAGCGCCGGGACCAGCAGATCGCGCCGCGCGGCGAACTCGCGCCGGCGCTCCTCGAGCAGCGCCAGCGTGTCGGGCCGGAAGCAGGCCAGCGCCGCGTGCTGCGACACCGTCGCCGGCGAGATGTACAGGTTCTGCGCGAGCTTCTCGAGGTCGCGGACGTGGCGCTCCGGCGCGATGATCCACCCCAGCCGCCACCCGGTCATGTTGAAGTACTTGGAAAAGCTCGACACGACGAAGATGTCGTCGGCCAAGGCGCCGGCGACGTCGAGCACCGATCGCGGCGGGCCGTCGTAGCTGAGGCCGAGGTAGATCTCGTCGACGACGAGCCGACCGCCGAGCCGCGCGACGGTGGCGGCGATCCGCGCCATTTCGTCGTGCGGCACCTCGGTGCCGGTGGGATTGGACGGCGAGGCGATCAGCGCGCCGCGCGTGCCCTCGGTCCAGTGCCGCTCGATCAGCGCGGCCGAGAGCTGGTAACGGGTGTCGGCGCCGACGGGGATGCCGACCGGCTCGCCCTCGAGCACGCGGACGAAGTGCCGGTTGCAGGGATACCCCGGGTCCGACATCAGGATCCGCTCGTCGCGGTTCACCAGCAGCGCCATCACCAGCAGCAGTGCCGCCGACGAGCCCGCGGTGACGATGACGCGCTCGGGCTCGACGCGCACGCCGTACTGGTCCGCGTAGTGGCGGGCGATCGCCTCGCGCAGCGCGGGGAGGCCCAGCGCCGACGTGTAGTAGATGTTGCCCCCGGCCAGCGCCGCCTGCGCCGCCGCGACGACCTGCGGCGGGGTCGGGAAGTCGGGCTCGCCGATTTCGAGGTGGACGACGCTGCGCCCGGCCGCTTCGAGCGCGCGCGCGGCGGTCTGCACCTCCATCACGTGGAAAGGAGCGATGTCCTGCACGCGGGCGGCGGCGGCATGGCGGAAATAGGGGCTCATCGGGGTCGTTCGTCCGGCCGAGTTCGCGCGGTGGCGAAAAGCGGTATGGTAATGCCTGCCCCGCCGCCCGCCCCTGCGATCGCCCCCCATGGTTCGACCGACGATTCGGCCTCGACCGATGACTCGTCCGATGGCCCCGCGCCCCCGTCCGGTCGCTGCCCGCCCGCGCCTCGCGCGGCCATGGCTCGCGCCGGCGCTGGTCGTGGCGCTCGGCGTCCTGTTGGGCGAGGCCGCCGACGGCAGCGTGTTCAAGTGCGCCGGCGAGGGCGGCGTCCCGGTGTATCAGGAGGCTCCCTGCCAGGCGGGCCGGGAACTGCGGAATTTTTCCGACGACCCGCCGCCGCTGTCGGTGATTCCGGGAAGGACCGCCGGCAGCGTGCGCGCCGCTCCGGCCGACACGCGCGACGGTGGCGGCACCGACGCGCGTCCCGTCCGCGACACGAAGGCGGCGAAACCGGCCAAGCCTGCGCGGGACGCCGGCGAACGGCGCCACGTGCGCACCGGCATGTCGCAGGGCGAGGTGTTGGCCCGTCTGGGCGAGCCCGACACGCGCGCCGGCGGCAGGGGCAACCGGCATGCTCGGTGGACCTACCTGCCCGCGCCGGGCGACCCCGAGACGATCACCACGCTGATCGTCGCCAACGGCGTGCTCGTCGAGGTCGACCGCAAGGTGGTGAAGAAGTGACGCCGTGCGCGCGCTGATCCAGCGGGTCCGCGAGGCGCGGGTCGAGGTCGCCGGGCGCGTGACCGGAGCGATCGGCCCGGGCCTGCTGGTGCTGGCCGGCATGGCGGCCGACGACACCGACGACGACCGCGACTGGCTCGCCCGCAAGATCGTCGCGCTGCGGATCTTCGCCGACGACGCGGGCGTGATGAACCGGTCGGTGCGGGACGCCGGCGGCGCGATTCTCGCCGTCAGCCAGTTCACCCTGTTCGCGTCGACGAAGAAGGGCGCGCGGCCGTCGTGGTCGGGCGCGGCGCCGCCCGAACTCGCCCGACCGCGCTTCGATGCCGTGGTGGCGGCGCTCGCGCGGGAGCTGGGACAGCCGGTGCCGACCGGTGAGTTCGGCGCCGACATGGCGGTGACCCTGGTCAACGACGGCCCGGTGACGATCTGGCTCGATACACGGCAACGGGAGTAGCCCCGGATCGGCGTGCGATAATCGAACGGCTTCGCGCCGGCCGCGCACTGACCCTTCTCGCCGGCACCGGTCGCCCGTTCCCCGCCGCCCCTCTCCCGCCACCGATGTCCGTTCCCCGTGTGCACCGTGCCCTGATCGCCGTCGTCGCGGTGGGGCTCGCCGTTGCCGGCATCGTCGCCTGGCGGAGCTTCCAGGGGCGCGAGGTCGAAGTCTCGACGGTGACGAGCCGGCCGCTGAAGCAGACCGTCGTGGTCAGCGGGCGGGTGCTCGCACCGGCGAAGACCGACATCGGCGCGACCATCACCGGCCGTGTCCACGCCGTGAAAGTCGACGAAGGCGGTCGCGTCGCGGCCGGCCAGGCGCTGGTCGAGCTAGAGTCGAGCGAGCTTGCCGCCGCGCTCGCGCAGGCACGGGCATCGGAGAACTCGGCGGCGACGCGGATCCTGCAATGGCGTGATGTCGGGGCGCCTCAGGCGCGCGAAGCGCTGGCCCAGGCCGAGGCGAACCTGCGCAGCATCGAGCGCGATGCGCAGCGGCAGGAGGAGCTCTTCAAGCAGGGTTTCATCGGCGCGGCGCGCGTCGACGAGGCGCGCCGCGGGCTGGCGGTGGCGCAGAGCCAGGTCCAGACGGCCCGCGCGCAGGCGGCGTCGAATACCGCGACCGGCGCGGATCGCCGCCAGCTCGAGGACCAGCTCGCGCAGGCGCGCGCGGCGCGCGAGATCGCGGAGGCGAAGCTCGCGCAGACGACACTGCGTTCGCCCACGGCAGGCGTGGTGCTCGATCGCAGCGTCGAGCCCGGCGACATCGTCCAGCCGGGCAAGCGGCTGCTGACGCTCGCGCTCGACGGACCGGCGCGACTGACCGCGCTGATCGACGAAAAGAATCTCGCGCTGCTGCGGATCGGCGAGGCGGCGCTGGTCTCCGCCGACGCCTATCCGCAGGAGCGCTTTCGCGCAGTGCTGTCGTACCTCGCCCCCGCCATCGACGTCGCGCGCGGCACCGTGGAGTCCAAGTTCGACGTGCCGGCACCGCCCGCCTTTCTGCGCGCCGACATGACGGTGTCGATCGATCTCGTCGTCGCCGATCGCGCGCAGGCGCTGGTGGTTCCGGCGGCGGCCGTTCGCGACGCGACGGGAGACGCGCCGTGGGTGCTGGTGCTGGGCGATGGACGCGCCAGCAGGATGCCGGTGCGCCTGGGCGCGCGCAGCGCGAGCGAGGTCGAGCTCGCGTCCGGCGCCCCCGCCGGCACCGTCGTCGTGCTGACGCCCGACGTCGAGCCGGGCTCGCGCGTGCGCGCGGCGCCGGCCCGCTGAAAGGGCGACCGTGCCGTTCGAGTGGGTCGTCGCGCTGCGCTTCCTGCGCGAGGGCCGGTTCCAGACCTGGCTGATCATCACCGGCGTCGCCGTCGGCGTCGCGGTCGTGATCTTCATCACCGCGCTGGTCAACGGGCTGCAGAGCAACACCATCCGGCGCACGCTGGGAGCGCAGGCGCACATCGTCGTTCGCCCCGCCGAGGAAGTCGCGCGGCCGCAGATCGCGCCGGGCGACGGGCAGGCGGTCATGCCCAGGATCGAGGCACGCGCGCAGCGGCTGAAGTCGATCGACCAGTGGCAGGCGCTGATCCCGGTCCTCGAGGCCACCCCCGGCGTCGAGGCCGTGTCCCCGCTGGTCACCGGACCGGGCTTCGCGACCCGCGGCGACGCGAACAAGTCGATCGCGCTGTTCGGCGTCGAGCCCGCGCGCTACGACCGCATCGTCGGCATCTACGACAAGGTCGTCGCGGGCACGTTTCGCGTCGAGCCGGGCGAGGCGGTGATCGGCAAGGATCTGGCGAAGGACCTGGGGCTCGCCATCGGCGATCGCTTCCGGCTGGTCACCGCCGAGGACGGGCCGAGCGTCTCCGATCCCTTCACCGTCACCGCGATGGTCGACCTCGGCGTGCGCGACCTCAATCGCCGGACCGTCTACGTCGGCTTCCGGACCGCGCAGAACCTGCTGCGGCTGCCGGGCGGCGCGTCGCAGATCGACTCACCGTCGACGACCTGTTCGCGGCCGAGCAGGTCGCCCAACGCCTCTCCGCGCAGACGGGGCTGACCGTCGAATCGTGGATGAAGACCAACGAGCAGCTCCTGTCGGCGCTCAATGCGCAGACGATCACCACGCGGTTGATCCGTGCCTTCGTGCTGGTGATCGTCGCGCTGGGCATCGCCAGCGTGCTGGTCGTGTCGGTCGTGCAGAAGCGCAAGGAGATCGGCATCCTGCGGGCGATGGGCGCGACGCGCGGCAAGGTCGAGCGCGTGTTCCTGCTGCAGGGGGTCATCGTCGGCGGCGTGGGCGTCGGTGTTCGGCACCGGCCTGGCGGTGGCGTGGCTCCAGGTCTTCGTCCGCTACGCCAAGAACGCCGATGGCTCGCCGCTGTTCGATCTCCGGTTCACGCCGGAACTGCTGGGCGGTGCAGCGCTGGTCGCGGTGGTCGTCGGGCTGGCCGCAGCGTATGCGCCGGCGCGACGGGCTGCGCAGCTCGATCCGGCACAGGCGATCCGCTCATGACCACGGGCGTCGACGGCGCCCGCGGCGGCGGGGCGGCCGAGCTGCTGCGGCTGACCGACATCCGCAAGACCTACGGCGCCGGCACCGACGTCGCGGTCGAGGTGCTGCACGGCATCGACCTGTCGATCGCCCGCGGCGAGTTCACCGCGCTGATCGGACCGTCGGGTTCGGGCAAGTCGACGCTGCTCAACCTGATCGGCCTGCTCGAGCCGCCGAGCAGCGGATCGTACGTGTTCGGCGAGAGCGAGACGACGACGCTGCCGGAAGGCGCCCTGACCGCGCTGCGGGCACGCAGCATCGGGTTCGTCTTCCAGTTTCACCATCTGCTGCCGGCATTCACGGCGACGGAGAACGTGCTGATGCCGGGAATGGTCACCGAGGGCCCCGTGACGCCGGCGCGGCGCGAGGCGGCGCGAGACCTGCTGCGCGCGGTCGGTCTCGGCGATCGGCTCGACTACCTGCCGCGCAAGCTCTCCGGCGGGCAGCAGCAGCGCGTGGCCATCGCCCGTGCGTTGTCGCTCGCCCCGCCACTGGTCCTGGCCGACGAGCCGACCGGCAACCTCGACACCCATTCCGCCGACGAGATCTTCGCACTGATGCGGAAGTTCAACGCCGAAAGCGGCGTCGCCTTCCTCGTCGTCACCCACGACCCGCGGCTCGCACATCGCTGCGATCGCATCGTCACCCTCGTCGACGGCCGCATCGAATTGGGGTCAGGTTGAATTTCGGTCAAGCATCGTTCTGGCCCACGACCCACGATCCGGCCACCTGCATTGCACCAACCACTTCCGTTCGCCGCCATCGACCGAACGGATGATGGCGTGGGCCTGGGCGGGCCGCAGACAATGCCGGAGGCCGCGAGGCCACTCACCTCGCGGCGTCAGGATTCCGACGACCGTTTCCGGTCGCCGGTCGCCCCGCGACGCGCCGAATTCGACCTGACCCCGATCAGGTCTCGAGGAGGCTGCGGAGCATCCAGGCGTTCTTTTCGTGCACCTGCATGCGCTGGGTCAGCAGATCGGCCGACGGTTCGTCGTCGACCTTGGCGACCAGTGGAAAGACCTTGCGCGCAGTGCGCACGACCGCTTCGTTGCCCTCGACCAGCAGCCGGATCATCTGGTCGGCCGTGGGAACGCCCGGCGTCTCGGCGATCGAGCTCAGCTTGCCGAACGCCGCGTAGGTGCCCGGGGCGGGGAACCCGAGCGAACGGATCCGCTCGGCAATGAGGTCGGTCGAGATCCACAATTCGTTGTACTGGTCCATGAACATCAGGTGGAGCGTATTGAACATCGGCCCCTTCACGTTCCAGTGAAAATTGTGCGTCTTCAGGTACAGCGTGTAGGTGTCGGCAAGCAGCCGCGACAGCCCTTCGGCAATGCGCGCGCGATCCTTCTCGGCGATACCGGTGTCGATCTGCGGTGCACCGGCGGGCTTCCTGGTCTTCGTTGGCTTCATCGTACTCTCCGGTTCGCGTGAGGAACGGCGGCGCAGGGTTTCGCTGGACGGCTTTCGCGGATTCGCCGCCAGCCCCTCGGCGCCCTCTTTTTATCATGAGGTCGATCGCCGCGCAATTTCAATGCGACGGCGAGCCGCGGCGCCAGCGCGGCCCGCGCCGAACCCCGTCAGCCGCGGTCGATCGACAGCCGACCCGGGCCGAAGGCGTATACGGCGAGCAGCCCGCCGATGACCGAAACGTTCTTCATGAACATCAGCCGTTGCATGCCGGCATCCGCGCCGGTCATCGCCCAGTAGTTGTGGAAGATCACGGTGGCGACGGCGGTGAACACCGCTATGGCCAGCGCCGCCCAGCGGGCCTTCCAGCCGACGATCAGCATGATGCCGCCGGCGAGCTCGACCACGATCGCGATCGCCGCGCCGAGCTGCGGCAGCGGCAGTCCCTTGCTCGCGATGTAGCCGGCCGTGCCTTCGAAGCCGCCGATCTTGCCGAAACCGGCGATCACGAACATCAGCGCCAGCAGGATCCGCGCCACCAGCATCACCGCATCCTGTGCGCGGGTCGTTTCAGTTTGCGTCGTCATAATCTTCTCCTCGATTGAAGTGCGTTGAAAAGGTTTCGAATTCAGTCGGAACGGTCGGGTCAGGGAAGGTCGAACACCAGCACTTCGGCGGCGCGGCCGCCGTCGAGGCGGACTTCCGGCTCCACCTCGATCTTGGCCGCGTCGCCGGCCTGGAGCGGCACGCCGTTGACCGTGATCTCGCCGCGCGCGACGTGGACGTATGCACGGCGACCCGGCATGAGCGTGTGCGTCGCGCGCTCCGCGCCGTCGAACAGCCCGGCGTACAGCTTCGCGCTCTGGTGGATCGTCACCGCGGCGCCGGAACCGGCGGGTCCGGCAACCAGCGCCAGCCGGCCACGCTTCGCCGCCGGCGGAATGCTGACCTGCTCGTACTCCGGCTTGATGCCCCGCTCGGCCGGTTCGATCCAGATCTGCAGGAAATGCACGCCGGCGATGCGCGAGGGGTTGAACTCGCTGTGCATCACGCCACGCCCGGCGCTCATGCGCTGGACGTCGCCCGGCACGATGATCGAGCCGGTGCCCATGCTGTCCTTGTGCTCGAGCTCACCCTCCAGGACGTACGACACGATCTCCATGTCGCGGTGCCCGTGCGTGCCGAAGCCCATGCCCGGCTGCACGCGGTCCTCGTTGATCACCCGCAGCGGACCGTAGCCCATGTGCGCCGGGTCGTAGTAGTCGGCGAAACTGAAGCTGTGGAACGAATCGAGCCAGCCATGGTTGGCGTGGCCCCGTTCATCGGCTTTGCGCAACGCGATCATTCGATTCTCCTGTTCATCTATCCGCCGCCGTTCCGGCGGGGTGTCTCGTCGGGCACAGAGCGATGATGGACTTGCGCGTCCTTCGACGAAAAGCGAATAATTCCGGACCAGATTAGTTCAATATTTTCGAACATCATGCGACTCTCCCTCGACGCCCTCGTCCTGCTCGACGCGATCGACCGGCGCGGCAGCTTCGCCGCGGCCGCCGAGGAACTGCACCGCGTGCCCTCCGCGGTGACCTACCAGGTGCGTAAGCTCGAGGACGATCTGGAAGTCGCCGTCTTCGACCGCCGCGGTCATCGCGCGAAGATGACACCGGCCGGTCGCGAGCTGCTCGACGCCGGCCGCCTGCTGCTGCGCGCGGCCGGCGAACTCGAGCACCGGGTACGCCGCGTGGCGACCGGCTGGGAAACCGAACTCGCGATCGCCGTCGACGCCATCGTGCCGTTCGAGCGGCTGTGGCCGCTGATCGCGGCGTTCTACGTGCATTGCCGGGACAACGCGGCGGCAAACACGCGCCTTCGCCTTTCCCGCGAAGTGCTGGGCGGCGCGTGGGACGCGCTGGCGGACCGCCGCGCGGACCTGGTCATCGGCGCATCCGGCGACCCACCTCCCGGCGGCGGCTACCGCATCCGGCCGCTGGCCGAGGCGGTCACGGTCTTCGCGGTCGCGCCGTCGCACCCGCTCGCAGACGCCGCGGAACCGATTCCCGAGGCCGTCATGGCGCGCCACCGCGCGGTCGTCGCCGGCGACACCTCGCGCGCGCTGCCCCGGCGGTCGCTCGGACTGCTGGAAGGGCAGGACACGCTGGTGGTGCCCGATCTCGCGACCAAGCTCGCCGCGCAGGTCGCGGGGCTGGGCTGCGGCTTCCTGCCGTACCACCTCGCACTGGCCGACCTCGTCGCCGGACGGCTGGTCGCCAAGACGGTCGAGACGCCGCGTGCGCCGCTGCGGATGCAGGCCGCATGGCGCGAGCCGAAACCGGGCCGCGCGCTGGGATGGTGGATCGACGCCCTCTCCCGCGCTGACTGGGCGTTCGTGGCGCCGGCGCCGGTCGCGGCGGCGCCGGCGCGCACCGCCCCGAAACCGCCCGGCGCGGCAGCCTTGCCGGGTCGCCGTCCGCCGCGCAGGGACGCGGCGGCGCGCTAGAGCTTGTACGCGCGCTTGGCGAGGCCGTAGGCGAGGTCGGGCGCCAGCGCGAAGGCCTCGTCCTCGTCGAGACGGTGCTCGCCGACCAGCGTCGCCAGGAAGCGGCAGGCCACGCGCCGCCAGACGTCGTGTCGCGCCGGAATCGACAGGAACGCGCGGGTGTCGTCGTTGAAGCCGACGGTGTTGGCGAAGCCGGCGGTTTCGATCGCCGTCGAGAAGAAGCGCAGCATGCCCTCGAAGCTGTCGTGGAACCACCACGGCGGGCCAAGCTTCAGCACGGGGTAGTGGCCGGCGAGCGGCGCGAGCTCGCGCGCGTAGGTCGACTCGTCGAGCGTGAACAGCACGATCGACAATCCCGGCTCGGTGCCGACGCGGTCGAGCAGCGGCTTCAGCGCCCGCACGTAGTCGGTGCGCGTCGGGATGTCGGCGCCCTTGTCGCGGCCGAAATCGCGGAACACGGCGCCGTTGTGGTTGCGGAAGCTGCCGGGATGGATCTGCATCACCAGGCCGTCGTCGAGGCTCATCTTCGCCATCTCGGTCAGCACCTGGCCGCGGAAGAGCTCCGCCTCGGCCGGCGAGATCGTGCCGGCGAGCGCGCGGTCGAGCAGCCGCTGGCATTCGGCCGGGGTGAGATCGGCGGTCTGCGCGGTCGGGTGCCCGTGGTCGGTCGACGTCGCGCCCATCGAGGCGAAGAACGCGCGACGGTTCCGGTGCGCGGCGAGGTAGCCCGACCAGGTCGCCGCATTCTCCCCGGCCAGCGCGCCGAAGCGCTCGACGTTGGCGTGGAAGCCCTCGAACTCGGGATCGGCCACGGGATCGGGCCGGTACGCGGTGATCACCCGCCCGCCCCAGCCGCTGGCGCGGATCTTCGCGTGATGGGCCAGCGGATCGAGCGGCGACTCGGTGGTCGCGATCACCTCGATGCCGAAGCGATCGAACAACGCGCGCGGCCGGAACGCCGGCGTGGCCAGCGCGGCGTTGATGCGGTCGAAGATCGCGTCGGCGTTCGCCGGCTCGAGCCGCTCGCGGATGCCGAAGTTCTCGTGGAACGCGTGGTCGAGCCAGACGCGCGTCGGTGTCCCGCGGAACAGCGGCCAGTGCGCGGCGAAGGTGCGCCAGATCTTCCGCGCGTCGGGTTCGACGGCGCTCGCGCCCGCATCGCCGCGGCGCGGGATCCCCAGCGCCTCCAGCGGCACGCCCTGGCTGTACAGCATGCGGAACACGTAGTGGTCGGGCGTGATGAACAGCGCCGAGGCATTCGGGAACGGCGTGTCGTCGGCGTACCACTGCGGGTCGGTGTGCCCGTGCGGGCTGACGATCGGCAGGGTCGCGACGGTGGCGTAGAGCGAGCGCGCCAGCGCGCGCAGGCCCGCGTCGACGGGAAACAGCCGGTCAGGATCGAGGTTGAGCGTGGTCATGCGATTGGCCCGGTAGTGGCGTGGCCCCGGGTCGGCCCGGCAGCCCGAAGGAAATGGACGGGCGGGTCATCCGCCCGCCAGATGCGCGACGAGCGTTCGGCGCGCGCCGTCGCGCAGCAGCGCCGCCACGTTGTGCGCGACCGCCGCGCGAAACGCCGGCTGCGCCGGCAGGTCGGCGCCGAACACCGCGGTGAGCGCGAGGAATCCCTCGGCGAGCCGCGGCGCGGCATCCGCACCCTCGCCGGCCTCGGCGGCGATCGCGGCGAAGCGCGCCGCCAGCGGGTCGGCGACGGCGATCGGCGCCCCCGCTTCGTCGCGGCCGGCGGCGTAGCGGATCCACGCGGCGACGGCCAGCGCGAGATGGCGGATCGAGCCGCCGCCGGCGAGCCGGTCGCGGACCGTGCCGAGCAACCGCTGCGGCAGCTTCTGCGAGCCGTCCATCGCAATCTGCTGCGTCCGGTGCGGCAGCGCCGGATTGCGGAAGCGGGCCATCAACTCGCGGCGGTACAGGGCGAGGTCCACGCCGGGCGGCGCCACCAGCGTCGGCGCGATCTCCTCCTCCATCTGCCGCTCGACGAACGCGGCGAGATCCGGGTCCGCGCTCGCCTGCCAGATCGTCTCGTGGCCGAGCAGGAACCCGAGGTAGGCGAGCGACGAATGGCTGCCGTTCAGCAGCCGCAGCTTCATCGTCTCGAACGGTGCGACGTCGGCTGCGAATTCCGCGCCGGCTTCCTCCCACGGCGGTCGCGCCGCGGCGAAGCGGTCCTCGAGCACCCACTGCCCGAACGGTTCGGCGACGACCGGTGCCGCATCGGACACTCCCAGCCGGGCGGCAGCATCGGCCACGTCCGCGGGAGTCGTCGCCGGCACGATGCGGTCGACCATCGTGTTCGGGAAGGCGACGTGCGCACCGATCCACTCGGCGAGCGCGGCGTCGCACGCCTGCGCGTACGCGCCCACGATGCCCTCGACGGTGCGGCCGTTGTGGGGAAGATTGTCGCAGCAGACGACGGTGATCGGCCCGGCGCCTGCGGCTCGCCGTGCGGCGAGGCCGGCGGCGAGCAGGCCGACGGCGGAGACCGGCGCATGCGGCGCCGCGAGGTCGTGCGCGATGTCCGGATGCGCGCGATCGAGGCGGCCGGTCGCCGGGTCGTGGCAGTAGCCCTTCTCGGTGACGGTCAACGAGACGATCGCGATCCGCGGGTCGGCGAAGCGGGCGATCAGCGCGGCGCGGTCGGCGCCGGCGAACACCGCCTCGCGCAGGCTGCCGATCACGCGCGCGGTCGTGTCCTCGGCCGACCGGGTGAGCACGGTGTAGAGCCCGTCCTGCGCCGCCAGCGGCGCCGTCGCCCGCGGCGTCTTCAGCGACACGCCGCAGATGCCCCAGCGCGGATCGCGCGCGAGCACGGCGTCGGTGTAGACGGCCTGGTGCGCGCGATGGAACGCGCCGAGGCCCAGGTGGAGGATGCCGATGCCGACCGACGCCGGGTCGTACGCGGGTCGCGCGACCTCGGGCGGCAGGCCGGCGAGCGTGGCGAAGCTCAGCGCTGCCATGGCGGTCTCACTGAAGGTAGCCGGCGAGCCGCGGCAACCACAGCGAGAACGCCGGCACGTAGGTGACGATCATCAGCGCCGCCGTCAGCGAAAGGTAGAACGGCGCGATCGTCTTCATCACCTGCTCGACCGAGATCTCGCCCAGCGCGCAGCCCACGAACTGCGTGGTCCCGACCGGGGGCGTGTTGAGGCCCAGCGCGCAGTTGATCAGCATCACCATCCCGAACTGCACCGGGTCCATCCCGTACTGCATGCAGATCGGCAGGAAGATCGGCGTGCAGATGAGGATCGTCGCCGCCATGTCGAGGAAGGTCCCCAGCAGGAACAGGATGATGTTGACCAGAAGGAAGATGATCCACGGCGTGCTGGTGATACTGGACAGCGCGGCGCCGGTCACCTCGGCGACGCTGTAGAGGCTCATCAGGTAGCCGAGCGTCGCGGACACGCCGATCAGCAGCAGCACGACGCCGGTCTTCTTGACCGCCCGCGCCGCCGCCTTGAGGAAGTCGTCCCACGACAGGCTGCGGTAGACCAGCACCGTGATCAGCAGCGCGTAGAGCACGGCGACCGACGCCGATTCGGTCGCGGTGAACACGCCCGAGAGGATGCCCGCGACGATGATCACGGCCACGAACAGTCCGGGCAGCGCCGCCGCGAGCGAGTGCGCGACGATGTCCCAGCCGGGGAACGTGCCCGCGGGGTAGCCGCGCTTGATGGCCACCGCGTAGGCGGCGACCAGATTGCAGATGGTCAGCACCACGGCCGGCAGCAGCCCGGCGAGGATCAGCGCCGCGATCGACACCTTGCCGCCCGCCGCCAGCGAATAGATGATCATGTTGTGGCTGGTCGGCATCAGCGCGCCGACCAGCGCGGCGTGCGTGGTGACGTTGACCGCGTAGTCGGCGTCGTAGCCTTCGCGCTTCATCATCGGGATCATCACCGCGCCCATCGCCGACACGTCGGCGACCGGCGAGCCGGAGACGCCGCCGAAAAGCGTGCACGCGACGACGTTCGACATCCCGAGTCCGCCGCGGACGTGGCCGACCAGGTTCTTGGCCAGCGCGACGATCCGGTGGGCGATGCCGCCGTAGAGCATCAGCTCGCCGGCGAAGATGAAGAACGGGATCGCGAGGAACGAGAACACCGTCATCCCGGAGACCATGCGCCCGAAGACGACGGCGACCGGCAGCCCCTCGTAGAGGATCGTGACGACGGCGGACAGGCCGATCGCGAACGCGACGGGCACGCCCAATACCAGCAGCGCCAGGAAGACGACGGACAGAATGGTCAGCGCCATGACGGGGTCGCTTCCTCGCCTTCGGCTGCCGCGATGGTCAGTACCATGACGGAATCACTTCCTCGCGCCGGATCAGCGCGATGATGTGCTCGATGGAGAACAGCACGATCAGCACGCCGGCGACGGCGACCGGCACGTGGTTGAGTCCTTCGGGGATGCCGAGCGTCGGGATCTTGTAGCCCATCACCGATTCCGCCAGGATCGACCCCTGCCACGCCATCATCGCGCCGAACAGCGCGGACAGCAGGTGGATGAGCATCTCGAGCTTGCGGCGGCGCTCTTCGGATACCCAGACCAGCAGCGACTCCATGCCGATGTGGCCCGCGTCGCGGACGCCGACCGCGGCTCCGAGCATCGTCACCCAGAGCACCAGCACCAGCGCCAGCGCCTCGGCCCACGTGGGCGTGTCGTTGAGGACGTAGCGGCCGAAGACCTGGAGCAGCACGCAGACGACGATGACCAGCAGGCCGATCACCGCGAGGATCATGCAGAACTTCGCCAGCGCGGCGTTGAACCGGGTAAACATGACTTCACCTTCCGACGTGATGCCACCCGGAGCTGCGCGCCCCGGGCGGCGGTCCGGCTGCCTACTTGGTGTCCTGCACCCGCTTGACCATGTCCTTGAGCTTCGGCGTGGTCATGAACTTCTCGTACACCGGTCCCATCACGTCCTGGAACGACTTCTTGTCGACCTCGATGACCTCCGCGCCGCCCTTCACCACGACCTCGCGCGACTTCAGCTCCTTCTCGTCCCACAGCTTGCGCATGTAGGGGACGGACGCCTTCGCCGCGTCGCGGAAGATCTTCTGCTCCTCGGGCGTGAGGGTGTCCCAGACCTTCTTCGACATCAGCAGCATTTCGGGCGCCATCGAGTGCTCGGTCATCGCGTAGTACTTGGCGACCTCGAAGTGGCGCGAGGTGTCGTAGGACGGCCAGTTGTTCTCGGCGCCGTCGACCGTGCCGACCTTGAGCGCCGTGTAGACCTCGCCGTACGGCATCGGGGTCGCGTTGGCGCCCATCGCCTGCAGCAGGGAAACCCACAGGTCGGACTGCTGGACGCGGATCTTCATGCCCTTGGCGTCGGCCAGCGACCGGATGGGCTTCTTGACCGTATACAGCGAACGGGCGCCCGAGTCGTAGAACGCGAGGCCGATGAAGCCCTGCGCCTCGGCGGCCTTCAGGATCTCGTCGCCGATCGGGCCGTCCAGCACCTTGCGCATGTGCTCCTTCGACCGGAACAGGAACGGCATCGTCGGCACCATCGTCTCGGGCACGATGTTGTTCATCGGCGCCACGTTGATCCGCACGAGGTCGAGCCCGCCGAGCTTGGTCTGCTCGATGGTGTCCTTCTCGCTGCCAAGGGTGCCGCCGAAGAAGGTCTTGATCGAGTGCTTGCCGCCGGTCTTCTGCTTGATGATGTCGCTCATGTAGTTCACGGCCATCACCGTCGGGTAGTCGGCGGGATGGACGTCCGAGTTGCGGAATTCCTTCGCGGCGACGGGTGCGATCATTGCTGCGGCGGCCAGCGCCGCCGCGACACGGGTGAGTTGCTTCATGGCTGCATTCCTCCTCGAGTTGGCCGGCGGATCGCCGGTGTGTTGCGTGATGCGCGCCGCGCGGCACCTGCCGGGGCGGACGGCGCGGGCTTCATCCCCGCGCCATCGGTGGATTCGAACCCGCGCTGGAACTCGCGCGCGACGCGCGCGAGATGGCGGTGCATCGCGGCGCGGGCGGCGGCCGGGTCCCGCGCCGCCAGCGCGGCGACGATCGCGGAGTGGTCGTCGATGGTCTTGGCCCGCAGCGAGGGCGTGTGGAAGTGACGCTCGGTGCGGGTCCACAGATCGCCGCAGCGCTGGTCCCAGAGGCTGGCGACGACGGCAGGCAGCGCGTCGTTCCCCGACGATTCGGCCAGCCGCAGGTGGAAGGCGCGATCCGCGGCGTCGCGGCCGGCGAAGTCGGCGTCGCCCGCCAGCATGCGCATCTCGTCGATGGTGGCATTGAGGGCGGCCAGATCGGCGCGGCGCGCGCGCCGGGCGGCAAGCGCCGCGACTTCGCCCTCGATCAGCGCACGCGCGGCCAGGAGGTCGAAGGGGCTCGCGCCGCCATCGGGAAGCGGGTCGGCCGCGGGCTCGACGGCGCCGCGGCCCGTGCGCATCGCACGGTTCGCCGCGTCGGGCGCCGTGCGGACGAAGATGCCGGTGCCGACGCGAACTTCGACCCGACCCGCGATCTCGAGCGCGATGATCGCCTCGCGCACGGACGTTCGCGAGACGCCGAGCAGCTGCGCGAGCGCGCGTTCGGGCGGGAGGCGGGAACCGGCGGGGAATTCACCGTCGTCGATCAGGAGGGCAATCTGCCCCGCGATCTGGCGGTACAGTCGTGTCGGCTCGACGGTCTTGAGCGGCAACCCTTCCTCCCCGGCGGCGCTGTGCCGCTCCGCCGTCGGTGCCTCTCGCCGGGGCGCCGTACGGCCTGAACCGCGCCGCGGGCGGCGCAGAGTCTGGTTGCACTCTAATCCCGGCACCCCGCATGGTCAAGTGGTCCAACCACCGGACCAAAGGCAGCCGCCGGCGTCGCGGGAGGACGGGACTGGGGTATGTTTCGCGATGTTCCCTTTTTCGCCACCGGATATGCCATGACGTCCCGCCCCCGCATCGCCCTCATCGGCCTCGGCATGGCCGTTGCGCCGCACGCCAGGAGCCTCGTCGATCTCGCGCAGCGGGTCGACGTCGCCGCCGCCTTCAGTCCGACGGCGATCCGCCGCGACGCGTTCGCGAGGCAGTTTCCCTTTCCGGTGACCGGCGATCTCGACGCGATCATCGATGACCGCACGATCACCTCGGCGATCGTCCTGACGCCGCCCGCGGCGCATCGGCCGCTGGTCGAGCGTCTGGCGGCGGCCGGCAAGCACGTGCTGCTGGAAAAGCCGCTCGCGGCGACGCCCGACGACGCGGAAGCGGTCGTCGCGGCATGCCGTCGCGCCGGCGTACGTGCTCGCCGTCGTGTTCCAGCACCGCTACCGGCCCGCCGCGCAGGCGCTCGCGGCGCGGATGCGCGCCGGGGCGCTGGGCGCGCTGGCGAGCGCGTCGGCGTCGATACGCTGGTGGCGGCCGCAGACCTACTACGACGAGCCCGGGCGCGGGACACTCGCCCGTGACGGCGGCGGCGTGCTGATGACGCAGGCGATCCACACGCTCGACCTCTTCCTGTCGCTGACCCCTCCGGTCGAAGAGGTGGTCGCGCTGGCGGCGACGTCGGCCACGCACCGGATGGAGACCGAGGACACGGTTGCCGGCGCACTGCGATTTGCCGGCGGCGCGCTCGGCGCGGTCGACGCGACCACGGCGGCATTCCCCGGCTTCGCCGAGCGCATCGAACTCGCCGGCACCGAGGCGACCGCGGTGCTCGCGGCAGGAAAGCTGGAGATGTTCCATCGCGACGGTCGACGCGAGACGGTCGGCGACGGCGAGGCGACCGGCGGCAGCGCCGATCCGATGGCCTTCGCCCACGACGCGCATCGCGCGCTGATCGACGCGTTCCTCGACGCCGTCGGCGGCGGCCCGATGCCGGCCAACGACGGCGACGCCGCGTTGCGAGTCCACGACCTCATCGAGGCCCTGCTCGATTCGTCGGGCCAGCGCAAGTCCGTCGCCGTGCGTCGCCGCCACAATCGGGTCAGGTTGAATTTAGGTCAACGTCCACCTTGGGGCAGGCCGATGGCCGGCGCCCCATCCCGAAGCTCCAGCCATCTCAGCATGCGGGGGCGTTCCCCGCCATCCGCCATTTGGACAATGGCGTCACCGGCGGCGGACGACCAACCTGGAGGACTGGAGAATTGGACGAACCGCAAAGTCGGTGTCGGTAGACGGGATTGCCCAAAATTCGACCTGACCCCAACGGTTCCTCAACGGTTCCTACGGTTCGGCGACGAAATGGCCGGACTTTCCGCCGGACTTCTCGAGCAGGCGGATGGCGTCGATCCGCATGGCGCGGTCGGCAGCCTTGCACATGTCGTAGATGGTGAGCAGGCCGACGGACGCGGCAGTCAGTGCCTCCATCTCGACCCCGGTGGGGCCGGCGGTCTCGGCAGTCACCTCGATGGCGACCGACCGCGTCGCGGCATCGACCGTGAACTCGACCGCGACACGCGTCAGCGGCAACGGATGGCATAGCGGAATGAGCTCCGACGTCCGCTTGGCCGCCTGGATGGCCGCGATCCGCGCCACCCCCAGCACGTCGCCCTTCTTCGCAGTCCCGCCTCGAATCAGTTCCAGGGTGGCCGGCTGCATGACGATGCGGCCGCCGGCCCTGGCGACGCGTTTTGTTACAGGTTTCCCTCCCACATCGACCATGTGCGCCTGACCGGCGGCGTCGAAGTGCGTAAAATGAGCCCGGGACGACGCTGCGGTCGGAACGTCGCCCGGCGGCTTGGCCCTGGCTCGCGCTGGCGGCGCGGCGGTCTTGCGCGGCACGGAGGTCTCCCGAATCGGTGAACTAAAGGGCTTCCGATCCATCTTATCATCGTGCGTTGCCACCTCCCCCCCACCGCCCCGTCCGCCCGTCCGCGCGCGATCCGTCACCGCGTCGCCGCGGCCTTGACGGCGGCCGCCCTCGCGTTGCAGTCGCTGGCCCCCGGCGCGGTCGCGGCCCAGGGGCTGCCGGACCTCGGCGACGAATCGCAGTCGATGATCACGCCCGCCCAGGAGCGCAAGCTGGGTGAGTCGATCGTCCGGCAGATTCGCGCCTCGGGAGCGTATCTCGAGGACCCCGAGGTCAACGACTATCTCAACGAACTCGGCTACCGGCTGGTGGCCGCTGGCAACGACAGCCGGCAGGACTTCGATTTCTTCGCCGTCGCCGATCCTTCGATCAACGCTTTCGCGCTCCCGGGAGGCTTCATCGGGGTGCACATGGGCCTCATCCTGCTGGCCCAGAGCGAATCCGAACTCGCGTCGGTGCTCGCCCACGAAATCACGCACGTCACGCAGCGTCACCTGACGCGCTCCGCCGTCGGCTCCCAGCGCTCGATCCTCTACTCGCTCGCCGCGCTGGCCGTGGCGGCGCTCGCGGCGCGATCGAACTCCTCGTCGGCCGGCGACATGGCGTCGGCCGCCATCGCGTCGGCGCAGGCGCTGTCGATCCAGTCGCAGCTCAACTACACCCGCGAGCACGAGTTCGAAGCGGACCGGATCGGCTTCTCCCGGCTTGCCACCGCCGGTTTCGACCCGAATTCCATGGCGACCTTCATGGGCCGCCTGCAGCGCTCCGCGCGGTTCGTCGAAGGCAGCGCGCCGTCGTACCTGCGCACGCACCCGATCACCTACGAGCGCATCGCCGAGGCGCAAGGCCGTTCCGACGGCCTGCCCTACCGCCAGGTGCCCGACTCGCTCGACTTCAACCTGGTCCGCGCACTGCTGCGCAGCTATGCCGGGACGCCGGCGGAGGCCGTCCAGGCGTTCGACGCCGCGCTGATCGATCAGAAGTACAACAGCGAGCTGGCGACGCGGTACGGCCGGGTCGCGGCGCTGGTCCGCGCGGACCGGCTCCCCGCCGCCCGCGAGGAGTTCGCCCGCGTCGAAAAGGACGCCCCGCCGCACCCGATGATCGCGGCCATGGGCGCTCACGTGTACAAGGCATCGGGCGACTACCCCGAGGCGCTGCGCCGGTTCGAAGCGGCGCTGGCGAAATACCCGAACAAGATGCAGCTCGTCCAGGACTATCCGGAGACCCTGCTCAAGGCCGGCCGCGCGAAGGATGCGGTCGCGTTCCTCGAGCCGCAGATGAAGCGCTTTCCGGACAACGGCCTGCTGCACCGGATTGCGGCGGAGGCGTACGCGGGGCTCGGCAAGCGGACGCAGCAGCATCACCACCAGGCCGAGTACTACGCATGGCGCGGCGATCTTCGCGGCGCCATCGTTCAGCTCGAACTCGCGCTGAAGGCCAACGACGGCGACTTCTACGACTACTCGGTGGTCGAGACGCGCTTGAAGGCGATGCGCCGCGACCTCGCCGAGCAGCAGGCCGCGGCGGCCAAGACCGGCTGACCCTCTTCGCGCTTCCCCGCGCGCCTGCAGGCGCGCCTCCTCGCCTCGCTCCCGATCACTCCCCTGGATCCCATGAACTCCGAACTCGCCTGCGCGCGTCCGCTTGCGCGCCGCCGCTGGCCATGGCTCGTCGCCGCGATCGTCGCCGCCGGCGTCGCCGCGACCGCCGCGTGGTGGTACCTGCGCGGCGATCCGGCACCGGTGTTCCGCACGGCGAAGGTCGAGCGCGGCACGATCACGGCCGTCGTGTCGTCGTCGGGAACGCTCAACGCGGTGACGACCGTGCTCGTGGGGTCGCAGGTGTCCGGCCAGATCAAGGACCTCTACGTCGACTTCAACACCCAGGTGAAGAAGGGCCAGCTGCTGGCGCGCATCGACCCCGAGACGTTCGAGCTCAAGGTGCGGCAGGCCGAGGCCGACCTCGACGCCGCCAGGACGTCGCTGCTGGCCCGCCGCGGCGACGTGGCGGCGGCGCAGTCGCAGATCCTGCGCGCGAAGTTGACCGCCGACGACGGCAAGCGCGAAGCCGACCGCAAGAAGATGCTGGTCGCCAAGGGCTTCATCTCCGCCGCCGAGCTCGACAAGGCGGTGTTCGTCGAGCAGGGTGCGGCCGAGGCGGTGCGCACGACCGAGGCGCAGCTGCGCACCGCCGAGGCGCAGGTCGCGAATGCGGAAGCCACGGTGAAGCAGCGCGAGGCCGGGCTGGCGACCGCGCGCGTCGATCTCGCGCGGACGTCGATCGTCGCCCCCGTCGACGGCGTCGTGATATCGCGTCAGATCGACGCCGGCCAGACCGTCGCGGCGAGCTTCAACACGCCGCAACTCTTCTCGATCGCGCAGGACCTGTCGCAGATGCAGGTCGACGTTTCCATCGACGAGTCGGACATCAGCCGGATCCGCGTCGGCCAGCGGGTCACCTACACCGTCGACGCGTTCCCGGCGCGGACCTTCAACGGCACCGTCAAGCAGATCCGCAAGGCCGCGGTCACCGTGCAGAACGTCGTCACCTACACCGTCGTCGTCGCCACCGACAATCCGAACCTGGCGCTGGTGCCCGGCATGACCGCCAACGTGCGCATCGTCACCGACACCCGCGAAAACGTGCTCAAGCTCCCGAACGCGGCGCTGCGCTATCGTCCGCCGGGGGTCGCCGCCGCCAAGGACGACGCGGCACCGGCTGCCGCCGCGGGCGGTGGGCTCCGGCGCCGGCGGCGGCAATCCCGGCGATGCCCAGGCGCGGCGCGCGCGCCTCGTCGAGGAACTCAAGCTCGACGCCGCGCAGCAGGCCCGGCTCGACGAGATCTTCGCCGAGCTTCGCACGCGGATGGCCGAATTGCGCGAAGTGCCGGAGGCCGACCGGCGCGCGCGCGGCGAGCGCGCGCGCGGCGACGTGCGACAGAAGATCAACGCCATGCTGACGCCCGACCAGCAGAAGAAATACGCGGAGATCGCGGCCGCCGAAACGGGGCGCGGCAGCTCCACCTCCGGGCGCGTGTTCGTCCTCGATGCCGGCAAGCCCAGGGAGGTCGCGCTGCGGCTCGGCCTCACCGACGGCAACGCCACCGAGGTCGCGTCGGGCGAGCTGGCCGACGGCGCCGAGGTGATCGTGGGCAATGTCGATCGCGGCACCGGCGCGACGAAGGCCGCGACGGGCGCGCCGCGCTTGCCGTTCTGACGCCGGACACCGCGGAGACCGCACCGATGAACGCCCCGCTCGTCGCCGTCCGCGACCTGGTCAAGGTCTACCGGATGGGCGACACCGAGGTGCGCGCGCTCGACGGCGTGACGATCGACATCGCCGAGGGCGAGTTCGTCGCGGTGATGGGCCCCTCCGGTTCCGGCAAGTCGACGTTCATGAACCTCGTCGGCTGCCTCGACCGCCCGACCGCGGGCGAGCTACCGCCTCGCCGGCAACGACGTGGCGCACCTCGAGGGCGATGCGCTCGCGGACGTGCGCAACCGGCTCATCGGCTTCGTGTTCCAGCAATTCAACCTGCTGCCACGGACCAGCGCGCAGGAAAATGTCGAGCTGCCGCTGCTGTACGCCGGGGTGCCCGCCGTCGAGCGCCACGCGCGCGCCAGGGCGCGGCTGGCCGAAGTGGGCCTCGCCGGCCGCGAACACCACCACCCGGCGCAACTCTCCGGCGGCCAGCAGCAGCGCGTGGCGATCGCCCGCGCGCTGGTGAACGACCCGAAGCTGATCCTCGCCGACGAGCCGACCGGCGCGCTCGATTCGGCGACCAGCATCGAGGTGATGGCGCTGCTGCAGGCGCTCAACCGCCGCGGCATCACCATCGTCGTCGTCACGCACGAGCAGGACATCGCGGCCTTCGCGTCGCGCCGCCTGGTGTTTCGCGACGGGCGCGTCGTCACCGACGTCCGGCAGACGCCGCTGGTCGCGTCGTCGCTTCCCGCCACGGCGGCCGCCGCCCCCTTCGCATCGGGCGCCGCGGTCGCGCCGGTTGCCGCCGGCGCCAGGCCGCCGCGCAGGTCACCGCGGCCGCGGCGCCGAGCGCCGCCGTGTCGCCCGCCCCGCCCGCGCCATGAGCTTCCTCGCGACCCTGCGCATCGCGCTGGCGGCGCTGCGCGTCAACAAGCTGCGCTCGGCGCTGACGATGCTGGGCATCATCATCGGCGTCGGCGCGGTCATCACGATGGTCGCCGTCGGCGCCGGCGCGCAGGCTCGCGTCGAGGACCAGATCAGGAGCCTCGGCTCGAACCTGATCATCATCCTCTCCGGCAATTTCACGTCGGGCGGCGTGCGCCAGGGGTCGGGTTCGCAGAGCACGATCACCGAGGACGACGCCTACGCGCTGCAGCGCGACGTGGCCGGGATCGCGGTCGCCGCGCCGCAGTTGCGCGGCAGCGGCCAGGCCGTATTCGGCAACAGCAACTGGGCCACGCAGATCCTCGGCATCACGCCCGAGTACATGGCGGCGCGCGAGTGGACGGTGGCGAGCGGCAAGCCGATCGACACCGCGGATGTCGACGGCGCGGCCAAGGTCGTGCTGCTGGGGCAGACGGTCGCCCGGTCGCTGTTCGGCGACGCCGACCCGGTCGGCGAGACGATCCGCGTGCGGCGGGTGCCGCACACCGTGGTCGGCGTGCTCGAGCGCAAGGGCCAGAGCATGATCGGGCAGGACCAGGACGACGTCGTGCTCATTCCGATATCGACGGCCAGGAAGCGCGTCCTCGGCGGCACGCAGGTGCGCTCGCGCAACGTGCAGTCGATCACCGTGAAGGTGCGCGATGGCGCCGACATGCCGTCGACCGAGCAGGAGATGCGCGACCTGCTGCGCCAGCGGCATCGCCTCGCCGCCAGCCAGGAGGACGACTTCTTCGTCCGCAACCTGTCCGACGTGCTCGCGGCGCAGGAGGCGAGCTCGAAGATCCTCGCGCTGCTGCTCGCCGCCGTCGCGTCGGTGTCGCTGGTCGTCGGCGGCATCGGCATCATGAACATCATGCTGGTGTCGGTGACCGAGCGCACGCGCGAGATCGGCCTGAGGATGGCGGTGGGCGCGCGCGGCCACGACATCCTCACGCAGTTCCTGGTCGAGGCGGTCACGCTGGCGCTGATCGGCGGCCTCATCGGCATCGCCCTCGGCGCCGCGGCGTCGTTCGCGGTCGGCCACTTCGCCGGCTGGCGCACCGAGATGAGCGCCACCGCCGTGATTCTGGCGTTCGGCTTCTCCGCCGCCGTCGGCGTCTTCTTCGGGTTCTACCCCGCGCGCAAGGCATCGCGCCTGCTGCCGATCGACGCGCTGCGCCACGAGTAGCCCCGCCCGCCGGAAGCAGCCCGGCGCGCCGGACGTCGTCAGCGTGCCCTCGGCGCCCCACGCCGTCCGCGCGAGCCGCGGGCGTTTCGCCTCCCGCATCACCCTCCCCTGTAGCAACTGACAGGTGCGCGCGCTGCGCCACGGCGCTATGTTCCCGCCCGTGCCGCCGCTTCGCGCGGCGCTGGCGCCGGAGGGTACCGCATGAAGATTCTCGTCATCGACGACCATCCGCTGGTCGTGGACGCGCTGACGGCGCTGCTGCCGCAGTGGGGCGACGGCGTCGAGGTGCTGGCCGCGGGCGACGCCGCGACGGCGACCCGGCTGCTCGACCGCGAGCCCGACATCGCGCTCACGCTGCTCGACCTCGGCCTTCCCGGAACACGCGGCGTCGATTTCCTCGCCGACCTGATGCTCGACTACCCCGGCGTCCCCGTGCTCGTGCTCTCGGCGACCCACGACCGCGCCGCGGTGGCGGCGGTGCTGGCCGCCGGCGCGCGCGGCTTCGTGTCGAAGACCGCCCGGCCGGAGGCGCTGTTCGACGCCATCGCCGCCGTGGCCGACGGCGACATCTACGTGCCCGACGACCTCGCCGAGGCCCCCGACGCGGACGGCGTGCGCATCTCGCCCGGCGAACTCGGCCTCACGCGCCGCCAGTCGGACGTGCTGCGGCTGCTGGTGCAGGGCAAGCCCAACAAGCTCATCTGCCGCGATCTCCAGCTGTCCGAGGGCACGGTCAAGGTCCACGTCAGCGCGATCCTCAAGGCGCTGCGCGTGCACACGCGCGCGCAGGCGGTCGCCGAACTCGCGCGCCGCGGGATCAGCGTCGAGACGCTGGCCGCGCACCGTGGCGCGGCGCACTGAACCGGCGACGGGACCGGCCGCGATGCCCGCCCCGGCGCTGCCCGCATCGCTGCTGGGGCGCGCCCGCGCCGACCAGGTCCATCAGCTGTACCGGCAGTGGCACCGGACGACGGCGTCGATGGTGTTCGGCGCGCTGTTGCTTTGCACGGTGCTCTGGGGACACGCGCCGCCGGAGTGGATGGCCGCGTGGTTCGCCGCCATCCTCGCCAACCAGGCGTGGCGCGGCGTGCTCACGCGCGCGTACCGCCGCGCGCGGCCGGCGCCCGTCCGCGGCGCCACGGTGGGGCCGAAGGTGGGCGATCGGCTCGACGATTGCCGGCAGCCTCTGGGGTGTCGCGGCGGTGGCGATGTATCCCGCGTCGCCGGCGCACGAGGCGCTGCTGATCGTCTGCCTGTTCGGCGTGGTGATGGGCGGGCTCAACCTCACCGCCGTCTGGTCGGCGTCGTTCTACGGCTTCGTCATTCCCGGCGCTGGTGCCGCTGATCGTGCGCGTCGCGCTCGAGGGCGACCGGCCGCATCTGTTCACCGCGCTGGTGATGGGGATCGTGCTGGGCTTCGTCCTGGCGTACGGCCGCGAGCTCAACGGCCTGCTGACCGCGTCGCTGGCGATGAGGCACGAGAATCTCGACCTCATCGGAGAACTGCAGGCGCAGACTCGCGCCGCCGACACCGCGCGGGCCGCCGCGGAAACGGCGAATCGCGCCAAGAGCCAGTTCCTGGCCGCCGCCAGTCATGACCTGCGGCAGCCGCTGCACGCGCTGGGACTCTTCGCCGCCGCGCTGGCGGCGCGCACGCGGACGACCGACGTCGCCCCTCTGGTCCAGAGCATCCGCGCGTCGGTCGAGGCGCTGGAAGGACTATTCGCGCAACTCCTCGACCTGTCGCGCCTCGACGCCGGCGCGCTGACCCCGCGCATCGGCGCGGTGGCGCTGGCTCCGCTGTTCGCCCGTGTCGCCGCCGACGTCGCGCCGCAGGCGGCGGCATCGGGACTGGTGCTGCGGGTCGCGCCGACGACGCTCGCGGTGCAGTCGGACCCGGTCCTGCTCGAGCGCATCGTGCGCAACTTCGCCGCCAACGCGCTCGCCTACACCCGGGCCGGCGGCGTTCTGCTCGGCGCCCGGCGCGTCGGCGGCGCCGTGCGCATCGACGTCGTCGACACCGGCATCGGGATCGCGCCGGCCGATCGCGACCGGATCTTCGACGAGTTCGTTCAGGCCGCGCCGGGGATGCGCCCGCACGCGTCGGGCCGCGGGCTGGGACTCGGGCTGGCCATCGTCCGCCGGCTGGCCTCGCTGCTGCGCCATCCGCTGGAAACGGCGAGCCTGCCCGGCCGCGGCTCGCGCTTTTCGGTGCGGGCGCCGCGCGCCGCAACCGCGTCCGGAGCCCCCGGCGCGCCGGCACGCGATCGTGCTGCCGCCGCGCCGCGCGACCTGCATCTGCCGGGGCGGCGCGTGATCGTCGTCGACGACGACGAGGCGGTCGTCGCCGCGATGGTGGCGCTGTTCGAAGCGTGGGGCGCGACGGTGGTCACGGCGGGCAATGCCGCTGGCGCGGTGGCAGCGCTCGACAACCACGGCGTCGATCTCATCGTCGCCGATCTGCGGCTGTCCGACGACGCCTCCGGCGTGGATGCCGTGCGCCGGCTGCGGCGCGCGCTCGGTCGACCGACGCCCGCGCTGATCGTCTCCGGCGACCTTGGCGAGGAAGCGCACCGCGAAGCCCACGGCGCGGGACTGCCGCTGCTGGCGAAGCCGCTGGTCGCCGACGCGCTGGCGCTTGCCGTCAAGCGGACGCTCGCCGCGCCGGTCGCGGCGTCATTCCCCGGCGAACCTCGAGCCGGCGCGTCGGCGGCATAAACCGGCGCGCTCCGGACGGCAGGGTCCGGGACCGCAAGCAGGGGCGCCCGTCACCGCGCCGCCCGCTCGCTGGGGACAACGTGCTGAGGCTCCACAGCTAGCGCGCCGTGGCAGCGCAGCGGCTGCGGCCCGGCATCGTGGCGTCGCCACGGTGCCGGGCCGCGGTGGCGGGTCGCGATCAACCGCCCTGTCCGCCGCGCCGATGCATCCGCTCGTGCATGCCGGCGCGGAATCCTTCGGCTCGATCCATCCTCGCCTGGAGCATCTCGCGGATCACCGCCTTCTGCTCCGGCGTGAACGTGCCGTAGAGCTTCAGGAACTGGTCGCGGATCTGCTTGCGCACGGCCTGTCCCTGCGCCTGAGCTTCGTCCGCCGCGCGGGCGATCGCCTCGAGGTCCGGTTCGGCCTTGGCGAGTTCCGTGCGTACCGTGTCCCTCACCTTCTCGCCGATGCCGCGGCCCTGCTCGCGCGCGGCCTTGGCATTGGCGACCGCCTGGTCGAACTGCACCTGCTGCGACGTGTTCAGATTGAGCTTCGCCTTGGCCTCGGCGATGACGTGCTCGAACGGCGCGCCGCCAAAGCCGCCGTGCGGACCGCCGGGGCCGCCCGGGCCCGGGCCCGGGCCGGGACCGCCGGGCGCAGCGAGCGCACCGCCGGCGATCGTGAGCGAGAGCGCCGTGGCGACGGCAAGCGCCGCGCGGCGGGCGGAGAAGCTTAACGGGAGTGCTCGTTGCATGGTCTGTCCTCGGGTCGATGCGCCCGGCTCGGCGAGCCGGAACGCGGTGGTTCGAAATTCACGGCGGCTGACACGAATTGCGCAGCCACCGTAGACTCAGACCGGATTCTGCCCCCTCGTTCCCGCTCCGGCCGTCCGCATTGCAACGGGGCATTGCGAAACCCCGGCTGCCGTTACAATCGGTTACACCTGCGACCGGCCCCGCGCATGCGCAGGACGTTCAATAGCGGACATGAACACCAAGAGCAACCCGCCGAAGATCCTGGTCGTCGACGACGACGTCAAGTTGCGCGACCTCCTGTCACGCTACCTGACCGAGCAGGGCTTCCAGGTCGCCACGCTTCCCGACGGCCGCGACATCGACCGGAAGCTGCAGCGCGATCCACCGCATCTCCTCGTGCTGGACCTGATGCTGCCCGGGGAGGACGGTCTCGCGATCTGCCGGAGGCTGCGCGGCGCCGGCGAGAACGTGCCGATCGTCATGCTGACCGCCAAGGGCGAGGACATCGATCGCATCGTCGGCCTCGAGATGGGCGCCGACGACTATCTGCCCAAGCCGTTCAATCCGCGCGAACTCGTCGCGCGCATCCACGCCGTGCTGCGCCGGCACGTCGACCGCATGGCCCCCGGCGCCCCGGCGGCCGAGGGCCGCGTCGCTTTCGGCCCGTGGACGCTCGACCTTGCGGCGCGCACGCTCGAGCGCGAAGGCGACAAGGTCCAGCTGACCACCGGCGAGTTCGCCCTGGTCAAGGTGTTCGTCGCGCATCCCCGGCAGCCGCTCGCGCGCGAAAAGCTGATGCTGCTGGCGCGCGGGCGCGATCACGACGTCTTCGACCGCGCGATCGACGTCCAGGTGTCGCGGCTGCGCAAGCTGGTGGAGCCCGATCCCGCCAACCCGCGCTACATCCAGACGGTCTGGGGCTTCGGCTACGTGTTCGTGCCGGGCGATGCCCCGGACGCGGGGAACGTGCCGGACGCGGGCGACGCCTCGTGACGCTGCTGCCGAAGTCGCTGTTCGGGCGCCTCGCGCTGCTGCTGCTGGCCGTGGTCGCGATCGCGCTGGCGGCGACAATCCTGTTTTTCCGCCAGGACCGTGCGGCGCTGCTCGCGCGGCAATTCGGCGACACCAAGATCGTCCAGCTGCAGACATTGCGCGCCGCGCTCGAAGGGGTCGACGCGCCCGGGCAGCGCGAGACGCTGGCGCGGATCGGCCGGCAGTACGGGGCGCGAATCATCCCCGAAGCCGAACGGCCGCAGGTCGGCATGCCTGCGGGTCCGACCCCCGGGCTGATGGAACTGGAATCGCGGCTGCGCGAGGCGCTGGGCGGGGAGACCGAGCTGCGGATCGCTCCGGGGCGCGGCCTGCTGTTCGTCCGGATCGAGGCGGGCGGCGCCGGCTACTGGGTCGGCTTTCCGCTGCCGCCACGGCCGCAGGCCGAGGACATCCCGTCCCGCGCGGCGATCTGGAGCGCGACGCTGGCGCTGGTGCTGCTCGCCGCGGCCTTCGTGTTCGCACGCTACCTCGCGCGCCCGTTGCGCGAGCTCGACGCCGCGGTGGGCCGCGTCGGCCGCGGCGAGATGCCGCCACCGCTGCCCGAGCAGGGTCCTTCGGAAATCGCCAACGTCAACCGCGGCTTCAACCGGATGGTCGCGCAGCTCACGCAGGCCGAGCACGACCGCGCGCTGCTGCTCGCCGGCGTGTCGCACGACCTGCGCACGCCGCTCGCGCGGATGCGGCTCGCCGTCGAGCTGGGCGGCCGCGACGAGGCGCTGACGGCGGCAATGGTCGACGACATCGAGGAAATGGACCGGATCATCGGGCAGTTCCTGGACTTCGCGCGCGGCGACCAGACGACGGCGTTCGAGTCGCGCCTGCCCGAGCCGCTGGTCGCCGCCGCCGTCGATCGCTACGCGCGGGCGGGCAGCGACGTGCGCTTCGTCGCGGGCGGCGCGCCGGCGATGCCGCTGAAGGCGACGGCGTTCGCACGACTGGTCACCAACCTGGTCGACAACGCGCTGAAGTACGGGGCGCCGCCGGTCGAGGTGACGACGCGGGTGGACGGCGACCGCTTCGTGCTGGAGGTCGCCGACCGCGGCCCCGGCGTCGATCCGGCGGACGTCGCGCGATTGAAACAACCGTTCACCCGCGCCAACGCGGCGCGATCGGGCGCGCCCGGCGGCGCCGGCGCCGGGCTCGGTCTCGCCATCGTCGAGCGCATCGTGCGACTGCACGGGGGAAGCTTCGACCTGCTGCCGCGCGAGGGCGGCGGCGCGCTCGCGCGCGTCCGGCTCCCGCTCGTCCCGCCGGCCGACCGCCCGACCGCCGGCCCGGTCGGCGGTTGAGCCGCCTCCTCGGCCGGCGCCCGTTCAGCGCCCGGGCTACCGCACCGCGAGCAGTCCGTTGGACCGGAGCAGGTCGGCGACGTTGTCGGCGTATGCCGGCGCGTCCTGCTGCAGCGTCGCCGGGTCGAACGTCGGCGGATTGAAGGTCCAGACCGGTTTCGCCGTCCGCACGTCGAACAGCGTCGTGTACACCGTGGCGCGCTGGTACTGGACGTCGACGGACGGCTCGTACCAACCGCCGTACATGCCGGGACCGTACCCGATCGCCGGCACCGGCACCGCCACCATTTGCGATTGGGTCGAGAAATTCGTGATCCGGGCGAGCAGGACCGCGTCGGCGCCCGATTTCGCGACCGCCGCACGGATCGTCGCCTCGTCCGGCACCCGATCGGTCGGCACGAACTGCCACCCGGGCACCGCGGCAATGCCCGCGCGCTGCAGCGTCGACACCATCAGGTTCTCGAAGCCGCGCTGGTCGGACAGGTCGCGCGCGGAGAGGCCGACGACGAAGATCTTGCGGAATCCGGGGCCGGCGTAGGCCGGATCGCGCCACGTCGTGGGCTGGTTGGGAGTCGCGCATCCGGCGACGACGAGGACAGCGGCAAGCGACAGCAGCGTGCGCAGCAAACGGGGGGGCATCGGGTTCTCCTCAAGCGCCGGTCGGCGGCGGCCGGACGGTCCGGCGCGCGAGACTATACCGCATGGTATGTTCCGGCTTCCGCAACGCTCGGAGCATCCCGATGCAGGCAACGAAATTCGTGCGGCCGGCCGTCGCCGGCGCAGCACTGGCGCTGGTGCTCGTGGGACCCGCGTGGACCGCCACCGCGATCCCCGTCACCGTCACCGTCAACGCGAAGCAGGAAGCGCCGCTGCCGGGCAAGTTCATCTGGTTCGACGGCGTCACCGACGACCCCGCCGCATCGGAAGCATTCTACGGCGCCGTGTTCGGATGGACGTTCCAGGGAGTCGGGACCGGCGAGCACCGCTACACGCTGATCCGCAACCGCGACCGCAACATCGGCGGGTTGCTGGTCCGCCCGCGCGACGCCGGCGCCACGCGCGGCGCGCGCTGGATCGTGCTGATGTCGGTGGCCGATCCAGTCCGTGCGGCCAGCTTCGTCGAGGCGCAGGGCGGCAAGGTGCTGGTGCCGCCCGTCCGCTTCGCGGGGCGCGGCACGCATGCGCTGTTCCGCGACAGCGAAGGCGCGCTGTTCGGCGTGCTCAATTCCGAAACGGGCGACCCGCCGGACGGGCCGCTGGTCCCGGGCAATTTCGTCTGGGTCGATCTCTTCGCCCGCGACGCGGCGAGGGCCGGTGCGTTCTATCGCGGACTCGCGGGCTTCGACGTCACCCCGATGAACGCCGCGCCCGGAATCACGCGCCTGGTGCTGGCGTCGGCAGGGATTCCGCGGGCGGCGATCGTGGCGATGCCGAAGGAGTCCACCGACACCGGGTGGCTGGCCTTCGTCGAGGTCGAAGACGTCGCCGCGACGTCGGCGAAGGTCGCCGCGGCGGGCGGCCGGGTGCTGGTGGCGCCCAGACCGGACCTGCTGCGGGGTCACGGCGCCATCATCGCCGATCCGCTCGGCGGCATCGTCGGCATCGTCAACGGCAGGAAGGCAATCGCGTCGGCATCCGCAACCGCGGCGGCAACCGCGCGGCAACGCGCCCGCCAGGGAGCCCGCCAAATGAGCCCGCGCCTCCACCTGGCACGCGGGCGCCGGCGCGCGGTCGCCACGGCGCTGCTGTTCGGCGCCGCGATGCTCGCCGGCTGCGTCAGCCACCGCGACGACTACGGCGGCAGCAACGACGTCGGCTACAAGCCGCTCTACGGCGGGTACAACGGATCGTTCGACGGCACGGTGAACTCCGGCTGGGGCTACTCCGGGATGACCGGCGGCTACGGTCCCGTCGCCGTCGTCGTCGGCGGCCCCCTCTGATCCCGGCGCGCGCCCGAACCGGAGGTCGAGCGGACGCGGCGGTCGATGCCTTCCTTTTGCCAGGATGTTCCCGGCGTCAGTCGGCTTCGACTCCCAGCAGCCCCTTCTTCCGCAGCATCGGCGTCACGTCGGGATCGCGTCCGCGGAACGCGCGGTAAGCCGCGTCGGGCGGGAGCGTGTTGCCCGAGCTGTAGATGAAGCGCCGGAGCCGCTGCGCGACGTCGGCGTCGAACGGATCGCCCGCCTCGACGAAGGCGTCGAAGGCGTCGGCGTCGAGCACCTCGGCCCACAGGTAGACGTAGTAACCCGCCGCGTAGGCGCTGCCCGAAAACAGGTGCCCGAAGTGCGTCATCCGGTGCCGCATCCGGGTGCCGGCGGGAACGCCCCACGCCTCGACCTGCCGCCGCTCGAACTCGACGGCGTCGAAGTCGTCTGCCACCTCGGTCAGCTCGTGCGCGGCCATGTCGACCAGCGCCGACGCGGCGTACTGCACCGTCTCGAAGCCCTTGTTGAAGAGGTGCGCCCTGCGGATCCGCTCGATCAGCTCGGCCGGCATCGGCGCCCCGGTCCCGTGATGCCGCGCGTGGCGCGCGAGCACCTCCGGCGCGAGCAGCCAGTGCTCGAGCAGCTGCGAGGGCAGCTCGACGAAATCCGACAGCACGTTGGTGCCGGAAAGGCGCCGGTAGCGGACGTCCGACAGCAGGCCGTGCAGGCCGTGGCCGAATTCGTGGAACAGCGTCCGCGCGTCTTCGAGCGACAGCAGCGTCGCCTCGCCCGGACCGGCCTTCGCGAAGTTGTTGTGGTTGGCGATGATCGGCAGCACGCGCTCCGGATCGCGCGACTGCAGCCGGTATTCGCTCATCCACGCGCCGCCCCGCTTGCTGGTGCGCGCGAAGTTGTCGGCGAGGAAGACCCCCACGAGTTCGCCGCCGCGGTCGCGCACTTCGTAGACCCGCACGTCGGGGTGGTAGGTCCGGATGCCCGGCTGCAGGACGAAGGTGATGCCGAACAGGCGCTCGGCGCAGTCGAACATCGCCGCGGTCATCGCGTCCAGCGAGAAGTACGGCATCACCTCGGCGTCGCTGAGCCGGTAGTGCGCCTGCCGCACCTTCTCCGCCCAGTACCGCCAGTCCCAGCGCTCGACCGGCGCGCCCTGGCCGTGCTCGCGCGCCAGCGCCGAGAGCTCCGTCGCCTCGGCTGCCGCGCGCGCCTTGGCCGGCGCCCAGACACGTTCGAGCAGATCGCCCACCGCGCGCGGCGTGCGCGCCATGCGGTCGGCGAGCGCGTAGTCGGCGTAGCTGGCGTAGCCGTGCAGGCGCGCCTGCTCGAGGCGCAGCCGCAGGATCTCGGCGACCAGCGGGCGGTTGTCGCTGGCGCCCGCATGTCGCTCCGCGCGACGCCCAGGCGCGTTCCGCCTGCTCGCGCAGGTCGCGCCGCTCCGAACAGGCGAGGAACGGCTCCACCGACGACATCGACAGCGTGACGACCCAGGCATCGGGGAGCCCGCGGTCGATCGCCGCCTGCCGCGCCGAGTCGCGCTGCCGCTCCGGCAAGCCGGCGAGGTCGGCCTCGGTGGAGAGGACCAGCTGGAACCCGGCCTCGTCGGCGAGCACGTTCTGTGCGAACTGCGTCGTCAGCGTGGCGAGCCGCTCGACGATCGTCGGCGTAGCGCTGCTGCGGTTCCGGCGCGAGCCGCGCCCCGGCGCGCACGAAGTCGAGGTGCACGCGTTCGAGCAGTCGCTGCTGCTCCGGGTCGAGCCCGAGCGCGTCGCGCCGCGCGTGGAGCGCGTCGATGCGGGCGAAGAGCGCGGCGTTCATGTAGGTCGCGCTGTCGTGCGCGGCCTGCAGCGGCGCGACGGCCCGCTCGACCGCCTGCAGCTCGGGCGAGGTCTCGGCCGCGGCGAGGTTGCCGAACAGCGCGTTGATTCGGGTCAGCAGCGCGCCGGCGCGATCGAAGGCCGCCAGCGTGTTGTCGAAGTCCGGCGCATCCGGATTCGCGGCGATCGCGTCGAGCTCGTCGCGATGGGCCTGCCAGGCGGTGTCGAATGCCGGCCGGAAATGCGCCGGCTGCAGCGCCGCGAACGGCGGCAGGCCGTACGGCGTGTCCCACGGCTCGAGCAGCGGGTTGGGCTCGGTGGCGCGGGCGGGTGCCGCCTCCGGCGAAGCGGTCGGGGCGGCGGCGATGCGTTGGACATGGTCGGGGGTTCCTGGAAGTGCGACGGATGGAGTGCGGTGGGCCGCGTTCGGCGCACTCCGCGGTGTGGGCGACGACGTGCCCGCGCGGTCAGCCGGCCTGCTCGTGGCGCGGCCGCTCGAGCAGCACCGTCGCCAGCGCGGCGATGCCTTCCCCGCGGCCGGTGAAGCCGAGCCGCTCGGTCGTCGTCGCCTTGACGCTGACCTGCTCCGTCGCGCATTGCAGGTCGAGCGCGACGTGCGCGCGCATCTGCGGGACGTAGGGAGCGAGCTTCGGCGCCTCGGCGATGACCGTCGCGTCGACGTTGCCGACCTGCCAGCCCTCGGCCTGCGCGAGGCCGAAGGCGTGGCGAAGCAGCGCCCGGCTGTCGGCGCCCTTCCACCGCGGATCGCTGTCGGGAAAGTGCCGGCCGAGGTCGCCGAGCGCGAGCGCGCCCAGCACCGCGTCGGCGATCGCGTGGAGCAGCACGTCGGCGTCGCTGTGGCCGAGCAGGCCGCGTTCGAACGGAACGACGACGCCGCCCAGGACGAGCGGCCGGCCGGCGACCAGCGCGTGCACGTCGAAGCCGTTGCCGATGCGGAAGCTCATGCGGAGCCTTTCTGCTGGGCGGCGAGGATCGCCGCGGCAAGTGTCAGGTCGTGCGGAAACGTGATCTTGATGTTCTGCGCGCTGCCGACGACGAGTCGCGGCCGCGGCAACCCGCGCGCGGCGGCGAGCGCCTCGACCGCCTGCGACTCGTCGGTGGCGGCCAGCGCCGCGTCGGCGGCAAAGGCCTCGCGCAGGATACCGTAGCGGAACATCTGCGGCGTCTGCGCCTGCCACAGGCCGGTGCGGTCGGCGGTCGACAGCACCCGGGCCGGGGTCGTGCCGTCGCCGCGCTTCAGCGTGTCGGCGACCGGGATCGCCAGCAGGCCGCCCACCGGGTCCCCCCGCAGGAGATCGACCAGCCGCGACAGCGCATCCGGCGGCACGCAGGGGCGCGCGGCGTCGTGGACGACGACCCAGTCCTGCGGCGACGCGTGCGGGGCCAGTGCCGCCAGCGCGTTGCGGACCGTCTCGCCGCGCGTCGCCCCGCCGCAGTGCAGCGCGGTGACGTGCTTGCGCACCCCGATGCGCGCGGCGTAGTGGTCGTCGCCGGGCGAGAGCGCCACCAGCGTCACCGCCAGCGGCAAGGCGTCGGCGAGTCGGTCGAGGGTGCGCGCGAGCACCGGCCGGCCGGCAAGATCGGCGTACTGCTTGGGCAGCCGCGCACCGAAGCGCGACCCGCCGCCGGCGGCGGGCACGATGGCGATGAGCCGGGTGGCGTCCTTCACAGCAGCTTCGCGATGCGCTCTTCGTCGAGCGGGACGAATCCCAGCCGCTCGTAGAAGCGCCACGCGCCCCCGTTGTCGCGGTGGCAGCCGCAGTCGATCCGGGTGACGCCCCGCGCCGCGAGATGCGCGGCCAGCGCGTCGAGCATCGCCGTGCCGATCCCGCGTCCGGTCGCGCCGGAAGCCACGGTCACGTCGTCGAGCTTGGCGACGATGCCGCCGCGCGACGTCGAGATGGCGTAGCAGACCACGCAGGCGCCGGCGACCGCCGTCGCCGGCAGGTTCGTCCCGCCGGCCGCATCGGCCGCGCTTTCCTGCGCGACCCAGACGAAGCCCAGTTCCGGGCGCGCGAGGAACAGATCGAGCGCCCGGTCGAGCGCGCCGTCGCCACCGTCGCCGTACGCCCCGCTCGACGCGCGATAGTGGTCGTCGCCGCGCAGGAACGCGGACAGCAATGCCCGCGCGCCCGTGCGCGTCGCCGCCGTCATCGGCGCGCAACGCAGCGCGCCGGCCGACGCGCCCGCCGGTCGTGGTCGCTGGTCGCGCCGATCATGCCTTCGCGCTGGAACGACGAGCGGCGCCAGCGCCATGCGGATCGCGTCGGGCACCGCGACCGGGCGCTGCGTCGCGCGGTCGACCCAGACGTGGACGAAGCGGCCCGTCGCCGCCGGCGCGTCGTCGCCGCGACGGTAGAGGCCGATCTCGTAGACGACCGACGAGGTTCCCAGCCGGATCACGCGCAGGCCCGCGTCGACGACGTCGGGAAAGGTCAGCGAGCGATGGAAGCGGCACGACGTCTCGACCACCAGCCCGACGACCGGCGCCCGCGGCGATGTCGAGCCCGCCGCTCGCGATCAGGTGCTCGTTGACCGCGGTGTCGAAGTACGAGTAGTACGTCACGTTGTTGACGTGCCCGTAGGTGTCGTTGTCCATCCAGCGGGTCGGAATGGCGAGAAAGTGGCGGTACGCCGCGCGCGGCTCCGCTCGCGGTCGTCCGTCTCCGGTTCGGTGCGCGGCGGCGCCACCGGGACGGCGGCGCGCTCGGGTGACGAGGGCATGAGGGATGATTCCTGGCGGGGGCCGGGTCGGGCCGCAGGCGGCGAGCGGCGCCGGTCAGCGGCGGCGGACCATCCGCGCGTCGAGCAGCTCGATCCAGTGGACGACGCGGCGCCGGGTGCCCGACGCGAGGTGCGTCATGCAGCCGATGTTGGCGGTCGCGATCACATCGGGGCGGCCCGCCTCGAGCGCCTTCAGCTTGCCGGTCTTGAGCTCGCCGGACAGCGCCGGCTGCAGCATCGAGTAGGTGCCCGCCGATCCGCAGCACAGGTGAGCGTCGGCGACCGGCAGCACCTCGAGCCCCAGCGCGTGCAGGATTTCCTCGACGCGGCCCTTGAGCTTCATCCCGTGCTGCAGCGTGCACGGGGGGTGGAACGCGACCTTCTGCGGCCCGAGGTCCATCGCGATCTTCGGCGCGATCTGCGGCCACTCGGCGGCGACGATCTCGACCGGGTCCTTCGCGAGCTCGGCGATCCGCTTCGCCTTCGCCGCGTACAGCGGGTCGTGCTGCAGCAGGTGGCCGTAGTCCTTGACCATGACGCCGCAGCCGCTGGCGGTGACCACGATCGCCTCGCAGTCCCGCTCGACGTGCGGCCACCAGGCGTCGATGTTGCGCTTGACGCGCGCGATGGCGTCGGCCTGCGCGTCGAGGTGAAACGGCAGCGCGCCGCAGCAGCCGCCCGCGGCAACGCGGATCAGCGAGATGCCGACCCGGTCGAGCACCCGCGCGGTGGCGGCGTCGATCGACGGCGCGAGCGTCCCCTGCACGCAGCTGTCCAGCGCGATCGCCTTGCGCGCGTGCCGCGGCTCCGGCCAGTCGCCGGCGGGCGACGCCGCGGGCACCATGCGCGCGAGATCCCGGGGCAGCAGCGACCTGACGGCGCGCGCCGCCGCGATGGCGGTCGCGAACAGCGGCCGCGCGAGCAGGCCCTGCCGCAGCACCCAGCGCCGGGTTCGTTCCAGCGGCGGGCGTCCGACCTGCCGGTCGACCACGTGGCGGCCGATGTCGAGCAGCCGCCCGTACTGCACGCCGGACGGACAGGTCGTCTCGCAGCTGCGGCAGGTCAGGCAGCGGTCGAGGTGCAGCTGCGTCGACGCCGTCGCGGTCGTGCCCTCGAGCACCTGCTTGATCAGGTAGATGCGCCCGCGCGGGCCGTCGAGCTCGTCGCCGAGCAGCTGGTAGGTCGGACAGGTCGCCGTGCAGAAGCCGCAATGCACGCACGAGCGCAGGATGGCATCGGCCTCGCGCCCCTCGGTGGTGTCGCGGATGAAGTCGGCGAGCGTGGTCTGCATCGGCGTCAGAACGCGGCGTGGAGCCGGCCCCGGTTGAACACGCCGGCGGGATCGAACGACGCCTTGAGCCGCCGGTGGATCGCTTCCAGCGGCGCCGACAGCGGCTGGAAGGCGCCGGCGGACTTGTCGACGGCGCGGAACAGCGTCGCGTGACCGCCGTGACTCTGCGCCCACGCGCGCAGCTTCGCGGGGTCGGAGCGCGCGCCGGCAATCCAGCGCAGCGCGCCGCCCCACTCGACCAGCTGGTCGCCGCCCAGATCGCTGAACGGCGCCGTCGACCTGACCGACAGGCGCCACAGCGAGGGCGCCGCGCCCCCGCTCTCCGTCGGGCGGTCGACGCCGCTGCCGGCGGCCGCCGCGAAGAACGGATGCGTCTGCTCGCGCACGGCGGCCCAGAACGCGGTGTCGTCGGCCATCGGCGCCCCGCCGAGCCGGCCGATCGCCGCGGTCACCGCCGGCTCGGCGCCGGAAAGGCGCACGGCGAGCCGCCCCCCGTGCCAGCACGTCGCCGAAAGCGGCAGCGGCTTGCCGCCCCACTCGTTGATCCGCCGGATCGCCTCGTCGGCGCCGCAGTCGAACACCCGCGTCGCCGTCGCCTTCGGCAGCGGCAGGCACTTGAGCGAAACCTCGGCGACGATGCCCAGCGTGCCGAGCGCACCGGTCATCAGCCGCGCGACGTCGAAGCCCGCGACGTTCTTCATGACGCGGCCGCCGAACGTGAGGTCGTCGCCGCGGCCGTCGATCACGCGGACGCCGAGGACGAAGTCGCGCACCGCGCCGGCGTAGGGTCGCCGCGGCCCCGAGAGTCCCGCCGCGATCGCGCCGCCCAGCGTCGCGCCGGCGCCGAAGTGCGGCGGCTCGAAGCCGAGCATCTGGCCCGCGTCGCGCATCGTCCGTTCGACGTCGGCCAGCGCCGTTCCGGCGCGCGCGGTGATCACGAGCTCGGTCGGGTCGTAGTCGACGATGCCCGCGTACGCCGTGGTCAGCAGGCGATCGGCATCGCCGGCGGAATCGACGGCGCAGGCGCCGTAGAAGTCCTTGGTGCCCCCGCCGCGGATGACCAGCGGCCGCCCGGCGGCGACCGCGGTGCGGATGCGGCCCTGCCACTCGGAGAGGATCGGGTCGCTCATGGTCGCGGCGTCATCGCGCGGTTGCGGCAGCGGCGCTCACAGCGGCACCGTCTTGCCGGGATTCATCAGGTTGTGCGGATCGAGCGCGCGCTTGATCGCGCGCATCAGGTCGACCGCCTCGCCGTGCTCGACGACGAGCGCGTCGAGCTTGTGCACGCCGATGCCGTGCTCGCCGGTGCAGGTGCCGCCCATGCCGATCGCGCGGAGGCTCACCCGGTGCGCGAGCGCCTCGGCCTTCGCCCGCTCGGCGGGGTCGGCGGGGTCGAACAGCAGCAGCAGGTGGAAATTGCCGTCGCCGACGTGCCCGACGATCGGCGCGACCATGCCCTCGCGCGCGACGTCCGCGCAGGTCTCCCGCAGGCAGTCGGCGAGCCGCGAGATCGGCACGCACGCGTCGGTGGAGAACGCCTGCTTGCCGGGAGACAGCGCCAGCGCCGCGTAGTACGCGTTGTGGCGGGCCTTCCACAGCTTCGACCGGTCCTCCGGCCGGGTCGCCCAGCGGAAATCACTGCCGCCGTGGTCGGCGGTGATCTGCTGCATCATCTGCGCCTGCTCGGCGACGCCGGCCGCGGTGCCGTGGAACTCGAAGAACAGCGTGGGCTTCTCGGCGAACCCTTCGAGCTTCGAGTAGCGGATGCAGGCGCCCATCTGCAGCGCGTCGAGCAGCTCGATGCGCGCGACCGGGATGCCGTGCTGCATGGCGGCGATCACCGCGTGCGTCGCGGAAGGCAAGGTCGTCGAACTGGCAGACCGCGGCCGAGATCGCCTCGGGCACGCCGTAGAGGCGCAGCTGCACCTCGGTGATGACGCCGAGCGTGCCCTCGGCGCCGACGAACAGGCGCGTCAGGTCGTAGCCCGCCGCCGACTTGCGCGCGCGGCCGCCGGTCCGGATCAGCCGGCCGTCGGCGGTGACGACGGTGAGCCCGAGCACGTTCTCGCGCATCGTCCCGTAGCGGACCGCGTTGGTGCCCGACGCGCGCGTCGCCGCCATGCCGCCCAGCGTCGCGTTGGCGCCGGGGTCGATCGGGAAGAAGAGTCCGGTGGCCTTGAGCTCGGCGTTGAGCTGCTCGCGGGTGACGCCCGCCTGCACGCGGCAGTCGAGGTCGTCGCCGTTGACCTCCAGCACGCGGTCCATCCGCGACAGGTCGATGCACACGCCGCCGGCCGGCGCCGCGACGTGGCCTTCGAGCGAGGTGCCGACGCCGAACGGGATCACCGGCACGCGCGCCGCGGCGGCGAGCCGGACGATCGCGACCACCTCGTCGTTGTCGCGCGGCCAGACGACGACGTCCGGCAGCGCCGCATCGGGCATGCCCTCGCCCCGCGAGTGCTGCGCCCGGATCGCCTCGCCGGTGGTCGCGCGATCGCCGTAGTCGGCCGTCAGGCGGTCGACGACGCCGGCGACGGCGGCGGCGGAAGGCCGCGCGAGCTTCAGGTCGGTGAACGCGTTCATCGCCGGACGCCGGTCAGAAGCGCGGCAGGTCGGAATGCGGGAGCTTGCCGTGGTGCACGTGCATCTTCCCGAATTCGGCGCAGCGGTGGAGCGTGGGGACCGCCTTGCCGGGGTTGAGCAGGCAGTGCGGGTCGAACGCCGCCTTCACGCCCAGGAACCGCTCGAGCTCCGCCGGGCGGAACTGCGAGCACATCCCGCGCAGCTTCTCGACGCCGACGCCGTGCTCGCCGGTGACGGTGCCCCCGACGTCGATGCAGAGCTCGAGGATCGCCGCGCCGAAGCGCTCGGCGCGCGACGCCTCGTCCGCGACATTGGCGTCGTACATGATCAACGGATGCAGGTTGCCGTCGCCGGCGTGGAACACGTTGGCGCAGCGCAGGCCGAACTCGCGCGCGAGCTCGTCGATGCGCAGCAGCACGTGGGGCAGCGCGCGGCGCGGTATCGTGCCGTCCATGCAGAGGTAGTCGGCGGTGATGCGGCCGACCGCGGGGAAGGCCGCCTTGCGGCCCGACCAGAAGAGCAGGCGCTCGCGCTCGTCCTTCGACACGCGGATCTCGGTCGCGCCGGCCGCCGCCAGCACGCGCTTGATCTCCGCCATCTCGGCGGCGACTTCCTCCGGCGTGCCGTCGGACTCGACGAGCAGGATCGCCTTCGCGTCGAGCGGGTAGTCGGCGTGGACGTAGGCCTCGACGGCGCGCGTCGCGGCCTGGTCCATCATCTCGAGGCCGCCCGGGATGATGCCGGCCGCGATCACCGCGCCGACCGCGACGCCGGCCTTGCCGACGTCGTCGAACGCGGCCAGCGCGACCTGCGCGAGCTGCGGCTTCGGCGTCAGCTTGACGGTGACCTCGGTGATCACCGCGAGCAGGCCTTCGGAACCGTTGATCAGCGCCAGCAGGTCGTAGCCCGGCGAGTCGAGCCCCTCGCCGCCGAACTCGACGATGTCGCCGGCGATGGTGACGCCGCGCACGCGGCGGACGTTGTGCACGGTGAGGCCGTACTTGAGGCAGTGGACGCCGCCCGCGTTCTCGGCGACGTTGCCGCCGATGGTGCAGGCGATCTGCGACGACGGATCCGGCGCGTAGTAGAGGCCGAGCGGAGCCGCCGCTTCGGAGATCGCGAGGTTGCGCACCCCCGGCTGGACGACCGCGGTGCGGGCCAGCGGGTCGAGCGCCAGGATCCGCCTGAACTTCGCCAGCGACAGCACGATGCCGCGCGGGTCGGGCATCGCTCCGCCCGACAGCCCGGTGCCGGCGCCGCGGGCGACGACCGGCACCCGCGCCTCGTGGCAGACCTTGAGTATCCCGACGACCTGCGCCTCGTCTTCCGGGAGCAGCACGGCGGCCGCCTGGGCGCGGTAGAGCGTCAGCCCGTCGCACTCGTAGGGCGCGTCTCCTCGGGCGAGGCGAGCAGCGCCGACGGCGGCACGAGGGCCGCAAGCTGCGCGTGGACGGTGGGGTCGAGCATCGGTGGCGGGCCGGTCGATCCGGTGGGTGTGCCGGTGGTTCGCACGATTATTCCACATCCCCCGCCCGCTCAGTGGGCGACGCGCCGGCCGGCCGTTGGAGGCGCGCCGGCGCCCCCGCTATACAGGACGCCCCGGTGGCCCTAGAATCCGACGCCCGGCACCGATTTTCCGGCCCGGCCGGAGCCGATGCCCCCATTCACAGGAGGAGTACCCATGCGGATTTCCCGCCTCTTCGCCGCGCTCGCCGCAACGGCCGGCCTTGTGCTCGCCGCGCCCGCGCTCGCGCAGACGATGATGAAGATCAACATTTCGCTCGCCCAGAACTCGCACCAGGGCGTGGCGATCGACACCTTTGCCAAGGAAGTCGAGACCCGCACCAACGGCCGGTACAAGGTCCAGACGTTCTACTCGGGCTCGCTCGGCGCGGAGCGCGAGTCGGTCGAGGCGGTCCAGCTCGGCACGCAGGACCTGACGTTCACGTCGACCGGCCCGGTGCCCAACTTCGTGCCCGACGTCGCGATCCTCGACATCCCGTTCCTGTTCCGCGACTACAACCACGCGCGCTCGGTGCTCGACGGCCCGATCGGCCAGGACCTGCTGCAGAAGTTCCCGTCCAAGGGCATGGTGGCGCTCGCCTGGGGCGAGAACGGCTTCCGCCACATGACCAACAGCAAGCGCTCGGTCGCCGCCCCGGACGACCTCAGGGGCCTCAAGATGCGGACGATGGAGAACCCGGTCCACATCCAGGCGTACAAGGCCTTCGGCATCATCCCGACGCCGATGGCGTTCACCGAGGTGTTCACCGCGCTGCAGCAGGGCACCGTCGACGGCCAGGAGAACCCGCTGTCGGTCATCACCGCGGCCAAGCTCGACCAGGTGCAGAAGTACCTGTCGCTGACGGGGCACGTGTACTCGCCGGCGCTGTTCCTGATGAACAAGGCGTCGTTCGACAAGCTGTCGGCGGCCGACAAGCAGGCGTTCCTCGACGCCGCGAAGGCAGCCGTCAAGGCCAACCGCGCGCGGGTCGACGAGGACGAGAAGAAGGCGGTCGCGGACCTGCGCGGCAAGGGCATGACCGTCACCGAGAACCTCGACAAGGCCAAGTTCCAGGCCACGCTCGGCCCGACCTACGCCGAGTTCGGCAAGAAGTTCGGCCAGGAAAACATCGACAAGATCCGCAACGCGAAGTAGCCGCCGGCGCGGGCCGGGGAAAGACCCGGCCGACGCGCAATCCGCGCACGCGAGGCCCGGTCCGCCGGGCCTCGTGCTTTTCCGGCCGGCGCCGGGGCGCGCGGCGCACGGGCCGACGACCGCGACCGACCCCGGCCCCCGACCGCGGCGTCGCGGTCCGGCGTCCCGCGGTTCGCTATACTCGGCACGCACAACGACCGGAACCCCCGGAGGACCGACTTGCGTCACGCCCTGCTCGCGTTCGAGCGCCGCACGACCGAATTCTCGCTGGTCATCGCCTGCGCGATGATGATCGTCGCCGCCTGCCTCGGCCTGTACCAGATCCTCGCGCGCTTCGTCTTCCAGCAGCCGGCCGAGTGGTCGGAGGTGCTGATCCGCTTTTCGCTGATCTGGATGGTGTTCATGGGCGCGCCGGCGGCCTTCCGCCAGGGCGCGATGGTCTGCATCGACCTCGCGCACCGCAAGAGCGGCCCCACGGTCCGGCGTTCGCTCGAGTGGATCACCGCGCTGGCCGCGCTGACGCTGCTGGGCTTCATGATCTGGTACGGCTTCGACTACTCGTGGCGCGCCCGCGTGCAGACGATCAGCGGCCTCGAGTCGTTCTCGATGACCTGGGCGTACCTCGCGATCCCGATCGGCGCGGTGCTGTCGATTCCCGGCGTGGTCGGCTGCCTCGTCGATCCGCGGCGCCACGAACTCGAGACCGCGCAGTAGGGAGCGACGCCATGTCCGGAGCCATGCTGATCACGATGCTGCTGGGCTTCGCGCTCACGGTGTCGATCGGGGTCGCGATCGGGCTCGCCAGCATCGTCGGCGCGCACCAGTCGAACGTCAACCTGCTGACGATCGTCAAGGAGATGTTCTCGGCGATCAACAAGTTCCCGCTCGCGGCGATCCCGTTCTTCATCCTCGCCGGCGCCCTGATGGAGTCGGGCGGCATCTCGAAGCGCCTGGTCGAGTTCGCCAAGTCGCTGGTCGGCGGCGTCCAGGGCGGCCTCGCCGCGACCTGCGTGCTGACGTGCATGATCTTCGCCGCGGTCTCGGGCTCGAGCGTGGCGACCACCTTCGCCATCGGCGCCATCCTGATCCCGGCGCTGGTGAAGCACGGCTACCCGCTCAACTGGGCGGCGGCGCTGCAGGCGACCTCCGCCGAGCTCGGCGTGGTCATCCCGCCGTCGATCCCGATGATCCTCTACGGCGTCTCGGCCGAGGTGTCGATCGGCGAGCTCTTCATCTCCGGCTTCGGCCCGGGCCTGCTGATCGGCGGCGCGCTGATGCTGTTCGTCATCGTCTACGCGCGCTGGAAGGGCTACGGCAAGAACGACCGCGAGGGCCGGCTGCCGTTCCTCGTCGCGTTCCGGCAGCGCGTGGCTCGCGCTGCTGATGCCGGTGATCATCCTCGGCGGGATCTACGGCGGCATCTTCACGCCGACCGAGGCGTCGGTCGTCGCCGTGTTCTACGCGCTGGTCGTCGGCGTCGGCATCTATCGCGAGACGAAGATCGCCGACCTGCCGCGGGTGCTGAAGAGGAGCGTGATCTCGTCGACGGTGATCATGTTCATCATCGCCAACGCCGGCCTCTTCAGCTACCTCATCACCCGCGCGGGCATACCCGACCAGATCGGCAAGTTCCTGGTCGAGTGGCTGCAGTCTCCGGCGCTGTTCCTGCTGGGCGTCAACGCGGCGCTGTTCGTCATCGGCATGTTCATCGAGACGTCGGCGTCGATCATCGTGCTGGCGCCGATCCTGGCGCCGGTCGCCGTGCACTTCGGCATCGACCCGGTGCACTTCGGCATCATCATGGTCGTCAACCTCGCGCTGGGGATGATCACGCCGCCGTTCGGCGTCAACCTGTTCGCCGCCTGCACGGTGGCGAAGGTGTCGCTCGACCAGATCATCGTCAAGCTGATCCCGTTCGTGCTGGTCGTCGTCGGCTGCCTGCTGATCATCACCTACGTGCCGATGCTGTCGATCGGCCTGCGCGACCTGGTCTACGCGCGCTGAGGGCGTCGGAAAGCGATGGCGGAAAGTCCTGCCGCAGCGCCCCCGACCGGCGGGGGCGACGCGCCGCAACCGCCGCTCGCCGGCGTCCGCGTGCTGGAGCTGGGCCAGCTGATCGCCGGCCCGTTCTGCGCCAAGCTGCTCGCCGAGTTCGGCGCCGACGTCGTCAAGGTCGAGCCGCCGGGCCTCGGCGATCCGCTGCGCAAGTGGCGGCACCTCAAGGACGGCACGTCGGTGTGGTGGCACGTGCAGTCGCGCGGCAAGCGCTCGGTCGCGCTCGACCTGCGCCACCCCGAGGGACAGGCGGTCGCGCGGCGGCTCGCCCGCTCGGCCGACATCCTGATCGAGAACTTCCGTCCGGGCACGCTCGAGGCGTGGGGCATGGGCTACGACGAGCTCGCGCGCGACAATCCGGGCCTGGTGATGGTCCGCGTGTCGGGCTACGGGCAGACGGGGCCGTACCGCGAGCGGCCCGGCTTCGGCGTCATCGGCGAGGCGATGGGCGGCCTGCGGCACATCACCGGCACGCCGGACCGGCCGCCGTCCCGCGTCGGCGTGTCGATCGGCGACACGCTGTCGGCGCTCTACGGCATCATCGGCGCGCTGCTCGCCCTGCAGGCGCGCGCGCGCACCGGCCGCGGCCAGGTCGTCGACGTCGCGCTCTATGAAAGCGTGTTCTCCGTCATGGAGTCGACGCTGCCGGAGTTCGACGCTTTCGGCGTGGTGCGCGAGCGGACCGGATCCATCCTCCCGGGCATCGCGCCGACGTCGGCGTACCGCTGCGGCGACGGCAGCTACGTGCTGATCGCCGCCAACGCCGACTCGATCTTCAGGCGCCTGTGCAAGGCGATGGGCCGCGACGACCTCGCCGCCGACGCCGCGCTTGCGCACAACGAGGGCCGCGCCGCGCGGCAGGGCTGGCTCGACGACGAGATCGAGGCGTGGACCTCGACGCGCGCGCCGGCCGACGTGCTGGCCGCGATGGCGGCGGCCGACGTGCCGGCATCCAGGATCTGCTCGATCGCCGACATCGCCGCCGACCCGCACTACGCGGCGCGCGAGATGATCCGCCGGATCGCGCTGCCCGACGGCGGCACGCTGGCGGTGCCGGGAGTCGTGCCGAAGCTGTCGGCGACCCCGGGCGCGGTCGCCGGCGGCGGCCCGCGGCTGGGCGAGCACACCGACGCGGTGCTGCGCGAGGCCGGCTACGACGACGCGGCGATCGCCGCGCTGCGCGAGGCCGGGGTCATCGGCTGAGCGAAGGCAGTCGCGGCGTCAACGCGCCGACGCGGCAAGCGCCGGCGCGCGCGGGGCCCGCGCGGACGTCCCGGCGGCGAGGTGGCAGGTCGTGCAGACGTACGACGCCCGCGCCACCGCCGGTTTGCCGCCCTCGTCCCGGAAGTAGTGGCTCGCCGGCATCGGGGTCGCGATGCCCACCTTCGGATGCCCGACCAGTTCGGGGCGGTCGTGACAGGTGAGGCAGGGATTCTTCTGCGCGGTGATCGGCAGGTACGGCTCGACCGCGTGCCGCACCGGCGGCGCGGCGGCGGCCGGGTCGGCGGCATCGACGGCGGGAGCGACCAGCGCCGCGAACAGCGCAACCGCCGTCGCGCGCAACCACGCGCCGGCCGACCAGACGCAGCCGCGCGCGGGCCCGCGCACACCGTCGCGATCGGCCCGCCGCACTCCGCCCGCCGGACCCGCCGGCCTCATACGCAGCGCCCGCCGTCGACCTCGAGGCAGGCGCCGGTGATGAACGACGCTTCCTCCGACGCGAAGAACACCGCCGCGGTCGCGATGTCCGACGGCAGCGACAGGCGTCCCAGCGGAATGCTCGCGACGAACTTCGCCCGGATCTCCGGCGTGTCCTGGCCCATGAAGTCGGCGAGCATCGCCGTCTCCCCGGCGACCGGGTTGATGACGTTGACGCGGATGTTGTCGGGCGCGAGCTCGGCCGCCATCGACCGCGAGGTGACGATCGCCGCCCCCTTGCTGCCGTTGTACCAGGTGAGCCCCGGTCGCGGCCGCACGCCGGCGGTCGACGCGATGGTGATGAACACGCCGTCGCGCCGGCGGCGGAAATGCGGCACCGCGTGCTTCGCCATCAGGAACAGGCTCTTCACGTTCACCGCGTAGATGCGGTCGAACTCGGCCTCGCGCGACGTCGAGCAGCGGCTGGTTGCGGTGCGTCGTGCCGGCGTTGTTGACGACCACGTGCAGGTCGCCGTATGCGGCGAGCGCGAAGGCCACCAGATGCGACACGTCGGCGTCCTTCGACACGTCGCCGGCGCAGAACTTCGCCTGCCCGCCCGCGGCGACGATCGCCTGCGCGACGCGCTCGCCGCTCGCGACGTTGACGTCGTTGACGACGACCCGCGCGCCCTCGCGCGCGAAGCGCGTCGCGATGCCCTCGCCGAACCCGCTGCCCGCGCCGGTGACGATGGCGATCCGGTCCCGCAGCCTCATGAGTGATCTCCCCTGTCCGCCCGCGCGGTGCGCCCGGCGGTTCCGCCCCGTTCAGCCGTGCCGCAGCACGACAGTCTTGAGCGCCGTGAAGCCGTACAGCGCCTCGAATCCCTTTTCGCGGCCGTGGCCCGAGTGCCTGACGCCGCCGAACGGCAGCTCGACGCCGCCGCCCGCGCCGTAGTTGTTGACGAAGACCTGGCCGGCGCGGATCGCCCGGGCCATCCGCAGCTGCCGTCCGCCGTCGTTCGTCCACACGCCGGCGACCAGCCCGAAGTCGGTGCCGTTGGCGATCCTGACCGCCTCGGCGTCGTCGGCGAACGGCATCGCGGCCAGCACCGGCCCGAACACCTCCTCGCAGGCGAGGCGCGAACCCGGCGGCACGTCGCGCAGCAACGTCGGCACGGCGTAGTAGCCGGAGGCCGGCGCGTCGGCGGCCACGGTGCCCTGCCCCGCGACGACGAGCCCGTCGCGCGCCGCGTCGGCGAGGAAGCCCTGGACGCGCTTGTGCTGCGAGTCGCGGATCAGCGGGCCGCAGTCGAGGTCCGCCAGCGCCGGGCCGACGCGCAGCGCGGCGAATCGCGCCCCCAGCCGCTCGAGCACCTCCTCGTAGCGCGAGCGCTCGACCAGCAGGCGGCTCCCCGCCGAGCAGGTCTGCCCGGCGTTCTGCACGATCGCGTTGACCAGCACCGGCAGCGCCGCGTCGAGGTCGGCGTCGGCGAACACGATCTGCGGACCCTTGCCGCCCAGCTCCAGCGTCACCGGGCAATGCCGCTTCGCCGCTTCCTGCGCGACCGCGGTTCCCGTCGGTGGCGAGCCGGTGAACGAGATGTGGTCGATGCCGGGATGCGCCGCCAGCGCGGCGCCCGCCTCGCGGCCGAGCCCGGTCACGACGTTGATCGCGCCGTCGGGCAGCCCCGCGGCGGTCGCGAGCTCGGCGACGCGCAGCAGCGACAGGCACGCGTCCTCCGCCGGCTTGACGACGCAGGCGTTGCCGGCGGCGAGCGCGCCGCCGACGCTGCGGCCGAAGATCTGCAGCGGATAGTTCCATGGAATGATGTGTCCGGTGACGCCGTGCGGCTCGCGCCAGGTGAGCACCGTGTAGCCCTCGGGATACGGCAGCGTCTCGCCGTGGAACTTGTCGCAGGCGCCGCCGTAGAACTCGAAATAGCGGGCGCAGGCGACGACGTCCGCGCGCGCCTGCGTCATCGGCTTGCCGCAGTCGCGCGCCTCGAGCCAGGCGAGCTCGTCGGCGTGGTCGGCGATCGCGCGGGACAGCGCCGCGAGCTTGCGCCCCTTCTCCGCCGGGGACAGCCGGCCCCACGCCCCTTCGAATGCCGCGCGCGCCGCGCGGACCGCCGCGTCGACGTCCGGCGCGCCGCCGCGCGCGATCGACGCGAACGGCTTGCCGTCGGAAGGATCGAGCATCGGCAGCGTCTCGCCGCGCACCGGCGGCACGAAGCGTCCGCCGATGAAGTGCTGCGCCGTCGTGCGCACCGTGCGCACCGCGGGCACCGGCGCGGCACCGGTCGCCGCCGGGCCGGCGTCGGGCGTGGTGCCGCCGGGTCGGGCGGGCGCCGCGGCGGGCGCCGCGGTGCCGGCGCGCGGCGTTGCGGGCGGGCGGGCCGTCATTTCTTCGGCGCGAACTTGTGCGCCAGCGTGGTCTCGTCCACGCGCGCCTGGTAGGTGATGCCGTCGCGCGCCGCCCACTGCGCCACCTGGAAATGCAGCGGGATGAGTCCGGTGTCGTTGATCGCGAGCTCGGTCGCGCGCTGCAGGTACGCCTCGCGCTTGACGTCGTCGACGGTCTGCAGCGCGTCCTCGGTCAGCGCGTCGACCTTGCCGTTCGAGTAGCGGCCGCGGTTCGCCGTGCCGAAGCCCTTGTCGCGGTTGAACGTCATCAGCAGCGCCTTCAGCGACGACGAGGCCTCGCCGGTGCCGGTGCTCCAGCCGGCGAGGAGCAGGCTGAACTTGAGCTCGGTCGCCTGCGGGAAGAACGTCGCCGAAGGCATCGCCACGACCTTGGTGTCGACGCCGGCGCGCGCGAGCATCTGCGCGATCGCCTGCGCGATCTTGGCGTCGTTGACGTAGCGGTTGTTGGTCGCGTGCAGCGTGATGCCGAAGCCGTCGGGATACCCCGCCTCGGCCAGCAGCTTCTTCGCGCCGTCGGGATCGAACTTCTCGACCTTGAGATTCCTCGTCGCGCCGAACAGGAAGTCCGGCACCAGCTGGCCGGCGGGCACGGCCTCGCCTTCCATCACCCGCTCGACGATCGCCGGCCGGTTGATCGCCATCGACAGCGCCTTGCGCACGCGGGCGTCCTTGAACGGATTGCGGTCCAGCGTCTTGCCGGCCTTGTCGGTGGCGAACGGCGTGACGTCGCGGTTGCTGTCGAGGTGGAGGTACATCAGCCGGTCGGAGACGGTGCGGTACAGGCCGAGGCGCTTGTCCTGCTTCAGCCGCGCCGCGTCCGCGGTCGGCACGTTCTCGATCGCCTGGACGTCGCCGGCGAGCAGCGCCGCGACGCGGGACGCGTCCTGCGTGAGCAGCCGCATCGTGACCTTCTCCCACGGCGTCCTGCCGCCCCACCAGGCGTCATTGCGGGCGAGCTCGATGCGGTCGCCCTTGGCGTAGCGGACCAGCTTGTACGGACCCGTTCCGATCGCCGCCTTGCCGCTGTTGAAGTCCTCGGTGCTGGCGTTGGCGAACTGCTTGTTGACGATCGCGATCTGCGTCATGTCCGACGGCATCAGCGGATACGGCAGCGCGGTCCTGAAGCGGATCGTGTACGGGTCGACGACGTCGATCTTCGTGATCTGCTTGGTGTACGCGGTGAACGGCGACGGGCTGTTCGGGACCTTCGGCACCCGCTCGATCGACGCGACCACGTCGGCGGCGGTGAAGTCGCTGCCGTCGTGGAACTTGACACCGCGGCGCAGCTTGAACTCCCACGTCGTCGCATCGATCGGCTTCCATTCGACGGCGAGCGCGGGCACCGGCTGCGACTTCTCGTTGCGTTCGATCAGGTAGCCGAACACGTGCATCGCGATGTTGTTGTTCGGCGTGAGGTTGTGATAGTGCGGGTCGATCGCGGTGACGTCGGTGCCGAGACCGATGGTCAGGTTGGCCGCGGGCGCCGGCAGCGCGGTGAGCGCGAGCGCGACGGCGGCGAGCGGCGCCAGGAAGCGGCGAAGCATGAGTTCCCCTCGAAATTGGAGCGGCAGACCCGGCCCGAGCCGGTGGCCGCCGCGGGCGGCAACGGATTCCTCGGGCAAGGATAGCGCAAACCGCGCGGGCGGCGCGGCAATCGCTTCCATTTGTAACGGCGTCAACCGTGGTCCGCGGGCGGCCGTTGACGATAGCGAGACGTCATCGATCACCTTTCGGGAGACCCCATGATCCGCTCCATCGCCCTGGCGTCCGCGCTTGCCGCCGGCATCGCCGCGTCCACTCCCGCCGCAGCCGGCAACGTCGCCTGGAACGTCACCGTCGGCGGACCCGGCTTCGCGGTTTCCACCGGCCAGCCCGGCTTCGGCGGCGGCTTCATCGCCACCCGGCCGGTCGTCGGTCCCGCCGTCGGCTGGGGTCCCGGCTTCCGGCCCGTGCATCGCCGCTGGGGCCCCCGGTTCGTCCAGCCGGCGGTCGTCGTCCCCGTGGCACCGGTTTGGGGCCCCGGGTTCGCGTCCGGGGGATGGGTGCCCGCGCCAAGCCCCGTCTTCGCGCCGATCGTCACGGGCGGCTTCGCCACCGTCGGTCCGGCCTGGCGGACGACCGTCGTGGTGGCTCCGGTAGCCGTCCGCCGCCCGGTCGTCGTCACGCCGGTGCTGCTGCCGCCGCCGGCGCGCTGGCGCTAGCGCCGCCCCCACCGCGGCGCACTCGGGGCGCCGTCGCGGCGAAGCCCGACACGCGGTATCCTGCGGATCACGCCGCGAGGCCGCGTTCGGGGCCGCCGCAGGTACGGCGCATCGCCGGTCGCTTCGTCCGTTGCAACCGGCAGCGTGACTGGCGCCATGGTCGGTGCGGCCGACGACCACCGAATCCGGCGGCGGACCCGCCCAGCAAGGAACCCGCCATGCGCCACTGCCATCATCGCCCGACCCGCCCCCACCGCCCAACCACCGCTGCGACAAGGCTCGCGCGCGCGGCCGCGGCGTGCGCACTGTTCGCCGTCGTCGCCGGGTGCGCGCCCGACGCCTGGAAGAACACCCAGGCCACGGGATTCAACGGCTGGCTCGACACCGATTCGCCGCAACCTGCCAGCCGCTGATGATCGGCAGTGTCGACATCGGTCGCTCGATCCAGGAGAACGCCATGGCCGCGGGCGACGACAAGTACTCCTACTTCCTCGACGTCTCGTCGCGCTTCTACGCCGGCGAGATATCGCGGGATGCCTACCGGCAGTCGCTGGAATCGTTCCTGGGTCCGGGAACGTCGAACAACGCGGCCTTCGACTGCATCTTCCGATCGCTGCCGGTCGCTGAACCCGGCGCGCGGGCGGGTGCCACCGGTCGATCCACCGACCGCGCGCTCCGTCGAAACACGACCTTTGCCGCCTCGCGCCCAGGCGTGGTAGCGTTCCGCTCTTCCCCGACCGCGAACCGCGGCGTCCAATCGCCGCCGGCGCGAGGAGTCCAGGATGAACGCTCCCGCCACGCTCGATGCCGTCGTTCCCGCCCGTGCCCAAGACCTGGTCGCCTGGGAACTCATCCGCACGCTGGTCGGTTTCGACACGACCAGCCGCGACTCGAACCTCGCGCTGATCCACTGGGTGCGCGACTGGCTCGCCGGCCACGGCGTCGCGTCGACGCTGACCTTCGACGACGAGCGGCGCAAGGCCAACCTGTTCGCGACGCTGCCGGCGCACGACGGCAACGCCGCCAGCGGTGGCATCGTGCTGTCGGGGCACACCGACGTCGTTCCCGTGGATGGACAGTCGTGGGACACCGACCCGTTCACCGCGACGCCGCTCGGCGACAAGGTCCACGGTCGCGGCGTCACCGACATGAAGAGCTTTTCCGCGACTGCCCTCGCCTTCGTGCCCGAACTGCTTCGACGCGGCCTGCGGCAGCCGGTCCACCTGGCGCTGTCGTATGACGAGGAAGTCGGCTGCATCGGCGTGCACCGCCTGCTCGCCGACATCGTCGCGCGCGGCGTCGCGCCCGCGGGCTGCATCGTCGGCGAACCGACCGGCATGCAGGTCGTCGTCGCACACAAGGGAAAGAAGGCCTGGCGCTGCCGCGTGCGCGGCTTCGAGGCGCACTCGTCGCTGACGCCGATGGGCGTGAACGCCGTGCAGATCGCGTGCGACATCGTCGCCTTCGTGACGCGGAGGGCGCGCGCGTTCCGCGACCGCGGCGGCTTCGACGATGCCTACGACGTGCCGTTCACGACGGTTCACACCGGGGTGATCCACGGCGGCACCGCGGTCAACATCATCCCGCGCGACTGCCACTTCGACTTCGAGATCCGCCACCTGCCGTTCGACGATCCCGACGCCTTCTTCGCCGAGGTCAGGGCCTACGCGGAATCGCTGCTGCCGGAGATGCGGGAGGTCGCGGCGGACACGTGGATCGAGTTCGACCTGCTGTCGACGCTGCCGGGATTCGACACCGGAGGCGACAGCGCCATCGCCGCGCTCGGCCACCACTGCAACGGCGCGCACGACCACGGCAAGGTCTCCTTCGGCACCGAGGCGAGCCTGTTCCACAACGCCGGCGTGCCGACGATCATCTGCGGCCCCGGGCACATCGCGCAGGCGCACCAGCCGAACGAGTGGGTCACCGTCGAACAGCTCGCGCGTTGCGAGGCGTTCATGCGGCGCCTCGCGGACCGCGTCTGCCCGCCGGGATGAGCGCGCCGAGCAAGCCGGCGATCGCGGCGACGCCCGAGGTCGACGTCGACTTCCCGGACCTCGACCGCTGGGCGGCCGGCAATGCCGGGATTCCGTACGTGTGGACGTTCCCGGCGAAGGCCGCGGGCCCGCACATCGTGCTGCAGGCGCTGACGCACGGCAACGAGGTCTGCGGCGCGATCGCGCTGGATTGGCTGCTGCGCGAGGGATTCCGGCCCCTGCGCGGGACGATGACCGTGGTTTTCGCCAACATCGCCGCCTACCGGGCGTTCGACCACTCGGACCCGTTCGCCTCGCGCTGCGTCGACGAGGACTTCAACCGGCTATGGACCCCCGACGTGCTCGACGGGCCCCGCGATTCGGTCGACCTCGGGCGCGCCCGCACCTTGCGTCCCGTCTACGACCGCGCCGACTACCTGCTCGACCTGCACTCGATGACCGATCCCTGCCCGCCGCTCGCGCTTGCCGGCCGCCACCCGAAGGGACTGGAACTCGCGCTCGCGCTGGCCTATCCCGAGCACGTCGTCATCGACGACGGACACTCGGCCGGCCGCCGCCTGCGCGACTACGCGTTCTTCGACGATCCGGACGACCCGCGCAACTCGCTGCTGATCGAATGCGGCCAGCATTGGGAAAGGGCGGCGCCCGGGATCGCCCGGCAGTCGACGCTGCGCCTGCTCCGCCACTTCGGCATGGCGGACCACGGCTTCCTCGACGCCCATCTCGATCCCGCACCGCGACCGCCGCAGCAGGTGATCGCGGTGACCACGGCGGTGACCATTCGATCGGACCGCTTCGAGTTCGCGCTGCCGGTGCAGGGGCTCGGCGTCATCCCGGCCGCGGGCACGCTGCTGGCCCGCGACGGCGACGAGGAAGTCCGGACGCCCTACGACGACTGCGTGCTGATCATGCCCACGCGGCGCCCGAAGCTCGGCGAGACCGCGGTGCGGCTGGGCCGCCGCCGCACCTGACGGCCTTCCCCCCATCAACCGTCTCCAGCTCTCCGGGGACAACGTGCCGAGGCTCCACAGCTAGCGGGCGACGGCCGGTGCGCCAGCGCGCCGCTCCGCCGGCGCCCAATGCCGTACCGGCGAGGGCCGCGACATCGGCGCCCATGGCCTCGCGCCAGCGCGCGTCGACGAGGCGCGCCGCGTCCCGGAACGCGGCGTGCCCGGCCGCGGTGGTGCGTACGACGGCGACACCGGACTGCGCGAGCTGCTTCAGCGCCGCCTCCTCGCGCGCGAGCGCCGCCGCCGCGCGCGCGGCCTCGCCCGCCGCCGCGCGCACCGTCGTCCGGGTGGCTTCCGGCCAGCGCTGCCAGACCTCGTTGCGCACGGCGAACACCATGACTTCGGCGACCGCGCGCCAGTCGACGACGTGCCGCTGCCCGGACGCGTTGATCCGGGTCGCGGCAAGCACCGTCGGCATCGCCTCCTGCCCGTCGAGCGTCCCGTTGGCGAACGCAGCCTGCGCGTCGGCAAACCCCATCGCCTGCGGCGCGGCCTCGAGCGCCAGCATCAGGTCGCGCGAATGGGCGAGCGGCGCGATGCGCAGTCGCAACCCCCTGAGGTCCTCCGGGCCGTTGATCGCGCGCGCCGTCGTCGCCAGCGCGCGCCAGCCCAGCGGCGCGACCGCAACCAGCGTCACCCCGGCGGCGTCGAGCTTCGCCGCGAGCGCGGCGGTCAGCGCCGCATCGGCGGCAAGCGTTTCGAGTTCCTTCGTCCCCGGCGCGAGCCAGGGCAGGCCGTAGACGCCGAGCGCGGGCAGCTGCGCCGACCATTGCAGCGACGACCCGACGGCGAGATCGGCCTTGCCCGTCTGCAGCGCGGCGAACTCCCGCGCGGGATCGCGCTGCGCCAGCGAGGCGCCGGGATGAAGCCGGGCGGCGAACGCCTTGTCGACGCGTTCGCTGATCAGCGTTGCCCAGCGCTCGGCCGCCGCTCCCAGCGGGAACGCGGGACCGACCGCCACCGACACCGTCACCTCCGGCGGTCCGTCGCCTTGCTTGTCGCCGGCGAACGCCGGCGCGGGCCACCCGCCCACGGCAACGGCGAGGACCGCGGGAACGGCAAGCACGAAGAAGGTCCGGATCATCGACGACAAGTCTACGGGCGCGCCTCGCTTCAGTCGAGCGGCGACGCCGCGGTCGCGGGCTCGCGCCAGTAGCGCGCGCGGTGGCTGCGTTCGGCGCGCGGAGCGCGGCCGGCGCCCGGCGTGAAGCCGAACGTCAGTGCGCCGTCGCGATCGGTCCGGTGCAGGGCCGCGCCGAACTGCTCGTAGCGCGCGACGACTTCGGGCCGCGGGTGGCCGAAGCGATTGCGGTACCCGGGCGTGAACACCGCGGCATCGGGCGCGACCGCGCCGATGAACGCCGGCGTGGACGACGTGATCGAACCGTGGTGCGGCACGACCAGCACCTCGGCGCGCAGTCCCTCGCGGTCGTGGCGCACGAGATCGGCTTCGCTCCGCGCCTCGATGTCGCCGGCCAGCAGCGCGCGACCATGGCCCGAACTCACGCGGACGACGCACGAGAGATCGTTGGTCTTCATCCGCGGCAGCCGGTAGTACGAGGCCGGCGGATGCAGGATCTCGAAGCGGACGCCGTCCCATTCCCACCGCTGCCCGCGCTCGCAGCGGCGGTGCGCGACGCCGTCGGCGCGCTGTCTCGCGGTCATCGCGAGCCGCTTTCCCGCGCTCGCCCCCGTCGCCTTCCTCGCCTCCCCCGGTCGACGCCGCGGCGCCGCGCGCCCAGCACCTCCGCGTCGACCGCCACCGACGTCGTCAGCTCGCCGACCGGGACCGTCTGCAGCAGCGTCCGCGCGCCGCCGCTGTGGTCGGTGTCGAGATGCGAAACGACCATCGTGTCGAGCGCGCGGATGCCGGCGGTGCGCAGGTAGGGCGCGACGATGCGGCCGCCGGCATCGGCGTCGTCGGTGTAGCGCGGCCCGGCGTCGTACAGCAGCGCGTGCCGGTGCGTGCGCACGACCGCGGCCAGGCCCTGCCCGACGTCGAGCACGGCGAGTTCGAAAGTTCCGGGCGCGGGCGGCTCGGGTCGCAGCGCGAACAGCGGCAGGAACAGCAACGGCGCCGCGGCGCGTCCGGGGATACCGCGCGGCGCCGCGATCCACGCCACGCCGGCGACGGCGACCGCGACGGCCCAGCCCGGCGGCGCGTGCTGCTGCCAGACCGCGCCGGGGAGCGCCGCCAGCGCTTCCAGCGGCGCCATCAGCGCGGCGAACACCGCGTGCGCCGCCTGCCACGGCGCCGCCAGCGGAACGACGATGCCCAGCAACGCGAGCGGGACGACGACGAACGTGACGACCGGGATCGCGAACGCGTTCGCGACCGGCGACACCAGCGACACCTGCTGGAACAGCGCCAGCGACAGCGGCACGAGGCCGATGGTCACCAGAGCCTGCGTGCGTCCGGCCGCGGCGAGCCCGGCCCCGAGTCGCCCGCGCCACGACGCGGCGGGCGGCGCCGCCAGCCGCGCCGGCGCCCGCGTAGAGCAGCAGCCCCACGGCGCCGAACGACAGCCAGAATCCCGGCCCCAGCGATGCCCACGGATCCCACAGCAGCACCGCGACCAGCGCCCACAACCAGACCAGCGACGCGCTACCGGGCCGCGCCAGCCAGAGGCCCACGGCGGCCACCGCGACCATCAGCAGCGTGCGCACCGCCGGCACCTGCGCCCCGGCCAGCAGCACGTACGCGGCGGCCGCCAGCGTGCCGACCAGCGCCGCCACGCGGGGCGCCGGCACGCGCGACGTCAGCCGCACGCTGCGACGCGCGAGCCCGAACGCGAGCGCCCCGGCCAGCGCGGCGAACGCGGTGACGTGCAGCCCCGAAATGCTGATCAGGTGCCCGATGCCGGTCCGGTTGAACACCTGCCACTGCCGCTCCGGAATCGCGCGCTGCTCGCCGATCGCCAGCGCGACGATCACGCCGGCGTGCGGCGCACCGTCGAGCGCGGCCTCGATGCGCGCGCGAACGGCGGCACGGGCGCGCTGCACGTGGTCGCGCGGCCGGCCGGCAAAGGCGTCGACGCGGTCGTTCGCCTCGCCGGTGCGGATGTAGCCCGTCGCGCGCAGGTTCTGCTCGAGCAGCCAGGCCTCGACGTCGAAGCCGCCGGGGTTGACGTTGCCGTGGGGGCGCTTCAGCCGCACGAGCAACCGCCAGCGTTCGCCCGCCCGGATCTCCGGCACGTCGTCGATGGCGCCGCCACGCGGCGCCTGCCGGTACCAGGTGAGCGCGATGCGCGCGGGCACGATCGCGCCCGGGGTCTCCGCCGCCTCGACGGCGAACGCGAAGCGGGTGCCCCGCGGTCCGGCGACCGGCAGGTCGTCGACGACGCCGACGACGACGATGTCCTCGCCTTCCCATTCGGTCGGCAGCGCGTCGGCGAGCCGGACTTCGGCCCGCAATGCGGCGTAGCCGAAGCCCAGCGCCAGCGCGCCGGCGATGGCGGCGATGGCGGCGGTGGCAGCGGCGGTGGCCGCGGCGGTGCCGGCGGTGGTGGCGGTGGTGGTGCGGCAGCGGAGGCGGCGGCGCGCACGCGCGACGTGCCGACGCCGCGAATCCCGCCGCGGAACAGCATCGCGACGACGAGCGCGCCGGCGCCGCCGGCGAGCCACGGCGCCGGCGGCGGCAGCGTCGGCTGGAACTGCAGCAGCACGACGCCGGCGGAAAACGCGAGCAGGGCGAAGGGAAGCATGGCGGGCGCGACAACATCCGCGGGACCGCGCCCGGGCGTGCCGCCGGGGGGCAACCGGGACGGTCGACGCAACGGGCAGCGTCCCGCGGACGAGCCCACTGTAGGGGCAACGAGCGTCGGCGCCTATCGGCCGGACGGCCGACGGCGGGCAGGAGCCGGCCGCGAGACGGTCAGGTTCCGGCCTTGGGCCAGAGCACCATCTGCGTGCAGCGGAACAGCGCGATCGTGCGGCCGTCGACGCGGCGCGAGACGACGGCATCCCACACCTGCGTCGTGTTGCCGAGGTGCGCGGGCCGCGCCACGCAGGCGATCGTGCCGTCGCGGGCGGTGCCCAGGAAGTTGGACTTGAGCTCGACGGTGGTGAAGTTGTCCGCGCCCTTCGGCAGGTGCGCGATGCAGCCGTAGCCGCAGGCGGTGTCGGCGAGCGCGATCACGGTCGCCGCGTGCAGGAAGCCGTTGGGCGCGAGCAGGTCGTGCCGCACGTCGAGCTCGGCCACCAGCATGCCCTGTTCCAGCGCCATCACGCGGAACCCGAAGAGCCCCGGCAGCCGTCCGATGCCGCGCTGATTCAGGCTCGTCACGTCGATTCCGGGGCGAAGGCTCATGGCATCCTCACAGATAGGCGATCAGGCGACCGCAGACGATGACGCCGGTCCACAGCAGCAGCGACAGCGCGGCGGCGATGCGCACGCGCAACGGCGGCATCGCGTCGACGTCCCACGCGGCGACACTGCGCAGCGGACCGCGGTGGAGCGCCGCCGCGTTGGCGATGCCCGCCGCCAGCAGCGTCATCTTGACGCCGAACACGGGGCTCGTCAGGTAATCGTCGACGTGGCCCGACGAACATCGCCAGGCCCGAGGGCACGATCAGCAGGAACGCGCCCTTCGTCCACGGCAGCGCGTGCGCGGCGAGCCGCGCCGCGGACAGGCCGCGGCCGAGTCCCAGCAGCCGCAGGTCGACGATCGCGACCGAGCCGTAGAGCAGCGCGAAGCCCAGGATGTGCAGCGTCTCCAGCGCCGGGAACAGCCACAGCGACTGCCGGATCGGCGCGCCGAGCTGGTGCAGGAACGCGGGGTCGACCACGAAGAGCCGGCGCGGGGTCAGCGGACGGCGGACGCCGCGGTCACCGCAGCTCGACGGTCTTGCCGCCGACGGTGATGCGCTCGGCGCGCATTTCCTCGGGCTTGTCGCGGTTCGGGTAGCCGACGACGGTCGCCGTCGTCCCCGGCTTGAGCAGCGCCTTGTCGAGGCCGCGCGCTTCCATCCGCGACGGCGGCGCCAGCACCGCGATCCAGGTCTTGCCCGGCACCGCCAGCCTGATGAAGCCGTGCGGGTGCTCGTAGCCCGAGTCCGCGATGGTGCCGGTCAGCGTCAGCGCCTGACTCGAGTCGTACTCGCTCCAGCCGTGGTGGGCGTACGCGGGGACGGCCACGGCCAGGGCCGCGACCACAGCCAGGGCCCGGGCCAGCGCCCATCCGGCCGGGGCGGGGCGAGTCGGGACCAGCGAACGAATGGACGGCATGGCGATGCTCCTCGATCGATCGGCGCCCGGTCGGTGACCCGCGGCGCCGGGGTTGACGGCGCCCGGCCGGGCGCCCTGCGTTGGACGCGCCCCGCCCGGCACGAGTTCAACGGATCCGGCGACCGTTCACCCGGCCTTGACGCGCGCCTCGACGTACGCGCGCGCCGCCATCAGCGCCTCCGGCAGCCGCGTCGGATCGGTGCCGCCCGCCTGCGCCATGTCGGGCCGGCCGCCGCCCTTGCCGCCGACTTCCTTCGCCGCGGCGTTGACGACGTCGCCCGCCTTGAAGCGTCCGACGAGGTCCTTGGTGACGCCGGCGACCAGCGCCACCTTGCCGTCGACGACCGAGGCGAGCAGCACGACGCCGCTGCCGACGCGCTCCTTCGCCTTGTCGAGCGCGTCGCGCAGCATGCCGGCGTCGGCGTCGTCGATGCGCGCGGCGACGAGCTTGACGTCGCCGATGTTGAACAGCGCCGCCGCCAGCACGTCGTCGAGCGATCCCGCGGCGAGCTTGCCCTTGAGCTTCGCGACTTCCTTCTCGGCGGCCTTCGCCTGCTCGATCAGCTGCGCGATCCGCGCCTCGATCTCGGCGGCGGGCGCCTTCAGCGCCGCGGCGGCGCCGGCGAGCTGCGCTTCCTGCGCCTGCACCCACGAGAGCGCGTTGTCGCCGGTCACCGCCTCGACGCGGCGGATGCCGGCGGCCACGCCACCCTCGCCGACGATCTTGAAGAACCCGATGTCGCCGGTGCGCGTCACGTGCGTGCCGCCGCAGAGCTCGCGCGAGCTGCCGATGTCGAGCACGCGGACCTCGTCGCCGTACTTCTCGCCGAACAGCATCATCGCGCCGACCTTCTGCGCCTCGTCGATCGGCATGACGCGCGCCTGCGTCGCCGCGTTGCCGACGATCTCGCGGTTGACGATCGCCTCGACGCGGCGAATCTCGTCGTCGGTCATCGGCGCGTGGTGCGCGAAGTCGAAGCGCGTCTTGTCGGGGTCGACCAGCGACCCCTTCTGCTGGACGTGCGTGCCGAGCACCTCGCGCAGCGCCTTGTGCATCAGGTGCGTCGCGCTGTGGTTGCGCACGGTGCGCGCGCGCGCCGCGTGGTCGACCTCGGCCGCGACGGTGTCGCCGACCTTGAGCTCTCCGGTCTTCACCTCGCCCAGGTGCCCGAAGACATCCGGCTGGACCTTCTGCGTGTCGTCGACGGCGAAGAGCGTCAGGCACACGCCGCTCTTCGACAGCTCGCCGCGGTCGCCGACCTGGCCGCCCGACTCGGCGTAGAACGGCGTGTGGTCGAGCACGACGACGCCGCGCTCGCCCGTGGTGAGCGAGGCGACCGGCGTGCCGTCGCGGTACAGCGCCGTGACGCGCCCTTCGTGCGACAGCGTGTCGTAGCCGTGGAACGCCGTCTTGACCCCCTCGTAATCCAGCTTCTCGCCCATCTTGAACTGCGACGCGGCGCGCGCACGGTCGCGCTGCGCGGTCATCGCCTTCTCGAAGCCGGCCTCGTCGACGGCGATGTCGCGCTCGCGGCAGACGTCGGCAGTCAGGTCGAGCGGGAAGCCGAAGGTGTCGTACAGCGCGAACGCGGTGTCGCCGTCGAGCGTGCGGCGACCGTCGGCCAGCGCCTGCTCGAGCAGCTTCATGCCGTTCTCGAGCGTCTCGCCGAAGCGCTCCTCCTCGGCCTTGAGGATCTGCGCGACGCGGAGCTTGTCGCGGCGCAGTTCCGGATACGCGTCGCCCATCTGGCGGTCGAGATCCTCGACCAGCTGGTGGAAGAACGGCCGCTTCTGCCCGAGTTTGTAGCCGTGGCGAATGGCGCGGCGGATGATCCGGCGCAGGACGTAGCCGCGGCCGTCCGACGACGGGATGACGCCGTCGACGATCAGGAACGCGCAGGCGCGGATGTGGTCGGCGATGACGCGCAGGCTCGGCGACAGGTAGTCCTGCGCGCCGGTCTCGCGCACGGCGGCGCGGATCAGGTCCTGGAACAGGTCGATCTCGTAGTTCGAGTGGACGTGCTGCAGCACCGCGGCGAGGCGCTCGAGGCCCATGCCGGTGTCGACGCAGGGCTTCGGCAGCGGCGTCATCGTGAACGTGTCGCCGGTCTTCTGGCGGTCGAACTGCATGAACACCAGGTTCCAGATCTCGATGTAGCGGTCGCCGTCGGCCTCCGGCGACCCCGGCGGGCCGCCCCAGACCTCGGGCCCGTGGTCGTAGAAGATTTCCGAGCACGGCCCGCAGGGACCCGTGTCGGCCATCTGCCAGAAATTGTCGGAGGCGTACTTGGCGCCCTTGTTGTCGCCGATGCGGACGATCCGCTCCTTCGGCACGCCGACGTCGTTGGCCCACAGGTCGTAGGCCTCGTCGTCGTCGATGTAGACGGTGACCCAGAGCTTGTCCGCGGGCAGCCCGTAGGCGGTCGTCAGCAGCTCCCAGGCGTAGCGGACGGCGTCGCGCTTGAAGTAGTCGCCGAAGCTGAAGTTGCCCAGCATCTCGAAGAACGTGTGGTGCCGCGCCGTGTAGCCGACGTTCTCGAGGTCGTTGTGCTTGCCGCCGGCGCGCACGCTGCGCTGCGACGACGTCGCGCGCTTGTACGGCCGCTGGTCGACGCCGAGGAACACGTCCTTGAACTGGACCATGCCGGAGTTGACGAACAGCAGCGTCGGGTCGTTGCCGGGCACCAGCGACGACGACGGCACGATGGTGTGGCCACGGTCGGCGAAGAACTGCAGGAACTTGCTGCGAATCTCGTTGGCGGTCATGCGCGAAACCATTCCGGGTTGGCCCGGCCGGCGCAGATGTGCGCGGCCGTTCGGCAAAGCCGTTGATTTTACGCGGGAAGCGGGGGGTGCGCCAAATCGGGACGATTCACTCGGGTTTCGCCGCCACGGGGCGAACCTTCGGCCGCACCGCGGCGATCCGCGCGGCCCCGCTCGGCCAGGTCATCGAAGCCGGCGTCCCTGCTAGACGACCTTGTAGCCCAGCCATTGGCAGAGGGGTTCGAATTTCCCACGGAGCGTGAGGTGCATCTCCCGCGTATAGGACTGCCGATGCTCGAAGGCCATGCCCCTGCGATTGAACTGTCGATCGAGTTGGCCCTTGGCAGCCAGTTCGCGCTCGATCCGTTGCAGTACCGAAACATCGGAACGCGAAACGGCCGCGGCCAGAAGCGTTGCATTCGCGCCGATGCCGAGAAACCGCGCGGCACGCTCCAGCGTGGCCAGCGGCGCCGTCCGGTAGTCCTCGTAGCGAACCACCAACGACGGTCGCGTGTCGAGAACGTCGCGCCAGGAGCCGAGGAACCGCACGAGATAGTCGGCGAAGGAGAACGGATGATGATAGTAGGGACTGTGGACGAACGCCCGGAAGGTCGACGCCGCCGCGGCCCCCCCGTTTCTCACCTGACGCCGCCACTCCGAGTAGAGCGCATCGCGCGGATCGCGCACGAAAATAATCAAGGGGGTGGTCCCGACGAGGTCAGCAGGCCATCGGTGACTGAACCGTGGAACCGGGCGGGAAGCGAACGAAAACTCGCGCCCCGGCGTCAGGGCGGGCAACGTCTGTCGCCATGGATGGTGGGCTGCCGCGCTGCCTGGACGCAGGCAGCGGGCAGACCGGTCGCTTCGGCAGTCGCGTCGACCCAGGTCGGCACGAAGTCGGAGGTGTTCATCGTGCCCAAGCGCCTCATCTCGACGTTGGGCTCGATGGCGGTGACGCGATAGCCGTGTTCGAGCAGGACGCGCGTCAACTTGCCCGTTCCGGCGCCGATGTCCGCAATCGGCACCCCCGGCTGGAGTCCTGCCCTGGAAGCAAGCCGCGTCCAAGCGGCGGCCGGGTACCCCGGTCGCTTGTCGTAGTTCGAGGCGAGACCGCTATAGTCCCAGGCGAGCGGCATTAGTGTCCGGCAATCCGAAGAACCGGCGAATCAACGTCGTGTCACCGTGATGGATCGGGCATTCGCGCTCGGGGTGCCACATCACCCCGGCCAGTCGGTGCGACCTCGCCGACACCGCCTCGACCCAACCGTCACGGGTCAGCGCAAGCGCGCAGAGTTGTTCGGCCAACTGCTCCGGCGCGATTCCCCATCGGTGAAACGAGTTGACCTCACGCGCCGCCGCCTCGACGCCGAACTCCGACGCGCTCGAGTTGAACATGACCGTATGTCGGCGCCCGACATGCTCGTCGACAGGACAGCTCGTCAGGTCGCCGCCGAAGTGCAGCTGCAACTGCTGCATTCCCCGGCACACGCCGAAGACCGGCATGCCGCGTTGCCGGGCCGTCGAAAGCAGCGCGGATTCGGTCTGCGCGCGTGCGCCGTCGTTCGGATCGTCCCCACCCGTGAAAATCAGCCCATCCAGTCCCCACGAGTCCAGGAACCGAACCGCGCCGGCGCCGAGGTTGGGAACCGGCAGCCACACACACTCCGGCAACGCCGCATGCATGAAGCCGCCCCAGTCGTGCGCGAGCGCGTCGCGGGATTCCCCGTGGCGTGTCTCCCGCACCACCCGCTGGGTCAGCCCCAGGCGCATTGGGCTTCCGTCCAGGTGCGGACGATCGGCTCGAGCATCCGTGCTTCGCAGTCGAGGAGCACTTCAGCGCCGCCCTTGATTCGACGATAGAGTGGTTCGCCGCACCCCAGCGCCGCGGGCAGGCCAAGCTCGGCGCAACGGACCGCCATGTGCGAATTCGGGCCGCCGTACTGCGTGACGAGCCCCGCCGCCCCTTGGGCGAAGATCCAGTCGAAACCAGGATCGGCGCATTCGACCACCACGACCCGGCCACGCACGCTGGTCATCCTGTCCCCGGGTTCGAGCAGCGCGACCGGCGCACGGACGCGCCCGGATCCGACAAAATTCGGCATCGATGCCGATTGGGAGAAGCAATACACCTCCTGCGGGTGAGCGATCAACGGGCTCAGCCTGACTGCGTCCGTTGCGTGAAATGTCGCCTTGCCGGCCTCGATCGCGTTGCGCACGCGCGGAGCCGCGCGCAGGTCGGTCTGCGAAACAAGTGCGAGCAGGTCATCGATCCGGAGGTACGACAAGTCCTCGCGCCCAATTCCCAACCCGGCGCCCCGATCGGCGACCACTTCAAGCATGGTCGTCGTAGCCCGCAATCACGGTGGCGATTGCGTCATTCAACGCATCGGCATCCCAACTCGGAACATGCAAGCAACTTCGATAGTGGCCGGCATTCGATTGGGCGAGTGAGTCTTCGTCCCGGGCGCTGCTGCGCACTGCGAGCCGGACCCGGCCAAGTTCGTCGCGGATGCGCGACAGTACCGCTTCGGGATCCCGCTCCCATTCCCAGGCGCCAATTAGCACCTGCGCCGGCAACTGTGCATGACGCAATCGACCCGCCAACAGGGCAAGTGTGTGGCCCTTGGAACCGAATGAGCCTATCCGCCGGTCGACCAGCGACGTTGACACCATCATCCCGCCCGCAGGAACCAATCGATGCTCCGAATACCGCCCAGGCGCCCCCGGGGAAATATTACTCCGGGCGCGCGCGGACCTCGAATCATGTGCGCCGCCGCTTCAGCCTTCGTCGTCAACCCGCGCCCCCGCCGCGCGCAGCACCTTGAACGCGATGCCGGGACCGTAGCCGCGCGACAGCAGGAAGCGCAGCTGGCGTGCCTTCTCGCGGTCGTCGGCGGGGGGCGCGCCGAAGCGGCGCTGCCAGAGGGCGGTCGCCTGCGCGAGCTCGTCGGCGGGATCGATGGCGGCCAGCGCGTCGCGCGCGGCCTCGTCGCCAACACCTTTCTCCTTCAGCGTGCGGGCGATGGCGCGGCGCGCGTAACCGCCGGCCTTCTGCCGGACGACGCCCTGCGCGAACCGGGCGTCGGACAGGAAGCCCGAGGCGGCTAGTTCGTCGAGCAGCGGGTCGACCTCCGCCGCCGTGGCGCCGGTGGCGAGCAGCCGCGCGCGCAGCTCGGCGCGCGGGTACTCGCGCCGCGCCAGGTGGGCGATGGCGCGCTGCTTCAGCGTGCGCGGCGCAGCGCCCACGCGCGGGCGGGGGCCGGTTGGGGCCTATTCCTCGATCGGCGCCGGCGGCTCGCCCTTGGCGCGCAGCGCGCCGGGCGCCGGGACGCCGACCGCGGCGCGGATCTTGGCCTCGATCTCGCGCGCCATCTCGGGATGCTCGCGCAGGAACTCGCGCGTGTTGTCCTTGCCCTGGCCGATCTTCTCGCCGTTGTAGGCGTACCAGGCGCCGGACTTGTCGATGATCCGGTGGGTGACGCCGAGCTCGATGATCTCGCCTTCGCGCGAGATGCCCTCGCCGTAGAGGATGTCGAACAGCGCCTCGCGGAACGGCGGTGCAATCTTGTTCTTGACGACCTTGACGCGGGTCTCGTTGCCGACGACTTCCTCGCCGCGCTTGATGGCGCCGATGCGGCGGATGTCGAGACGGACCGACGCGTAGAACTTGAGCGCGTTGCCGCCGGTCGTGGTTTCGGGGCTGCCGAACATCACGCCGATCTTCATCCGGATCTGGTTGATGAAGATGACCAGCGTGTTGGCGCGCTTGATGTTGGCGGTGAGCTTGCGCAGCGCCTGGCTCATCAGCCGCGCCTGCAGGCCCGGGAGCTGGTCGCCCATCTCGCCCTCGATCTCGGCCTTGGGCACGAGTGCCGCCACCGAGTCGATGACGACGATGTCGATGCCGCCGGAGCGGACCAGCATGTCGGCGATCTCGAGGCCCTGCTCGCCGGTGTCCGGCTGCGAGATGAGGAGGTTGCCGACGTCGACGCCCAGCTTGCCGGCGTAGACGGGGTCGAGCGCGTTCTCGGCGTCGATGTACGCCGCGGTGCCGCCGGCCTTCTGGACCTCGGCGACGACCTGCAGGCACAGCGTGGTCTTGCCCGACGATTCCGGACCGTAGATCTCGACGACGCGGCCGCGCGGCAGGCCGCCGGCGCCGAGCGCGATGTCGAGGCCGAGCGACCCGGTGGAGACCACCTGGAGGTCGTTCTGGACCTGCGACTCGCCCATTTTCATGATCGAGCCCTTGCCGAACTGCTTTTCGATCTGCGCCAGGGCGGCGCTGAGGGCCTTGCTTTTCTGGTCGTCCATGGAGTGGTCGAGGGGCATGGGGAAACTCCGAAGTATGGCGCAGCGCG
>CAWHJY010000024.1:0-85380 GCA_963829775.1 uncultured beta proteobacterium | reverse complement strand
AATGGCGAAACAAGGATGAAGGAAGATCAGGTTGACGGAGGCCTAACGGCTGCCTGCTGCTGAATGATCGACTGAATCAGCGCCTGCTGCGATTGCGCTGGACGATCTGATAGGTCTGATAGCTCATTGGCGGCATGATAAATCGCGGCAGCAGCAACTCGAGTAGATTACGTAAGGGCTTGATTTTCATTATATAATGGATGAATCGCTTGTGCTTTCTATCTATCCAGGAAATGCCCGATCAAGGGAGAAAAATCAAGCGGCTGATGAAGAATGTTGATTTTGTGCCGTCTCGGAATTGGGGCCGATTATGCACTCGCTCCCGGCACTGTTTTCGCTTGCATCTAACTGTTGATTTTTGTAACATGTTAAAAATTGAAGCCGCTTTTTCTAGAGAGGAGGGGGCCTGACGTGGAAGAAGTGCGCAATTGAGTTCATGAAATGAGCTGGATTGCGCTTTTTTTTGCCCGTCCAAAAGATCATAAGTGCAGCAGCCAAGGCAGCTAACAAGATGGCCGATCTACTCCTCATGCAAAGGTATTAAGCGCCATGCCAAGTGTCTCTAAAACATTTCGGGTCTTTTTTTGTTCGACCTTTGCCGATCTAAGTGCCGAACGCTCTGCCTTACATCAATGGGTTTTTCCCCGTTTGAAAGAACTCTGTTTCCGTTATGGCGCCCGATTTCAACCAATCGATCTCCGTTGGGGAATTAGTGAAGAAGCCAGCCTGTCTCAAGAGACAACGAATATATGTTTGAATGAAATTCGCCGATGCCAGCAAATTAGCCCTCAATTGAATTTTGTCATTCTATTAGGCGAACGCTACGGCTGGCGCCCGGTGCCTTCGATCATCCCCTTTCGGGAGATGGAAATTATCGAACAAAGGCTATCGGCCCGAGATCACCAGCTGCTGCATTGGCAGGAAAACGCTGGATCTGATGAGCAGGGATGGTACAGGCTTGATTCAAACGCAATCCCGCCCGTGTATCTGCTCCAACCGCGAAGCGGCATTTATGTTAATCAACGGGAGTGGGATCGCCTTGAAAAAAAAATGCACAATATATTGGCCCATTCTGCGCAAAGTCTGGAGGAGCGATGTCGTATCCGGTATACTGCATCTGTGACAGAGCAGGGAGATCTATACAGGCTTATTCGACGCTCCTGAAGCGCAGAATCATGTCGCCTGCTATTTCCGTCAAATAAAAGGCATGCCCCGCTCGACTTTGGCTCGGGATTATCTGGACTTTGATGAGAATGACAACCATGATGTTGATGCTTACAAGCAGATAACAGCCTTGATGGACCGATTGCGCAGTTCACTCGGAGACAAGTGCCTGGATTTTCAGGCCGACTGGACAGGCAATGGCCCCTCTCAATCTCATATTGGCCAGTTACCGGATACTCTGGAAGAAAGTCTGCTCCTGCTGAACAAGCCCCCCGAAGAAGATACACTATGCGAAGCGGTATGGCGCAGATTGGCAGGCTCTATTCTTGCTGATATGACCTCATCAACTAAAATTCCCTCCAGTGCCAGGGAAACCCACATCCACAACGCCAAAGCCGATGAACATATCCGCTTTTTCGTCGGCAGAAGTGATCTGTTGACGCGCATCGCAGACTATCTCGAAAAACCCCAGGGCAAGATGCTCGTTCTTCACGGCAAATCAGGAGCTGGCAAATCCGCCCTGGCTGCGATGGCGAGAAAAATAAATCAAAATCGCTTCGCTTTTATACGTTTTCTTGGGCTTACTCCGCAGTCATCGCGGAGCCGGGATCTCTTACACAGCGCTTGCGAAGCCCTTGATCAGCTTAATGGACAAAATGACCTCAAGAGTAATTGGACTGTAAATGATTATGCTTTGCTACTGCAAAAATTCCAGGATGCCTTAAAGCTGGCATCGGAACGGCAGCCTGTTGCCATTATTTGGGATGCTCTGGATCAATTGAGCGATCCTGAAGGACGCAACTTGGGCTGGCTGCCAAAATCGCTGCCTCCTGATGTTGCGATGATAGTATCCGTCTCTGATGGCGTGATGCTTTCCTCGATTCAGGAGTCTATCCCTGACGCCATTTTTTTAAACGTGCCGGGATTGTATGAGAGCGAAAGCATCCAGTTGATAGATCACCTGTTCAATGAGTTGCATAGGACGCTGTCCCCGGACCAACGCGAAGAACTATTGCAGGCCTCAAGAATAAACAGCTCGCCGCTATTTTTGCGTCTTGCTTTCACCGAAACCAGCCAGTGGCGCTCTTACACTCCCGCGCAAAAATTATCAGATTCAGTCAAGGAATTGATGCACGTCATGCTGGATCGGATTTCAGAGAACGATAAGCACGGGAGACCAATGGTAGATCGCAGCACATCGTTCCTGGCGCTGGCAAGATATGGCCTGAGTGAAGATGAAATGATAAAAGCTTTATGGATGGATGAACGGATCAGAGAGGATTTCAGAGAACGGTATAAAAAATCACCCCAAAATGTGGATCAATTGCCGGATGTAATCTGGGCGAAGCTTTATTATGATTTGGAGCCTTATCTGGCCGAGCGGCCAGGAGATGAAGCAAATTTGCTGAGCTTTTACTATAACCAGTGGCAGAAAGCGTGCGCGACGCCTTGCCAGTCCCGCGGCCCAGCCGTCGGACGCGCGCAGGATCGCCTCGCCGGCGGCGGGGTCCAGCGCGTGCCCGTCGATCATCGCGCGCGCCTCGTCGGGTTCGAAGCGCAGCGCGTGGCCGTCGATCTGCACGATCGACTGGTCGGCGACCAGGCGCGCCATCTCCGGCGGCGGCGGGGTCCGCGACAGGAACACCAGCGTGTCGCCGGCGGGTATCTCGCGCAGCCCCTCGGCGAACGCGACGCGCCACGCCGGATCGCCCGGCGCCTCGTGGAAGTTGTCGACGACGAACATCGAGTCTTCGGGGAACAGCGCGAAGAACTCGCGCAGGAAGCGGCGGGTGAACGCCGGCAGGTCGTGCGCGTACTCGGCGCCGTAGCGCGGCAGCGCAGCGGCCGCCTTCGCCCGCCGTCCCGCGACGTCCTCGGCGGCGATTCGCAGGTAGTGAAAAAAGGTGCCGGGGTCGGCGTCGCCGGCATCGGCCTGGAACCAGATGCCCGGCGCCTTGCGTGCCTCGACGTAGCTCGCCACCAGCGTCGACTTGCCGGCACCGGGCGCGCCGGCGATCCAGACGATCGGATGTGCGCGCGCGGCATCGAGCGCGCGGAACAGCCGCTCGCGGCGGGTGACGTGGTACAGGCGCGGCCGGCTGAACTTGGCGAGCGGCGGCGCCGCAGGACGCGGGGACGGCGACGAGGGGCGCGCGGACGGGGGCGAGGTGGCGGGCTTCGGCATCGGGCGGCGCGGCAAAGCGGCACGGCCCGCGCGCGACTGCTATCGAGTCACGGGCCGCGGGCCGCGGCGCCTAACTTATCGCGTTTGCGCGACCGATGCCAGCGCAAGCGGCCGGGTTCGCATCGTGCGGTCGCGCCGGTGATGTCGATCGGGGATGTCGCGATGACGCCGACCGCCGACGTCGACCCGCTGTACCTCGACCGCTGACTTCGACCCCGGGCGACGACGCGTCAGCGCACCGCCGCGAGGCGCGGCAGCCGCGCTTCGAGCGCGTCGAGGCGCTCGGCCAGCGCGTCGACGCGCGTCGCGAGCTTCGCGGCCTCCGCGGCGAACACGCGCGCCTCGTCGCCGCGCGCCAGGAGGCCGGCCTCGTCGCGGGCGTAGCTCGCGACGCTGTCGCCGAGCCGCTCCGACACGTATTCGGGAAAGCCCAGCAGCCGTCGCCCGGCGTCCGCGGCGCGCTGGCCGATCGCGGGGCCGAGCACGCTCGAGAACGCCTGCTCGACGAACCACGGCAGCGTCAGTGCGAGATCCTTGAAGGTCGCGGCGACCTCCGCATCGCCCTCGGCGACGACGAACTCGTCCCAGCGCGCCGGCGCGGCGAGGAAGGCCGGCAGCGTCAGCGGCGAGACCGACAGCCGCAGGTCGGGGGCGCCCGGCGCCGGCTCGGCGTCGATCAGGCCCGAGGCGTCGATGGCGAAGGGCGCGACGAACGGCCCGACGGCGAGGGTTACCCGTCGGCCGGCGTGCGCGGCGAGGCGCTCGCGCGCCCAGGCCTCGCGCTCCAGCGCGCGATTGGCGAGCTCGCCGACCGGATGCCGCATGACCCCGCGCCTCCGCCGCTTCCCGTCGCCGCGTCAGGCCGGCTCGAGTTGCTGGATGCCCGACAGCAGCCAGCCGCTGCGACCGTCGACCGGCTTCGACAGGTGCCAGACCTCGTCGAACGACGTGGGCTGCGCGGCGCCGTCCTCGCGCATCAGGCCGTACAGGCGGACGCTGGCCCAATGACGGCCGCCCTCGGTCGTCACTTCGAGCACCTGGCCGTCGATGCTGACGACTTCGCTGGCGGCATGAACGCCCCGCGCGTCGAGGTCGCGGCCGATCTCGGCGAGCATTTCCTCGGTCATGACGTCGGCGAGTTCGGCGCGGTCGCCCTTGTCGTACGCCGCCTGCAGCTTGCGGAACTGCAGCTTCGCCTGGCTGACGAACCCGGCGGCGTCGAAGCCCGGCGGCAGCGCCCGCGCGGCCGGCGCCGCAGCCGCGGTCGCGCCGCCCGACACCGGCGCATCGGCCTTCGGCGTGGCGCCGCCCCAGGTGGGCGGGGCCTGCGTTTCGTAGCCGGCGGGAACCGTGCCGAGCCCGCTGGGGCCGGCGTACTGCAGCGGCTGCTTCGTCGGCGGAGCGCGGCGCGCGAGCAGGAACCGCAGCGCCACGATGACGGCGAGGACGATCAGCGCCAGCATCAGGAACCCGGCGAACGCCTCCGACAGGCCGAAATGCGACAGCAGCGCGGCGATGCCCAGGCCGGCGGCGAGGCCGGCGAGCGGGCCCATCCAGCGGGACATCCCCGACTTCGCGGCGCCCGCGGCGGCGGCGGGCGCCGCCTGCTTGGCCATCGCGGCGCCGGGTTGCGCCGGCATCACCGGGTTGGCCGCGGCGCCCGGAACGGTCGCGGCGGCCGGGGGCGTCGCCGCCGGCGGCGCCACGCTCTGGCGCTGGGCGCCGAAGCTGCGGCCGCCGGACATCCGGGCGGCATCGGCGATGTCGATGGTCGAGAACGTCAGCGCGGCGACGGCCGCGGTGGCGAGAATCCAGGTTCGTTTCATGGCTATTGCTCCGGTGTCCCCGCTCTAGCAGGCGTAGCCGAGGTGCAGGGCGACCACGCCCGCGGCGAGGTTGTGGACTTCGACCCGGTCGAAGCCCGCTTGTTCCATCATCGCCTTCAGCGCGGCCTGGTCAGGGTGCATGCGGATCGATTCGGCGAGATAGCGATAGCTCGCGTCGTCCCTGGCGATCAGGCGCCCGAGGCGCGGCAGCACGTTGAAGCTGTACCAGTCGTACGCGGGCCTGAGCGGCTCCCACACTTTCGAGAATTCGAGCACCGCCGCGACGCCGCCCGGCTTCAGCACCCGCCGCATTTCGGCGAGCGCCGCTTCCTTGTGGGTGACGTTGCGCAGGCCGAAGGCGATCGACACGCCGTCGAAATGGCCGGTGGGGAACGGCAGCTTCTCGGCGTCGCACTGGACAGCCGGCAGCGGGCGTCCGGCGTCGATCATCCGGTCGCGGCCGACCGCGAGCATCGCGTGATTGATGTCGGTGAGGATCACCTCGCCGCCGGGGCCGACGCGGTCGGCGAACAGCCGCGCGAGGTCGCCGGTGCCCCCGGCGAGGTCGAGCACGCGCGCACCTTCGCGCAGGCCCGTCGCGTTGACGGCGAAGCGTTTCCACAGCCGGTGCAGCCCCGCCGACATCACGTCGTTCATCAGGTCGTACTTGCCGGCCACCGAGTCGAAGACGCCGCGCACGCGCTTCGCCTTGTCCTCGACCGGGACGTTCTCGTAGCCGAAATGCGTCGAATCGCTCATCGCCGTTCCTGCATCCTCATGCCGGGTCGCGGCTGGCGCCCGCCTCGGCGAGCCGCGCGAGGTAGCGCTGCCAGAGTTCGTCGTGGCGCTTGCCGAGGTCGTGGAGGTAGTCCCACGAATAGATCCCCGTGTCGTGGCCGTCGGAGAACGTCGGTCGGATCGCGTAGTGCCCGACCGACTCGACCTCCTTGATCGCGACGTCGCGCTTCCCGGTCTGCAGCGTTTCCTGGCCCGGGCCGTGGCCGCGCACCTCGGCCGACGGCGAATGGACGCGCAGGAACTCGTAGGACAGCCGGAAGTGCGAGCCGTCGTCGAACGCGATTTCGAGCACGCGCGAGGCCTGGTGCAGCTTGATGTCGGTGGGCAGCGGGGTGGTGGCGTCGAGGCCGGACATGGTCGTGCCGGGCGGCCGGCGAGGGGGGTGGCGGGACGCCGATTATGGCACGCCGGAACCCCTCGCCGCGGCTCGGCGCTCGACCGGGGGGCGGGCCCGGCGCCGGCCGCCGGGGCCGCGCGGCCGGCGTCGCGCCGGCCGGTCAGAGCCGGCTGAGGTTCGACGCCGGGGTGTTGTTGGACGATTCGGGCACGATGTCGAGGTTGCCGAGGCCCGAGAAGATGTTGCGGTTCTTCGATTCCTTGCCGTGCAGCTTGATCTCGAGCCGCAGGTCGTTCAGCGAATCGGCGTTGCGCAGCGCATCCTCGTAGCTGATGAGGCCGGCCTCGTAGAGCTCGAACAGCGACTGGTCGAAGGTCTGCATGCCGAGCTCGCGCGACTTCTTCATGATCTCCTTGATGCCGCCGACGTCGCCCTTGAAGATCAGGTCGGAGATCAGCGGCGAGTTCAGCAGCACCTCGACCGCCGGGACGCGGCCGCGGCCGTCGCGGCGGGGGATCAGCCGCTGCGCGACGAAGGCGCGGACGTTGAGCGAGAGGTCCATCAGCAGCTGCGCCCGGCGCTCCTCGGGGAAGAAGTTGATGATCCGGTCGAGCGCCTGGTTGGTGTTGTTCGCGTGCAGCGTCGCGAGGCAGAGGTGGCCCGTTTCCGCGAACGAGATCGCGTAGTCCATCGTCTCGCGCTCGCGCACCTCGCCGATGAGGATGACGTCGGGCGCCTGCCGCAGCGTGTTCTTCAGCGCGATCATCCAGCTGTCGGTGTCGACGCCGATCTCGCGCTGGGTCAGGATGCAGTTGCGGTGCTCGTGGACGAACTCGATCGGGTCCTCGATGGTGATGATGTGGCCGAAGCTGTTCTCGTTGCGGTAGCCCAGCAGCGAGGCCATCGACGTCGACTTGCCGGAGCCCGTGGCGCCGACGAACAGCATGATGCCGCGCTTGGACATGATCACGTCCTTCAGCACCGGCGGCAGGCCCAGCTCCTCGAACTTCGGGATCTCGGTCGTGATCGTGCGCAGCACCATGCCCACGCGCGACTGCTGGACGAACGCGTTGACGCGGAAGCGGCCCACGCCCGGGGGGCTGATCGCGAAGTTGCACTCCTTGGTCGACTCGAACTCCGAGGCCTGCTTGTCGTTCATCACGCTGCGCACGAGCTCGATGGTGTGCTGCGGCGACAGCGCGGTCTTCGACACCGGCGAGATCTTGCCGTCGACCTTCACCGCCGGCGGGAAGCCCGCGGTGATGAACAGGTCGGAGCCCTTCTGCTTGACCAGCAGCTCGAGCAGTTCGTGGATGAATTTGGTGGCGCGTTCGGCTTCCATGGTTTTCTTGCTCCTTCCGCCGTGGGCGGGGCGGTCAGCCGACGAAGAGGTCCTTGTTCGCGGCGCGGTTGCGCGCCTCGGCGATCGACACGATGTTGCGACGAACCAGCTCGACCAGGCACTGGTCGAGCGTCTGCATCCCGGCGGCCTGGCTGGTCTGGATCGCCGAGTACATCTGCGCGACCTTGTTCTCGCGGATGAGGTTGCGGATCGCGGGGGTGCCGATCATGATCTCGTGCGCCGCGATCCGGCCCTGGCCGTCCTTGGTCTTGAGCAGCGTCTGCGCGATCACGCAGACCAGCGATTCGGAGAGCATCGCGCGGACCATGTCCTTTTCCGCGGCGGGGAACACGTCGATGATGCGGTCGATGGTCTTGGCGGCCGAGCTCGTGTGCAGGGTCCCGAACACGAGGTGGCCCGTCTCGGCGGCGGTGAGCGCGAGCCGGATGGTCTCGAGGTCGCGCATTTCGCCGACGAGGATGTAGTCGGGGTCCTCGCGCAGCGCGGCGCGCAGCGCGTTCGGGAACGACAGCGTGTGCGGCCCCAGCTCGCGCTGGTTGATCAGGCACTTCTTCGACTCGTGCAGGAACTCGATCGGGTCCTCGATGGTGAGGATGTGACCGTATTCGTTCTCGTTGACGTGGTTGGTCATCGCCGCCAGCGTCGTCGACTTGCCGGACCCCGTCGGGCCGGTGCACAGGATCAGCCCGCGCGGCCGGTTGGTCATCTCGGCGAAGATCTTCGGCGCGTTGAGCTCCTCGAGCGACAGCACCTTGCTCGGGATCGTCCGGAACGCGGCGGCGGCGCCGCGGCTCTGGTTGAAGGCGTTGACCCGGAACCGGGCGAGGTTGGGCACCGCGAAGCTGAAGTCGCACTCGAGGCACTCCTCGTACGTCTTCCGCTGGTGATCGCTCATGATGTCGTACACCATGGCGTGGACGTCCTCGTGCTCCATCGGCGGCAGGTTGATGCGGCGGATGTCGCCGTGCACGCGGATCATCGGCGGCAGGCCGGCCGACAGGTGCAGGTCCGAGGCCTTGTTCTTGACGGCGAAGGCGAGCAGTTCGGTGATGTCCATGGGCCAGACCCTTATAATCCGCGATTCGCAGCCGCGTACTGCGCTGCAACAAGAAGAGGCATGCAATTCGCGTGCCGGAATGCGGCGCATGCCGGCGTCATTTGATTATGGGCCACTTGGAGAAAGGCTTGCAAGCAACCCGCGAGCGCATCGATGCCGCGGCGCGGGCGGCCGGGCGCGATCCGGCGGCGGTCACGCTGCTCGCGGTCAGCAAGACTTTCCCCGCGACGGCGGTCGCGGCGGCCCGGGCGGCCGGACAGCGCTGCTTCGGCGAGAATTACGTGCAGGAGGCGGTCGCGAAGATCGAAGCGCTGGCCGGCCTCGCGGACATCGAATGGCACCTGATCGGTCCCCTGCAGAGCAACAAGGCGAAGCTCGCCGCCGAGCGCTTCGACTGGGTGCAGTCGGTGGACCGCGAGAAGATCGCCCGCGCACTCGCCGCGGCGCGTCCCCCGGACCGGCCGCCGCTGTCGGTCTGCGTCCAGGTCAACGTCAGCGGCGAATCGACCAAGTCCGGGGTGCGGCCGGACGAGGCGCTGGCGCTGGCGACGGCGGTCGCCGCGTTGCCCCGGCTGCGGCTGCGGGGCATCATGGGCATCCCCGAACCGACCGCGGACCCCGCGCAGGCGCGCTCGCAGTTCCGGGCGCTGGCCGATTGCTTCCGCCGCTGCCGGGAGGCCGGGCTCGCGGTGGACACGCTGTCGATGGGCATGTCGGCCGACCTCGAGTCCGCGATCGCCGAGGGCGCGACGATGGTGCGCGTCGGCACCGCGATCTTCGGCGCCCGGGCCACACCCTCGGGGCCGTGACGATCCCGCCGATGCCTGCCCGCCGCTTCCGCCCGGCCGTTGCCACCCCGCTGCGCCCGACCCGCCCCCCGGCTCCACCCCAACGGACCCTATGACGACACTCTTCATCGGCGGCGGCAACATGGCGTCGGCACTCATCGGCGGCCTGATCGCGCGCGGGCGGCCCGCGTCGTCGATCGCCGTGGTCGAGCCGGTCGCCGCGCAACGGGACCGGCTGGCCGAGCGGTTTCCCGGCGTGGCCGTGCACGCCGCGGTCGACGCCGACGCGGCGCGCGGCGCGGCGCTGGTCGTCCTGGCGGTCAAGCCGCAGCAGATGCGCGAGGCCTGCGCGGCGCTGGCGCCGTTCGTGTCGGCGCGCACCGCAGCCCCGGATGCGCCGGCTGCGGCATCGCCCGGCGCTCCGGCGGTCGCGCCTTCCGCCGCGCCGGTCGGCTGCGTGCTGTCGATCGCGGCCGGGACGCGCAGCGCCGACATCGCGCGCTGGCTGGGCGGCTTCGATCGCGTCGTCCGCGCGATGCCGAACACGCCGGCGATGGTGGGCCGGGGCATCGCCGGCGTGCACGCGCAACCCGCGGTGAGCCCGGCGCAGCGCGCCGACGCGGCTGCCGTGCTGGAGGCGGGTGGCGACGTCGTGTGGGTCGAGTCGGAGGCGATGCTCGATGCCGTCACCGGCGTTTCCGGCAGCGGCCCGGCGTACGTGTTCTATTTCCTCGAGGCGCTGGAGGCCGCCGCGCGGGCGCAGGGCTTCGCGCCGGCGGATGCCCGCCGCCTGGCCTGGGCGACCTTCGACGGCGCCGTCGCCCTCGCGAAGGCGTCGGCCGAGGATCCGGCGACGCTGCGCGCGCAGGTGACGTCGAAGGGCGGGACGACCGAGCGGGGCGTCGCCGCGCTCGATGCCGCCGGGGTCCGCGCCGCCATTGCCGCCGCCGTCGCCGCCGCGACCGCGCGCGCGGCCGAACTCGGCGCCGGAAAGTAGGCGCACATCATGTTCGACCAGGCCGCCCGCTTCCTGCTCGACACGCTGTTCGGCATCCTGACCTACGCGTTCCTGCTGCGGTTCGCGATGCAGTGGCTCCGCGCGTCGTTCCGCAATCCGTTCGGGCAGGCGCTGATCGCCGCGACCGACTGGGCGGTGAAGCCGCTGCGGCGCGTGATCCCCGGCCTGGGCGGCATCGACTGGTCGACGCTGCTGCTGGCGTGGCTCGCGCAGGTGGCGTGGATGTTCGCGCTGCACCTGCTGCTCGGGCGCGCGGCGTTCAGCGCGTCGACGGTGCCGGTGCTGCTGCTGCTCGCGGCGGTCGAGCTGCTGAAGGCGGCGCTGTGGATGCTGATCGCCGTCGTGATCGTGCAGGCGATCCTGTCGTGGGTCGCGCCGGACGGGCCGCTCGCGGGATTGCTCAACACGCTGACGTTCCGTTTCCTGCAGCCGATCCGCCGCGTCGTGCCGCCGCTCGGCGGCTCGCTCGACCTGTCGCCGCTGATCCTGATCGTGCTGTTGCAGCTGCTGCTGATGCTGCCGGTGCGGTGGCTCGAGATGGCCGTGCTGGGACTGTACCCGGGATGACGACGCCGGCAACCTGGTGCCGGGACGACGGCGACGCGCTGGTGCTGTCGCTGCACGTGCAGCCCGGCGCGAAGCGCACGGAGGTCGCCGGCGTCCACGGCGAGGGTGCGGGGGCGCGGCTGAAGATCCGCCTGGCGGCGCCGCCGGTCGACGGCAAGGCCAACTCGGCGCTGCTCGCGTTCCTGGCCGGCGCCTACGGCGTGACGGTGCGCGAGGTCACGCTGCTGCGCGGCGAGACGTCGCGGCAGAAGACCGTCCGCATCCAGAGACCGGCGCGCCGTCCGGACACGCAATGGTGAGCATCCGCCGCTGCCTGCCGCTCCGACCGGCGCGCCGCGACACCGGGGCGCACGCGATGAACACGCCCGAACGCCAGGTCCGCGGCGCCGCCGCGGCGATCGCGTCGGCCGACGCGCTGATCTTCGCTGCCGGGGCGGGGATGGGCGTCGACTCGGGGCTGCCGGACTTCCGCGGCAACGAGGGGTTCTGGCAGGCGTATCCGGCGCTGGGCCGCGAGCGGACCGACTTCACCGCGATCGCCTCGCCCGATGCCTTTGTCCGCGACCCGCGGCGCGCCTGGGGTTTCTACGGCCACCGGCTCGCGCTGTACCGGCGCACGGTGCCGCACGCGGGCTTCACCATCCTCCGGCGCTGGCGCGATCGCGTTCCGCACGGCGCCTTCGTCTTCACCAGCAACGTCGACGGCCAGTTCCAGAAGGTCGGCACGCCGCCGGACCGGATCGTCGAATGTCACGGCTCGATCCATCACCTGCAGTGCCTCAACCGCTGCGACGGCTCGATCTGGCCGGCCGACGCCTTCGTGCCGGTGGTCGACGAGGCCGAATGCCGGCTCGTCAACGCGCTGCCGACCTGCCCGGCCTGCGGCGGGCTGGCGCGACCCAACGTGCTGATGTTCGGCGACTGGGGCTGGCTGCCCGCGCGCCAGCAGACGCAGGAGGCGCGGCTCGAGGCGTGGCTGGCGCGCGTGCACCGGCCCGTCGTCGTCGAACTGGGGGCGGGCACCGCGGTTTCCTCGGTGCGCGACTTCGCCGAAGGTGTGGTCACCCACTACGGCGGCACGCTGGTCCGCATCAATCCGCGCGAGTCCGAGGTCGCGCGCGGCTACGGCTTCGGCATCCAGGAGGGCGCGCTGGCCGGCCTCACCGCGCTCGACGCGGCGCTGGCCTCGCTCTGAATCGCGCCCGGCGCGGTCCGGGCGTCGCGCTGCCGCCGCGCGGGTCCGCGGCGCGGTTCAGGCCCGGCCGGCAAGCAGGTTGGCCAGCCGGACGAAGTCGCCGACCGCGAGTGTCTCGCCGCGCGCCGACGGGTCGATGCCCGCGGCCTCGATCTCGGCCGGGCCCGCGAGCGCCGACAGCGCGTTGCGCAGCGTCTTCCGCCGCTGGCCGAACGCGTGCTGGACGACGTCCGCGAACAGCACCTCGTCGGCGATGACCGGCTTCGCGGCCCCGAGGGGGGTCAGCCGCGCCACCGCGGACTCGACCTTCGGCGCCGGCGAGAACGCGCCCGCCGGCACGACGAACATCCGCCGCACCGCGAACTTCGCCCGCAGCATCACCGTGAGCCGACCGTAGTCGGCGGTCGCCGGCTCGGCGGTCATCCGCGCGACGACCTCCCGCTGCAGCATCACGTGCAGGTCGACGATCTGCGAGTCGTAGCGCGCGAGGTGGAAGAGCAGCGGCGAGCTGATGTTGTACGGCAGGTTGCCGACGACGCGCAGCGCCGGTCCCAGCGTCGCGAAGTCGAATTCCAGCGCGTCGGCGACGTGCAGCGCCAGCTGCTCCGGCGGGAAGCGCTGCTGCAGCCGGGCCGCGAGGTCGCGGTCGATCTCGATGGCGCTGATCCGGCCGGCGCGCTCGATCAGCGGTCCGGTCAGCGCGGCCAGGCCCGGTCCGATCTCGACCAGGTTGTCGCCGGGCGCGGATCGACGGCGGCGACGATCTTCGCGACGTAATGCGGATCGGCGAGAAAGTTCTGGCCGAAGCGCTTGCGGGCGGTGTGGCCGTCCATGGACCGGCGACGAGGTCAGCGCGTCGCGGCGAGGTCGAGCGCGAGCTCGAGCGCGGCGATGAGGCTGCCCGGGTCGGCGGTCTTCGCGCGCTCCGCGTCCGCGGCGAGGTCGAGCGCCGTGCCGTGGTCGACCGACGTGCGCACGTAGGGCAGGCCCAGGGTCACGTTGACGCCGCCGCCGAACGACAGCGCCTTCAGCGGCGGCAGGCCCTGGTCGTGGTACATCGCGATGATCGCGTCGGACTGCCGGATGCGGTCCGGCACGAACGCGGTGTCGGCAGGCAACGGACCGACGACGTCGATCCCTCGGGCGCGGGCGTCGGCGATCGCCGGGGCGATGGCGTCGATCTCCTCGCGGCCGAGGTGACCGCCTTCGCCGGCGTGCGGATTGAGGCCGCAGACGGCGAGCCGAGGCGCGTCGATCCGGAACCTCGACGTGAGCTCGGCGGCCACGATGGCGATCGTCTCGAACACCGCGTCGCGGGTGACCGCTGCCGGCACCGCCGCGAGCGGCAGGTGGGTCGTCACCAGGGCGACTCGCAGCGGATGGCGCTCGCCGCCGCCGACCAGCATCATCACCACGCGCGGCACGCCCGCGCGCCGGGCGAAGAATTCGGTGTGGCCCGAGAACGGGATCCCCGCGCCGAGCAGCGCGCTCTTCTGCACCGGGGCCGTCACCAGCGCGTCGAACTCGCCGGCGGCGCAGGCGTCAGCGGCCGCACTCAGCATCGCGATCGTCGAGTAGGCGTTGGTCGTGTCCGGATGCCCGGGCAACGGCGGGGCGGCGACCGGCTGATGCCAGACCTCGCAGACGCCGCCGGGCGGCGCGAACGACGCCGCGTCGTAGACGGCGAGCCGTGGCGCCAGGCCGATTCGCGCGGCGCGCTGCGCGAACAGCCCGCTGTCGCCGACGAACACCAGGCGGGCCGGAAACGGCGCGCGCGCGTGGCGGTCGGCGATCATCGCGCAGAGCTCCGGGCCGATCCCCGCCGGCTCCCCGAGCGTGACGGCGACCGTGGGCAGCGGCGCGTTCACAGCGGTGTCACCTGCACGGCCGTCGCGTCGCCGAAGACCTCGACCGGCACGCCGGCCTGGATCGCCAGCGCCGGCGCGCCGCCCGCATCCGCCGACTCGACGGTGCGCGCCTGCGCGAACCCCTCGACGGGGACGGTCGGGCGGCCGAAGGCCCACAGTCGTTCCAGCGGCGCCGCGGCATCGATCTCGCCGGTGTGCTGGACCGCGGGACCGAGCGGCAGCACGTGACCTTCCCGCCCGAACACCGGGAACTGGTCGAGCGCCGCCTGGTAACGGACGACGCGCCCCCCGGGGAGGCGCTGCCGCGAATTGAGGTCGTACCACGCGCCGGGCGGCAGCGCGATCTCGACCGCGCCGCCTTCCTGGACGATCGGCGCGACCAGCAGCGCGTCGCCGCACATGAACTGCGTGTCGCGGTCGCGGACCAGCGCATTGCCCGGGAACGCGAGCGGCATCGCGCGCATGACCGGCAACCCGGTCGCACCCGCGGCGCGGATCACCTGGCGGAGGTACGGGATCAGCCGGTAGCGGAACGCCAGCCATTTGCGGGCGATCGCCTCGGCCTCGGGCCCGAACGCCCAGGGTTCGCGCGCGCCGGGGCCGTGCAGGCGGATGTGCGACGAGAACACCGTCGCCTGCAGCCAGCGCAGGTAGAGTTCCGGCGACGGGGGGTCGACGCCGTAGGAGCCGCCGATGTCCGAGCTGTGGAACGGGTTGCCGCTCATGCCCCACGACAGGCCGCCGCGGATCGACGCGGCCAGGCCCTCGAAGTCGCTCTGCGGAGCGCCGCCCCAGCCCATCGGAAACCGCTGCTGCGACGACCACGCGGCGCGGCTCCAGACCATCGGCGGCGCGTCCGCCGGCTTCTGGAACTTCGCCGTGGCCCCGAACACGCACTGGTTGTACAGCAGCGGATACACGTTGTGCAGCCGGCTGCCGCGGTCGCCGTTGAACGCGACCGCGTCGTCCGGCACCTGCTCGCCGAAATCGCTCTTGATCACGTCGACGCCGTCGGCGAACAGCGCCTGATGGGCGTCGCGCCACCACGCGAAGGCATCCGGATGGGTGAAATCGACGATTCCCGACGGCGGCAGCGGCGTCGGCGCGTCGCCCGCGCGATCGCCGGCCGTGTCACCGGAGTGGCCACCGGAATGACCGCCGGAATGACCGCCGGAATGACCACCGGAATGACCACCGCGTGGCGTCGCATCCCAGCCGATCACCAGCGGGTCGCCGTTGCTGCTCCTGAGCAGGAAGCCCCGCCCCGCGAGCTCGGCGAACAGCGGATCGTGCACCGACACGTACGGACACTCGCCGACGCAGACCCGGAAGTCGTGCGCCTTCAGCGCCGCGAGCGACTCGCGCACGTCGAACAGGCCGTCCGGGTTCCACCGGAAGTTGAACCGGGTCTCGACCTTCCACACCGCGCCGCCGTCGAGCGTGATGACGTCGCAGGGGATCCGGCGCTCGCGCAGCGTCGCCGCGACGTCGACGGCTTCCTCGGGCGTCCGGTAGTCGGCGCGCGACACCCACAGCCCGAGGCTCCACAGCGGCACGTCGGGCGCGCGCCCGGTGAGCTGCGTGTACGCGTCGAGCAGCGCGGCCGGGGTGTCGGCGGCGAACAGGAACAGGTCGAGCGCCTCGTCGTCGACGACGGTCGCGTAGCTGCGATGCGACCAGTCCGGGTAGCCGACGCCGTGCGCCACGTAGCCCGGCGTGTGGACGAAGATGCCCCAGGCGCCGCGACCGCTGCCGGTGCTCCAGGCGAACGGCGTGTTCTTGTACGACAGCCCCGTGTTGACGCCGAGCGCGTCCTCGACCTGCGAGTGGACCAGCTGGCCGCGCTTGTCGAGCGGGCCGAACTTCTCGCCGAGGCCGTAGACCGGTTCGCCGGACGCGAGCGCGAACGCCGCGGTCCAGCGGCCGCCCTGCCGCAGCCGGCCGAACGCGGGCAGCCGGGTCCAGCCGTCGACGTGCCGGTCGGTGATCGAGCCGAACACCGGCGCCCCCTTGTGCAGCAACCGGAACGACAGCGGCCTGCCGGTGATCTCGAGCGCGCTGTCGCCGTGGGTCAGCGTGGTGACGCCGCTGGCCACCGTCACCGTGCAGGCCTTGCCGCGACCCTGGACCAGGCCGTAGTCGGGCCGGGTGTTGGGACCGACGCGCAGGCGGAACACGCCGGGGCCGTAGCAGGTCGCCTCGAGGATGTCGCCGGTGGAGGTGGCGAACGAGGCGCCGGCCGCGGAGGTGCCGAGGCTGCCCGGCGCGTCGAGGCGAAGGAACGCGGTGGTGTCGAAGTGCATGCCGCGATTGCCCTGGGGTCAGCCGGCGAACGCGGGATCGGGCAGGCCCGGCACGTCGACGGTCATGGCGAAGATGCCGCCCGACTGCGGCATCCGGGCGAGCTCTTCCGCCTCGCGCAGCTGTCGCGCCGAGGTCACGTAGAGCGTCCGCAGGTCCGGCCCGCCGAATGCGCACATGGTCGGACACATCGCCGGAACCGGGAACTCGGCCAAGCGTATGGCCGTTCGGCGCGATGCGCAGCACCTTGCCGCCGCGATAGAACGCGGTCCAGTAGCAGCCGTCCGCATCGACCGCGCCGCCGTCGGGGCGATCGGTCTCGCCGTCCCACCGCGCGAACGTCCGCGGCCGCGCCGGCGTTCCCGTCGCCGCGTCGAAGTCGTAGGCGCGCACGACGTGCCTGGGCGTGTCGGCGTGGTACATCGTCCGGCCGTCGGGGCTCCACGCGAGGCCGTTGCTGATCATCACGCCGTCCAGGACCGGGTGCAGCGACAGGTCGGCGTCCAGGCGCCAGAGGCCGGCGGAGTCCGCGTCGCGCCGCTCGTTCATCGTGCCGACGAAGAAGCGGCCCTGCGGGTCGCAGCGCCCGTCGTTGAAGCGGTGGTGCGCGGGGTCGAACGGCGGGCCGGCGATCGTCGACCCCAGGTTGCCCTGCCGGTCGGCGAAGTACAGCCCGTCGCGCAGCGCGACGACGAACCCGCCGCCCTTGCGCAGGGTGAAGCACCCGATCGACGAAGGCATCGGCATCGCCGTGTTGCGGCCGGTCGCGGGGTCGAAGCGGTTCAGCGACGGGGCGTTGATGTCGACCCAGTACAGCACCGCTTCGTCGACCGACCACACCGGACACTCGCCGAGGCTCGCGCGGGCGTCGAGCACGCAACGGAAGGGGGAGTCGAGGGTCATCGGGATTCGCGCGGGCGGGAGGGAGGCGCCGGGCTCAGGCGAGCGTGCGGACGTCGATGCGCATCGTACAAGATAACGTCGCGCCTGGTTCGAGCACCCGCGTTCCCGTGCCGGACTCGCCCCGGGCCGCCCGGTTGAACGCGTCGGTCATGTGCGTCACCGGCTCGACGGCGAGGAAATCCCCGCCCTGCGGCACGTAGACGACGAGAAACGTCGCCGGCGGCGGCGCCGAGAGCTCGACGACGATGCCCGCGTCGGGCTGCGCGAGCGTGGCCCGGCCCTCCCAGCCGCTGAACACGTGGTCGAGGACCGCGTCGGCCAGTCGGCGCGGCGGGTCGAACCGGCGCGCCTCGTCGATCGGCACGTGCGCGACCGGCAGCAGCGAGGGGTCGTTGTCGAACACGCCGCCGGCACGGAAGCCCAGCGTCGTGCCGGCCGACCGGGGAAAGAACGGATGAAACCCCAGCCCGCAGGGAAACGCGGTGTCGCCTGCATTCTCGAGCGTAAGCGTGGCGACCAGTGCGGCGTGCCCGGCGGTGCCGGACAGGGAGAACGCCTGCCGGGCGCGGAACGCGAACGGCCACGCGCCGGCGCCGCCGGCCGCCGGGTCGTGGTGCAGCACGATCTGCGCCGCGGTGCCGCTCGCGGCCGCGACCGACCAGGCACGCTGCCAGCCCACGCCGTGGATCGAATGGGGGGAATCGCCGAAGTTCGGCGTCAACGCGCAGTCGCGTGCGCCGACGCACACCGTCGCCCGCGCGATCCGGTTCGAGTACGGCACCAGCGGGTAGCACGCGTGCCGGAGGACGTCGTCCGCCGCGCGGGCCTCGGGCGATGTCGGCCGCAGCACCGGGCACCCGCGGAACGTGAACCCGGCGATCGCGCCGCCGGTCGCCGGCACCAGCACCACGCGGGCGTCGCCGGCGGCGAGGGCCAGCTCCGGACCGTCCGCGGTCATCGCGCGGGTCGCCGCGCGCTCAGTACGCGCCCTGGGGATTCGTCGCGGCCGCCGTCGCCGCCGGCGCGTCTCCGCGCAGCCGTCCCAGCCACTCCCGGGCGCGGCCGGTCATCAGGCTGAGGTCCGAGCCCACCGCGACCCACGAATAGCCGTAGCCGAGGAAGCGCGCGACCATGTCCGGGTTCGACCCGACGATGCCGCAGGGCTTGCCGAGCATCTGGCAGCGCTTCGCCGCCGAGGCCAGCTTTTCCTGCACCGCCGCGTGGCCGATATCGCCGAGGTGGCCCATCGACGCCGACAGGTCGCCGGGACCGATGAAGATCGAATCGACGCCGGCAACCGTGGCGATGGCGTCGAGCTGGTTCAGCGCCTCGACCGTCTCGATCTGGACGATGACGCACAGTTCGGTCGCGGCCTGCCGGAAGTAATCCGGCACGGCGCCGTAGCGGCTGGCGCGCTGCGTCCCGGCGACGCCCCGGACGCCGTCGGGCGGGTAGCGCGTGTACGACACCGCGCGCCTCGCCTCCCCGGCGTTCTGCACGAACGGGAACATCAGCGTCTGCGCGCCGGCGTCCAGCGCGCGCTTGACCATGACCATGTCGTTCCAGGGCACGCGCGTCACCGCCGTGGCGGGCGTCCCGGCGACCGTGCGCAGGATGTCGATCATCTGCGGCGTGTCGATCGGCACGTGCTCCATGTCGACGACGACGAAATCGAAGCCGGCGCAGCCCATCGCCTCGGCGGTGGAGGTCGCGGCGGCCATCAGCCACGTGCCGTACAGCGGCTCGCGGGCGGCGATCGCGTGCTTGAAGCGGTTGCGCGGCAGGTCCATGGCGGCTCCGGAATCGTGGTTGGCGTGGAATGCGGGTCGCGGGCCGCCGTGTCAGGTGCCGCCGCTTGCCGGGTCCGCGGCCCCGGGGGCGCCGTTCGCCGCGGCGCGGGGGCCATAGGTGGCGACGAGATGCCGGCCGATCTCGGCCGCCTGCGCGGGCGTGAACTGGAAGCCGATCCAGCCGTAGGTCGGCGTGCGCAGCGCGATGCGGACGGCCGCCGCGTCGTTGCTCTCGACGATCTCGATGTTCGACGCGGCGACGTGAAGGAACTGGCCCCCGTCCGGCGAACGCGGCCCGACCGCGGGCTGCATCTCGGAACGGAGGTGGCCAAGGTGGCCGATGAAGTTCTCCAGGCCCGGCGCGTCGACTGCGAACGATTCGCGGCCGAGCGTCAGCTTCGCCGAGAGCCGGTCCTCGGCGAGCTCGATCGTGGTTTCGGGAAGCTTCGGTTCGGCCATGGTCGTCGGTCCTCATGCGGTCGGTGGGTGTCGGGTTCGGATGTCCATGCGTCACCACCGGTCGCCAGGAGATCGAAGTCGCAGCGGTGTTCCGCCGGCGCATCGAGCGACAGGGCAGGCGGGCAAACGGGCACGCTGCACGGCGTCGGCGAACCCTCCGCGCCGGGTGGCCCGGCGCGAGGCGGGACCGACGCGACGTGGATTCTACCCGCGGCGCACCGCGGTGGCGGCGGACGTGGCCCCCGCCCCGGCCGCACGGTGGCGGCCGGGAACTCCTGCGGCCCCGCCTACCAGGCGTTCAGGACGGCGTCGGGCACGAGATCCGGTGTTTGCGGGTTGGTGGCGAAGCCGTTGCCCGTCACGAGGTTGTCGCCCGACGATTGCAGGATCGTGCCGACGGGGTTCCCCGCTTCCTTGACGATGCCGCCGTTCCCGTTCTGCGTCACCACGCTGCCGGTCAGCCGGGCATGGCCGTTGACGTCCAGCACGATGCCGCGCTGGTTGTTCTGGATGCTGCTGCGGGTGATCTGGAACAGCGCGCCGTATTGTGTCCCGCGCGCCTTGATGCCGTAGACGTTGTTGGCGAACGTCGAATCGACGACGTTCACCGCGCCGTCGACGCCGTCGAGCGTGAGGCCCGAGCCCGACTGGTCGATGGCGCTGCCGGAGACCAGCACCTGCGCATAGCCGAGTGCGGTGCCGTCGATGTACATTGCGTCGACGACGCGGTTGAACGTCGAGCGGACGATGCGCACGCGCATCGCGCCGGTGTTCATCGTGCCGTGAATGCCGCCGGAGCGGTTGATCACGCTGTTGTTCAGGGCGAGGGAAAGGACCCGGTCGGCGTTCTGGGCCATCGAGATGCCGCCGTTGCACCACGACATGTTCGTCCCGTCGAGGTTCACATTGGTGGAGCTCACGGTCGTCGCGCCGGCCGTAACCTTGACGTCGATGCCCATGGCGCAGTTGAAGACCTTGCTGTCGCGGATCGTCACTTCACTGCCATCGTAGATGTCGAAGCAGGTGGTGTTCGAATCGAACACGACGTTTTCCGCCAGCACGACCTTGTTCTGCGCGCTCCCGTTGGAACGCAGGCCGGTGTCGCTGTTGCGGACGGTGACGTTGCGCAGCACCAGGCGGCTCGAGGGCGTCGAGGCGGCGTGGTTGATCGCGATCCCGCTGCCGGCCGCGCCGCCGGAGCCGGCAAAGCCGGCGATCTGCACGTTCTCCAGGCGCACCGACGCGGCCTGCTGGATGTCGACGGCGACCGGCGCGCCGGACTGGTAAGCGATGGTGAAGCCCTTGATCTGCACCTCGATGTCGGGGCCGTTGATCAGGAAGCCGCCGGTCGCGCCGACCGTCACGCCGGCGTAGATGCCATCGGGGGCTACGATCGACACCGACTTGTCGATCAGCGTGCCGCCGTAGCCCGCGGAGTCGAGGACGATGATTTCACCGCCCGCATTGGTCTTCGCCAGCGCGGCGCCGATCGAGCGGCAAGGCAGCGTGACCTGGCAGGTGTTGCTGTCCACCCCCTTCGACGACACCGCGGTGCGGGGGTACGTCTGCGCGCCGAGCTCCCCGGCGCCGAAGCCCGACACGACTGCGAGCAGCGCCAGCAGCGCCAGCGAAGGATGTACGGATCTCATTGGAATGCCCCCCTGGTTTCGGCCGCATGTGGTTGCTTCCCCTTCGCCCCGCGCGCGAAACGTCCGGGAAGGCGCGCCGCACCGTGCGGCCGGGCACGGTGCGACATCATGTCGCAGCCTAGTCGAAGGTCGGTCGGGTGTATACGGTCTGGCCCTGCCCGGGCGCCACCACCCCCCGTTTCGGGGCCCGCGTCAAGACCTGACGCCGGGACGAAATCCTGCTTCAATCGCGGATCGAAACCACGATCCGGGAGACGACGATGAGCAACGCCCAGGGCTTCCTGCCGCGCTGGCGGCTGAAAACCGACGGCGTCATCGCCCCGGACGAGCGGCTGCCGACCGGGCAGACGGTGGCCGTCGGGCTGCAGCACGTCGTCGCGATGTTCGGCGCGACGGTGCTGGCGCCGATCCTGATGGGTTTCGACCCCAACGTCGCGATCTTCTTCTCCGGGATCGGCACGCTGATCTTCTTCCTGATCACCGGCGGCCGGGTGCCGAGCTACCTGGGGTCGAGCTTCTCGTTCATCGCGGTGGTCATCGCCGCGACGGCCTACGCCGGCAAGGGCGGCAACCCGAACATCGGCGTGGCGCTGGGCGGCATCATCGCCGCCGGCGCGCTGTACGCGGCGATCGGGCTGGTCGTCATGGCGGTGGGCTACGCCTGGATCGAGAAGCTGATGCCGCCGGTCGTGACCGGCGCCGTCGTCGCCGTGATCGGCCTCAACCTCGCGCCGATCGCCGTCAAGGGCGTGGCCGGCAGCACCTTCGACACCTGGGTCGCGCTGTTCACCGTGTTCGCGGTCGGCGCCGTCGCCGTGTTCGGCTCGGGCATGGTCCGCCGGCTGCCGATCCTGCTGGGCGGCCTGGCGGGCTACGTGCTGTACACGCTGCTGACCAACGGCATGGGCCTCGGCAAGCCGATCGACTTCTCGCAGCTCGCGACCGCCGCCTGGATCGGCGTGCCGGCGTTCGCCGCGCCGCACTGGAGCATCGAGGCGATGACGCTGATCGCGCCGGTGGCGATCATCCTGGTCGCCGAGAACCTGGGTCACGTGAAGGCCGTGGGGGCGATGACCGGGGTGTCGCTCGACCGCTACCTCGGCCGCGCCTTCCTCGGCGACGGCATCGCGACGATGGTCGCGGGCGCCGGCGGCGGCACCGGGGTCACGACCTACGCCGAGAACATCGGCGTGATGGCGGTGACGAAGATCTACTCGACGCTGATCTTCGTCGTCGCCGCGGTGGCGGCGATCGTGCTGGGCTTCTCGCCCAAGTTCGGGGCGCTGATCCTCACCATCCCGGGGCCGGTCATCGCCGGGCTGTCGATCGTCGTCTTCGGCCTGATCACCGCGACCGGGGGCCGCATCTGGGTGCAGAGCCGGGTCGACTTCTCCAGCCCGCGCAACCTCATCGTCGTCGCGTTCACGCTGGTCGCCGGTGCGGGCGACCTGGCGCTCAAGCTCGGCGACTTCACGCTCGGCGGCATCGGCACCGCGACCTTCGGCGCGATCATCCTGTACCAGCTGCTGCCCGAACGCCCCGGCACCGGCGAGACCGCGGTGGCCGACGGCGCCGTCGGCGAAGGGACGAAATAGCCATGCCCGTGCACGACATCGGCCATCCGCTGGTCCGCCACAAGATCGGGCTGCTGCGCGAAGGCGACATCAGCACCAAGAAGTTCCGCGAGGTCACCGAGGAGATCGCGCGGTTGCTCGCCTACGAGGCGAGCCGCGACTTCGAGCTCGAGCCGGCGACGATCGCGGGTTGGGCCGGACCGGTGACGATCGAGCGGATCAAGGGCAAGAAGGTCACCGTCGTGCCGATCCTGCGCGCGGGGCTGGGCATGCTGCCGGGCGTGCTGGACATCATCCCCAGCGCCAAGGTCAGCGTCGTCGGCCTCGCCCGCGACGAGGCGACGCTGAAGCCGCACCAGTATTTCGAGCGCTTCGTCGGCAAGCTCGACGAGCGCATCGCGTTCATCCTCGACCCGATGCTCGCCACCGGCGGCTCGATGGTCGCGACGATCGACCTGCTCAAGGCGGCCGGCTGCCGCCACATCCGCGCGCTGGTGCTGGTCGCGGCCCCCGAGGGCGTCGCCGCCGTCACGTCGGCGCACCCGGACGTCCACGTGTTCACCGCGGCGGTCGACAGCCACCTGAACGAGCAGGGCTACATCATCCCCGGGCTCGGCGACGCCGGCGACAAGATCTTCGGCACCAAGCTGTGACCGGCGCGGCGGTGCGCGCGCGGGTGTTCTCGCCGGCCGATTTCCGCGCCGGGGTCGCGGGCATGCTGCCGGCGGCCCTGGCGCTGATCCCCTTCGGGCTGGTCTGCGGAGTCGCGGCGGCCGGCGTCGGCGCCTCGCCGGCGGAGATGCTGGGGCTGTCGGCGATCGTGTTCTCGGGCGCCGCACAGATCCTCGCCACCCAGCTCTACGCCGCGGGCGCGCCGGTCGCCGTCATCGTCGTCGGCTGTTTCGTCATCGGGTTGCGCCTGACGATGTACAGCGCCGCGATGGCGCCGCAGGTCGCCTCGCTGCCGGTGCGCTGGCAGCGGCTGCTGGCCTTCCTGCTGACCGACCAGGCGTTCGCGGCGGCGATCCGCCGCTTCGAGGGAAGCGACGACAAGCGGCCGGCGGCGTCGCACTTCCTCGGCGGCGGCGTCGTGCTCTGGGGCGGCTGGCAGCTGACCAACGCCGCGGGCTACTTCGTCGGCAACGCGATTCCGGCCTCGTGGTCGCTCGATTTCGCGGTGCCGCTTTGCTTCATCGCGCTGCTGGCGCCGCTGCTGCGCGAGCGCGCGGCGATCGCCGCCGCGTCGACCGCGGCCGCGGCGGCGGTGGTGCTCGCGGCGCTGCCGATGCGCCTCAACATCGTCGTCGCGGGGCTCGTCGGCATCGCCGTCGGCGCCTGGGTGGCCACCGCACACGCGCGCAGGAAAGCCGCGCGGTGAGCGACCCCGGATGGAAGCTGTGGGCGGTGATCGCGCTGGTCGGCGGGGCGAACTACCTGTCGCGGCTGTCGTTCATCGAGCTGCTGTCGCGGCGCAGCGTGCCGCCGCTGGTGGCCACGGCGCTGCGCTACGTCGCCGTCGCGATGCTCACGGCGCTGGTGCTGCCGATGGTGCTGACCACGCCGGCGGGGATGGCCGTCTTGGGCAACCCGCGCGTCCCCGCGGCGGTGGTCGCCGGCCTCGTCGCGTTCCACACCCGCAGCACGCTGTGGACGCTGGCCGCCGGCATGGCCGCGCTCTGGGGCTGGCAGGCGGCGGTCGGCTGAAGCCGGCGCCGGCTGCCCATGGACGTTTCCGGCTAACATTGCCGTTTTCCGCCCCGTCCGGATGCTCCCCATGCGCTTCGAAGGCACCGATACCTACGTCGCCACCGATGACCTCAAGCTCGCCGTCAACGCCGCGCTGGCGCTCGAGCGCCCGCTGCTGGTGAAGGGCGAGCCGGGCACCGGCAAGACGATGCTCGCCGAGGAGATCGCGCGCAGCCTCGGCCGCCCGCTGCTGCAGTGGCACATCAAGTCGACGACCAAGGCGCAGCAGGGCCTGTACGAGTACGACGCGGTGTCGCGGCTGCGGGACTCCCAGCTCGGCGACGCCAAGGTCGCCGACATCGCCAACTACATCAAGCGCGGCGTGCTGTGGGAAGCGTTCGAGAACGACGTGCCGTCGATCGTGCTGATCGACGAGATCGACAAGGCCGACATCGAGTTTCCCAACGACCTCCTGCGGGAACTCGACCGGATGGAGTTCCATGTCTACGAGACGCAGCAGACGGTGCGCGCGCGGCACCGCCCGCTGGTGGTGATCACGTCGAACAACGAGAAGGAGCTGCCCGACGCGTTCCTGCGCCGCTGCTTCTTCCACTACATCCGCTTCCCCGACCGCGAGACGATGACGCGGATCATCGACGTGCATTTCCCGGGCCTCAAGAAGGAGCTGCTGCGCGAGGCGCTGGAGGTGTTCTTCGCGCTGCGCGACGTGCCGGGACTCAAAAAGAAGCCGTCGACCTCGGAGCTCCTCGACTGGCTGAAGCTGCTGCTGGCGGAGGACATCCCGCCCGAGGTGCTGAAGAACCAGGACAAGCGCGCGGTGATCCCGCCGCTCGCCGGCGCGCTGCTGAAGAACGAGCAGGACGTGCATCTCTTCGAGCGCGTCGCGTTCATGGCCCGCGCGGGGCGGTGAGCGTGGGTGCCGCCGAGCGCTTCGTCGCGCCGGTGACGCTGGCCGGCCGCCACGCGACGCTGCTGCCGATGGCGGCGGAGCACGCGGAGCCGCTCGCCCGCGCCGCCGCCGACGGCGAGCTGTGGCGCCTCTGGTACACGTCGGTCGCGGCGCCGGAGGCGATGGCCGGGTACGTCGCGGCGGCGCTGGACATGCGCGAGCGGCTGGGCGCGCTGCCGTTCGTCGTTCGCGACAACGCCTCGGGCGCGATCGTCGGCTCCACCCGCTACTTCAACGTCGACGCCGCCAACCGGCGGCTCGAGATCGGCCACACCTGGTACGCGCGCCGGGTGCAGCGCACGGCGCTCAACACCGAGTGCAAGCGGCTGCTGCTCGCGCACGCGTTCGAAGCGCTCGGTTGCATCGCCGTCGAGTTCCGCACCCACTGGTTCAACCAGGCCAGCCGCGCGGCGATCGCGCGGCTGGGCGCGAAGCAGGACGGCGTGCTCCGGCAGCACCAGCTCGGCGCCGACGGCGCCCGCCGCGACACCGTCGTGTTCTCGATCCTCGACGGCGAGTGGCCGGCGGTGAAGCGGCACCTCGACTTCCTGCTGGAACGTCCGACCGGACAGCCGCAACGCGACTGAACGGCGCGCCTCGTGCTCACCGGCTTCTTCCTGCACCTCAAGTCCGCGCGGCTCCCGGTCAGCACGCGCGAGTTCCTGACGCTGCTGGAGGCGCTGCAGGCGCGCGTGGTGTCGCTGTCGCTCGACGAGTTCTACGTGCTCGCGCGCACGACGCTGATCAAGGACGAGACGCAGTTCGACCGCTACGACCTCGCGTTCGCCAGCTACTTCAGGAACGCCAGCTCGCTGATCGACGTCCGCACGGGCATTCCCGAGGACTGGCTGCGCCGCGAATTCGACCGCCTGCTGTCCGACGAGGACCGTCGCCGCGTCGAGGCGCTGGGCGGCTGGGACAAGCTGATGCAGACGTTCCGCGAGCGCCTGGCCGAGCAGAAGGAGCGGCACGCCGGCGGGTCGAAGTGGATCGGCACCGGCGGCACCAGCCCGTTCGGCGCGTACGGCTACAACCCCGAAGGCATCCGCGTCGGCCAGGATGGCGGCGGGTCGAAGAGCGCGGTCAAGGTGTGGGACGAGCGCAGCTTCCGCAACCTCGACGGCGACGTCGAGCTCAACACCCGCAACCTCAAGGTCGCGCTGCGCAAGCTCCGGCGCTTCGCGCGCGAGGGCGCGCCCGAGGAACTCGACCTCGACGGCACCATCCGCGGGACCGCGCGCAACGCCGGCTGGCTGGACCTCAAGCTGCAGCCGGAGCGACGCAATCGCGTCAAGGTGCTGCTGTTCCTCGACGTCGGCGGTTCGATGGATCCGCACGTCGAGGTCTGCGAGCAGCTCTTCTCGGCGGCGAAGGCCGAGTTCAGGCACCTCGAGCACTTCTATTTCCACAACTGCCCCTACGACCACCTGTGGCGCGACAACGCGCGGCGCCGCAACGAGCGCATGGCGACGTTCGATCTGCTGCACCGCTACGGGCCCGACTGGCGGCTGGTGTTCGTCGGCGACGCGGCGATGAGCCCGTACGAACTCGTGCAGGCCGGCGGCAGCGTCGAGTACATGAACGACGAGCCGGGGGTCGTGTGGCTGCAGCGGCTGGTCGAGCAGTTCCCGAAGTCGATCTGGCTCAACCCCGAGCCGGAACGCGGCTGGGAATACACGCGCTCGACGCAGATCGTGCTGTCGACGATCGGTCCGCGGATGTACCCGCTGACGCTGTCGGGCGTCGCGCGGGGGATCGACGCGCTGCGGCGCTGAACTCGACCCGGATCGGACGCACGATGCACAGGGGAGTGATGGCCGCGCTGGGAGCCGCCGTGCTCTTCGGCATGAGCACGCCCTTCGCCAAGATGCTCGTGGGCACGGTGCCCCCGCTGCTTTTGGCCGGGCTGTTGTATGCCGGGTCGGGTCTCGGACTGTTGTTCGTGCTGGCCGGCCGCCGGCTGTGGGCACGACACGGGACTTCGATGACCCTGCCTCGGCGGAGCGAGTGGCTGTGGCTTGGCGGCGCCATCGTTTTTGGCGGCGTCGCGGGCCCGGTCGCACTAACCTATGGCCTGGCCATCAGCGAGGCTTCCACCGCCTCGCTGATGCTGAATCTGGAGGCGGTGCTCACGGCGATCCTGGCGTGGTGCCTGTTTCGGGAGAACTTCGACCGGCGCGTCCTCTGGGGAATGCTTTGCATCGTCGCCGGTGGCGTGCTGCTGGTGTGGGCGCCGGGCCGGCCTGCCGAAGGCTCGCTCGGCCTGGCTTTCGTCGCTCTCGCCTGCCTCTGCTGGGCGGTCGACAACAACCTGACGCGCAGGGTGTCATCGAGCGATGCGGTGTTCGTCGCCACCGCCAAGGGACTCGTCGCGGGCTCGGTGAGTCTAGGTCTGGCGCTGATGCTCGGGCAGGATTTCCCGTCGCGCGGCGTGCTGGGTCTGGCCATGGCGGTCGGATTCCTCGGCTACGGAATCAGCCTCGTCCTGTTCGTGCTTGCGCTCCGCCATTTGGGAACGGCACGCACGGGGGCCTATTTCTCTGTCGCGCCGTTCTTCGGCGCGACATTCGCCGTCGTGTGGCAGGGTGATGTGGTGACGATCCAGCTGCTCGCGGCGGGACTCCTGATGGCGGCGGGCGTCTGGCTGCACCTCACCGAGCGGCACGCCCATTCGCATGCACACGGGCTTCAGGAGCACGCGCACGCGCACTCACACGACGAGCACCATCGGCATGCGCACGCCTTTCCGTGGGATGGCCACGAACCGCATTCCCACCCCCACGTCCATCACCCACTGGTCCATTCGCACAGGCACTATCCCGACGTGCATCATCGCCACCCGCACTAGTCGGCGGGGACGCCACCGGACATCCGAAGGCGCCGGCGCGCCATGCCGCACGGTGATGGCGGCGATCAGTGCTTGTGCGCCGCGTTCGGATGCCGGCGCCTTCGCGGCGGCCGTCAGTGCGCGCACGGGCGCCTTGACCTCGACCGTCTGCGTCTTGCCGTCCTTCGACTTGAAGGTCAGCGTCACCGGCACGGTATCGCCTTCCTTCAGCGGCGCGGCCAGGCCCATCAGCATGACGTGGTAGCCGCCGGGCTTCAACTCGACCGCCTTGCCGGCGGGCACCGCCAGCGCGTCGATCGCGTTCATCTTCATCACGCCGGCGTCCATCTTCATTTCGTGGATCTCGACGATCTTCGCCACCGGCGACGCGGCCGAGACCAGCGCCGTGTCGGCCGCGGACTTGAGCTGCATGAAGGCGCCGGTGGCGGATTGTCCGGCGACCGTGCCGCGCACCCAGGCGTCGGAAACGGCGACCTGAGCGGCGGCAGGCAGTGCGAAGGTGGCGGCGGCCAGCGCGAAGGCGGCGCGGCGAAAGGAGGGGGCGAAGGGGTTGGTCATGGGTTCCTTGGAATCGATGTATCGCAGGCGGGGGATGCGGATGGGTGCCATTTTAACCGTGGCGTCGCCGCGACCACCGCGCTTGATCGAGGTCAAGAAAAGTCGAGGAAAGCGTCGGAAGTGATTGCCGGAACGCAATATTTGGGGCTACCGTCGCCGAAACCTACTACATATAGTGGTCGGGGCGGGGGACGATTCACCGCAACCGATCGCCAGGAGGAAGCCTTCGTGTCCGTCGTCCCGACCCTTTCCGCCTCGCCGGCCCCGGCCGTCCAGCTGCCGCCGACGCTGCCGACCCACGTCATCAAGCGCGACGGCGCCCGCGTGCCGTTCGACCTGGCCAAGATCGCCGTGGCGATCGCCCGCGCCGGCGCCGCGACCGGCGAGTACGACGCGGCCGAGGCACAGCGCCTCGCGGCCAGCGTCGGCCGGGTGCTGGCGCACCGCTTCGACGCCGGCGTGCCCGGCATCGAGCCGATCCAGGACACCGTCGAGCACACGCTGGCGGCCGCCGGCTACTTCGACACCGCCCGGGCGTACATCGTCTACCGCGACCGGCACGCGCGGCTGCGCGACCAGCGGAAGACGCTGGTCGACGTCGCCGCGTCGATCGACGAGTACCTCGAGCAGAAGGACTGGCGCGTCAACGCCAATGCCAACCAGGGCTACTCGCTCGGCGGGCTGATCCTGAACGTCTCGGGCAAGGTCGTCGCCAACTACTGGCTGTCGCACGTCTACGCGCCGGAGATCGGCCGCGCGCACCGCGAGGGCGACGTGCACATCCACGACCTCGACATGCTCGCCGGCTACTGCGCCGGCTGGTCGCTGCGGCAGCTGCTGCACGAGGGACTGAACGGCGTCCCGGGCAAGGTCGAATCCGGGCCGCCGAAGCACATGTCGAGCGCGGTCGGGCAGATCGTCAACTTCCTCGGCACGCTGCAGAACGAGTGGGCCGGCGCGCAGGCGTTCAGCTCGTTCGACACCTACATGGCGCCGTTCGTCCGCAAGGACGACATGACCTACGGCGAGGTGAAGCAGTGCATCCAGGAGCTGATCTACAACCTCAACGTGCCGTCGCGCTGGGGCACGCAGACGCCGTTCACCAACCTCACCTTCGACTGGACCTGCCCGGACGACCTGAAGGAGCAGATTCCCGTCATCGCCGGCGAGGAGATGCCGTTCGCGTACGGCGACCTGCAGGGCGAGATGGACGCCATCAACCGCGCGTACATCGAGGTGATGACCGAGGGCGACGCCAAGGGGCGCGTGTTCACGTTCCCGATCCCGACCTACAACATCACGCCGGATTTCGACTGGGACCACCCGAACACCGAGCCGCTGTTCGCGATGACCGCGAAGTACGGGCTGCCGTACTTCCAGAACTTCCTGAACTCCGAGCTCAAGCCCAACATGATCCGGTCGATGTGCTGCCGGCTGCAGCTCGACCTGCGCGAGCTGCTGAAGCGCGGCAACGGGCTCTTCGGCAGCGCGGAGCAGACCGGGTCGCTGGGCGTGGTGACCATCAACTGCGCGCGGCTGGGCTACCTGCACGCCGGCGACGAGCTCGCGCTCCATCGCCGGCTCGACGAGCTGCTGCGCCACGCGCGCGACAGCCTCGAGGTGAAGCGCAAGGTGATCCAGCGCCTGATCGACCAGGGGCTGTTCCCGTACACCAAGCGCTACCTCGGCACGCTGCGCAATCACTTCTCGACGATCGGCGTCAACGGCATCAACGAGGCGATCCGCAACTTCACCCGCGGTGCCGAGGACATCACGACGCCGTACGGCCACGCGTTCGCGGTGCGGCTGCTCGACCACCTGCGCGCGCGCATCGTCGCGTTCCAGGAAGAAACGGGCCACCTGTACAACCTCGAGGCGACCCCGGCCGAGGGCACGACCTACCGCTTCGCCAAGGAGGACCGCAAGCGCTGGCCGGACATCCTGCAGGCCGGCACCGTGGAGACGCCGTACTACACCAACAGCTCGCAGCTGCCGGTCGGCTTCACCGACGATCCGTTCGAGGCGCTGACGCGGCAGGAGGAGCTGCAGACGAAGTACACCGGCGGCACGGTGCTGCACCTGTACATGAACGAGCGAGTGTCTTCGGCCGCTGCGTGCAAGACGCTGGTGCGCCGCGCACTCGAGCGCTTCCGGCTGCCTTACATCACCATCACCCCGACGTTCTCGATCTGCCCGACGCACGGCTACCTCGCCGGCGAGTACGAGTTCTGCCCGAAGTGCGACGAGGAACGGCTGGCGGCGAAGCGCGCGCGGCTGGCCGCGTAGCCGCGCTGGCGGCTGAAAACCGATGGCGTCATCGCGCCGGACGAGCGGCTTCCGACCGGGCAGACCGTCGCCGTCGGCCTGCAGCACGTCGTCGCGATGTTCGGCGCGACGGTGCTGGCGCCGATCCTGATGGGCTTCGACCCCAACGTCGCGATCTTCTTTTCCGGCGTCGGCACGCTGATCTTCTTCCTGATCACCGGCGGCCGGGTGCCGAGCTACCTGGGGTCGAGCTTCTCGTTCATCGCCGTCGTCATCGCGGCGACCGCGTACGCGGGCAAGGGCGGCAATCCGAACATCGGCGTGGCGCTGGGCGGGATCATCGCCGCCGGCGCGCTGTACGCGGCGATCGGCCTCGTCGTCATGGCGGTCGGCTACGCCTGGATCGAGAAGCTGATGCCGCCGGTCGTGACCGGCGCCGTCGTCGCGGTCATCGGCCTCAACCTGGCGCCGATCGCCGTCAAGGGCGTCGCCGGCAACACCTTCGACACCTGGGTCGCCCTCTTCACCGTGTTCGCCGTCGGCGCCGTCGCGGTGTTCGGCTCGGGCATGGTCCGCCGGCTGCCGATACTGCTGGGCGGGCTCGCGGGCTACGTCCTGTACACGCTGCTGACCAACGGCATGGGCCTGGGCAAGCCGATCGACTTCTCGCAGCTCGCTTCGGCGGCGTGGTTCGGCCTGCCGGCGTTCGCGGCGCCGCGCTGGAGCGTCGAGGCGATGACGCTGATCGCGCCGGTGGCCATCATCCTGGTGGCCGAGAACCTCGGCCACGTGAAGGCGGTCGGCGCGATGACCGGCGTGTCGCTCGACCGCTACCTCGGCCGCGCGTTCCTCGGCGACGGCATCGCGACGATGATCGCCGGGGCGGGGGGCGGCACCGGCGTCACCACCTACGCCGAGAACATCGGCGTGATGGCGGTGACCAAGATCTACTCGACGCTGATCTTCGTCGTCGCCGCTGCGGCGGCGATCCTGCTCGGCTTCTCGCCCAAGTTCGGCGCGCTGATCCTCACCATTCCGGGGCCCGTCATCGCCGGACTGTCGATCGTCGTCTTCGGCCTGATCACGGCCACCGGCGGCCGCATCTGGGTGCAGAGCCGGGTCGACTTCTCGAGCCCGCGCAACCTCATCGTCGTCGCCTTCACGCTGGTCGCGGGCGCGGGTGACCTCGCGCTGAAGATCGGCGACTTCACGCTGGGCGGCATCGGCACCGCGACCTTCGGCGCGATCATCCTCTACCAGCTGCTGCCCGAGCGCCCCGGCAGTGGCGACGCCGCGGTGGCCGACGGCGCGGTCTGCGACCGGACGAGCTAGCGATGCCCGTCCACGACATCGGTCATCCGCTGGTCCGCCACAAGATCGGCCTGCTGCGCGAAGGCGACATCAGCACCAAGAAGTTCCGCGAGGTCACCGAGGAGCTGGCGCGGCTGCTCGCGTACGAGGCCAGCCGCGACTTCGAGCTCGAGCCGACGACGATCCAGGGCTGGGCGGGACCGGTGACGGTCGAGCGGATCAAGGGCAAGAAGGTCACCGTCGTGCCGATCCTGCGCGCGGGGCTGGGCATGCTGCCCGGCGTGCTCGACATCATCCCCAGCGCGAAGGTCAGCGTCGTCGGGCTCGCCCGCGACGAGGCGACGCTGAAGCCGGTCCAGTACTTCGAGCGCTTCGTCGGCGCGCTCGACGAGCGCATGGCGATCATCCTCGACCCGATGCTGGCGACCGGCGGCTCGATGGTCGCGACCATCGACCTGCTCAAGGCGGCCGGCTGCCGGCACATAAGAGCGCTGGTGCTGGTGGCGGCGCCCGAGGGCATCGCCGCGGTCACCGCGGCGCATCCGGACGTGCACGTGTTCACCGCGGCGATCGACCGCCACCTGAACGAGCACGGCTACATCATCCCCGGGCTCGGCGACGCCGGCGACAAGATCTTCGGCACCAAGCTGTGATCGCCGTGCCCGGGCCGTCGCGGATCGCGCACCCGGCGCCGTGACCCGCGGCCGCGTCTTTTCGCCGGCGGATTTCCGCGACGGGGTCGCGGGGATGCTGCCGGCCGCGTTCGCGCTGATCCCGTTCGGACTCGTCTGCGGCGTCGCGGCGGCGGGCGTCGGCGCGTCGCCGCTCGAGATGCTCGGGTTGTCGGCGATCGTGTTCTCGGGCGCCGCGCAGATTCTCGCCACACAGCTCCACGCCGCCGATGCGCCGGTCGCCGCGATCGTCCTGGCCTGCTTCGTCATCGGGCTGCGGCTCGCGATGTACAGCGCGGCGATGGCGCCGCAGGTGGCCTCGCTGCCGGTCCGCTGGCAGCGGCTGCTCGCCTTCCTGCTGACCGACCAGGCGTTCGCCGCGGCGATCCGCCGCTTCGAGGCCGGCGACGACAAGCGGCCCGCGGCGTCGCACTTCCTGGGCGGCGGCGTCGTGCTCTGGGGCGGCTGGCAGCTGACCAACACCGCCGGGTACTTCGCCGGCAACGCGATCCCGGCGGCGTGGTCGGTCGATTTCGCCGTCCCGCTGTGCTTCATCGCGCTGCTGGCACCCCTGCTGCGCGAGCGCGCGGCGATCGCCGCGGCGCTGGCCTCGGCGGTCGTCGTGGTGCTGCTCGCGGCGCTGCCGATGCGCCTGAACATAATCGTCGCCGGCCTGGTCGGGATCGCCGTCGGCGCCCTGGTCGCGACCGCACACGCCCGGCGCAAGGAGGCGCGATGATCGACCCCGGCTGGAAGTTGTGGGCGGTGATCGTGCTGGTCGGCGCCGTCAACTACCTGTCGCGGCTGTCGTTCATCGAGCTGCTTTCGCGGCGGAGCGTGCCGCCGCTGGTCGCCACCGCGCTGCGCTACGTCGCGGTGGCGATGCTGACGGCGCTGGTGCTGCCGATGGTGCTGACGACGCCGGCGGGGCTGGCGCTCGCCGGCAACCCGCGCGTTCCCGCGGCGATCGTCGCCGGCGTGGTCGCGTTCTTCACGCGCAGCATGCCGTGGACGCTGGCGGCCGGGATGGCTGCGGTTTGGGGGTGGCAGGCCACGCTCGACTGAATTCGCCGCACGCCGCGCGCGCGGGCGGCGCGGGGGGCGTCGCGGCCCGTCGAAGCGGGCGCCGGGCTCACACGGCGGGCGGTCGACGTGGTCGCCCCGGAAACGCGGGCGCCGGTTCTCGGCTAACATTCCCGTTCCACCGCCCGACCGGATTCCCGCCATGCGCTTCGAAGGCACCGACACCTACATCGCCACCGACGACCTCAAGCTCGCCGTCAACGCGGCGCTCGCGCTCGAGCGCCCGCTGCTGGTCAAGGGCGAGCCGGGCACCGGCAAGACGATGCTCGCCGAGGAGGTCGCGCGCAGCCTCGGCCGGCCGCTGCTGCAGTGGCACATCAAGTCGACGACCAAGGCGCAGCAGGGCCTGTACGAATACGACGCGGTGTCGCGGCTGCGCGACTCGCAGCTCGGCGACGCCCGGGTCGCCGACATCGCCAACTACATCAAGCGTGGCGTGATGTGGGAGGCGTTCGAGAACGACGTGCCGTCGATCGTGCTGATCGACGAGATCGACAAGGCGGACATCGAGTTCCCGAACGACCTCCTGCGCGAGCTCGACCGGATGGAGTTCCACGTCTACGAGACGCAGCAGACGGTGCGCGCCCGGCACCGGCCGCTGGTCGTGATCACGTCGAACAACGAGAAGGAGCTGCCGGACGCGTTCCTCCGCCGCTGCTTCTTCCATTACATCCGCTTCCCGGACCGCGAGACGATGACCCGGATCGTCGACGTCCATTTCCCGGGGCTCAAGAAGGAGCTGCTGCGCGAGGCGCTAGAGGTGTTCTTCGCGCTGCGCGACGTGCCGGGACTGAAGAAGAAGCCGTCGACCTCGGAACTCCTCGACTGGCTGAAGCTGCTGCTGGCCGAGGACATCCCCCCGAGGCGCTGAAGAGCAGCGACAAGCGGGCGGTGATCCCGCCGCTCGCCGGCGCGCTGCTGAAGAACGAGCAGGACGTGCACCTGTTCGAGCGCGTCGCGTTCATGGCGCGCGCGGGGCGCTGACGATGGCCGATGGAGGCCGCTTCGTTGCGCCGGTGACGCTGGCCGGCCGCCACGCGACATTGCTGCCGATGGCGGCTGAACACGCGGAGGCGCTGGCCCGCGCCGCCGAAGACGGCGAGCTGTGGCGGCTCTGGTACACGTCGGTCGCGTCGCCGGACAGGATGGGCGGGCTACGTCGCCACGGCGCTGGACATGCGCGAGCGGCAGGGCGCGCTGCCGTTCGTCGTCCGCGACAACGCGTCGGGCGACATCGTCGGCTCGACCCGCTACTTCAACGTCGACGCGGCCAACCGGCGGCTCGAGATCGGCCACACCTGGTACGCGCGCCGGGCGCAGCGCACGGCGATCAACACCGAGTGCAAGCGGCTGCTGCTCGCGCACGCGTTCGAGGCGCTCCCTGCATCGCCGTCGAGTTCCGCACCCACTGGTTCAACCAGGCGAGCCGCGCGGCGATCGCGCGCCTGGGCGCGAAGCAGGACGGCGTGCTGCGCCAGCACCAGCTCGGCGCCGACGGCGCGCGCCGCGACACCGTCGTGTTCTCGATCCTGGACGGCGAGTGGCCGGCGGTGAAGCGGCACCTCGACCACCTGCTGGAACGGCGGTCGGACCGTTGCAGGGCGGCTGACGGGCGCGTCGTGCTCACCGGGTTCTTCCTGCACCTCAAGTCGGCGCGGCTGCCGGTCAGCACGCGCGAGTTCCTGACGCTGCTCGAGGCGCTGCAGGCGCGCGTGGTGTCGCTGTCGCTCGACGACTTCTACGTGCTCGCGCGGACGACGCTGATCAAGGACGAGACGCAGTTCGACCGCTACGACCTCGCGTTCGCCAGCTACTTCAAGGGTGCCAGCGCGCTCGTCGACGTCCGCACCGGCATTCCCGAGGACTGGCTGCGCCGCGAGTTCGACCGCCTGCTGTCCGACGAGGACCGTCGCCGCGTCGAGGCGCTGGGCGGCTGGGACAAGCTGATGCAGACCTTCCGCGAGCGTCTGGTCGAGCAGAAGGAGCGCCACGCCGGCGGGTCGAAGTGGATCGGCACCGGCGGCACCAGCCCGTTCGGCGCGTACGGCTACAACCCCGAGGGCATCCGCGTCGGCCAGGAGGGCAGCGGCTCGAAGAGCGCGGTCAAGGTCTGGGACGAGCGCAGCTTCAGGAACCTCGACGGCGACGTCGAGCTCAACACGCGCAATCTGAAGGTGGCATTGCGCAAGCTCCGCCGCTTCGCGCGCGAGGGCGTGCCCGAGGAGCTCGACCTCGACGGCACCATCCGCGGCACCGCGCGCAACGCCGGCTGGCTCGACCTGAAGCTGCAGCCCGAGCGCCGCAACCGGGTCAAGGTGCTGCTGTTCCTCGACGTCGGCGGCTCGATGGACCCGCACGTCGAGGCCTGCGAGCAGCTCTTCTCGGCGGCGAAGGCGGAGTTCCGCCACCTCGAGCACTTCTATTTCCACAACTGCCCCTACGACCACCTGTGGCGCGACAACGCCCGGCGGCGCAACGAGCGCATGTCCACGTTCGACCTGCTGCACCGCTACGGCCCGGACTGGCGGCTGGTGTTCGTCGGCGACGCGGCGATGAGCCCGTACGAACTGGTGCAGGAAGGCGGCAGCGTCGAGTACATGAACGACGAGCCCGGCGTCGTGTGGCTGTCGCGGCTGGTCGAGCAGTTCCCGAAGTCGATCTGGCTCAACCCCGAGCCCGAGCGCGGCTGGGAATACACGCGCTCGACGCAGATCGTGCTGTCGACGATCGGCCCGCGGATGTACCCGCTGACGCTGTCCGGCGTCGCGCGGGGCATCGACGCGCTGCGGCGCTGAGCGTCGATTCCGCCGCGGACCGCCGGCGGGACGCACGATGCTGCAGGGGAGGGCTGGCCGTCGCTGGGTCGCCGCCGAACGCTTCGGCCTGAGCACGTCGTTCGGCCGACGCAGAACGCTCGTCGGCGTAGCGTGCCGCCGCTGCTCCTGGCCGGGCTGTTCTATGCCGGCTCGGGTCGCGGACTGCTGCTCCTGCTCGCCGGCCGCCGGCTCTCGGCACCCTCGACCGGAGACGTCGATGCCCCTGCCCCGGCGGCGCGCGTGGCTTTGGCTTCCGCGGCGCTGGCCTCTTCGGCGCGATCGCGGGACGTGTCGCGCTGACCTCATGGCCTCGCCGGAAGCGAGGCGTCCGCCGGCCTCGCTGATGCTGATCCTGGACCGGCCGATCCTGCGCCCCGGCGAGGTGCTCGAGCTGGTGCCGGGGCTGATCATCACGCAGCACTCGGGGCGGGCAAGGCGAACCAGTACTACCTGCGCGGCTTCAACCTCGACCACGGCACCGACTTCCTGACGCGCGTCGCGGGGATGCCGGTCAACATGCGCACCCACGCCCACGGGCAGGGCTACACCGACCTCAACTTCCTGATCCCGGAACTCGTCTCGCGGATCGACTATTTCAAGGGGCCCTACTTCGCCGACAAGGGCGACTTCGCCTCCGCCGGCGCCGCCGACATCTGGTACGCCGAGGCGCTGCCGAATTCCACCGCCGAGCTGAGCCTCGGCAACTTCAGCTACGGGCGGGCGCTGCTGCTGGGCTCCCCGGAATTCGCCGGCGGGCGCCTGGTCTACGGCCTCGAGCTCTTCCACAACGACGGACCGTGGGCGAACCCCGACGATTACCGGCGCGTCAACGGCGTGCTGCGCTGGTTCGGCAACACCGGGACGCGCGCTGCGGCGTCACCGCGATGGCGTACCGCGGCAAGTGGAACGCCACCGACCAGATCCCGCAGCGCGCCGTCGACGACGGCCTCGCTCGACCGCTTCGGGTCGCTCGACACCACCACTCGGCGGCAACTCGAGCCGCTACAGCCTGTCGCTCGACTGGCAGCAGCCGCTGTTCGGCGGTCGCCTCGTCGCCAGCGCGTACGCGATCCGGTACGACCTCGACCTGTTCTCGAACTTCACCTACTGGCTCGACAATCCCGACCAGGGCGACCAGTTCGAGCAGGCCGACGACCGCAGGATCTACGGCACCACCGGCAGCTGGGCCTGGACGGGCGAGCTCGGCGGCTTCGCCAATCGCGTCACCGCGGGCTGGGACCTCCGCCAGGACCGCATCGGCAACGTCGGGCTGTACTCGACGGCAGGGCGCGAGCGCGTGTCGACGACGCGGCAGGACCGGGTGAAGGAATCCAGCGCCGCGCTGTACGTCGAGGCAGAAACGCGGTGGGACGAGAAGTTCCGCACGCTGGCGGGCCTGCGCTACGACCGCTACCGGTTCGACGTGGCGAGCAGCCTGCCCGAGAACAGCGGCAACGGCAGCGCCGGGCTCGCCTCGCCCGAAGCTCTCGGCGATCTTCGGGCCGTGGGCGACAGTCCGAGTTCTTCGCCAACTACGGCTGTGGCTTCCACAGCAACGACGCGCGCGGCGTCACCACCACGCGTCGACCCGGGCTCGGGCGAGACCGGTCGATCCGGTGACGCCGCTGGTGCGCACCAAGGGCGGCGGAGCTCGGGCGCGCGCACCGAGATCCTGCCCGACGTGCAGTCGTCGCTTGCGCTGTGGCAGCTCGACATCGACTCGGAGCTGCTGTTCGTCGGCGACGCCGGCACCACCGAGCCGTCGCGGCCGTCGCGGCGGCAGGGGGTCGAATGGAACACCCGCTGGCGGCCGATCTCGTGGCTGCTGCTCGACCTCGACGTGGCGTGGACCAAGGCCCGCTTCACCGACGACGACCCGGCCGGCAAGCGCATCCCCGGCGCGATCGAGACCGCGGTATCGGCCGGCGCGACGATCCAGCAGCTGGGGCCCTGGAGCGCCAGCGTGTTCCTCCGCTACTTCGGCGCGCGGCCGCTGATCGAGGACAACAGCGTCCGCTCGACCTCGTCGACGATCGTCAATGCGCAGGTCGGCTACCGGGTGACCAGGGACCTGCTCGTCGGACTGGAGGCGTTCAACCTGTTCGACGCCGAGGTCGACGACATCGCCTATTACTACGCGTCGCGCCTGCCGGGAGAGCCGCCGGGCGGCGTGAACGACGTCCACTTCCACCCGGCGGAAAGCCGCAGCTTTCGCGCGACGCTGCGCTACAGCTTCTGACGCCCTCCGGTCGAGTGCCGGGCGGTCGGGGTTGCGCGAGGCGCGCCCCGACCACCCCCGTCGGCGCGGATTGCGCCCGGGCCTCGATCGCCGAGTCAGTGCTTGTGCGTCGCGTCGGGCGCCTTGGCGCCGGCGGTCAGCGCGCGCACCGGCGCCTTGACCTCGACCGTCTGCGTCTTGCCGTCCCTGGCCTTGAAGGTCAGCGTCACCGGCACGGTCTCGCCTTCCTTCAGCGGCGCGACGAGGCCCATCAGCATCACGTGGTAGCCGCCGGGCTTCAATTCGACGGTCTTGCCGGCCGGCACCGCGAGCGCATCGATCGCGCTCATCTTCATCACGCCGGCGTCCATCTTCATTTCGTGGATCTCGACGATCTTCGCCACCGGCGACGCGGCCGCGACCAGCGCGGTGTCGGCCGGCGACTTGAGCTGCATGAAGGCGCCGGTGGCCGACTGTCCGGCGACGGTGCCGCGCACCCAGGCGTCGGCGACGGTGACCTGCGCGGCGGCAGGCAGTGCGAAGGTGGCGGCGGCCAGCGCGAAGGCGGCGCGGCGGAGGGAGGGGAACGAGGTCTTGGGCATGGCTTCCTTGGAATCGATCGAATGCGGGTGGGGTGGCGCGCGATAGGCGCGCGGCGGAGCAACGGTGCAGCCGGCGGCGGCGCCCCCGATGCAGGGTGGGGCGGGTGCCGGGATCGCGGGCGGCTCGAGGCGGTGGTCAGGCCGGCGGCGGACCGCGCGGCGGCCGCGGCGGTATGCGCCCGGGTCGAGGCGACGCGGGTGTCGTCGACGGGCCTCGCCGCGCTCGCGCGGTCCGGCGCCGGCGACGATGCGGTGCGCGGGGACGCCGGCGGCGCGACCAGGTCCGCGCCGCCGACGCAGCCGTCGCAGTGGTGGCCGGCATGGGTGCCGCCGGACGCAGGTCCGGGACGCGCCGGTGCCGGCCCCGGATCGCCCGCCGTGCAGGGCTCCGCGGCCTCCCACAGCGCCGCGGGCAGGCCGCGAGCCGTCGCGGGGATCGCGGTCGCGCGGCGAAGGCGACGGCCCCCAGCAGGAGCCGGGCCCAGCGGATGCGCAGGCGCGGAGTCAGCATGGCCGCGATTCTACCCGTGGCGTCCGCCGCGACGGCGGCGCTTGACCGAGGTCAAGAAAAGTCGAGGAAAGCGTCGGAAGTGATTGCCGGCACGCAATATTTGGGGCTACCGTCGCCAAAACCTACTACATGTTGTGGTCGGGGCGGGGGACGATTCGCCGCAACCGACCGCCAGGAGGAAGCCTTCGTGTCCGTCGTCCCGACCCTGTCCGCCTCGCCGGCCCCGGCCGCCCAGCTGCCGCCGACGCTGCCGACCCACGTCGTCAAGCGCGACGGCGCCCGCGCGCCGTTCGACCTCGCCAAGATCGCCGTGGCGATCGCCCGCGCCGGCGCCGCCACCGGCGAATACGACGCCGCCGAGGCGCAGCGCCTCGCCGCCAGCGTCGGCCGCGTGCTCGCGCACCGCTTCGACGCCGGCGTGCCCGGCATCGAGTCGATCCAGGACACCGTCGAGCACACGCTGGCGGCCGCCGGATACTTCGACACCGCGCGGGCCTACATCGTCTACCGCGACCGCCACGCGCGGCTGCGCGACCAGCGGAAGACGCTGGTCGACGTCGCCGCGTCGATCGACGAGTACCTCGACCAGAAGGACTGGCGCGTCAACGCCAACGCCAACCAGGGCTACTCGCTGGGCGGCCTGATCCTCAACGTCTCGGGCAAGGTCGTCGCCAACTACTGGCTGTCGCACGTCTACGCGCCGGAGATCGGCCGCGCGCACCGCGACGGCGACGTGCACATCCACGACCTCGACATGCTCGCCGGCTACTGCGCCGGCTGGTCGCTGCGGCAGCTGCTGCACGAGGGCCTCAACGGCGTCCCGGGCAAGGTCGAATCCGGCCCGCCGAAGCACATGTCGAGCGCGGTCGGGCAGATCGTCAACTTCCTCGGCACGCTGCAGAACGAGTGGGCCGGCGCGCAGGCGTTCAGCTCGTTCGACACCTACATGGCGCCGTTCGTCCGCAAGGACGACATGACCTACGGCGAGGTGAAGCAGTGCATCCAGGAGCTGATCTACAACCTCAACGTGCCGTCGCGCTGGGGCACGCAGACGCCGTTCACCAACCTGACCTTCGACTGGACCTGCCCGGACGACCTCAGGGAGCAGATCCCGGTCGTCGCCGGCGAGGAGATGCCGTTCGCGTACGGCGACCTGCAGCCGGAGATGGACGTCATCAACCGCGCCTACATCGAGGTGATGACCGAGGGCGACGCCAAGGGGCGCGTGTTCACGTTCCCGATCCCGACGTACAACATCACGCCGGACTTCGACTGGGACCATCCGAACACCGAGCCGCTGTTCGCGATGACCGCCAAGTACGGGCTGCCGTACTTCCAGAACTTCCTCAACTCCGAGCTGAAGCCGAACATGATCCGGTCGATGTGCTGCCGGCTGCAGCTCGACCTGCGCGAGCTCCTGAAGCGCGGCAACGGGCTCTTCGGCAGCGCCGAGCAGACCGGGTCGCTCGGCGTGGTGACGATCAACTGCGCGCGGCTGGGCTATCTCCACGCGGGCGACGAGCTCTCGCTCTACCGCCGGCTCGACGAGCTCCTGCGCCACGCGCGCGACAGCCTCGAGGTGAAGCGCAAGGTGATCCAGCGGCTGATCGACCAGGGGCTGTTCCCGTACACCAAGCGCTACCTCGGCACGCTGCGCAATCACTTCTCGACCATCGGCGTCAACGGCATCAACGAGGCGATCCGCAACTTCTCCCGCGGCGAAGAGGACATCACGACGCCGTACGGCCACGCGTTCGCCGTGCGGCTGCTCGACCACCTGCGCGCGCGCATCGTCGCGTTCCAGGAAGAGACGGGGCACCTGTACAACCTCGAGGCGACGCCGGCCGAGGGCACGACGTACCGCTTCGCCAAGGAGGACCGCAAGCGCTGGCCCGACATCCTGCAGGCCGGCACGGCGGAGACCCCGTACTACACCAACAGCTCGCAGCTGCCCGTCGGCTTCACCGACGACCCGTTCGAGGCGCTCTCGCGGCAGGAGGAGCTGCAGACCAAGTACACCGGCGGCACCGTGCTGCACCTGTACATGAACGAGCGCGTGTCGTCGGCCGACGCGTGCAAGACGCTGGTGCGGCGCGCGCTCGAGCGCTTCCGGCTGCCGTACATCACCATCACCCCGACGTTTTCGATCTGCCCGACGCACGGCTACCTCGCCGGCGAGCACGAGTTCTGCCCCAGGTGCGACCAGGAGCGGCTGGCGGCGAAGCGCGCCCGGCTGGCCGCGTAGCCCGCGGGCGGACCGGCCGCACCGCCTGACGGTCCGCCGACCGTTCTGCCCCGCCCTCCGACACCCCCACCCGACCCAGCCCGCCCCGGAGTCCACGATGAACACGATGACCGAAACCGAGCACCTCGCCGAAACGCTGACGCTGACCGACGTCGAGCGCCAGCGCTGCGAGGTGTGGACGCGCGTGATGGGCTACCACCGGCCGGTGGCGTCGTTCAACATCGGCAAGAAGGGCGAGCATCGCGAGCGCCAGTTCTTCGTCGAGCCCGGCTGCGGCTCGGCGGCGTCGCCCGGCCGTGGGTTGACCCGGCCGGCGACAGCCGACCCACCCGCGGTGGACGCTTCATGCCGACGGTGACGGGGGAGCGCGCGGCAGCGCGGCGACGGCGGGTCCTGCGGACGTCGCGGGGCGGGTCGTCCGCCCCGACGGCGACGACGCGCCGCCGGGGGGTGATCGTCGGCGGCATTGCGCCGTTCACGACGACCGATTTCCCCGGTCGCCTTGCCGCGGTGCTGTTCCTGCAGGGCTGCCCGTGGCGCTGCGGGTATTGCCACAATCCGCATCTCGTTCCGGCGCGGCGCGATCCGGAGGAAAACTCGCGGGAGCAGGCGTGGGACGACGTGCTCGCGTTCCTGCGCTCGCGGCGCGGGCTGCTCGACGGCGTCGTGTTCTCGGGCGGCGAGCCGACCGCGCAGCCCGGGCTGGCCGGCGCGATCCGCGAGGTGCGCTCGCTCGGCTTCGCGATCGGACTGCACACCGGCGGCGCGTATCCGCGGCGGCTCGCATCGGTGCTGCCGCTGGTCGACTGGGTCGGCTTCGACGCGAAGGCGCCCGCGGCGCGCTACGGCGACGTCACCGGCGTCGAAGGCAGCGGCGCCGTGGCGGGCGAAAGCCTCGAGCTGCTGCGCGCGTCCGGGGTGCCGTTCGAGGTGCGCACGACGGTGCATCCGGCGCTGACGCCGCCCGGCGCGCTGCTCGACCTCGCCGGCGAACTCGCGTCGCACGACGTGCGCACGTGGGTGCTGCAGCCTTTCCGCCCTGTCGGGTTGCGCCGATCCCGCCGTCGTGGCCGCGGCGCCGCAGGGCGCGTCGATCGATCCGGCGCTGGTCGCCGCGCTCGCGGTGCTCGTGCCTGGCGTGACGGTGCGCTGAAGCGGCCTCCCCGCGTTCCGGTCGGCGCCGCGCGCGGTCCACCGCGGACCGGTCGGGCGGCGGAGTTCGCTGTGGGATAATTCCGGCCGTGAATCCGTCGCTTGCCGCGTCGCGTCCCGTCGCTGCCGCTCCCATGCCCGTTCATCGTCCGGTCGCGCTCTGGCTGCTGGCCTGCTGCGCGCTGGTGTTCTGCATGGTGGTCGTCGGCGGGGTCACCCGGCTCACGCATTCCGGATTGTCGATCGTCGAGTGGCAGCCGCTCGTGGGCACGCTGCCTCCGCTCGACGACGCGCAGTGGCAGGCCACGTTCGACAAGTACAAGCTCACGCCCGAGTACCGCGAGGTCAACAGGGGAATGAGCCTCGTCGAGTTCAAGGGCATCTTCTGGTGGGAGTATTACCACCGGCTGCTCGGGCGGCTGATCGGCGTGGCGTTCCTGCTGCCGTACCTGTGGTTCCTCGCGCGGCGGCGCATTCCGCCGGGCTACGCCGGACGACTCGCCGGCATCTTCGTGCTGGGCGGGCTGCAGGGAGCGATGGGGTGGTACATGGTCAGGAGCGGTCTCGTCGACGATCCGCGCGTGTCGCAGTTCCGGCTGACCGCGCATCTCGGGCTCGCGTTCCTGATCTTCGCCGCGATGTTCTGGACGGCGCTGTCGCTGCTGCGCGCGCCCGCCGTGGCCGCCGCGCCGGTCGTCCGCGATCTTGGCCGGCGGGCGCTCTGGCTGGCGCTGCTGGTGTTCGTCATGGTGCTGACCGGCGGCTTCGTCGCCGGCATCCGCGCCGGCTTCGCCTACAACACCTGGCCGCTGATGAACGGCGAGCTCGTGCCGCCGGAGCTCTTCATGCTCGAGCCGTGGTGGAGGAATTTCTTCTGGAACATGGCGACGGTGCAGTTCCAGCATCGCCTGGTCGCCTATGCGCTGGCGCTGGCGATCCCCTGGCTGTGGTGGCGGGTCGTGGCCACGCCCGGGGTGCCCGCGGCCGCGCGCGCCGGGGCGCACCTGCTGCTGGCGGCCATCGTCGTCCAGATCACGCTGGGCATCTCGACGCTGCTGCTGGTCGTGCCGTTGTCGCTGGCCGCCGCGCATCAGGCCGGGGCGGTCGTCGTGCTTGCCGCGGCGCTCAACCTCGCGCACGCGCTGCGCGTGCGGGCCGGTCGATGAGCCTCGGGGCCGGGGGCGCAAGTCGGCCGAACGGCTGCGGCGCGCGGGCGGACGCAGCGTCCGCCACGATCGCTGCCACCGCAGCGGATCCCGCGGCGGCAGGACCGCGCGGGTGGTGGCGGCGGCTCGCCTGCCGGCGCTGCGCGATCGGCTGGGCGGTCTACCTCGCCGTCGCGGTCGTCGTCGTGCTGGCGACCGGCGGCGCCTAGTTGCCGTAAGCGCGCAGGCGGTCGAGGTCCCGGATTTCGATGTTGCGGCCGTCGATGCCGATCAACCCCTGCTCGGCGAGCTCGTGCAGGACCCGGGAGAAGTGCTCCGGCGTCAGGTTGAGGCGCGAGGCGAGCACCGCCTTCGCCACCGGCAGCGCGACGTGGTGAGCGCCCTCTGCCGCGGGCTCGCCGTCGGTGTGCAGCAGATACCCGATCACGCGCTGGGTGCCCGACTTCAGCGAGTACGACTCGACGTCGCTGACCAGGCCGTGCAGGCGGCGCGACAGGCCGGCGAGCATGCGCTGGGCGAAGCGCGGGTCACGCTCGAGCCCGTCGAACACGACCTCGTGGCTGACGTGCAGCAGCATCGAATCGGCAAGCGTCTCCGCCGTCACGACGTAGGGTCGCTCCATGAACATCACCGCCTCGCCGAACGAGAAGCCCGGATTGATGATCTCGACGACCTTTTCGCCACCCTGCGGCGACATGACCGACAGCTTGACGCGCCCGTAGACGACGAGGTGGAATCCGGTGCAGGGGTCGCCGCGGCTGAACAGCACGGTGCCGCGGGGAACGTGCGACCTCGGTGGTCCCGGCGGCGAGGCGCTCGATGTCGGCGGGCGCGAGCTCGCGGAAGAGGGGAAGGTTGGCGAGAAACGCCGCGGTCTTGATCCTGGGGGCTGGCATGGCGTGAGTGGGCGTTGGCGGTCGATGGCGTGGGCGGCGCGGGTTGCGTCCGCTCCCGCGAAAGGCGATCATAGCCGGTTCCGATCCTCCTGCTGCGGCTCGCCGCGGCCAGAAAGACACAATGTCCGAAACCAGAGTCCTCGACGAGCCCCTTTCCGACGCGGAACTCGACGAACTCGAGGCGTTTCTCGCGTCCGACACGGTCCCGCAGGACTGCATGGACCTGGAGATGCTCGACGGCTACCTGACCGGGATCGTTTCCGGGCCGGACCCCGTGCAACCGTCGGAATGGCTGCCGCAGGTCTGGAGCGAGGGCAGCCGCAGCGCGTCGCCGGCGTTCGCCGACAACGACCAGGCGCAGCGCGTCATGGCGCTGATCCTGCGGCACATGGTCGGCATCGAGCGAACGCTGGCCGAGTCGCCGACGCGCTTCAAGCCGTTGCTGTACGTGCCGGAGGAGTCGGTGAAGAAGGGCGATCGGGCGCCGCCGGAAGCCACCGCCTGGTGCGAGGGGTTCATGGCGGGCGTGAAGCTGCGCGACGACGAGTGGCAGCCGCTGTACGACGCGCAGGACGGCCGCGACTGGATCTTTCCGATCGAGGCGCTCGCGTTCGGCGATCGTGACGACGACTTCACCGAATGGGTCGACAGCGACGAGAAGCGGCAGGGCCTGATCGACGAGCTCGCGGTCGCTTCGGTGCTGATCTACCGTTTCTGGCAGGAACGCCGCAAGACCGCCAAGGAGCGCAGCGCCGCCGCGCGTCGCGGCACCACCCCGGACCTCACGCGCAAGAACCGCCAGCGTCTCCACTGACCCGGTAAATCGTGGTCCGGTGAATTGGCGGTGAATTGGGGTCAGGTCGAATTTTGACCATGTCGAGGCGTTGGCCTCGTTGGCCGTGGTCGTCGCATCATCTTGCTCGGCGCGGCCGAGCGTCGTCGATCAGCCATCCGGATGATGGCGTCATTGCGGGCAATCGCTGACGATTCAACCCTGCTTCCGCGGATCGCGATCCGGATGCGGTGGATTTGGCAGCGCGAGGGGTGGCGTTGACCTAAATTCGACCTGACCCCGACGTGGGCTTCCGGTTCGGGCAGTCGGCGCAGGACAGTTTCTCCCCGTCCGGGCCGATCACCGGGTTGCCGCCGCAGGAGCCGCGCAGGCACGGGCGCTTGAAGATGACGCCGACGCTCATCGCCAGCACCGCTGCGCCGAACATCAGCGCGACGACGACGAACACGGGCAGCAGCGCGGTCAGGTCCATGGCGCGTCGGTCGGTGCCCGCGTCAGGCGGCGGGGCCGGCGCCCAGCGCGGCAAAGGCCGGCGTCACCGTCTCCTCGAACCGCCCGTCGGGCTTCCGCGTGAGGAAATGCGCGGCCAGCCCGAGTTCGTTCGCCAGCGCGGGCCCGCGCACGGTCCCCGCCACGAACAGCGCGGTCGACCAGGCGTCGGCGCGCATGCAGTCCGCGGCGACGACGGTGACCGAGGCGAGCCGGTGGCTCACCGGCGCCCCCGTGGCCGGGTCGATCTCGTGCGTGTACCGGCGACCGTCCTGCTCGAAGTAGATCCGGTAGTCGCCGGACGTCGCCATCGCGCGGTCGAGCAGCGGCACGACGGTGTGCGCCCGCTGCGGCAGGGCGTCCGGCGCCTCGATGCCGATCTGCCAGGGCGCGCCCGCGGGATTGCGGCCCCGGACGACGACCTCGCCGCCGACCTCGATCATGAAGTTGCGATGGCCCAGCGCGTCGAGCGCGCGCGCGGCGGCGTCGGCACCGTGGCCCTTGGCGATGCCGGACAGGTCGGCCCTGAGCCCCGCGCGGTGCTTGACCAGCGCGCCGGCGGCGACGTCGACCGACAGCGCCTTCCAGCCGATCACGGCGCGCGCGTCGGCGATGGCGCTGGCGGGCGGAACCGCGCGCGCCTCGCGCGCGATCGAGGGACCGAAGCCCCACACGTCGACCGCCGGTGCAACCGTGACGTCGAACACGCCGGCCGAGGCTGCTGCGACTTCCTGTGCGACGGCGAACACCGCAAGCGTCTCGGCCGACGCCGCGAACGGCGTTCCGGCGCCGTGGGCATTGAACCGCGACAGTTCCGATGCGGGGCGGTAAGTCGACATCGCGGCCTCGACGCGCTCCAGCGCGGCGGCGACGGCCGCGCGCGCGGCGTCCTGCGCCGACGCGGACAACGCGGGCCCGGCGATCTTCAGCGTGTACTGCGAGCCCATCGCCGGGCCGCGATGCGACAGCGCCGGGGCGGCGGCAGCGCCGACGCGGCGGTCGCCGCACGCGGCGAGCAGCGACACGGCCGCCATCGCCTGCAGCACGGTGCGGCGGCGGGGGGAGAGCAGGGTGTCCATCATGGTCGTCATCCGTTCTGTTTCGGCGTCGCGGTACCGGCCGCGTCGCGCACCGCCGCCTCGAAGCGGCCTTCGCCGCGGCGGATGAGGTGATGGACGAGGTCGCGCATCGAGATGAGCCCGTACACGTGCGGCCCGTCGATCACCAGCAGGTGCCGGAAGCGGTTCACGTACATCAGCGCCAGGGCCGCCTCGATCGTCGTTCCGGGCGAGACGAAGCGGATGTCGCGCGTCATCACCATCGACAGCGTCGTCGTCTTCGGGTCGCGGCCGGCCTGCACGACGCGCACCAGCAGGTCGCGCTCGCTGAAGATGCCGGCGAAGAGCTGCTCCTCGTTCTTGACCAGCACGGCGCCGACTTTGCTTGCGGCCATCACGTCGACCGCCTCGACGACCGTGGCCGAGGCCGCGACCGTGATGATCGTGTCGGCCTGCCGGTCCTGCACCAGCGCTTCCACCGTCTGCAGCATGGTCGGGTTCTCCTGGGGTCAGCCGAAGTCGTCCAGCAGGATGTTCTCGCGGTCCACGCCCAGCGAGAGCAGCATGTCGATGACTGCCTTGTTCATGACGCCGGGGCCGCACATGTAGTACTCGATGTCCTCGGGCGCCGGATGATCGTTGAGGTACGAATCGCGCAGCACGTTGTGGATGAAGCCGGTCGGTCCGGTCCAGTTGTCCTCGGGCAGCGGCTCCGACAGCGCGAGGTGCCAGGTGAAGTTCGGGTTGGCCGCGGCCAATGCCTCGAACTCCTCGACATAGAACGCCTCGCGCAGGCTGCGCGCGCCGTACCAGAAGGTGATCTTGCGCTTGCTGTGCAGCCGCTTCAGCTGGTCGAAGATGTGCGAGCGCATCGGCGCCATGCCCGCGCCGCCGCCGATGAAGCACATCTCGGCCCCGGTCTCGCGCGCGAAGAACTCGCCGTAGGGGCCGGAAACCGTCACTTCGTCGCCGGGCTTGAGGCCGAACACCCAGCTCGACATGATGCCCGGCGGGATGTCGTTGCGGTACTCCGGCGGAAAGGCGATCCGGATCGTGAACAGCAGGAGACCCTTCTCGAGCGGGTAGTTCGCCATCGAGTACGCCCGTTCGATCGGTGCGTCGGTCTTCGAGCGGAAGCGCCAGAGGTCGAAGCGGTCCCATGCGTCGCGATACTCGGGCTCGATGTCGAACGCCTTGAACAGCGACGTCGTGCGGCGGGCACTCGAGCTGCACGTAGCCGCCGGCGCGGAACGGGACCTCGTCGCCCTCGGGCAGCGCCAGCTTCAGCTCCTTGATGAACGTCGCGACGTTGCGGTTGGAGACGACGCGGCACTTCCACTTGCGGACGTTGAAGATCTCCGGCGCCAGCTCGACCTTCATGTCGCGCTTGACCTTGACCTGGCAGGCGAGCCGCATGCCGCGCTTCGCCTCGCCGCGGGTGATGTAACCGGTCTCGGTCGGCAGCAGGTCGCCGCCGCCTTCCTTGACCACGACCTCGCAGACGCCGCAGGCCCCCTTGCCGCCGCAGGCCGACGGCACGAAGATCTGGTTGTCGGCCAGCGTGCCCAGCAGCGTGCCGCCGGCGGCGACCTTCAGCGCCTTGGCCGGGTCGTCGTTGATGGTGATGGTGACGGCGCCTTGCGCGACCAGCCGCCGCCGCGCGGCCAGCAGCACGCCGACCAGCGCCAGCACCACGGCGGTGAACATCACGATGGCGGCAATGACGGTGCTCATGATGGCGTCCCTAGACCTGGATGCCCGAGAAGACCATGAAGGCGATCGACATCAACCCCGCGGTCACGAACGTGATGCCGAGGCCCTTGAGTCCCGGCCGGCACGTTGGAGTAGGTCATCTTTTCCCGGATCGCCGCCAACGCGACGATCGCGACCGCGAAGCCCAGCCCCGAACCGAGCCCGAAGACGGCCGACTCGGCGACCGTGTAATCCCGCTCCTGCATGAAGAGCGACCCGGCGAGGATCACGCAGTTGACCGCGATCAGCGGCAGGAAGACGCCCAGCGTCGTGTACAGTGCCGGGGCGAAGCGCTCGATGGCCATCTCGACGATCTGCACCGCGGCGGCGATCGACCCGATGAACAGAATGAAGGACAGGAACGTGAGGTCGACCGTCGCCAGCGACGGCGACAGCCACGCCAGCGCGCCCTCCTTGAGCAGGCCGTGCAGGATCACCTGGTTGAGCGGCACGGTCAGCACCTGGACGAACACGACGGCGACGCCGAGACCGAGCGCGGTCTCGACCTTCTTCGAGCAGGCGAGGAACGAGCACATGCCGAGGAAGAACGCGAGCGCCATGTTCTCGATGAACATGGAGCGGACGAGCAGGTTGGCGTAGTGTTCCATGGCGGTGAAGGGCCTTGCGCAGGAAGCGCGGCGTCAGTCCCTTTCCTGCAGTTCCGGCTTGACGATGCGCAGCAGCCAGACCAGCAGCGCGATGATGAACAGGCCCGACGGCGCGATCAGCATCAGGCCGTTCGGCTCGTACCAGCCGCCGTCGGCGACCACCGGCAGGACCGTGTAGCCCAGCAGCCTGCCCGACCCGAACATCTCGCGGACGACGCCGACGGCTACCAGCACCAGCGCGTAGCCGAGCCCGTTGCCGACGCCGTCGAGGAACGACAGCCACGGCGGGTTCTGCATCGCGAAGCCCTCGGCGCGACCCATGACGATGCAATTGGTGATGATCAGCCCGACGAACACCGAAAGCTCCAGCGAGAGCTCGTACAGGTAGGCCTTGAGGCACTGGTCGACGACGATCACCAGCGAGGCGATGATCGTCAGCTGGACGATGATGCGGATGCTTCCCGGCGTCCACTTGCGCACCAGGCTGACCGCGAGATTGGCGAAAGCCGTCACCAGCGTGACGCCGATGCCCATCACCAGCGCCTTGTCGAGTCGGGTCGTCACCGCCAGCGCCGAGCAGATGCCGAGCACCTGCACGCCGATCGGGTTGTTGGCGATGACCGGCGCGACGAGCGCGCTGCGCTCGTGCTTGCCGAACAGGGTCGCGGACACGCTCACGAGGCGGCTCCTTCGCGCAGGCGCTTGAGGTACGGGGCGTAGCCGTCGCCCGACAGCCAGAAGCCGATCAGCCGGGCGACGCCATTGCTGGTGATCGTTGCGCCGGACAGGCCGTCGATCCGGTGCGGGTCGCGGTCCGGCGGTCCGGCCGTGCCCTTGATGACGGTGAGCTTGGGCTCCCAGTTGGCGTCGTACGCGCGCCGCCCCTGCCACAGCGCCTGCCACTTGGGATTCCCGATCTCGCCGCCGAGGCCCGGCGTCTCCTTCTGGTCGTAGAAGGTGAGGCCGCGCACGGTGTTGCCGTCGCGGTCGAGGGAGATGAAGCCGTACAGCGTCCCCCACATCCCCGCGCCCTCGATCGGCAGCACGACCTGCGTGACGCGGCCCTGGTCCATCACGTAGTAGGCGGTGCCGACGTTGGGGAGCCGGGCGAGGCCGGCGTTGTTCGCCGGTGCCGCGCGTGACAGCGTCGGATCGGTGCGCGCACGGCGCTGGTCGTACGTCTTCGGGTCGATCTTGCCCGGCGGCACCGGCGCTCCGGTCCTGAGGTCGATCAGGCGGGTCTCGATGTTGGCGTCGAAGATCCTCACGATGTCGGCGGCGGACAGATCCTCGCCTGCCTTCACCAGCCCCGCGGCGAGCAGCACGTTCTTCTGCCGGTACAGGCGCGCGTTGTTCTCCTGCCGCTCGGAGAGGCTGACGGCGGCGACGCTGACCAGCAGCGCGCAGACGACGCAGACCGCAGCGGCGAAGCCGAGGGTGTACGAGGTCGACTCAAGGCGCGGCACGGCGGCGCTCCCGTCGGCGGATGTTGGCCTTGATCGAGCCATAGTCGATGACCGGCGCGATCACGTTCATGAACAGGATCACCAGCATCATCGATTCCGGGTACGCGGGGTTGACCACGCGGATCAGCACGACGAACGCGCCGATCAGGATGCCGTAGATCCAGCGACCCGCCTCGGTGTACGGCGAGGTGACCGGGTCGGTGGCCATGAAGACCATGCCGAACGCCCAGCCGCCGGCGACCATGTGCCACCAGAACGGCACGGCGAAGTACGGGTTGGTGGCGGACCCGATGGCGTTGAAGAGGCTCGCCATCAGCACGGTGCCCAGCGTGACGCCGGCCATCGTCCGCCACGAGCCGATGCCGGTGGCGATCAGGATGACGGCGCCGATCAGGCAGGCGAGCGCCGAGGTCTCGCCCATCGAGCCGGGCTCGAGCCCGACGAACGACGTCCACCACGACAGCGGCAGGTCGGAGAAGCTGCCGGTCATCTGCCGCATCTGTGCCAGCGCCGTCGCCCCCGAGAAGCCGTCGACCGTCATGCCGGGCGGCGCCGCGGTCCACACCTGGTCGCCCGACATCGACGCCGGGTACGCGAAGAACAGGAACGCGCGCGCGGCGAGCGCCGGGTTGATGAAGTTCATCCCGGTGCCGCCGAACAGCTCCTTGGCGAAGATCACGCCGAAGCTGATGGCCAGCGCCGCCTGCCACAGCGGCGTCGTGGCGGGCAGGATCAGCGGGAACAGGATGCCGGTGACGAAGAAGCCCTCGTTGACCTCCTCCCTGCGCACCACGGAGAACAGGATCTCCCACGACAGCCCGACGACCATCGTGACGATGTACAGCGGCAGGAAGTACAGCGCGCCGTGGATGACGTTGGCGGCGAGATTCGTCGGCGCATAGCCGACCCCGAGCAGCCGGATGACGTCGTGCCGCCAGCCGTCGAGCGCCGTGACCTTCGCCGGGTCCAGCGCGAGGTTCGCCTGCAGCCCGGTGTTCCACATCGCCATGAACACGCAGGGCAGCGCGGCGATGACGACCAGCATCATCATCCGCTTGAGGTCCAGCGCGTCGCGGACGTGCGCGCCGGTCCGCGTCACCCGGGACGGCGTGTAGAACAGCGTGTCCATCGCCTCGAACAGCGGGTGGAGCCGCTCGAGCTTGTGCCCCGGCTCGAAGGGCTTGCCGAGGTAGTCGAGCAGTCGGCGCAGGCCGGACATCAGGCGATCCCCCCGATCGGGCGGGCCGAGGGGACGACCGTCGGATACACGGCAGCCTTCACGCCGCCTCCCTTTCCAGCCGCGCGAGCGCCGCGCGCAGCAGCGGGCCGTATTCGATCTTGCCCGGGCACACCAGCGTGCACAGCGCCAGATCCTCCTCGTCGAGCTCGAGCGCGCCCAGCGCCTCGGCCCGCTCGGCGTCGCCCATGATCAGCGCGCGCAGCAGGAACGTGGGCAGGATGTCGAGGGGCATCACCCTTCTCGTAGGCGCCGATCGGGACCATGGCCCGCAGCGAACCGTTGGTCGAGGTGTTCAGCGCAAGCCCGCGGCGGGTCATCGCGCCCGCGACGACCCGCCACAGCGAGAACCGCTCGCCGCCGGGGGTGATCCACCCGAAGAACAGCCGCTCGTGTCCCTCGGGCAACGCGCTGACCTGCAGGTGATGGCGACCCAGCCAGCCGTCGACCTCGCCGCTGGCGGCGCGGCCGTCGAGCACCGAGCCGCTGACGACGCGCTGGTCGCCGGGGGCGAGCTCGCCGTCGACCAACGCGTCGAGACACGCGCCGAGCCGCGAGCGGACCAGCCGCGGGCGCAGCACCCCGGGCCCGGCGAGCGAGATCACGCGCTCGACGTCGAGCACGCCGGTCGTGACCAGCCGCCCGACCGCGGCGACGTCCTGATAGCCGACGTGCCAGACCTGCCGGCCGTGGTCGACCGGCGCGAGCAGGTGGATGTGCGTGCCGGGCAATCCGGCGGGATGCGGGCCGGCGAAGGTCTCGACCCGCACGCGGGGATCGGCCGGCACCGGCAGGTTCGCGCCGGGCGCCGCGCAGACGTAGACCGGACCGTCGGTCAGCGTCGCGAGCGCCGCCACGCCGGCGCGGAAGTCGTCCTCGCGCCCGGCCAGCGCGACGCCGACCGCCGGCGCGTGCGGCCGCGTGTCGATGGCGGTGACGAAGAGTGCGGCGGGCCGCGACCCCGGCTTCGGGACGAGCCCGAAGGGGCGCGTGCGCAGTGCGGTCCACAGCCCCGATTCGGCGAGCAGCGCGGTCACGGCGGCCGCATCCGGTGTCGCCGCGGCGCCCGGATGCGCGGCAAAGCGAACGTGCGCGTCGGGGCCGTCACTCGACGCGACGTCGATCGTCAGCGACAGGAAAGCGCGCCGCTCGCCGCGGTTGATCGCGGCGACGCGGCCGGCGGCCGGCGCCGTGAAGCGCACCCCCGGGTGGCGCTTGTCCTCGAACAGCGGCGTCCCGCGCAGCACCTCGTCGCCGGGCTGCACCAGCATCGCCGGCTTGAGCCCCGGATAGTCGGCGGCGACCAGAGCCACGCGCGGGCAGCGCGGAACGACGGCGTCGACCTGCTGGACCGGCGCGCCGGCCAGCGGCAGGTCGAGGCCGCGCCGCGTTCGATGCTGTCCGTGGGTGGTCGTTTCGGTCATCGCGTTCAACAAAATCCCGCTTCGGCGCTGCCTGCGGCACGCACCGACCAGGCTTCAGTATAGGGTCAGAGCCGGGTGATCAGCCAGCCCGGGAACACCAGCAGCAGCAGGGACGGAAGCAGGCACAGCAGTCCCGGCGGCGATCGCCGCGCGCCGCTGGCCCCTGCCGGCGTCCGCCGCGCCCGGGCTCATGAACAGGTACTGGATGACGCGCAGGTAGAAATAGATGCCGAGGTAGCTGCCGACGAGGCCGAGCACCGCGTAGGTCGTCCAGCCGGCGGCGATCACGTTCTTGAATATCAGGAACTTGGCGACGAAGCCGGGGAACGGCGGGATGCCGGCGAGCGACAGCATCGCGATGCCGATCATCAGCGCCGCCCACGGGTCGCGGTGGAACAGGCCCTTGAGCCGCTCGAGGTCGTCGCGGGCCGCGTCGTCGTCGCTGCGGGGCAGCGACGCGAACGCGAGCAGGTTCATCAGCCAGTAGGCGACGATGTAGAACGCGACCGCCTCGAAGCGCGTCGGGCCGTCGCCGAGGAACGCGTAGAACAGGTAGCCCGCGTGCGCGATCGACGAATACGCGATCATCCGGCGGAAGCTCGTCTGCCGCATCGCGGCCAGGTTGCCCCAGACGATCGACACCAGCGGCAGGATGGCGATCAGGTCCGCGATCGGGCGGTCGACCGGCGCTTCGGCGAACAGGCGCACGACGGCCAGCAGCACGCCGGCCTTGACGATGGTCGCCATGTACGCGGTGACCGGCACCGAAGCGGCCTCGTAGGCGTCGGGCGCCCAGGCGTGGAACGGTACCACGGCGGCCTTGAGGAAGAACGCCGCAAGGATCAGCACGACGCCCGCGGTCGCGGCGGGCGAGCCGGACACCAGCGCCTTGGCGAACGTCGCCAGCGCCATCGAGCCGCTGCCGCCGTAGAGCATCGACACGCCCATCAGGAACATCGCGCTGGCGGTGCCCGACAGGACCAGATACTTGAGCGCGGCCTCGGCGCTCTCGGACCGGTGGAAACCGACCACGACCAGCGTGTAGACCGGAATCGACATCAGCTCGAGGCCGAGGAACAGCGTCAGGAAGCTGTCGGCGGAACAGCATCAGGCACACGCCGTAGAGCGACGACAGCAGCAGCATGTAGAACCGGCTGCCGGGATTCTCGTCGCGCGCGATCAGCGCGACCGGCAGCGCGAGGCCCAGCACGACGAGCTTGGCGGCCGCCGATGCGGGGCCGATGGAGAACTGTCCGGCGAACGGCGCGGCGGCGTAGCCGCTCGCCGCCAGCACCGCGGCCGCCAGCGCGGCGGCGCCGATGGCGATCAGCGCCAGCGCGAATCCGCGCTGCGGGCGCGAAGCGACGATGTCGACCGAGATCAGCAGCACGATGCCGGCGAGCAGCGCGTTCTCCGGCGCCATCGAGGCGAGCACGGCGTTCCAGTTCATCGCGCGCTCCCGGTATCCGCGGCCGGCTGTCCGGGATCCGCCGTCGCACCCGCGGGCGTCGCCGGCGCGCCGTCATGCGCCTTGGCGGCGCCGCCGAGCGAGGCCACGGGGGCGCCGGAACGTGGCGTCGACACGAGCTGCAGATAATGCCTGGACGCGAGTTCGGTCTTCTTCATCGGCTCGTCCGGGAACAGGCCCAGCCAGAACACCGCCGCGACCAGCGCGACGAGGATCGCGCGCTCGCGGCCGTCGAGGTCGGTGAAGGGTTGGTGCGGCGCCCTGGCCGTTCCGAACAGGAAGCGCTGCGCGAACCACAGCATGTACAGCGCGCCCAGCACGACACCCAGCACGGCGCTGCCGCTGACGAAGAGCGGGTACGTGTCGCCGGCGAGGTGCTGCCGCCAGGCCGACGTGAACGCGCCCAGCAGCACCAGGAACTCGCCGGTGAAGCCGCTGGTCGTCGGCAGGCCGATCGACGCCAGCGTCAGGATCGCGAAGAACACCGAGTACACCGGCAGGATCCGCGCCAGGCCGCCGTACGCGGCGAGGTCGCGCGTGTGGCAGCGCTCGTAGATCATCCCCACCATCAGGAAGAGACCGGCGGCGACCAGCCCGTGGCTGACCATCTGGATGATCGCGCCCTGTATGCCGATCAGTTCGAGGCTGACCAGGCCCAGCATCACGTAGCCCAGGTGGCTGATCGACGAGTACGCGATGATCTTCTTGATGTCGGTCTGCACCAGCGCGAGGCAGGCGCCGTAGATGATGCTGACGACGCCCAGCGTGCCGATCGCCGGCGCCCAGGCGACGGTCGCGTCGGGGAACAGCGGGAAGCCGATCTTCATGAAGCCGTACGTGCCCATCTTCAGCAGCACGCCGGCGAGGATCACCGAGCCCGCGGTCGGCGCCTCGACGTGCGCGTCGGGCAGCCAGGTGTGCAGCGGGACCATCGGCACCTTGATCGCGAACGACAGGCCGAACGCCGCCAGCAGGATCATCTGGGTGTCGACGGGCAGCCGCGCGCGGAAGAGGTCGGCGAACGCGAACGAGGCGACGCCGGTGGTGTGCTGCAGCGACCACACGAGGTAGATCACCGCGGCCAGCATCAGGATGCTGCCGAACGCCGTGTACAGGAAGAACTTCAACGTCGCGTAGATGCGCCGCTCGCCGCCCCAGATGCCGATCAGCAGGAACATCGGGATCAGCATCGTTTCCCAGAACAGGTAGAACAGGAACAGGTCCTGCGCGACGAACGTGCCCAGCATCGCGAACTGGATCAGCAGCACCATCGCGTAGAACAGCGGCACGTCCTTGCGGATCGCGGTGAACGCGCCGGCGACGACCAGCGGCCCGAGGAACGCCGTCAGCAGCACCAGCAGCACGTTGTAGCCGTCGAGGCGCGATCCGGTAGCCCACGCCCCAGTCGGCGATCCACGGCACGTCGGTCGCGAACTGCAGGCCCGCCGCCGTCGCGTCGAAGCGCGCGTACAGCCACGCCGTCAGCACGAACTGGACGAGCATCACCGCCAGCGTCCACCCGCGCACCGCGCGGTCGCGGCCCGCGCCGTCGCCGGACATCGACAGCAGGCACAGCCCGGCGATGCCGGCCAGCGGCAGCAGCAGGACGAGGTTCAGGACCGTCGACTCAGCCATGGCGCCAGCTCCACGCAAGCGCGCCGATCAGGCCCGCGAGCACGAGGAACGCGTACAGGTGCAGGCTGCCGGTCTGGACGCGGCCGAAGCCCCCGGCGGCGCGCCGCGCCAGCCCCGCGAGCCCGTGCAGCGAGCCGTCGATCAGCGCGCGGTCCGACGCCTTGAGGAACACGCGGTCGGAGATCCAGAGCAGCGGCTGCGTGATGACGCGGTCGTAGAGCTCGTCGACGAAATACTTGCCGGCGAGCACGCGCCGGATGCCGTCGAAACGGTCGGCGATGCGCGCGCCGCGGGCGCCGTCGCCGCCGAAGCAGTACGCGGCGAAGGCGAGACCGGCGAGGCCGATCGCGACGGCGACGACGACCAGCGGGGTCTCGTAGTGGTGGAGCGCCGGCACGACGGCGGGCAGCGGCAGCATCGGCTCGAGGAAGTGCGGGATCGCGATGAACCCGCCGACCGCCGACAGTGCGGCGAGCAGCACCAGCACGCCGGTCATCGACCACGGCGACTCGTGCACGTGGTGCGCCACCTCGGCGTCGACCCGCGAGCGGCCGAGGAACGCGAGCCACAGCAGGCGGAACATGTAGAACGAGGTCATCAGCGCGGTCGCCGATCCGGTGAGCCACAGCAGCGTCGAGCCGCCGCGCTCGCTGGCGAACGCGAACCAGAGGATCTCGTCCTTGGAGAAGAAGCCGGCCAGCGGCGGCAAACCGGCGATCGCCGCGGTGGCGATGGCGAACGTCACGAAGGTCACCGGGATCTTCTTCGCCAGGCCGCCCATCTTCCGCAGGTCCTGCTCGCCCGACAGCGCGTGGATGACGCTGCCCGCGCCGAGGAACAGGCAGGCCTTGAAGAACGCGTGCGTGGTCAGGTGGAACACGGCGACGCCGTACGCGCCGACGCCGAGCGCGACGAACATGAAGCCCAGCTGCGAAATCGTCGAGTAGGCCAGCACCTTCTTGATGTCGTTCTGCGCGACCGCGATCGTCGCGGCGAAGAACGCCGTGGCGGCGCCGATCGCCGCGACCAGCGCGGACGCCTCCGGCGCGTGCAGGTAGATGCCCGACAGCCGCGCGACCAGGTAGACGCCGGCGGTCACCATCGTCGCCGCGTGGATCAGCGCCGAGACCGGCGTCGGGCCCGCCATCGCGTCGGGCAGCCAGACGTACAGCGGAATCTGCGCCGACTTGCCGGTCGCGCCGATGAACAGCAGGACGCCGACCAGGCTCGCCGAGACGGCGGGCAGCGCGGGCGCCATGAACGCCGCGTTGATCGCGTCCATGTCGAGCGTGCCCAGCGTCGACCACAGGACGAACATGCCCAGCAGGAAGCCGGCGTCGCCGATGCGGTTGACGATGAACGCCTTCTTGCCGGCCCTGGCGTTGGCCTCGTCGTCGAACCAGAAGCCGATCAGCAGGTACGACGCCGAGGCCGACTCCCTCCCAGCCGACGAACAGCACGAGCAGCGAGCGGCCCAGCACCAGCAGCAGCATGAAGAACAGGAACAGGTTGAGGTACGCGAAGAAGCGCGCGTAGCTCTTGTCCGCGTGCATGTAGCCGATCGAGTAGACGTGGATCGCCGTGCCGACGCCGGTGACGATGAGCGCCATCACCATCGTCAGCCGGTCGAACCAGAAGGCGACGGCGAACGTGTCCTTGCCGATCGCCGCCCAGGTCCACGCGGTCTCGACGATCGGCGCGTAGCCGCCGGCGGCGAGGTCGAGCGCGGCCTTGACGGTCAGCGCGAACGCGGCGAGCGGCAGGCCGCAGCCGACCACCGACACGAACCGCCGGCCGAGCCGGTTGCCGAGGAGGCCGTTGACGAGGAATCCCGCGAGCGGGAGCAGGGCGACGAGGAGGAGGGTGTGTTTCACCGACTATCCCTTGAGGTCGGTGTAGGCGTCGATGTCGAGCGTGTGCTTGCGGCGCACCAGCAGCAGCACGATCGGGATGGCGACGGCGATCTCGGCCGTCGCCACGACGAAGATCAGGAACACCAGCACCGCGCCGACCGCGGAGCCCATCTGGTGGGCGTAGGTGACGAGGCTCAGGTTGGCGCCGTTGAGCATCAGCTCCATGCACATCAGCATCACCAGCACGTTGCGGCGGATGACGACGCCGGCGAGCCCCAGCGCGAACAGCGCGACCGCGAGCGACTGGAGCAGATGAACCTTATCCACGCTCGCTCCGGTTGATGTCGATGATCGCGATCGCGGCGACGACGGCGGCGACCAGCAGCACCGAGGTCAGCTCGAAGTGCAGCCAGTACTCGCTGAGGAACGCCGCCGCGAACTGCGCGAGGCCGAACGGCGCGCCGGCGACCGCCCCCGGCACCGCCGCCGGCGTCTGCCACAGCGCCCACCCGAACACGGCGAACAGCGCGACGCAGGCGAGGACACCCGGAATCAGCAGGCCGGAGAAGCGGCGCGCGAGCGCGGGGTCGCGCGGGTCCAGCAGCATGATGACGTAGACCATGAACACCATGACCGCGCCGACGTAGATCAGCACCTGGAACGCGGCGATGAAGTGGACGCCGAGCAGGCCGTAGACGCCGCCCAGGAAGACCATCGTCGAGATCAGCGCCATCGCCACGCGCATCGGCTGGCGCAGCACCAGCATCAGCACCGCGCCGGCGAGCGCGCAGCCGGCGAACAGGTACAGCAGCAGCGACTCGAGGTTGGCGAGCAGGGATTCGATCATCGCTTCGCTCCGGCGGGGGCGGGCGGGGGCGCCTTGACGGGATAGGGCTTGGCCGGGTCGGCGGCCGGCTGCCAGCCGAGGAGTTCCTCGCGGCCCAGCCACATCGCGCCGCGGTCGGCCGAGGGCAGCGCCGGGATTTCCTTGGCCATCCGGATGGCGTCCTCGGGGCAGGCTTCGACGCACATGCCGCAGAAGATGCAGCGCGAGTAGTCGATCTCGAAGCGGATGGGGTACTTCGGATGCGCCGGGTCGTCGGGGTCGAAACCGGCCTCGATCTCGATCACCTTGGCCGGGCAGACGGTCGCGCACATGTTGCAGGCGATGCACTGCGGGCTGCCGTCGGGACGCTGCGTCAGCACGTGCTTGCCCCGGTTGTTCCGCGCGTAGTCGAAGCGCGTCTCCTCGGGGTAGTACGTCGTCAGCGCGCCCTTGCGCCCGGTCATCCACTTGATCATGTTGCGCGTGAACACGCCGCCGGTTATGGCGAGCCCGCGGACCACCTCGAAGATGTACGCGCGCTCCCACCACGACATCGTCGGGCGGTTCCAGTAGTCGCGGCGCGGGCGGACGCGGCTCACAGCCCGCCTCCGCGCACCCAGACGATCAGGGCGGTGACGATCAGGTTGCCGAGCGCCAGCGGGAACATGAACTTCCAGGCGAACTTGAGCACCTGGTCGTAGCGGAAGCGCGGCAGCGACCAGCGGATCAGGATCTGGAAGCTGCAGACGATGAACACCTTCGCGAGGAACACGACCAGCTGCGTGACGACGACGGCGCCGTGCGACAGCGGGATCTCGCGCCCGCCCGGCAGCACGAAGCCCGCGTCGGTGAGGAACGGCAGGTTGTAGCCGCCGAGGAACAGAGTCGTGAACAGCGCGCCGACGATCGCGATCTCGATGAACTCGGCGAACATGAAGAGGCCCATCTTCATGGCGCTGTATTCGGTGTAGTAGCCGGCGATCAGCTCGGACTCGGCCTCCGGCAGGTCGAACGGGATCCGCTTGTTCTCGGCGACCGCGGCGGTGAGGAACAGGATCGCCGCGAACGGCTGGTGCACGACACCCCACGCGGGCAGGAAGCCCAACAGCACGCCGGACTGCTGGCGGACGATCGCGGTCAGGTCGAGCGTGCCGTAGATCAGGATCAGGCCCAGCACCGTCAGGCCCAGGATCAGCTCGTACGAGATCATCTGCGAGCCGGCGCGCAGCGCGCCGAGCAGCGAGAACTTGTTCGCCGACGACCAGCCGGCGAGCATCGCGCCGATGATCGTCATGCCGCCGAACGCGAACACGATCAGCAGTCCCGCGTCGAGGCGGGCGATCTGCATCGGGTAGCTGCGCTCGCCGAACCACGCGGCCAGCGACGGGAACAGCTGGCCCGGGACCAGGATGCCGCCGAACGGGACGACCGCGAACACCAGCAGCACCGGCGTGAACACGACCCACGGCGCGACGGCGTACGCGTACCAGTCGTAGGACTTCGGCTTGAAGTCCTCCTTCAGCAGCATCTTGAGCCCGTCGGCCATGCCGTGGAACAGGCCCCACCAGACGAGCTTGATCTGTGTGAACGGGATGCGCAGGTACGCGCGGTTGGCGCCGATGCGGTCGGCCATCACCGCCGCCTGCTTGCGCTCGACCCAGGTGAGGATGGTGCCGAAGCCCATCAGCACGGCGATCGCGTAGCCGATGAACACCGCATAGACGACGAGGTCCTGGGTCATGCGACCGCCTCCGTCTGCCCCGCCAGCGCGGCGAACACCGCCGCGGCGTCCAGCGCGTGCGCGGGCCGCTCGAAGCAGGCCTCGAACGCGCTGATCGTGCCCTCGAAGTTCGTGTAGTGACCGGAGCGCTCGGTCTGGATCGACAGCGGCAGGAACACGTCGGCGTGGCCGTTCTCGGGCGCGAGCCAGGCGTCGAGGCACACGATCTTCGCCCCGGCGGGGATCGCGCCGAAGTCGGCACCCTCGCCCCAGACGACGACCAGGTCGGCGTCGGCGGGAACGTTCGCCGGCGCGGATCCGAAGAGTGCGCGGGCACCCGCGGTGTTCGGGTTCTTGTCGGGCCGGATCAGCAGGTCGTCGGCGACGACCTCGCCCGGTTCCGGTCGGCAGTCGGCCTTCACCAGCGCCGTGACCCGGCCCCCGAGTGCAGCCTTGAATGCAGCCAGTTCCTCGTTGCTGCCCCAGCTCGATACCAGCGCCACGGGCCGGCGGGCCGCATTGATCAGGCGCCGCGCGTTCTCGATCGCCTCGGCCGCGGTCACGACCCGGCCCTTGAGCATCGGGCGCTCGGCGCGGGCGCGCCCGAACGTTTGCGCGAGGTCGCGCCCCTTGTTGCAGATCCACGGGCCGTTGACCGCCGGGTTCTCGAGCGGCGTGACGCGGTCGATCGACGCGTTGGCCTTCGCGTCGAGCCGGTTGAGCTTCCATTCATTCCGGCGGTGCCAGATCTGCACGGTGCAGCCGCGCTCGCAGCCGGGGCAGACCGACGGCGTCGGCTTGAGGTACCAGACGCGGGCCTTGTACTGGAACGATTTCGACAAGAGCGCCCCGACCGGGCAGAGGTCGATGACGTTGTCCGAGTACGCGTCGCGCTCGAACGCACCGTCGCCGGACGGTCGGATCAGCGAATGGTCGCCGCGCGACTCGATGCCGAGACCCTTCGAAAGCGACACCTCGCGAGTGAAGCGCACGCAGCGCGAACACATGATGCAGCGCTCGTTGTCGAGGGTGATCCGCTCGGACAGCGGGTAGAACTTGGTCGCCCGGACCTTCGGGTCGCGCGAGGCCGACGGCGCGCCGTTGTACGCGTAGTGGTGGTCCTGCAGCATGCACTCGCCGGCCTTGTCGCAGACGCCGCAGTCGACCGGGTGGTTGAGCGTGATCAGCTCGAGCGTCTGCTTGCGCCGGGCCCGCACCGGCTCGGAGTCGGTGTTGACGCGCATGCCCGCGGTGACCGGCATGTTGCAGGCGATTTCCATCCAGCCGCCGCCCTTCGGGTCCTCGACCTCGACGACGCAGATGCGGCAGTTGCCCGCGATCGACAGCGACGGATGCCAGCAGAAGTACGGTATGAAGATGCCGTGCGCGCGCGCCGCCTCGAGCACGGTCTGCCCGTCCTCCGCCATGATCGCCCGGCCGTTGATGAAGATCTCAGGCATGGCCGACCTCGAGCACGCCGTCGCACTTCGACCGCTTGTGCTCGATCCAGTACTCGAACTCGTCGCGGAACTTGTCGATGATGCCGATGGTGGCGTAGCCGGCGGCGTCGCCCATGCCGCAGATCGTCGTGCCGTCGTTGGCCCGCGAGATGGCAATCAGGCGGTCGATGTCCTCGGGGCGGCCTTCGCCGGCGACGATGCGGTCGATGATCCGGTGCATCCAGCCCATCCCCTCGCGGCACGGGGTGCACTGGCCGCAGGATTCGTGGTGGTAGAAGCGCAGTGCCACCTGCAGCAGCCGCACCATGCAGGTGCCTTCGCCGATGACGATCATGCCGCCGGAGCCCAGCGACGAACCGGCTCCCGCGAACGACGCGTGGTCGTAGGTCAGCGACTCGAGTTCGGGACCGGTGAGCACCTTGGTCGAGATCCCGCCGGGGACGATGCACTTGACCGCGCGGCCGCCGGGGACGCCGCCGCAGTCCTCGTAGATGAACTTCGCCAGCGGGTAGCCGTACTCGACCTCGTAGACGCCGGGGCGGGCCAGGTGGCCGGAAATCGACACCAGCTGCGTTCCCGGGCTCTTCGCCGTCCCGACCTTGCGGAACGCCTCGGCGCCGTGCGCGATGATGCCGGCGACGTTGGCGAGCGTCTCGACGTTGTTGATGACGGTCGGGCGCTGGTACAGGCCGCGGACCGTGAGCCGCGGCGGCCGGTTGCGCGGGTACGGCTTGCGGCCCTCGATCGACGTGATCAGGCCCGACGCCTCGCCGCAGACGTAGGAGCCCGCGCCGCGGTAGATGACGAGGTCGCAGCAGAGGTCGGTGCCGAGGACGCGCTCGCCGAGCAGGCCCGCGGCGTACGCTTCCTCGATCGCCGCCTCGAGCCGCCGGTACGGCAGGTCGAACTCGCCGCGGATGTAGACGAAGGCGTTGCGGACCTGCAGTGCGTACGACGCGATCAGCATCGATTCGATCAGCAGGTGGGGCGCGTGCTCGAGCACCCAGCGATCCTTAAACGTGCCCGGCTCGCCCTCGTCGGCGTTGGCGCAGAGGTAGTGCGGCTGGCCGTCGTCGAGCTTGACCACCGCCCACTTGCGGCCGACCGGGAACGCGGCGCCGCCGTGGCCGAGCAGCCCCGACGCAGTCACTTCCTTGGTCACTTCGGTCGGCATCATCGACGTCAGCGCCTTCCGGAGCGCTTCGTATCCGCCGCGCGCGCGGTAGTCGGCCAGCAGGTGCGACGTGGCCGTCACCGGGAAGTTCATGATGAGCGGGGTGCCTGGCATGTCAGTCCAGCCCGTCGATCAGCGCGTCGAGCCGCTCGGTGGTCATGTTCTCGTGGTAGGCGTCGTTGAGCATCACGACCGGCGCGGTGCCGCAGGAGCCCAGGCACTCGACCGTCGTCAGCGTGAAGCGGCCGTCCGCCGACGTTTCGCCGGGGGCGATCCCGAGCCGCCGCGACAGGTGGTCGACGACGCGTTCGGCGCCGCGCATCGAGCAGGTCACGTTGCGGCAGGCCTGGACGTGCCAGCGGCCGATCGGGCTGCGCCGCAGCTGGGTGTAGTACGACAGGACTTCCTCGACCTGGATGCGCGCGACGCCGAGGTACCCGACCAGGTCCTCGATGTCGCTGTCGGCGACGTACCCGCGGTCCTCCTGGATCCGGCGCAGGCACGGCAGCACCAGCGACGACTCGAAACCCGCCGGGTAGCGCTTCTTCCACTGCTCGAATTCGGGGATCAGGTGCTTCATCGATCGCTCATCACTCATCGATCACACTCGCCGCCGATCATGTTTATCGACCCGAACGTGGGAATGATGTCGGCGAGCTGGTAGCCGTCGAGCAGGCGGTGCGCGCCGCCCATGTGGACGAAGCTGGGCGCCCGGACGTGCACCTTGTACGGGATGCCGGTCCCGGTGCTGACGGCGTAGAAACCGAGCTCGCCGTTGGCGCCCTCGTGTGCGATGTAGGCGTCCCCGGCGGGCACCACCGGCCCGTCCATCACCAGCTTGAAGTGGTTGATCAGCGACTCGATCTCCCCGTATACCAGCGCCTTGTCGGGGAAGGTGCAGCGGCGGTCGTCGACGTCGACGGGTCCTTCGGGCAGCCGCGCGACGATCTGGCGGATCATGTCGATCGACTCGTCCATCTCGCGCATCCGGACGTAGTAGCGGTCGTAGTTGTCGCCGTTGATGCCGACCGGCACGTCGAAGTCGAGCTCGGCGTAGGCGAGGTACGGCGCGTCCTTGCGCAGGTCGCGCGGCGCGCCGGTCGAGCGCAGGATCGGGCCGGTGTAGCCCCAGTTGATGGCGTCGGCCTGCGACATCACGCCGACGTCGCGCATCCGGTCGATGAAGATGCGGTTGCGGTCGACCAGCCCGTGTACGCGGTCGACGAAAGTGTCGAACTGCCCGAGGATCACCTCCAGCCGGTCGAGCCAGCCGGCGGGGAGATCGCGGGCGAGCCCGCCGATCCGTCCGAACGAGTAGGTCACCCGTGCCCCCGTGAGGTCGGCGAGGTGCTCGTAGATGTAGTCGCGGATCGTGACCAGGTAGAGGAACGCCGTCATCGCGCCCAGCTCCATCAGCGAGGCGGCGATGCAGGTCAGGTGGTCGGCGACCCGCGAGTATTCCGAGAGCAAGGTGCGCAGGTAGCGACAACGCGGGGTGATCTCGATGCCCATCATCCGCTCGACCGCCTCGCACCAGGCGAAGTCGTTGATCAGCGCCGAGCAGTAGTTGAGGCGATCGACGTACGGAATCAGGTTGTGCCAGGTATGGTCCTCGCACTCCTTCTCGAATCCGCGGTGGAGGTATCCGCAGTGGATGTCGGTCCGGACGACCTGCTCGCCGTCGAGCTCGGCGACGATCTGGATGGTGCCGTGCGTGGCGGGGTGCGACGGGCCGATGTTGACGATGACCGTGTGCTCGCGCGATGACGACGTGAACGCCGGACGGATCGGGTTGGGCAGCCCCTCGGCCGACGGGGCCGGCGCGTCGCGCGACGCGCGGTACGGAACCAGCGGCTGCTCGCGGCCCTTCGGGTAGTCCTTGCGCAGGGGATGGCCGACGAACCCCTCGTACAGCAGGATCGGCCGCAGGTCGTCGTTGCCGCGGAACCGTATGCCGTACATTTCGTGGCACTCGCGCTCCATCAGCCCCGCCGAGCCGTACAGGCGGCAGAACGAGTCGACGGTCGGGTCGTCGGCGCCGACGCGCGTCTTCAGCCGCACGCGCAGGTGCTGCGTCGTCGACCAGAAGTGCCAGACGACCTCGAAGCGGGGCGTCTGGCCGAGCCAATCGACCGCCGTGACGTCGAGCAGGAGGTCGAAGCCGAGCTCGTCCTTCAGCGCCTGCCCGGCGGCCAGCACCGATTCCTTCGGCAGGACGAGGGCGAGCACGCCGTCGACGGCCGGCGGGTCCCCGAAAGGCGTCGCCCCGTGCGCCGCCAGGCGCGTCACGATCCGGTCCTGGAGGGTGTCCGTCACGTCAGAATTCGCGGGTGATGATCGGGTGCCGGTCGCGGGCGATCTTGTCCTGCAGCAGCATGATCGCGTCGATCACGGTCTCCGGCCGCGGCGGGCAGCCCGGCACGTAGACGTCGACGGGCAGGATGCGGTCGATGCCGGCGACGGCCGCGTAGTTCTGGTAGAAGCCGCCGCTGGTGGCGCAGGCGCCGAAGGCCATCACCCACTTCGGCTCGCACATCTGCTCGTAGACCTTGAGCAGGACCGGGGCCTGCTTGTGGTTGATCGTGCCGACGACCATCAGCAGGTCGGCCTGGCGCGGCGAAAAACGCGGCAGCGCCGCGCCGAAGCGGTCGGTGTCGTAGGGCGTGGAACTGACCGCCATGAACTCCATCGCGCAGCACGCGGTGACGAACGGGTACGGGAAGAGCGAGAACTTGCGCGCCCAGCCGACGAGCTCGTCCTTCTTGGTCGTCAGGTACTCGAACGCCGCCGACTTGGTCCCGCCGGCGGGGACGATGGGAATCGTCTTGGCCTCCATGGCTATTTCGCCACCCCTTCGATCAGCTTCATCTTGTAGACGTAGAGCATGATCAGGATGAGCAGGAAGACGAACAGCCCAAACGTGGCGAGCATGAATCCGGTCAGCGGCTGGGCGCCCAGCGCCCAGATGAACAGGAACACCGTCTCCAGGTCGAACAGGATGAAGACGATGGCGACCGCGTAGTACTTGATCGGGACCGCCTTGACGTTGCGCCGGTCCACCGGCGTGGCGCCGCACTCGAACGGCTCGAGCTTGGCCGCGGTCATCGCCGGCTTCGGCCCCAGGACGGCGTTCAGCACCAGCATCGTCGCGACGAAGCCGAGGATCGCCATCATGTACAGCAGGAATACGACGTAGGGGCTCATTGGCTGGGCGGGGTGTGGGGGTCCGGATCGCTCGATGGGCGGCGGGGCGCGGCGCACCGGGAAATCAGCCCTTTCGTGTGGTTGGCACATCCTTCCGTATCGGGCCCGCGGACCCTTTGACGCACGTCAACCTTGATGCCATTGGCCGGTGTCGGAGCGCGCCGCTGACCGTCCGCGCGACACCCCCCTCGCGCGAACGCCGCGGTGCCGGCGGGTTCGGGAGGGGGGCGGGCCCGCCGCGACTACGCGTAGGTCGAGTAGCGCGGGTCGTACATGTGGCCCTGCACGAAGGCGAGCAGGTCGGCCGGGCGCGCGACCCGCGCCAGGCCCTGGTCGTACGCCACCTCGGCGACGGCCGCGGCGATGTGCGCGGATACGCGGCGGACGTCGGACAGCGGCGGATAGAGACTGCCCTGCGCGAGATCGGCCTCGGTCACCGTCGACGCCAGCGTGCGCGCCGCCGCCATGAACATCGCGTCGGTGATGCGCGTGGCGCGCACGGCGATGGCGCCGAGTCCCACGCCGGGGAAGATGTACGAGTTGTTGCCCTGCCGGGTGACGTAGCGTTTGCCGTTCCAGGTGAACGGGTCGAACGGGCTGCCGGATGCATACAGCGCGCGGCCCCCGCTCCACTCGTAGGCCTCGGTGGGCAGGCACTCGGTCTTCGACGTCGGGTTCGACAGCGCGAAGATGATCGGCCGCTCGTTGTTCGCCGCCATCGTCCTGACGACTTCCTCGGTGAAGGTCTTCGCCGTCGCGGAGACGCCGATGATGGCCGTGGGCTTCAGTGCCCTGACCGCCGACGGGAAGTCGGCGACCGGCGCGTGGTCGTGCGCGTAGGGCAGCTTGTGCTCGGCCAGCCCGCTGCGGCTCTTGACGACCAGCCCCTTCGAGTCGACCAGCCAGCAGCGCCGGCGCGCCTCCGCCTCGGGCAGGCCGTCGGCGACCATCGCGCTGACGAGGAGATCGGAGATTCCCGTCGCGGCTTCCCCGGCACCGAGGCAGAGGAAGGTCTGCGCCGACATCGGCTTGCCGGTGACGCGCAGCGCCGAGAAGATGCCGGCGACGGCGACCGACGCCGTGCCCTGGATGTCGTCGTTGAAGGTGCAGATCCGGTCGCGGTACTTGGCCAGCAGCCGGAACGCGTTGTGGTTGGCGAAGTCCTCGAACTGGACGATCACTCCGGGGAAGACGTTCTGCGTGGCGTCGATGAACTCGTCGACGAGCTCGTCGTACGCGGCGCCGGTGAGCCGGGGCCGCGGCAGCCCGAGATACAGCGGGTCCTGCTGCAGCGTCGTGTTGTTGGTGCCGACGTCCAGCATCACCGGCAGGCACGACGCGGGGTCGATGCCGGCGCAGGCCGAGTACAGCGACAGCTTGCCGATCGGGATGCCCATGCCGTTGGACCCGAGGTCGCCCAGCCCGAGGATGCGCTCGCCGTCGGTGACGACGATCATCTTCACGTCGCGTTGCGGCCAGTTGCGCAGCACCTGAGCCACCTTGCCGCGGTCGTCGGCGGTGACGAAGATGCCGCGCGGACGCCGGAAGATGTGGCCGAACTCCTGGCACGCCAGCCCCACCGTCGGCGTGTAGATGATCGGCATCATCTCGTCCGGGTTTTCGGTGACGACCCGGTAGAACAGCGCCTCGTTCCGGTCCTGCAGCGCCTCCAGCATGATGTACTTGTCGAGCGGGCTCGTCAGGCGGCGGAAGTTCTCGAGGATCCGCGTGACCTGCCCGTCCTGCGTCATCACGCGCGGCGGCAGCAGGCCGTGCAGTCCCAGTGCGTCGCGCTCGCGGGCGCTGAACGCCGTGCCCTTGTTCAGCGTGGGCTCGCGCAGCAGCGTGACGCCGCGGGGGAACCATGCGGGGATCGGCTTCTCCGGCTGCGGCCGGGCGGGGTCATTCGTCGACATGCGGTCTTTCCTCCAGTTGTGCGTGGTCCGCTCGCCACGGGCACGGGCCCGCCGGCGGGGGCTTCAGATGCTTTCCGGCACCATCTTGATCGCGCCGCAGGGACACTCGGACACGCAGATGCCGCAGCCCTTGCAGTAGTCGTAGTCGAACGCGTAGCGGTGACCCGGGCCGAGCTTCTTCACGGCGTTGTCCGGGCAGACACCATAGCAGTTGTCGCACTCGAAGCAGTTGCCGCAGGACAGGCAGCGGCGGGCCTCGAACAGCGCGTTGGTCTCGTCGAGCCCGCCCTGGACCTCGTCGAAGGTCGACGTCCGGCGCGCGAGGTCGAGCAGCGGCCGCACCGTCTTCGGCGCGTCGGCGTAATACCAGGGGTTGAGCCGGTCGAACGAGGCCGCCTCGTGCTTCTCCGGCGCCGCGTAGGTCGCGCCGGACAGCCACGCATCGATGTGCCGGGCCGCCTTCTTGCCGTGGCCGACCGCGACGGTGACCGTCCGTTCCGACGGCACCATGTCGCCGCCGGCGAAGATGCCCGGGTGCCCGGTCATCATGTTCGGCCCGACCTTGACGACGCCGTCGGCGATCTCGAGCCCGGGGACGCCCTCGAGCAGCGACAGGTCGACGTCCTGGCCCAGCGCCAGCACCAGCGAGTCGGCTTCGAGGGTCTCGAACTCTCCGGTCGGCTGCGGGAAGCCCTTGGCGTCCAGCGCCATCTTCTCGACGGTGATCGTGCCCTCGTCGCCCATCCGCTTGATCGTCGACAGCCACTTGACGAGGACGCCTTCCTGCAGCGCTTCCTCGAGCTCCGACTCGTGCGCGGGCATCTTCTCGCGGGTACGGCGATAGACGATGATCGCCTCGCTCGCGCCGAGGCGCTTGGCGGTGCGGGCAACGTCGAACGCGGTGTTGCCGCCTCCGTAGACGACGACGCGGCGGCCCAGCATCGGCTTCTCGCCGGTCTCCATGTCGCGCAGCAGCGAGACCGCGTCGAGCATCCGTGCCGCCTCGCCGGCCGGGATGTACGCGCGCTTGGCGATGTGCGCGCCGACGGCGAGGAACGCCGCGTCGTAGCCGCCGGCGGCCATGTCGGCGCGGATGTCGGCGACCTTGCGGTTGAGCTCCAGCTTGACCCCCATGTCGAGGATCCGCTGGACCTCGGCGTCGAGCACGTCGCGCGGCAGCCGGTACTTGGGGATGCCGAAGCGCATCATGCCGCCGGCCACCGGACCGGCCTCGACGATCGTCACCGCGTGACCCAGCCGGCGCAGATGGTAGGCGGCGGAGATGCCCGACGGGCCGGCGCCGACGACGAGCACGCGCTTGCCGGATTCGGCGGGAGGCGCGGGGAACTTCCAGCCCCGGCGCAGGGCCTCGTCGCCCAGGAACCGCTCGACGGCGTTGATGCCGACCGCCTCGTCGAGCTGGCCGCGATTGCACGCCCCTTCGCAGGGGTGGTAGCAGACGCGGCCCATGATCGCCGGCAGCGGGTTGTTCTCGGTCAGCGAGCGCCACGCGGCTTCGTAGTCGCCGCCTTCGGCGTGGTACAGCCAGGCCTGGACGTTCTCGCCGGCGGGGCAGGCGTGGTTGCACGGCGGCAGGCGGTCGACGTAGACCGGGCGCAGCGTGCGCCAGCTGCCGGTCTTGTTGGCCAGCGAACTGCCTACGTCGAGGGTGATTGCGAACGGCTTTTCCATCGTTTCCGGGCCTCCTGGGCCGGGCACCGTTCGCGTCGCCGGGACGATTCCGCCCCCGCGCGCCGCGCCGGCGCCGTCTGGGATCGTCAGGCGGGCGCGCCTTCTCGGCTTGGCGCCTCGTCGGGCGCGTCGACGAGCCCGAATTCGAGAATGTTGCGGTCGGCGATCGCCTGGATCAGCGCCAGCCGGGCTTCGTCGGGCTTGGCGCCGAACAGGTGGGCGAACCGCTTCTGCAGCCGCAGGTATTCGGTGACGGGCACGCGGCGCCGGATCTTCGTCGCCTCGGTGACCCGGCCGTTGATTGCCTCGAACAGCGGGTACAGGCCGCTCTCGACGGCCAGCCGCGCGATCCTGATCGTGTCCGCCGGCGCGCTGCCCCAGCCCAGCGGGCAGGGCACGTGGATGTGGACGTAGCGCGCGCCGCGGAACTCCATGGCGCGCGCGATCTTGGCCTCGAGGTCGTGCAGGTCGGCCACGCTAGCGGTCGCGACGTAGGGAATGCCGTGCGCCATCGCGATGCGCGGCACGTTCTTGCCGGTGCCGAACGGGTTCCCCGGCTCGCCGCCGACCGCCGGGGTCGTCGCCGTGCGCGCGGCGCCGGGCGTCGCGCTGGAGCGCTGGATCCCGGTGTTCATGTAGGCTTCGTTGTCGTAGCAGATGTAGAGCACGTCGTCGTTGCGCTCGAACATGCCCGACAGGCACCCGAAGCCGATGTCGGTGGTGCCGCCGTCGCCGCCCTGCGCGACGACGCGGACATCGGTGCGGCCCTGCACGTGCATCGCGGCGGCGACGCCGGACGCCACGGCCGCGGCGTTGCCGAACAGCGAGTGGATCCACGGAATCTGCCAGGAGGTCTCGGGGTACGGCGTCGAGAACACCTCGAGGCATCCGGTCGCGTTGACGGCGATCAGCTGGTTGTTGGTCGCGCGCATCGCCGTGTCGATCGCGTAGCGCGCCCCCAGCGCTTCGCCGCAGCCCTGGCAGGCGCGATGGCCGGAATTGAGCGAGTTCGTCCGCGCCCGGTCGGCCTGGACGCTGTGCTCGTGCGGCGCGAGCAACCGGTTGCCGACCGTGAAGGTCCCGGTCTGGTAGAACTTGACGGTGGTGCGTTCCATGCTGCTTCCCCCTGCGTGGCTGTGGGTCAGCCGATCCGCGAACTGACGGCGCCGATGCGCTTCAGGATCGACTCTGCCGTCGGGCCGGTGCGGCGCGCCTCGGCCTCGCGCTCGAGTTCGTTCGCGACGACCTCGGCGTTGAGATCGAGGAAGGTGACCTGCTCGAGCTCGTCGTTGCCGGCGTCCACGAACAGCTGCCGCAGCGACGTGCGCGTGATCGCCCGGCCGCCGAGGCCCGCGATCACCGTGTAGCCCTTCAGCTGGATGCCCGAGAGGCTCTTGCGCACGCCGTCGGAGACGATGCCGCCGAGGCCCACCGCGAGGCACTTCTCCAGCACGACGACCCGCTTGGCGTGCTGCAGCACCTCGCGCAGCGCCGTCAGCGGGAATGGCCGGAACGAGCCGATGCCCACCGAACCGATGGCGACGCCGTCGGCGCGCATCTCGTCGACGACCTCCTGCACCGTGCCGTTGACCGAACCGAGCGCGACGACGATCGTCTCGGCGCCGTCGGTGCGGTACGGCCGGATGAGCCCGCCCGACTTGCGGCCGAACTGCGTCTCGAACTGCGCGGCGAGCTGTGGAATGAGCGTCAGCGCCTTCAGCTGCTTGTGGTGCGCGAGGTAGCGGACCTCGGTGAAAGCCTCCGGGCCGACCATCGCGCCGATCGTCACCGGCTCGGCGGGGTCGAGCACCTGCCGGGGCTCGAACGGCGGCAGGTACGCGTCGACCTGCGCCTGTGTCGGCATGTCGACGCGCTCGACCGCGTGGGTGAGGATGAATCCGTCCATGCACACCATCACCGGGCACGACAGCTCCTCGGCCAGGCGGAAGGCCTGGATGTGCAGGTCGAGCGCCTCCTGGTTGGTCTCGGCGAAGAGCTGGATCCAGCCGGCGTCGCGCATCGACATCGAGTCCGAGTGGTCGTTCCAGATGTTGATCGGCGCCCCGATCGCGCGGTTGCCGATGGTCATGACGATCGGCAGGCCCAGCCCCGAGGCGTTGTAGACCGCCTCGGCCATGAACAGCAGCCCCTGGCTCGACGTCGCGGTGTAGGTCCGGGCGCCGGCGGCCGAGGAGCCGATCGCCACCGACAGCGCGGCGAACTCGCTCTCGACGTTGATGAACGCGCAGCCGGGCAGCTCGCCGGCCTTCACCAGCTCGCCCAGCCCCTCGACGATGTGCGTCTGCGGCGTGATCGGGTAGGCGCAGATCACCTGCGGGCGGCAGAGGGCGATGCCTTCGGCGACCGCGGCGGAACCTTCGATCTGCTTAAGCATGGAGCGCCTCCTTCGACTTCGCCGCCAGCGCGTAAGCCTCGGCCGCCGCGGCGACGTTCGGCTCGGCCACCGCCGACGGGAACTTCGCGCGGATCGCGGCGACCAGCGATTCCAGCCGGATCTCGCCGCTGATCGCCGCGAAGCCGGCGAGCAGGGGGACGTTGGGGACCGGGCGTCGCACGTGCTTGATCGCTATCTCGGTGGCCGGCAGCGTCGCCAGCCGGGCCGCCCGGAAGCCGCGGGCGAACTCGCCGAGGCCGAGCTCGTCGAAGCCGCGCGCCGAGTTGATGATGATGTAGCCGTCGCGCCCCAGCCCGCTGAACAGGTCCACCGACTGCAGCAGCGTCGGGTCCTGCACGATCAGCGCGTCCGGGTTCATCACCGGCTCGCGCAGGCGGATCTCGCGGTCGTCGATCCGGCAGAACGCCATCACCGGCGCCCCCATACGCTCGGAGCCGAAGCTCGGGAACGCCTGCGCGAAGCGGCCCTCGTGAAACGCAGCGACGGCGAGCAGCTCGGCGCCGGACACGACGCCCTGACCCCCGCGGCCATGAATGCGAACCTGGAACATCGAATCCTCCGGAATGCGTGGCGGCCGCCCGTGGCGGGCAGCGCCGGATGCTGATACTCCGCGAGTCGCGCCGGACCCCATTGACGCAGGTCAAGGGACACGCACGACAGGCCGGGTGCCGACGCCGCCGCGGACCCCATCGGGTGGTTTGTTGCAGTGCGGCCACCGGGCTCGGGGGCGTTGACGCCAGCCGGGTTGATACAGGTCAATTGCCGCCGGCAACTAAGGGCGACAATTTCCGCTGGCTTTCTCCGCGCACCGCGGACGGATCCTCTTCCAAGGAGTCCTGTCGATGAATACCCATGCCGATATCGTTGCCGGCGTCGGCCTGGCCGACGCGGCCAGGAAGAGCCGCTGGCCGGCGCGCCTCGACTGGCTGCAGAGCGCGACCGGGCTCGTGCTGGCCCTCTTCATGTGGGGCCACATGTTCTTCGTCTCGTCGATCCTGATCAGCAAGGACGCGATGTGGACGATCACCCGGATGTTCGAGGGCTACTTCATCTTCGGCAAACCGTACCCGATCATCGTCTCGTTCGTCGTCGCCACGGTGATCGCGCTCTTCGTCGGGCACGCGCTGCTCGCCGTGCGCAAGTTCCCGATCAGCTACCGGCAGTACAAGCTCTTCCGCGATCACCAGAAGCTGATCGACCACGGCGACACGACGCTGTGGATCTGGCAGGTCTACACCGGCTTTGCGCTGTTCTTCCTCGCGTCGGTGCACCTGTACCTGATGCTGACGCGGCCGCACCTGATCGGGCCCTTCGAGTCGGCCGACCGCATCTGGACCGAGAGGCTGTGGCCGCTGTACATCCTGCTGCTGCTCGCCGTCGAGCTGCACGGCGGCATCGGCCTGTACCGGCTGGCGGTGAAGTGGGGCTGGTTCACCGGTGCCGACGCCGCTGGCACGCGGCGGCGGCTGAAGACGCTCAAATGGGCGCTGACCGTGTTCTTCCTCGTGCTGGGGTTCGCCACGCTGGCCGCCTACATCAAGATCGGCATCGAGCACGCGCCCAACGCCGGGCAGCCGTACGTGCCGACGTGGCTGCAGAACGCTCCGGGAGTCGCCAAATGAAGATCGTCTACACCGACGTGCTGGTCATCGGCGGCGGCCTCGCCGGGCTGCGCATCGCCATCGGCGCCAAGCGCCGCGGCCACGACGTCATCATCCTGTCGCTGGTCCCGCCGAAGCGCTCGCACTCGGCCGCGGCCCAGGGGGGAATGCAGGCGTCGCTGGGGAACGTGATCAAGGGACAGGGCGACAACGAGGACGTCCACTTCGAGGACACCGTGCGGGGCAGCGACTGGGGCGCCGACCAGGACGTCGTCCGGATGTTCGTCAACACGGCGCCGAAGGCGGTGCGGGAACTGGCTTCCTGGGGTCTCCCGTGGAGCCGCGTCCAGCAGGGCGACCGGCAGGTGATCATCAACAGCCAGAAGGTGACGATCACCGAGCGCGCCGAGGCGCAGGGCCTGGTCGCGCAGCGCGACTTCGGCGGCACCAAGAAGTGGCGCACCTGCTACGTCTCCGACGGCACCGGCCACGCGATGCTGCAGACCATGAGCGACCAGGCGATCGGCGAGAAGATCCCGGTGCACGAGCGCACCGAGGCGATCGCGCTGATCCACGACGCCGGCCGGTGCTACGGCGCGATCGTGCGCAATCTCGTCACCGGCGAGCTGTCGGCGTACGTCGCCAAGGCGACGGCGATCGCCGCGGGCGGCGCGGGCCGCCTGTACCGCGTCACCACCAACGCGGTCATCTGCGAAGGGATCGGCGCGGGGATCGCGCTCGAGACCGGCGTCGCCACGCTGGGGAACATGGAGGCGATCCAGTTCCATCCGACGGGGATCTTCCCGGCCGGCATCCTGGTCACCGAGGGCTGCCGCGGCGACGGGGGCCTGCTGAAGGACGTCGACGGCCACCGCTTCATGCCCGACTACGAGCCCGAGAAGAAGGAGCTCGCCTCGCGCGACGTCGTGTCGCGGCGGATGGAGGAGCACATCGCCAAGGGCAAGGGCGTGAAGAGCCGGTTCGGCGAGCACATCTGGCTCGACATCACGCTGCTCGGCGAGAAGCACATCAAGCACAACCTGCGCGAGGTCTACGACATCTGCCACCACTTCATGGGGGTCGACCCGGTGAAGGACTGGATCCCGGTGCGGCCGGCGCAGCACTACACGATGGGCGGCGTGCGCACCAACCACACCGGCGAGAGCCCGACGCTCAAGGGCCTGTTCGCGGCCGGCGAGGCGGCGTGCTGGGACATGCACGGCTTCAACCGGCTGGGCGGCAACTCGGTCGCCGAGACGGTCGTCGCGGGCATGATCGTCGGCGAGTTCGTCGCCGACTTCTGCGACAAGGCCGCCAACGACGTCGACATCCCGACCGGCCTCGTCCACGAGGTGCTGCGCGCCGAGCAGGCGAAGCTCGATGTGCTGCTCGGCGGCAAGGGCACCGAGAGCGGCGACGCGCTGAAGCAGCGGATGCAGGAGATCATGACCGCGAAGGTCGGGATCTTCCGCCGCGGCGAGGATCTCAAGTCCGCCGTCGAGGAACTGGAGCAGCTGCTGATCCGCAGCCGCAACATCGGCCTCACGTACAAGGCGCGCGGCGCCAACCCGGAGCTCGTCACCGCGTACCGGGTGCAGAAGATGCTCAAGCTGGCGCTGACCGTCGCGTACGGCGCGTACACGCGCACCGAGAGCCGCGGCGCGCACTATCGCCAGGACTTCCCGCGCCGCAACGACGCCGAATGGCTGAAGCGCACGCTGGCCACGTGGCGCAACCCCGGCGACAGCATGCCGACGCTGAACTACGAGCCGCTCGACGTGAGGAAGATGGAGCTGCCGCCCGGCTGGCGCGGCTACGGCGCCAAGGACTACATCGACCATCCGGACACGCCGCAGCGGGCCGCCGAGGTCGAGGCGCTGAAGCAGAAGCTGGCCGACGCGCCGCGTTTCGACGTCCAGGAGGCGCTGCTGCCGTACAAGGACAAGCTGCCCCCGCGCTTCCGCGGGCGCAACGAGCGCATTGACGAGATGTTCCCGAACGAGGCCGCCAAATGAGCGACGCTGTCGTGCAAGCACCCAAGCCCGCCAACGGCGATTCCGCGGTTCACCGCAAGCTCAGGTTCCACATCCTGCGCTACAACCCGCAGGAGCCGGGCAGCGTGCCGCGCCTGCAGACCTACGATCTCGAGGAAGCCGATGGCATGACGCTGTTCATCGCGTTGAACGAGATCAAGGAAAAGCAGGACCCGTCGCTGCAGTACGACTTCGTCTGCCGCGCCGGCATCTGCGGCAGCTGCGGCATGCTGATCAACGGCCGCCCGACGCTGGCCTGCCGGACGCTGACCAAGAACCTCGACGCCGAGATCACGCTGGCGCCGCTGCCGTTCTTCGAGCTGATCGGCGACCTGTCGGTCAACACCGGCAAGTGGATGCGCGGGATGAGCGAGCGGCTCGAGGGCTGGCTGCATCCGAAGGATCCGGACCGGAGCATCGACCGGCTGGAAGAGCGGATGGAGCCCGAGCTCGCCGACAAGATCTACGAGCTCGACCGCTGCATCGAGTGCGGCTGCTGCGTGGCCGCCTGCGGCACCGCGCGGATGCGCCAGGACTTCGTCGGCGCCGTGGGCCTGAACCGCGTCGCCCGGTTCAAGATCGACCCGCGCGACAAGCGCACCGACGACGACTTCTACGAGCTGATCGGCGACGACCAGGGCGTGTTCGGCTGCATGTCGCTGCTCGCCTGCCACGACGTCTGTCCGAAGGAGCTGCCGCTGGCCACGCAGATCGCCTTCATGCGCCGCAAGATGGTGACGATCGGCTGGAAGTAGCGCCGCCGCGATCGGCGCGCGCCGGGCGCAGGCAGGGGCGAGGTCGAGCGCGCGCCGGAACGGCGGTGCGGAACGGGGCCGGCGGCTCGTCCGCCGCCCGAGCAACCGCGGCGTGACCCGCCGCTGAGGTCGCGATGACCGACCCGAAGCCGCCGTCTTCGTCGCCCGGGGTCTCGGCAAGACCTACCGGATGGGCGAGGTCGAGGTCCGCGCGCTCACCGACCTGTCGCTCGAGATCCGCGAGGGCGAGTTCGTCGTCCTGCTCGGACCCTCCGGCAGCGGCAAGTCGACGCTGCTCAACATCCTCGGCGGGCTGGACACGCCGACCACCGGCGAGGCGTTCTGGCGCGACCACAACCTCGCGACCGCCGGCGAGGCCGAGCTCACCCGCTATCGCCGCGAGCACGTCGGCTTCGTGTTCCAGTTCTACAACCTGATTCCGAGCCTCACGGTGCGCGAGAACGTCGCGCTCGTCACCGACATCGCGAAGAACCCGATGAGCGCCGACGAGGCGATCGCCCGGGTCGGGCTCGCGCCGCGGGCCGATCACTTCCCGTCGCAGCTCTCCGGCGGGCGAGCAGCAGCGGGTGGCGATCGCGCGGGCGATCGCCAAGCGACCCGACGTGCTGCTCTGCGACGAGCCGACCGGGGCGCTCGACTACGTGACCGGGAAGGTCGTGCTCGAGGCGATCGCCCGGATCAACGTCGAGCTCGGGACCACGGCGATCGTCATCACCCACAACGCGTCGATCGCGGGCATGGCGGACCGGGTGCTGCGTCTCGCCGACGGCCGCATCGCCGGGATCGACGTCAACGCGCGCCGCCTCACCCCGTCGGAGCTGTCCTGGTGAAGGCGCTCGACCGCAAGCTGCTGCGCGACCTCTGGCACCTCCGCAGCCAGGTCGTCACCGTCGCGCTCGTGGTCGGCAGCGCCGTCGCGGGCTTCGCCGGGTCGCTCGCCACCTACGTGTCGCTGGTCGACGCGCGCGACTCGTTCTACGAGAGCGCGCGCTTCGCCGACGTGTTCGCCGACCTGAAGCGCGCGCCGCGCGCGATCGAGCGGCGGCTGGCCGAGATCCCGGGCGTGAGCGACGCCGAGGCCACGGTGGCGTTCGACGCGACGATCGACGTCGCCGGCGTCGCCGAGCCGGTGATCGGCAGGATGATCGGACTGCCGGCCGACGGACCGTCGCGGCTCAACCGGCTGGTCATCCGCCGCGGCCGCGCGCCCGAGCCGGGCCGGGCCGGCGAGGCGGTCGTGTCCGAGGGCTTCGCGGCGGCGCGCGGGCTCGCCCCCGGCGACACGGTCGGCGCGCTGCTCAACGGCCGGCGGGAGACGCTGTCGATCGTCGGCATCGGCCTCTCCCCCGAGTACATCTTCGCCGCGTCGGGCGGCGCCTTCCCCGACGACCGCAATTTCGGCGTGTTCTGGGTGGACCGCGAGCGCCTCGCAACCGCGTACGACATGGAGGGAGCGTTCAACCACGTGACGCTGCGCCTCGCCCCGGGCGCGTCGGAGCGCGCCGTCATCGCGGCGCTCGACGCGCTGCTCGAGCCCTGGGGCGGCCTCAACGCGCACGGGCGCGACGAGCAGCTCTCGCACCGGATCCTCGCCCAGGAAATCAGCCAGTGGAAGGTGACCGGGACCGTGATCCCGACGATCTTCCTCGCCGTCGCCGCCTTCCTGCTCAACGTGGTCCTCGGCCGCCAGGTCGCCACGCAGCGCGAGCAGATCGCGGCGCTGAAGGCGCTGGGCTACGCGAACGGCGCGCTGATGCGGCATTACCTGCTGCAGGTCGGCGTCATCGTCGCGCTGGGCATCGCGCTCGGGATCGGCGCCGGCATCTGGTTCGGCGAGGCGGTGACGGGCCTCTACGCCGAGTTCTTCCACTTCCCCGCGTACCGCTTCCGCCTGCCGCCGTGGGTCGTCGGCATCGCCGCGGCGATCACCGCGGGCGCGGCGGTCGCCGGGACGCTGGGCGCGGTCCGGCGCGCCGTGGCGATCGCGCCGGCCGAGGCGATGCGGCCGCCGTTCCCCGGGCGTCTACCGGCCGACGCTGATGGAGCGGCTCGGCCTCGGACGCCTGCTCACGCCGGCGATGCGGATGACGGTGCGCAACATGGAGCGGCGGTGGGGGCGCGCGCTGCTGACCACGCTGGGGATCGCCTCCGCGATGGCGATCATCATCTGCGGCATGTTCTGGCGCGACGCGCTCGACTACATGATCGAGGTGCAGTTCGAGGCCGCGCAGCGGGCCGACGCGGAGATCGCGCTGGTCGAGCCGTCGGATCCCGCGGCGGTCGGCGAGATCGCCCGGCTTCCGGGCGTCATGTTCGCCGAGGGGACGCTCGAACGTGGCGGTGCGCCTCGTCGCGGGCCACCGCAGCTATCGCACCGCGATCCAGGGCCTGCCGCGCGACGGCGAGCTGCGGCGGCCGCTCGATGCCGAGCTCGCGCGCGATCGCGGTTCCGCCCGAGGGCCTGCTGCTCACCGACCGGCTGGCCGAGCGGCTCGGCGTGCGGCCGGGAGACACGCTGCGGGTCGAGGTCCTCACCGGCAGGCGCAACCAGCGCGACGTCAACGGTCGCCGGGCACGGTCCACGACCTGATCGGCCTCTTCGCCTACATGGATCGCGACGCGCTCGGCCGGCTGGCCGGCGACGCCGGCACGGTCTCGAGCGTGGCCACGAGGCTCGATCCGGCGCAGGCCGACAGCGCTGTTCGCGCGGCTGAAGGAATTCCCGCGCGTCGCGATCGCCGCCAGCAAGACGGCGATGCTCGCGAACTTCCGCGAGACCTCGGCGCGCAACGTGCTGTTCTTCACGGCGATCCTGACCGGCTTCGCGGCGATGATCGCGATCGGCGTCGTCTACAACAACGCCCGCATCGCGCTGCAGGAGCGCACCTGGGAGCTGGCGAGCCTGCGCGTGCTCGGCTTCACCCGCGGCGAGGTGTCGACCTTCCTGCTGGGCGAGCTCGCGCTCGAGATCCTGGTCGCGCTGCCGCTCGGAGGTATCCTCGGGTACTGGCTGTCGTGGGCGATCGTGCAGATGAGCCACACCGACATGATCGTCATACCGATCGTGATCTTTCCGCGCACCTACGCGTACGCCGCGTTCGCCATCGTCGCCGCGGGTGTCGCCAGCGCGCTGATCGTGCGCCGGCGGATCGACCGCCTCGACCTGGTCGGGGCGCTGAAGACGAGAGAGTAGCCGATGAACGGAAAATGGCTGGCGCACTGGCCCTGGCTCGTCGCGGCGGCGGCCGCGATCGGCGTCGCGGTGTGGGCGTTCGCGCCGCGGCCCGTCGAGGTCGACCTGGCCCCGGTGGCGCGCGGGGCGTTCGAGAAGACCGTCGACGAGGACGGCAGGACGCGGGTGCGCGAGCGCTACGTCGTCTCGGCGCCGATCGCGCGGACGCCTGCTGCGCGTCGCGCTGAAGCCCGGCGACCCGGTGGCGCGCGACACGCTGCTGGCGACGCTGGTGCCGTCGGCGCCGTCGCTGCTCGACGCCCGGGCGGTGCAGGGACTCAACGAGCGCGTCGGCGCCGCCGAAGCCGAGCGCGCGCGCGCCGCCGCCGCGGTCGAGCGGGCGCAGGTGGCGCTCGCGGCTCGCGCAGTCCGAGCTCGAACGCGGCCGCAGCCTCGCCGGCCAGGGCTTCACCTCGAAGCAGGCGCTGGAGCGCGCGGAAGGCGACGTCGAGCTGAAGGCGAAGGAACTCGCCGCCGCGCGCTTCGACAGCCAGGCGGCCGAGCACCAGCTCGCGCTCGCCCGCGCGGCCCTGCTGCGGGCCCGCTCCGGCGACCGGCGCCGGCGGCGAGCGCTGGGACATCCGCTCGCCCGTCGCCGGCCGCGTGCTGCGGGTCGTGCAGGAGAGCGAGGCCGTCGTGCCGGTCGGCGCGCCGCTGGTCGAGGTGGGCGATCCGCACAACCTCGAGGTCGTCGTCGACGTGCTGACCGCCGACGCGGTCCTGATCCAGCCGGGCGCGCCGGCGCGCCTCGACCGCGGCGCGGGGACGCCGGCCCTGTCGGGCGGGTGCGGCTGATCGAGCCGGCGGCGTTCACCAAGGTGTCGGCGCTCGGCGTCGAGGAACAGCGCGTCAACGTCGTCATCGATTTCGCCTCGCCGCCGCAGGACTGGCAGGACCTGGGCGACGCGTACCGGATCGAGGCCCGGATCGTCGTTGCCCGCCAGGCCGACGCGATCACGGTGCCGACCGGCGCGGTGTTCCGGCACGGTGCGGCGTGGGCCGTGTTCGTCGCCGACGGCGACCGCGCGCGGCTGCGCGTCGTCGAGCCCGGACCGCGCGGCGGCGCGGCGACCGTCGTCCTGCGCGGGGTCGAGCCTGGCGAGCAGGTCGTCGTCTACCCCGGCGACGCGGTGCGCGACGGCGTCCGGATCCGCGCGAGGGCCGCGGCGGCACGCACGCGCTGACCCGGCCGCCCGCTCACGGACTTTGCGCGTTCGTTGAGGCGGATCAACACGCCCCGCGCGGCCGGGCGGAAAATCGTTCTGAGCAACAGCGGATGCGGCGTACTGCCGCGGCCATGTTCGCTTCCACGCGCCGCGGCGCGCAGCGGGACTGCTCCCATTCGCTCCCTGAACCGTGCCGAAGCCGGCCGTCGCCGCGCCTCGGCCGTCCGCCACGTCGAACCAAGGAGGGACACCATGGGCGTTCGCATCGAGAAGGATTTCCTCGGCACGAAGGAGCTGCCGGATTCGGCGTACTACGGCGTGCAGACGCTGCGCGGGAAGGAGAACTTCCACATCACCGGCATCCCGATGGCGACGGAGCCGTATTTCGTCAAGGCGTTCGGCTACGTGAAGAAAGGCCGCCGCGCTCGCCAACCGCGATCTCGGCGTCCTCGACGCCAAGGTCGCCGACGCGATCGTCGGCGCCTGCGACCGGCTGATCGCCGGCGAGATGCGCGACCAGTTCGTCACCGACTTCATCCAGGGCGGCGCCGGCACCTCGACCAACATGAACGCCAACGAGGTCATCGCCAACATCGCGCTGGAAGCGCTCGGCCACAAGAAGGGCGAGTACCAGTTCGTCAACCCGAACGATCACGTGAACTTCGGCCAGTCGACCAACGACATCTACCCGACGGCGTTCCGGCTGGCGCTGATCCTCCGGCTCGCGAACTACATGGACGCGCTGCGGAAGCTGCAGGAGGCGTTCTTCGCCAAGGGCAAGGAATTCGACCGGGTGCTGAAGATGGGCCGCACGCACCTGCAGGACGCGGTGCCGATGTCGCTGGGCCAGGAGTTCCACGGCTGGGGCACGACCATCGGCGAGGAAGTGCAGCGCATCGCCGAGGTCCGCCAGTTCCTGCACGAGATCAACCTCGGCGCCACGGCGATCGGCACCACGGTGACGGCCGCGCCCGGCTACCCCGAACTCGCGACGAAATACCTGTCGGAGCTGACCGGCGCCAAGTTCATCCTGGCCGGCGACCTGATCGAGGCGACGTCCGACACCGGCGCGTACGTGCTGCTGTCCGGCGTGCTCAAGCGCACGTCGTCGAAGCTGACCAAGATCTGCAACGACATCCGGCTGCTCGCCTCCGGGCCGCGCTGCGGCTTCAACGAGATCCGGCTGCCGCAGATGCAGCCCGGGTCGTCGATCATGCCGGGGAAGGTCAACCCGGTGATTCCCGAGGTCGTGAACCAGGTCGGCTTCCTCGTCATCGGCCTCGACCTGACGGTGACGCTCGCCGCCTCGGCCGGGCAGCTGCAGCTCAACGTGATGGAGCCGGTGATCACGTTCGCGCTGTTCACGTCGATCTCGACCATGGAGAACGCGGTCAACAGCCTGCGCGTCAACTGCATCGAGGGCATCACCGCCAACGCCGATCGCACGCGCGACATGGTGCTGAGCTCGCTGGGCATCGTCACGGTGCTGAAGCCCTCGCTCGGCTACAAGCAGTGCGCGGAGCATCGCGCGCGAAGGCTACGAGACCGGCAAGTCGCTGCACGACATCGTGGTCACCGAGCGGAAGCTGCTGACCCAGGAGAAGTGGGACGAGGTGTTCTCGTTCGAGAACCTGATCAGCCCGAAGTTCGAGCAGTGACCGCTCGGTTACCGCTTGGTGACCTCTGACCGTCAGGCGCGCGTGCGCGCAGGGAGAGCAACATGACACTGGCAATCGTTCTGCAGTTCGCCGTCGTGCTGGCGGCGATCTGGATGGGCTCGCGCTTCTCCGGCGTGGGGCTCGGCCTGTGGGGGGCGGTCGGCCTGCTCGTCCTGGTCGTCGCGTTCGGCGTCAGCCCGACGTCGCCGCCGGTGGACGTGATGCTGATCATCCTCGCCGTCATCATGGCGGCGTCGGTGATGGAGGCGGCGGGCGGCATCGACTTCCTGGTGCGGATCGCCGAGCGCATCATCCGCGCGAATCCCAAGTACGTCACCATCGTGGCGCCGCTGACGACGTGGACGTTCACGTTCGTCGCGGGCACCGGCCACATCGTCTATCCGCTGCTGCCGGTCATCTACGAGACGGCGCACCGCAGCGGCATCCGGCCCGAGCGGCCGATGGCGGTGGCGACGATCGCCTCGCAGCAGGCGATCACCGCGAGCCCGGTCGCCGCGGCCACCGCGGCGATGATCGGACTCTTCAGCGAGAAGGGCCTGACGCAGTGGGGCCTGCCCGAGATCCTGATGATCTGCGTGCCGGCCACGCTCACCGGCGTGCTCGCCGCGGCGATCGTGTCGATGTTCATCGGCAAGGACCTGAAGGACGACCCGGTGTACCAGGCGCGCCTGAAGGCGGGACAGATCCCGGCGCCGAAGGCGGACGACGATCGCACGCCGCTCAAGCCGTCGGCGAAGATCTCGGCGTACATGTTCCTGTGCGGCGTGGCGCTGGTCGTGTTCTTCGGCTTCTTCCCGCAGTTCCGGCAGCTGCCGGGCGCCAAGGCCCCGCTCGCGATGCCGATCGTGATCGAGATCGTCAT
>CAWHJY010000023.1:0-30811 GCA_963829775.1 uncultured beta proteobacterium | reverse complement strand
TGCGGGATGCGAGGGAACGTCGGTGGCTTCGTCTTCGGAATCCGGAAACAGGCGCGCGCTGCAGCCGCTCAACCAGCAGCTGCCCTCCACGGCGAGGTGGGCGACCAGCCTGCCCGACGAGGTCCAGCCGCTGGCGCTGCTGCAGTCGCTGCCGAGAATCGCGAACACCATCGCCCACCTGTGGCACGACGACGCCGCACTGCGGGCCTACCTCGACGATCTCCTGGTCGACCAGCGCGGCGGCCGCTGCGGGTTCCCGCCCGAGATCCAGAACGAGCTGCTGCCGATCCTGCGCGAGTACTGCGAAGGGCGCTTCCCCGGGGCATCGCCCGCGGTGTAGTGGCCGGGGGCTTCGCGGCCGACGTGAAATTGACGCCGCCAGGGGCCGCGACGCGGGAGATCCGTCCGTTTCCGGTGATCGTGCGACACGACGCAGGAAATCCGGCGGCCGTGTCGATTTCGCAGCGCCTCGTTCGACGTGGAAATGGAGCCGGCATGCGGGTGCCCGATCCGGTCCGATCCACCCCCTTCCACCTGCCGAATCGGAGGAACACGAGATGCGAGTCATGGTCATCGTCAAGGCGACGAAGGACTCGGAAGCCGGCGTCATGCCCAGCGAAGAGCTGCTGACCGCGATGGGCAAGTTCAACGAAGAATTGGTCAAGGCCGGCGTCATGCTGGCCGGCGAAGGATTGCATCCGAGCGTCCGGGGCAGGCGGGTGCGTTCTCGGGCAACAAGCGGACGGTGATCGACGGGCCGTTCGCGGAAACGAAGGAACTGATCGCCGGCTTCTGGCTGTGGCAGGTCAAGTCGATGGAGGAGGCCGTCGAATGGGTCAAGCGCTGCCCGAATCCCATGCCCGGCGACTCCGAGATCGAAATCCGGCCGGTTTTCGAGGCGGACGACTTCGGCGCCGAGTTCACGCCCGAGCTGCGGGAGCAGGAGCTCCCGGCAGCGCGAACAGGCCGACCGGCTGGCCAACGCGACCCGATCCTGACTCCACGGAGAGACAGCATGCAGATCCTGCCCTACCTGTTCTTCGACGGCCGCTGCGAGGAGGCGGTCGAATTCTACAAGCAGGCGCTCGGCGCCGAAGTGCAGATGCTGATGCGCTACAAGGACAGCCCCGAGCCGCCGCCGCCCGGCATGGTGCCGCCCGGCTCGGAGAGCAAGGTGATGCACGTCGCAATGCGGGTCGGCGAGACGGTCGTGATGGCCTCCGACGACACCTGCTCGAAGGACCTGTCGTTCCGGGGCTTCTCGCTGTCGATCACCGTACCCTCCACGGCCGACGCCGACCGCGTGTTCGCCGCGCTGGCCGACGGCGGCAAGGTGCAGATGCCGCTGGGCAAGACCTTCTGGTCGCCGCGCTTCGGCATGCTCACCGACCGCTTCGGCGTGGGCTGGATGGTCAGCGTGCCATCGTGACCGGCGCCCGCGACGGCGCCTGCCGACCGGGCGGCCGCGCGTCACTCATCCGACGGAGGGCGACTTGCCGTACATGCTGCTGATCATCGAACCGGCGGGGCAACGCCGCAGCGGACCGAGGACGAGGGCCGGCAGCTCTACGACCGCATGCTGCGCTTCGGCGGCGAGCTCGCCGCCGAAGGAGTCCTGCTGGCGGCGCAGTCGCTGCGACCGACGCCGAGGGCGTGCGCGTGCAGCTGCGGCGCAGCGCCCGAACCCTGGTCGACGGGCCGTTCTCGGAAGCGAAGGAAATGGTGGGTGGCTTCTTCCTGGTCGACTGCGCGACGAAAGAGGAAGCCGTCGCCATCGCCAGCCGGTGCCCGGCGGCCGAATGGGCGACGGTGGAAGTGCGCGAGTTCGGCCCCTGTTTCACCTGAGGAGAAACCATGAGCTACGTCGACGGCTTCGTCGTACCCGTGCCCACAAGGAACCTCGCCGCCTATCGCCGCATGGCCCGCACGGCCGGCCGCGTCTGGCGCGAACACGGCGCGCTCGAGTTCCTCGAGTGCGTCGCCGACGACGTGAAGCCGGGCGAGCAGACGTCGTTCCCGCAGAGCGTCAAGCTGAAGCCCGGCGAGACGGTGGTGTTCGCCTGGATCGTGTACAGGTCCCGCGAGCACCGCGACCGGGTCAACGCCCTGGTGATGGCCGATCCGCGCCTCGCCGCGATGACCGATCCGAAGCCATGCCCTTCGACGGCAAGCGCATGTTCTGGGGCGGCTTCAAGGTGCTGGTCGCCTGCTAGGCTGCCTTCGCCGTGGCGGCGTCGGGCACCCATCGCGCGATCGAGGCGGTCTGGCGGATCGAGTCGGCGAAGATCATAGCCGCGCTCGCGCGCACGCTGCGCGACGTCGGCCTCGCCCGAGGAGTTGGCGCAGGACGCACTCGTCGCCGCGCTCCAGCAGTGGCCCGTCGACGGCGTGCCCGAGAACCCCGCCGCCTGGCTGACGGCGACCGCGAAGCACCGCGCGATCGACCTGATCCGGCGCAAGGTGCTGCACGAGCGTCGGCGGCTTCGATCACCTGGGAGCTCGAGACGCAGCTGCAGGACGTCGCGCCGAATCTGGAAGCGGCGGTCGAGGCGGCGCTCGATGATCCGATCGGCGACGACCTGCTGCGGCTCATCTTCATCGCCTGCCACCCGGTACTGTCGACCGAAGCGCGCGTGGCGCTGACGCTGCGCTGCTCGGCGGCCTGACTACCCACGAGATTGCGCGCGCGTTCCTGGTGCCGGAGCGGACGATCGCGCAGCGTATCGTCCGGGCCAAGCGCACACTCTCCGGCGCCGCGGTGCCGTTCGAGGTCCCGCGGACCGCGGAAATCCGGCGCGCGGGTGGCGTCGGTGCTCGAGGTGATCTACCTCGTGTTCAACGAGGGCTACTCGGCGACGGCTGGCGACGACTGGACTCGCCCGGCGCGCGTGCGAGGACGCACTGCGGCTCGGACGCATTCTCGCGGAGCTGGCGCCGGACGAGCCGGAGGTGCATGGGCTGGTCGCGCTGATGGAGATCCAGGCGTCGCGGATGCGGGCCCGGATCGGCCCCTCCGGCGAGCCGATCCTGCTGCTCGACCAGGATCGCGCGCGCTGGGATCACTGCTGATTCGCCGCCGGTCTCGCCGCACTCGATCGCGCGACGGCGCCGGGCACCGCGCGGGGCGGACTCGGGCCGTACGCGCTGCAGGCAGCCATACGCCGCCTGCCACGCGCGGGCGCGCACTGCCGGCAACCGACTGGGGGCGCATCGCCGCGCTGTACGACGCGCTCTCGCGGCTCGCGCCGTCGCCGGTGGTGGAACTCAATCGCGCCGTCGCGCTCGGCATGGCCTTCAGCCCGGCCGCCGGACTCGCCGTCGTCGAGGAGCTGGTCTCGGTGCCGGAACTCAGGGACTACCACCTCCTGCCGAGCGTGCGCGGGGACCTGCTGCGCCGGCTGGGGCGGCTCGATGAAGCGCGCGCCGAGTTCCTGCGCGCGGCCGCGCTGGCCCGCAACGAGCGCGAGCGTGAACTGCTGCTCGAGCGGGCCGGGGCGTGCGGCGGGCCGGATCCGGATGAAGATGCCTGAACCGCGCGCTTCCAGTCGCGGTGCACGTCGGAGACGGGGCCGTCGAGGTGGTTCAGGCAGCCCGTCGCGCGTCCCTTCACGCCCGCGACGCCGTGCCTTCAGCTCGCCGGTTCCAGCCGCAGCAGCGCGCCCTCGGACTCCGACAGCACGTAGAGATTGCCGTCGGGGCCCGCGCGCACGTCGCGCGTGCGGCCGGTGCCCCTGATGCGCTCCTCGCGCACGACGCTGTCGCCGTCGAGGGTCAGCCGGACCAGCGTCTGGCCCGCGAGCGCGCCGACGAACAGGCTGCCCTTCCATTTCGGGAATCGATCGCCCGTGTAGAACGCCATGCCGGACGGCGCGATCGACGGGATCCACTTCCACAGCGGCTGTTCCATGCCGGGCTTGGCGGTGCCCTCGCCGATGGTCGTGCCGATGCCGTAGTTGACGCCGTACGTGATCACCGGCCAGCCGTAGTTGCGCCCGGCGCGGACGATATTCACCTCGTCGCCGCCCTGCGGGCCGTGCTCGTGCGCCCACAATTCGCCGGTGACCGGATGCAACGCCGCGCCCTGCACGTTGCGGTGGCCGAGGCTGAAGATCTCCGGCCGGGTTTCCGCGTCCCTGGCGAACGGGTTGTCGGCCGGGACCTTCCCGGCGTCGGTGACGCGCAGGATCTTGCCCACGTGGTTCGAGGGGTTCTGCGCCTCGGACATCCGCCCGCGATCGCCCAGCGTGATGAACAAATTGCCGTCGCGGCCCCACACCAGCCGGGACCCGAAGTGGTTGCCCGAGCCGCCCTTCGGGCGCTGCTGGAAGATGACCTCGACGTTCTCCAGCCGGTAGCCCGACGTGGCGTCGCCGACGAGCCTGCCGCGGGCGACCTCGGTGCCCACGCTGGTCATGCTGCCATCGGCGAAGCTCCAGTAGACGAGGCCGTTGCGCGCGAACTGCGGATGCGCGGTGACGTCGAGCAGCCCGCCCTGGCCGTACACGCGCACCTCCGGCAGCCCCGCCACCGGCTTCGGCAGCAGCCTGCCGCCCTCGACCACGCGCAGCCGCCCGTCCTTTTCGGTGACGAGGATCCGTTCGCCATCGAGGAACGCCATGCCCCACGGCTGGTCGAGCCCGGTGGCCACGGCCACGACGCGCACGCGGTAGTCCTGCGTGGCCAGGATCCGGTCGGCGGCGGCGGCAGGCACCATCGCGACCATCGCCGCGAAGACGGCGGCCGCGATGGCGGCAACGCCGAGCTCGAGGATGCGGGGACGCCCGCGGGAAGCTGCGGGGCGGTTCATGAGGGTCTCACCGGACGGGAACGTGGGTTGGAGCGTCCGCCGGCGCCGAAGGTTTCATCCCCCGGCTTCGCGCAGTCGCAGACGTCGTTGCCCTTGTCGAAGATCACGCGCCACTCGCCGGGCGCTTCCTGCCGCCAGACCGAGGTGAAGGTGGCGACGACCCGGCCCGACGGGTCGCGCACCGGCCCCGACGACAGCGCCAGGTTGCCCGACGCCAGCACGACGACCTCCGTCGGCTCCCACGAGAATGGCGCCTGGGGCCGCTCGTAGAGGCGCTTCCACCCCGCGGCCACCGCCGCCTTGCCGACCAGCGGTGTCGGCCCGGTGAAGAAGATCGCCTCGTCGGAGACGAAGGTCGAAAACGCCGCGTGATCGCGGTCGGCCATTGTCTTCGCGAACGCGCGTTCGGCGGCGGCCACCTCGCGCTCGAGTTCGGCGTTGCGGGTGAGCGCCGCGCCTGCCCGAGCGGCCGATGCCGGCTCCGACCCGGGTGGACTCGGCGCCAACGCGCAGCCGGCCACCAGCAATACGCACGCGACTACGACGGGAACGGCGATGAACCTGTGCATGGCGACGTCTCCTTGGCCGGAACCGATGTCACTCGTGATCGGGTCGGCGCCGTCCGGCCTTGGTCTCGCCGCGCCGGACCTTCTCGTCGACGCGCCGGCGCTGCGAGCTCTTCGTCGGCCGCGTCGGCCTGCGCGGCGCCTGCACGGTGGTCGCGGCGTCGACCAGCGCCTGCAGCCGCGCCAGCGCGTCGTCGCGGTTCTGCTCGAGGCTGCGGTAGCGCTGCGCCTTGATGACGACGACGCCGTCGGCGCTGATCCGCCGGTCCGGGTGCGCGAGGAGCCGCGCCTTGACGTCGTCGGCCAGCGACGACGCGCCGACGTCGAAGCGCAGGTGGACCGCGTTGCTGACCTTGTTGACGTTCTGCCCGCCCGCACCCTGCGCGCGGATGGCGGTCAGCTCGACCTCGTCGATGGGGATGGCGATCACGGCGGGCTGGACAATTCGCTGGCGCGGCAAGGGCGACGCCACCTTGCGCGGCACCGCGGTGGGCATCGATGATACCGCGCTCGCGCCGGCCAACGTCGCCGGATCCTCCCCGCCGGCGTCCGGACGCGGGTCGCGCATGCGGCCCCTGCCGTAAGGTTCCCGACCCCGCTGCGACTACAATGTGCCGCCGCCGCACCACCTGCTGACCGATCCGGGCGGACACTCATTCCACCTCGCCAAAGGAGCCACCCATGCAACACCCGCTGCTCGCCGCCACCGCTTTCGCCCTCGCCGCCCTCGCCTCGGGCGCCGCACTCGCCGCCGACGACATGAAGGCGACGATGAAGGACCCGATGACGGGCGGCAAGGCCGACCAGGAGAAGTGCTACGGCGTCTCGCTCGCCGGCAAGAACGACTGCGCCGCGGGCCCCGGTACGAGCTGCGCCGGCACGTCGAAGGTCGACTACCAGGGCACCGCCTGGAAGATGGTCGCCAAGGGCACCTGCACGACCATCAAGACGCCGAAGGGCACCGGATCGCTGACGCCGATCAAGTCCTGATCGCCGCCGTCGTCCGGACCGCGCGCCCGCCATGACACCCTCCGCCGGCCTGTCCCTCAAGCCGCAGCATTTCGACGCCGCGCTCGAGAGCGCAGCGGAGGGGTTGTGGTTCGAGGTGCACCCGGAGAACCACATGGTCGACGGCGGGCCGCGGCTCGCCTGGCTCGAACGCATCCGCGCGCGGCATCCGCTGTCGCTGCACGGCGTAGGCGCGTCACTTGGCGCCGACGCCGACCCCGACGAACACCACCTCGCGCGGCTGGCCGCGCTGTGCGCGCGCTTCGAGCCCGCGCTCGTTTCCGAGCACCTCGCGTGGTCGGCGTGGCGCGGCGCCTATCACGCGGACCTGCTGCCGTTGCCGCGCACGCGTGCGGTACTCGACCGGCTGGTGCGCAACGTCGGCCGGATGCAGGACGCGCTCGGCCGCAGCATCGCCATCGAGAACCCGTCGCACTACCTGCGCTTCGATGCGCACGAGTACGACGAAGTCGAGTTCCTCGCCGAGCTGGCGCGGCGCAGCGGCTGCGGCCTGCTGCTGGACGTCAACAACGTCCACGTCGGCGCGCGCAACCTCGGTTACGACGCCGCCGCCGTGATCGACCGCGTGCCGGGCGAGTTGGTGCGCGAGATCCACCTGGCCGGTCATTCGGCCGACCCGGCGCTGGGCGACGCGCTGCTGATCGATTCGCACGATGCGCCGGTCGCGCCCGCGGTCTGGGCGCTGTACGAGCGGCTGATCGCGCGCATCGGGCCGACGCCCACGCTGATCGAGCGCGACGGCAACCTTCCGGAGTTCGCCGACCTGCTCGCCGAACGCATGCGGGCCCAGGACGTGCTGAGGCTCGCGGAACGCGTCGCGGCATGAGCCCGAAGGGCAGTCCCGTGAGCCCGAAGGGCCGTCCCGAGGGCGAACGCCGGAGTGCGCAGCACGAAGGCAGTCCCGAGAGCCCGAAGGGCCGTCCCGAGGGCGAACGCCGGAGTGCGCAGCACGAAGGCAGTCCCGAGAGCCCGAAGGGCCGTCCCGAGGGCGAACGCCGGAGTGCGCAGCACGAAGGCAGTCCCGAGAGCCCGAAGGGCCGTCCCGAGGGCGAACGCCGGAGTGCGCAGCACGAAGGCAGTCCGAGAGCCCGAAGGGCCGTCCCGAGGGCGAACGCCGGAGTGCGCAGCACGAAGGCACTCCCGTGCGCCCGAAGGGCCATCCGGAGAGCATGCGGCTCGCCGACTACCAGGACGCTTTTGCGCGGGCGCTGTTCGCGCCAATCGCGGACGCACAGCGCTCGATCGGCGCGGGGAGCGCCGCCGCGGCCGTGCCACGGGCGCCGGAAACTGCCGACGTTGCGGTCGCCCGACTCGCCGCGCAGCCGGGTTTCGCCGTCTACCGCAACACGGTGCTGAAAGGCGCGATCGACGCCGTCGAGGCCAACTATCCGGCGGTGACGCGGCTCGTCGGCGGCGAGTGGCTGCGCGCGGCGGCGGCGGCGTTCGTCCGAGCGCAGCCTCCGGTCGAGCCCTCGCTGCTGCATTACGGCGCCGGGTTCGCCGACTTCCTCGCCGGCTTCGCGCCGGCGGTCGACATGCCGTGGCTCGCCGGAGTCGCGCGCCTCGACCGCGCGTGGACCGAGGCGCACGTCGCCGCCGACGAGTCGCCGGTCGACGCCGCGACGTCGCGGCGCTCTCCCCCGCGGAGCTCGCGCGGACGGTGCTGCGTCCGCACGCGACGGCGCGCTGGCACGTCGCCGCGGACGCGCCGATCCGCACGCTGTGGCAGCGCAACCGGGCGAGCGCGGCGGACGTTCCCGACGCCGACGTCGGCCGCGACCTCGACTGGCGCGGCGAAGGCGCGCTGCTCACGCGACCGCCGCGACGTCGTCGAAGCCGTCGCGCTCGACGCGGCGGGGGCCGCGTTCCTCGACGCCTGCGCCGCCCGCGGCACGCTGGCCGACGCCGCCGCCGCGGCGCTGGCCGCCGACCCCGCGACCGACCTTGCCCGGTTGATGGCGACGCTGCTCGCCGCCGGCGCGTTCGGACGTCTCGAGACGCTTCCCGAATCGACCGAGGATCCCGCATGCGCGCAGTGACCACGCCCTCCATCCCGCCGTCGTCGCCGCGCGGCGTCTGGAACCGGCTCGCCGACCGCGTGACGGCGACCGTCGGCGACGCAGCCGTCCTGCTGCTCGCACGGCTTGGCATCGCCGGCGTGTTCTGGCAATCCGGCCGCACCAAGGTCGACGGCTGGCTCGCCGTCACCGACGGCGCCTACGCACTGTTCCGCGAGGAGTACAAGGTGCCGCTGCTGCCGCCGGAGTTCGCTGCGCACGCGGCCGCGTACGCCGAGCACCTCTTCCCGCTGCTGCTCGTGCTGGGCCTCGCGACGCGGCTTTCCGCCGCCGCACTGCTTGGCATGACGGCGGTCATCCAGATCTTCGTCTACCCGGACGCATGGCCCACGCACCTGTCGTGGGCGGCGCTGCTGGTGCTGTTGGTGGCGCGCGGCGGCGGCGCGCTGTCGGCGGACCGGGCGCTGGGGCTGCGGTAGCGCCGCGTTCCGGCGCGGGCTGCGGCGGCCCGCCACCCGCGGGTCGCCGGGCCGGACGCGCGCGCATTCATCGCGCCGGCGGCCGCCGCGGCGGCCACGGAAAGAACGCGCTCGTCCGGGCGACGTAGTCGCGGTACGCCGGGCGCCGCTCGCCGATGTCCCTTTCCAGCAGCGCCACGCCGGAGACCTTGAGCAGCAGCAGCGTCATCAGCGCCGGCGCGAACACCGTCCAGGCGCCGCCGGCGGCGACGGCGAACAGCCAGAAGCCCCACCACAGGCAGGCGTCGCCGAAGTAGTTCGGGTGCCGCGTCCAGCGCCACAGGCCGCGGTCCATCACCTGTCCGGCGTTGGCCGGGTCGGACTTGAACCGCGCCAAGCTGCGCGTCGCCGACGGCTTCGAACAGGAAGCCGGTCAAGCCACAGCTGCCATCGCCAGCGCGTCGACCGGGCCCGGGGGCGCATGCCCGGCGATGGCCGCGATCAGGGGCGCGGAGATGATCCACGCCAGCACCGCCTGCAATCCGAACACGATGAACAGGCTCTTCCACGCGAAGCCCGGCTCGTGACGCGCGCGCATCGCCGCGTAGCGCCGGTCCTCCGGCTTGCCGCGGCTGCGCAGCGTCAGGTGGATGCAGAGGCGCAGCGCCCAGACGGCGACCAGCAGCAGCACCAGCGTCCCGCGTGCGGTGAGCGGCCCGGGCGCGACGAGCGCGTAGACCGCCGCCGCGAGCAGGAAGAACGGCGCCCACAGGCTGTCGACCAGCGTGACGTCTCGCCGCGCAACGCTGACCATCCACGCGAACGCGCCGACGACGAGCAGCGCGCCGAGCGCGGCCAGCGCGGCCGGCACGAGGATTCCGTCAGCCACGGCGGTCGGTGGCGCGGCGCAGGGGCGTCGGCTCGACGTCGGTGGCCATCAGGTGCAGCGTCTCGTTGGTCGGCGGCCAGGCGATCGCGCGCTCGAAGTCGAAACCCGCGCGCTCCAGCAGCCGGATCGACCGGAGGTTGTCGGGCGACACGATCGCCACCAGCCGCGACAGGCCGCAGTGGTCGCGGGCGTGATCGAGCACCGCGCGCACCGACTTCCAGCGCGTATCCGTGCGCCCGGTGTGTCGGCAGGAAGGCGAAACCGACGTCGACGTCGTCGAGCGTCTCGCGCTTGATCAGGCCGCAGATGCCGATCGGCAGGCCGGTATCGCGCCGGTCGACGCGGTACAGCCCGAAGCCGAATCGCGAGTAACTCGCGACCGGTCCATCCTCGATGTAGCGCGCCGCGTCGTCGAGCGTGCGCGCGCCCTTGTCGCCGATGTGGCGGATGAAGTCGGCGTCGTTCAGCAGCGCGAGCATGAACGGTGCATCGGCGCGGGACAGCCGGTGCAGCAGCAGGCGTCGGGTTTGCACCGTCGCCACTATATCCCCAGCAGCCGGGCGATGATCGACTTGGCGATGAAGCCCATCATCCCGAACGAAAGGACGAAGAACAGCACGAAGGTGCCGAGCTTGCCTGCCTTCGATTTCCGCGCGAGGTCGAAGATGATGAACAGCATGAACAGGATGAACCCGCCGACGCCGAAAGTCATGCCGAAGTCGGCGACCTGCTCCTCGGTGAGGCCCCACATCGCGGCGGGCCGGTCAGGGGCCGATGCGCGGCGGCGCGGCGCTGGCGTCGACGAGCTCGCGGTAGGCGTGCCAGCTGGCGTGGCCGATCACCGGGACCACGAATGCGAAGCCGATCATCAGCGTCGCCAGCGACAATGCCGACGCGGCCATGATGATCGTCGCCCACACCGCCAGCGCGACCGGATTGCGGCCGACGGCGCGCACGCTGGTGAGGAGCGCGCTGCCGAGGTCGACGCGGCGGTCGAGCAGCAGCGGCGCCGATACCACCGTCAGCGCGAACACCGCCGCCGCGCCCAGTCCGCCGAGCAGCGCCCACAGCGGGAACAGCGCCCCTTCGGCCAGCACCACGTGGCGCAGGAACGCGTCGAGGCCGGTAATGGGCTCGCGCACGAACAGCGCGATCATCACCGCCGAGGCCAGCACCCACATCGTCGCGGCGGTGGCGAGTCCCAGTCCCAGCCACACCAGCGGCCGCGCGTCGCGAGTCCACGCGCCGACGGCGTCGCGCAGCGTCGGCCGCTCGCCCAGCGCGATTCGGCGCGACAGCTCGTAGAGCCCCGTCGCGACGATCGGCCCGACCAGCAGGAAGCCCGAGATCGCGCCGGGCAGCAGCCACCACGCGCGCAGGCCGACGGTCACGATGACCATGCCGGCCAGCATCACGACCAGCCCGTGCGCGAGGCTGGGACCGAAGCTCAGCAGGAAGTCGCGCCAGCCGGCCCTGAGCCAGCGCCACGGCGCGCCGGGCGCGATCCCCCGCACCGGCAGCGCGTCGATCTCGCGCGGCGGGGTCGACTCGGAGGCGGGCGTCGGATCGGTCATCGGATCGGCCCGCGCTGCGGGGACGGCGCGCCGAGCCGGCATTCGGACTCGCGCATGAAACCCGCCGCCACGCACCCGGGCGTCGTCATCGGGGGGCGGGACTCCGCGCCGGAGCGGCGGGGGTGGGGGCGGCGCCAAGCGCCGACGGGAGGGCCGGGACCGGCGCACGCTCGGCGCCCAGCCAGGCGTCGGCCGCCGGATGCCAGGGCAGCGCCACACCGACGCGCGCGGTGCGACGCGCGATGTGCGCCACCGCCGCAGTCTCGTCGCCGGTGCGCGCGTCGAACAGCAGGCTAAGCATGGCGTCGACCGCCTTCGCGGGAACGTTCTCGCGCGTCACCAGCAGCGCGGTGGCGGCGAGCGTTGGCACCGGCGCGGCCTGCCCGTGGTAGGTGGCCGCCGGCAGCGTCAGCGGGATGAGGCCAGCGTCGAGCAGCTCGCGCGAGGGGCCGATCGGCACCAGTGCCAACGGAACGCGGGCGGCCAGCCCCTGCAGTTCCCTCGCCGGCGCGTGGATGGTCGCGAACAGCGCGTCGGCCTTGCCGTCGGCGAGCGCCTGCGCCGCGTCGGCCAGCGGCGCTCGCCCGGCCGCGGCCAGCGCATCCACCGCGATGCCGTTGAGGTTGAGGACGGCGAGCGCGTTGGCGCGGGTGCCGGAGCCGTCGGGGCCGAGCTCGACGCGCTTGCCCCTGAGGTCGGCGACGCCGGTGATGCCGCTCTTCGCGCCGACGACGAGGTGGATCGCTTCGGGAAACAGGCTCGCGACGGCGCGCAGCTCCGGCTGCGGCGCGCCGGCGAAGCGGCCGCGGCCGGCGTACGCGCTGCGGGCGACGTCGTTCTGCACCAGCGCGAACTGCGCGCGTCCGTCGTAGAGCTGGCGAATGTTGGCGACGCTGCCGTCGGTGCCGATCGGGTCCAGCGCGATCTTCGCGGCGACGGCGCGCACTTCCAGCGCGCGCATCGTTTCGGCGTAGGCGCCACCCACAGGACCGCCGGCGACGGTCAGGACGGCGGCGGCGCGCTCGAGCCGCGCGCGCGCCCGCGAGTGCGCGGCGTCGAGCTCTTCGCGCAGGATGGTGTCGTGTTCCTCGCGCGTCACGGTTCCGGGAATCTTCGCGAGCTCGCGCAGCCGCGCGTACGCCGCCTCCAGCGGCGTCGGCGGCGGCTCTTCCTTCGGCCGCGGCTGGACGGCGGCGACGCTGGCGGCGGCGGGCAGCGGCGTCTCCTCCACCGCCGCGGTGGGCGTCAGCGCCACCTGCTCGTAACGCCCGTCCCGGCGCGCGAACGCGGCGGTGCCGAACACGCCGATCTCGTCGCCCGCCTTGTTGCCGTCGGCTTTCAAGCCGATCAAGCCCCTGGGCCCGGCGCCCAGCAGCGCCCCCAGCGACGCAACGCTGTGCGCGCTCCATTGGGTGAAGTCGTAGTCCTGGGCGAGCCTCATCCGGGCGTTGAAGTGGACGACCCGGCCGTCGGCGCCCTTCAGCGCCGTGCCGCCCGAGGTCTTCAGGCTCTCGACCGACAGCACGCGGCCGCCGAGTGCGGCGTCGAGCTGCTGCTGCACCGATTCCTTGACGAAGCCGGCGTCGGGCCCGCGCCCGCAGCCGGCCAGCGCGAGCGCGGCCAGCAGGGCGAGCAACGCCAGCGCGAACCGCGCGGGGCCGGGTCCGCGCATCGTCGTCACAGGCCGAACCATGGCAGCTGCAGGAAGCCCTGGATGATCAGCGCGTTGGCGACGTCGATCAGGAACGCGCCCATCACGGGGATCAGCAGAAAGGCGAGCGTCGAGTGGCCGTACCGCTCGGCGACCGCCTGCACGTTGACCATCGCCGTCGCCGTCGAACCCATCGAGAAACCGAGGTGACCGGTCGCGAGCAGCGCGGCGTCGTAGGTGCCGCCCATCACGCGGAAAGTGACGAACGCGACGTAGGCGAGCATGACCACGGTCTGCGCCAGCAGGATGGCGAGGATCGGCCCGGCCAGGTCGACCAGCTCCCACAGCTTCAGCGTCATGATGATCATCGCCAGGAACAGCGACAGCGACAGCGCGCCGATGGTCTCCACCGCCTTGTCGTTGACGCGGTAGAGCCCGGTCAACGACAGCAGGTTGCGGATCACCGCGCCGACCAGCAGCGCCCAGATGAACGACGGCAGCGTGAACACGCCCTGGCCCAGCAGGCCGTAGAGCGCCATGCCGACGGCCATCGACGCGAACACCAGCAGCAGCGTCTCGATCAGCCGGCGCAAAGGCAGCGGTTCGTCGTTGGCGGCCGGCGCGGCGTCGGGCGCCACGGGAGCCGCCGCGGCGGCCGGCGAGGCCGGCGCGGCGGCGTCGGCCGCGGCCGACAGCCCGTGGCGCCGGATCAGCCAGCCGGCGAGCGGCCCGCCCAGCAGGCCGCCGGCGACAAGCCCGTAGGTCGCGCAGGCGACTGCGAGTTCGACGGCGCCCTGAAGATTGCGCTCCTCCATGAACTTGCCGGCCCACGCGGCGCCGGTGCCGTGGCCACCGGACAACGTGATCGAACCCGCGAGCAGCCCGTTCATCGGGTGGATGTCGAACAGCCGCGCGAGGCTGACGCCGACCAGGTTCTGCAGCACGAGGCCGCCGGCTACGACGAAGAAGAAGATCACCAGCAGCTTGCCGCCCTTGGCCAGCGAGCGAGCGTCCGCGGACAGGCCCACGGTCGTGAAGAACGCGATGTTGAGGGGCGTGATCAGCGCCGGGTCGAACTCGAGACCGACGCCGACGCCGCGCAGCGCGGTGACGACCGCCGCGAACAGCATGCCGCCGACGACGGCGTCGGGGATGCTGTAGCGCTTCAGGAACGTGACCCGGCCCACCAGCGCATGGCCGATCACCAGCGCCGCCGCGGCGAGCGCCAGAGTGGAATAGATGTCGATGCTGAGGTTCATGGCGCGGCAGCCGCCATTCTAGCGCGGGGCCGTTGCCCGGGCGCTGCCGGCGGCTCTGTCCCGGAGCCGGTGCCGGCGTCGATACCGCCATCGATTCCGTCGCCGGCCGGTCCGCCTGCCCCCGCGCGACGTGCAGCGGTCCGACTCAGTGGCTGGGGCGGCCGACCCTGGCGCCCGACTTGCCGACGAGGAAGTCGAGATCGACGCCTTCGTCGGCCTGCTGCACGGTGTCGCAGTACAGCTTGACCCAGCCGCGGTCGGCATGCGGCTTCGGCGGCTTCCACCGCGCGCGGCGGGCCGCGAGTTCGGCATCGGAGACGTGGAGGTGCAGCTTGCGCTTGCCGACGTCGAGCTCGATGACGTCGCCGTTCCGCACCAGCGCGAGCGGCCCGCCGGCCGCAGCCTCGGGCGCCGTGTGCAGCACCACGGTGCCGTAGGCGGTGCCCGACATCCGCGCGTCGGAAATGCGGACCATGTCGGTGACGCCCTTCCTCAGCAGCTTGGCGGGCAGCGCGAAGTTGCCGACCTCGGGGAAGCCCGGGTAACCCTTCGGCCCGCAGTTCTTCAGCACCAGGATGTCGTCGGCCCTCACGTCGAGCTTCGGATCGTCGATGCGCGCGTGCAGGTCCTCGATGTTCTCGAACACGACGGCGCGGCCCTTGTGCTTCATCAGCTTCGGCGTCGCGGCGCGAGGGTTTCAGCACGGCACCGTTCGGCGCGAGGTTGCCGCGCAGCACGCAGATGCCGCCCTGCGGCTTGAACGGCTTCGCCAGCGGCGTGATCACCTTCTCGTCGTAGTTGACGGCGTCCTTGACGTTGTCCCACAGCGCGCGGCCGTTGACGGTCAGCGCCTTCTTGTGCAGGAACCTGCCGATCTCGCGCATCACCACCGGCAGGCCGCCGGCGTAGTAGAAGTCCTCCATCAGGTACTCGCCCGAGGGCATCAGGTTGACGAGGCAGGGGACGTCGCGGCCGAGGCGGTCCCAGTCGTCGAGGCTGACGTCGACGCCGACGCGGCCGCGCGATCGCCAGCAGGTGGACGACGGCGTTGGTCGAGCCGCCGATCGCGCCGTTGACCATGATCGCGTTCTCGAACGCGTTGCGGGTGAGGATCTTCGACATGACGAGGTCCTCGTGCACCATCTCGACGATGCGCCGGCCGACCATCCGCGCCAGCACCTTGCGCCGCGAGTCGACGGCGGGAATCGCGGCGTTGGTCGGCAGGCCCATGCCCAGCGACTCGACCATCGACGCCATCGTCGACGCGGTGCCCATCGTCATGCAGTGGCCGGCGGAGCGCGACATGCACGCCTCCGCCTCGGGCAGCTCGGCCATCGTCATCGCGCCGGTCTTCAGGGCCTCGGTGAACTTCCAGATGTGCGTGCCGGAGCCGATCGTCTCGCCGCGATAGCGCCCGTTGAGCATCGGGCCGCCGGAGAAGCCGATCGTCGGCAGGTCGCACGACGCCGCGCCCATCAGCAGCGCCGGCGTGGTCTTGTCGCAGCCCATCATCAGCACGACGCCGTCGAACGGATTGGCGCGGATCGACTCCTCGACGTCCATCGCCACCTGGTTGCGGAACAGCATCGTCGTCGGCCGCATCACCGGCTCGCCGAGGCTCATCACCGGGAACTCGAGCGGAAAGCCGCCGGCCTCGAGGATGCCCGCCTTGATGTGCTCGGCGAGCTCGCGGAAATGCGCGTTGCAGGGCGTGACCTCCGACCAGGTGTTGCAGATGCCGATCACCGGCCGGCCGTCGAAGAGGTCGTGCGGGAAGCCCTGGTTCTTCATCCACGACCGGTGGACGAACGCGTCGCGGTCGTTGCGGCCGAACCAGGATTGCGAGCGCAGCTTGCGCTTCGTTGGCTTCTTGCTCATGGGGGGCTCACGCGGTGAGGCGACGACCGGAGGTCCGGTCGAAGAGGTGCAGCTTGGCGGGGTCGAGCGCGAGGCCGATCCGGTCGCCCGGCCGGACGACCGGGCGGCCGTGCGTGACCAGCAGGACCTTCTCGTCGCCGACCTGCAGCACCAGCTCGGTCTCGGCGCCGGTGGGCTCGACGACGACGATCTCGGCGGGCACGGCGTCGCCGCCGGGGACCGTCAGGCCCAGGTGCTCGGGCCGGACGCCCAGCGCCACGGCTTCGCCGTCGACGCCGGCGCCGGCACCCACCGGCCAGCGAACGCCGCCGGCCGCCTCGACGTACGCCGCCGGTCCCGCGCGCCGCAGCGTGCCGTCGACGATGTTCATCGCCGGCGAGCCGATGAACTGCGCGACGAACAGGTTGTCGGGATGGTCGTAGAGCTCCAGCGGCGCGCCGATCTGCTCGATCACGCCGTCGTGCATCACCACGATGCGGTCGGCCATCGTCATCGCCTCGATCTGGTCGTGGGTGACGTACACGGTCGTCGTCTTCAGCCGCTGGTGCAGTGCCTTGATCTCGGCGCGCATCGCGACGCGCAGCTTGGCGTCGAGGTTCGACAGCGGCTCGTCGAACAGGAACACCTTGGGGTCGCGCACGATCGCGCGTCCCATCGCCACGCGCTGCCGCTGGCCGCCGGAAAGCTCGCGCGGGAAGCGGTGCAGGTACGGGTCGAGGTCGAGGATCTTCGCCGCGTCGGCGACGCGCCGGTCGATCTCGGTCTGCGGCGCCTTGCGCAGGCGCAGGCTGAAGCCCATGTTGTCGCGGACCGTCATGTGCGGGTACAGCGCGTAGCTCTGGAACACCATCGCGATGTCGCGGTCCTTGGACTCGACGTCGTTGACCACGCGCGCGTCGATCGCGATCTCGCCGCCGGTGATCTGCTCGAGCCCGGCCAGCATCCGCAGCAGCGTGGACTTGCCGCAGCCCGACGGGCCGACGAGCACCATGAACTCGCCGTCGCTGATCTCGAACGAGATGCCGTGGATGACCTTGGTGGCGCCGTAGGCCTTTTCGATGTTGCGGAACGAGACGGATGCCATGGAGTCTGCCGTTGCGCCGTCGCTCAGGACTTCACCGCGCCGGCGGTGAGGCCCGAGACCATGTAGCGCTTGAACGCGTAATAGATCGCCGCCGGCGGCAGCGCGTAGATGAATCCCGTCGTCATCAGCAGTTCCCACGGCGAGTCGTCCGCCGACAGGAAATGCCCCAGCGCCACGGCGAGCGTGATGTCGGTGTCGCGCGACAGCAGCAGGAACGCGTACAGGTACTCGTTCCACGCGAGGAGCAGCGCGTAGGTGCCGACCGCGACCAGCGACGGCGTCATCAGCGGCACGTAGACGAGGCGGAACAGCTGCAGCGGCGACGCGCCGTCGATGCGCGCGGCCTCGTCGAGCTCGACCGGCAGCTTGTCGGACGCCTGCTTCAGCACCCAGATCGCGTACGGCGACGCCAGCGTGATCATCGCGAGGATCAGCGCCCACTGGGTGTTCAGCAGCCCGTAGGTGCCCATCGCCTTGTACATCGGCACGGCCAGGAACGCGGCGGGGATGAAGTAGGTGAACAGCGCCAGGTTCATCACCAGCCGTCCGCCCTTCACCTTGAGCCGGCTGATCGCGAACGCCGCTCCCGTCGCGACGAACAGCGTGATCGCCCCGACCGCGACGGCGATGAGCAGCGAATTCCACAGCTGCAGCCAGAAGTGGTTGAGCCAGTAGTTCTTCTGCTCGAACACCAGCGCGAAGTTCGACAGCGTCGGATGCGCCGGCCACAGGCGGCCGCTGAACGCCTCGTCCTTGGTCGACAGCGCGAACAGCAGCATGTGGTAGATCGGGATCAGCGTCCACAGCGCGACGGGAATCCCGACCAGCAGCAGCTTCGCCTCCGTCGTGACGTCGCGCAGCTTCATTTGGACAGCCGCTTCATCATGAAGTATACGAGCGGCAGCACCAGCGGCAGCGCGCACACGATCGTCGCCATCGACAGGTCGACCTGGTCGAGCCGCAGGTAGCGGATGCCCAGCGTCGCCAGCACGTGCGTGAGGTCGGCGGGGCCGCCGCCGGTCAGCAGGTAGATGCTGTTGAAGTCGCCGAGCGACCAGATCGTCGACAGGATCAGCGACGTGAGGTAGAGGCCGGACACCGACGGCCAGGTGACGAACTTGAACTTCTGCCAGGTCGACGCGCCGTCGACGCTCGCCGCCTCGTACAGCTCGCCGGGAATCGCGAGCCGCCCCGCCAGCAGGATCAGCGTCCAGAACGGCAGGCTCTTCCAGGTGTGCACCACCATCGCCATGCTGAGCCCCATCCAGCGCTCGTTCAGCCAGTTGGGGCCGTCGGCGCCGGTCAGCTGGAAGATCAGCGAATTGACGATCCCCCACTCCGGATTCAGCATGAACCGGAACGACAGGATCGTCGGGATCGAAGGCACCGCCCACGGCAGGATGAACAGCACCGACAGCCAGCGGATCCATGGCCGCGTGTTGGCGAAGAAGCCCGAGAGGTACAGCGCCAGCGCCATCTTGACGTTGATGGCGACGCCGAGAAAGACGATGGTGTTGACGACGCTGCCGGCGAACACCGGGTCGTCGAACAGCTTGACGTAGCTTTCCGGATGTCGCGCGATCCACAGCCCGTAGAGGACCGGGTACAGCACGAACACCAGGAACACGACGACGTACGGCGCCAGCAGCACCAGCCCCCAGAACTGCCAGGGCGACATGCGCCGTCGCGCCGGACCCGCGGGGGCGGCCGGCTCGCCGCCGGGCAGGGCGAGACTCGTCATTCGCGGCCGGGTGCGGGAGGCACGTGGATCACGGTGCGGTAGGGGCGGGAGAGGCGCGGCGCGCGCAGGGCCGGCGCCTTGGCGGCACCGGCCGCGGAGGCGCGGCGGCGGGAGCGGACCGCTCCCGCGCCGGGCCCCGCCGTCGCCCTCCGGCCGGTCAGCCGGCGACCGCCTTGATGCGCGCGATCATCTCGTCGACGGCCTTCTCGATCGGGACCTTCTCGTTCAGCACCCGGTTCATGGCCTTCGCCCAGACGTTCTCGTTGTTGAGCGTCGTGAACTTGTAGTTCTTGGTGAATTCGAACGGCGTCGTGCCGGCGACGAACTGCCGCTGCACCGACGTCCGGTGCGGGTCGGCCAGCCAGAACGACAGCCGCGCGGCGCCGGACTTGGTCACCGGGTACCAGCGGCCGAGCGATCCCTCGACGTAGGGGATCAGGTTCTCGTCCTGCATCAGGAACGTGACGAACTCCTTGGCGCGCTTCTTGTTCTTGGCGGCCGCGAACACCACGCCGGTCTTGACCGCCGCGCGGTAGGTCATGGCGGAGCCGTCGGGCTTCTTCGGGAAGCCGGCGGTGGCGATCAGTTCCTCGTAGTTCTTCTTGGCGACGGCACGGTCCTCGGGCTTCAGCGCCGGGTTGTTCATGTCGTCGTACCACTTGGCGGCGATCGAGATCGTCGCGTTGTGCGTCATCGCGATCGTCTTGTTGTGGAAGGCGACGTTGTTGTCCGGGTCCTTCCACGAGGTCGCCGACGGCGGCGTGCAGCCCTTGCGGTAGACCTCGGTGTAGTCGCGCAGCGCGTTGATCAGGCCGGCGCGGACCTTCGGATCGTCGACCAGCAGCTTGCCGTTGTCGTCGACCAGCTTGACGTTGTACGCGTCCACGAACGTCAGGAAGGAGTAGTAGGAGTCGGACGAGTCGACGCCCATCGGGAAGCCGGTCGAGAACGCGCGCTTGCCGGTGTTCTTGCGGTAGCCGGCCTGCACCTTGTCGCACCAGAACGACCAGTACTCCTTCCAGGTCTCCGGAATGTCGGACTCCTTGAAGCCGGATTCCTTCAGCATGTCCTTCCAGTACTGGATGTGCATCGTCTGCTGCTTGAGCGGGAACGCGTAGTACGCCTTCGCCTTGGTCTTTTCGTTGTACAGGTACGTCGTCTCCAGCGCGCCCGGCAGGAACTGGGCCTTCATCGGCCCGAGGACGTCGGTGAGGTCCTCGAGCTTGCCCTCGAACGCCCACTTGCCGGTCACCTGGAAGTCGAACACGTCGATGTAGGCGACGTCGGGCGGGTTGCCGGAGTCGAGCGCGGCGACGACCTTGGGGATGCCGTCCTGCACCGCGTACTGCGACAGCTCGACCTTGATGCCGCTCTTCGCCTCGAACTTCTTGATCGCCTCGAAGAGCGCGTCGTCCTCGCTCTTGTAGAAGCCCTTGACCCACCAGACGACCAGTTTTTCCTGCGCTGCCGCCGGGGCGGCGGAAAGCATGAAGCCGGCCGCGACGCACGCGGCGACGAGCTTGGTGAACACCTTCATGGAACTCCTCCTGTAATCGGGCTTCAGCGAGCCCTGATTCGTATCGGGTCGAACCGGTGCAGCGTAAGGTCCGCCCCCCGAAGTGTCAACGAAAATTGGTGCAGCAGCCGTCACATCACCGCCCCCAGGTACCAGGGCACGAACTCGCTCTGGCCGTAGCCGTGCCGCTCGCTCTTCGATTTGGTTCCCGACGCGGCTTCCAGCATCAGGCGGAACAGTCGTTCGCCGGTGCCCTGCACCGTCGCGGTGCCGTCGACGATGTCGCCGCAGTTGAGGTCGATGTCCTCCTCCTGCCGCACCCACAGCGCGGTGTTGGTCGACAGCTTGAGCGACGGCGCGGGCGCGCAGCCGTAGGCGGAGCCGCGGCCGGTGGTGAACACGATCATGTTGGCGCCGCCGGCGACCTGTCCCGTGGCCGACACCGGGTCGTAGCCGGGCGTGTCCATGTAGACGAAACCCCTGGCCGTGACCGGCGCCGCGTACTCGTAGACGTCGACGAGGTTGGTGGTGCCTCCCTTCGCCACGGCGCCCAGAGACTTCTCGAGGATCGTCGTCAGCCCGCCCGCCTTGTTGCCGGGCGACGGATTGTTGTTCATCTCGCCCTGCTCGCGCGCGGTGTAGGCCTCCCACCACCTGATGCGCGCGACCAGCTTCTCGCCGACCTCGCGCGACACCGCGCGGCGGGTCAGCAGGTGCTCGGCGCCGTAGATCTCGGGCGTCTCCGACAGGATCGCCGTGCCGCCGTGGCGAACCAGCAGGTCGACCGCGGCGCCGAGCGCCGGGTTGGCGGTGATGCCCGAGTAGCCGTCCGAGCCGCCGCACTGCAGGCCGACGACGAGGCTCGACGCGGGCGCCGGCGCGCGCGCGACCGCGTTCGCATGCGGCAGCATCTCGTCGACCAGCGCGATGCCGTGCCGGATCGTCTTCGCCGTGCCGCCGGTGTCCTGGATGCTGAACGTGCGCAGCAGCGGCCCCTCCGTCAGGTTCTCGGCGCCGAACAGCGAACTGATCTGGTTGGACTCGCAGCCCAGCCCGACGACCAGCACGCCGGCGAAGTTGACGTGCCGCGCGTAGCCGGCGAGCGTGCGGCGCAGGATCTGCATGCCCTCGCCGTGCGTGTCCATGCCGCAGCCCGAGCCGTGCGTCAGCGCGACGACGCCGTCGACCTGCGGAAACGCGGCGAGCCGCTCGCGGTTGAAGTGGTCGGCGATGCCGCGCGCGACGGTCGCCGAACAGTTCACCGTCGACAGGATGCCGATGTAGTTGCGCGTGGCGACCCGCCCGTCGGCGCGGCGGATGCCCATGAACGTCGCCGGCTCGGCGACGAACTGCGTGGGTCGCGCGTCGGCGCCGAACGCGTAGTCGCGGTCGAACGAACCCATCTGCAGGTTGTTGAGGTGGACGTGCTCGCCGGGGGCGATGTCGCGCGACGCGAAGCCGATGATCTGGTTGTAGCGGCGCACCGGCTCGCCGGCGCGGCGGGCGCGCGTCGCGACCTTGTGGCCCGGCGGGATCAGGCCCGACACGGTCACGCGCTCGTCGGCGAGCACGGTGCCGCCGACGAGCTGGGCGCGGGCGATCACGACGTCGTCGTCGGGGTGCAGGCGGATGGCGAGCGAAGCGGGGGTCGGCATCGAGGGGGCTCCGGCGTTGATTCGGGGGCGGCGCGGGCGGCGGGCGGATCGAGCGTCAGTTCCCGACGACGACGCGCGCGACGGCGAGCCGGTCGATCGCGGCGTGGTCCCAGTCGATGCCCAGCCCCGGCGTCGACGGCGGGATCGCGCAGCCGTCGGCCATGGCCAGCCGCGACGTCGTGATCGCGTCGAGCTGCGGGATGTACTCGACCCACGCGCCGTTGGGCACCGCCGCGGTCAGCGACACGTGGAGCTCCATGAGGAAGTGCGGGCACACCGGCACGTTGAACGTCTCGGCGAGGTGCGCCACCTTGAGCCACGGCGTGATGCCGCCGATGCGGGCGCAGTCGACCTGGACGATCGAGCAGGCCCCGCGCTCCAGGTATTCGCGGAAATGCGACGGATGGTAGAGCGACTCGCCGACGGCGATCGGCATCGGGGCGCGCGCCGCGAGCTCGACGTGGCCGCCGAGGTCCTCGGCGGGCAGCGGCTCCTCGAGCCAGGCGAGCTGCAGCCCGGAGTACGCGTGCGCGCGGCGCAGCGCCTCCGGGACGGTCCACGCCTGGTTGGCGTCGACCATCAGCTCGAAATCGCCGCCGACGGCCGCGCGGACGGCGTCGAGCCGCCGCACGTCCTCGCCGATCGCCGGCTTGCCGACCTTGAGCTTCGCGCCCCTGAATCCCTGCGCCCTGGCCGCGAGCGTCTCGTCGACGAGCTGCTGCGCCGGGTGATGCAGCCAGCCGCCCTCCGTCGTGTACACCGGCACCGAGCGCTGCGCGCCGCCGGCCATCTGCCACAGCGGCAGCCCGGCGCGCCGGCAGCGCAGGTCCCACAGCGCGGTGTCGATCGCCGCGAGCGCAAGGCTGGTGATCGCGCCGACCGCCGTCGCGTGCGTGTGGAAGAACAGGCGCTTCCACAGCCGCTCGACGTCGGCGGCGTCCTCGCCCACGAGCAGCGGGGTTCCGTTCCTGGTCACCAAGGGCCGTCTTGAGGGCCGAGCCTTCATCGACCGCGACGGCGACGGCCTTTACGGGCTGAACGACGACCCCGCGGCCTTCATCGTGATCGCAGCCGGACAGGCCAAGGTTTCCACCGATGCCGACGGCTACTTCCGATTTGCGCCGCTCTACCCAGGCGAAGTCACTCTGACGCCCGAGCAGCTGCCGCTCGACGCCACCGCAGGGGCCCCAGTCCGTGCCTCGGTGATCGCGGGAGAGACGCTGTGGATCGACATCCCCTTGACTCCAGTCGGCGTGGTGTCAGGTGACGTGTTTGAGGACGTCAGCAAGGACGGTACACGCAACGCCGATGAAGGTGGTTTCGCCCAGGTGCGCGTTCTTCTTCGATCCGAAGCGACCGGCAGCGTCCTGGACGCCTACACGGATCTGTCCGGAGCCTTCGCCATCGCAGGGGTTCTGCCGGACAGCTACGTCTTGACGATCGACGCGGCCTCACTCCCGGACCGGTTCGTCTTCACCACCCCCGAGGAAGTGACGCTCACCATCACTGGACAGCCACCTGCCGCCTGTGTCCTTCGGAGGATACGTGAAGGAGCGCGAGGTCATCATCACGTTCCAGCCGCCGACCGCGGACTTCATCTATGTCCCTGAGTCGCCGGCCGCCGGAACCCCCGTCACGTTTGACGGCACTGAGTCGTTCGATTTTGACGGAACGATCGTGTCCTACGCGTGGGACTTCAATGCGGACGGCGTCGTCGATTCGACCGACGCCATCACGCAACACACGTTCCCATCGCCGGGCACCTTCGATGTCGCGCTCACCGTCGTCGATGATTCCGACAATCAGGACACGGTGATCTATTCGGTCACCGTCTCAGAGCGGGCGAACGTCCCGGGGACGGGCTCGTTCCAACCTCCGATCTCCGATTATTCCTACACGCCAGCTCAGCCCAAGGCCGGAGATCCCGTGATGTTCAACGGAACGACATCCTCGGACTTCGATGGACAGATCACAACCTACGCCTGGGATTTCGACGCAGACGGGGTCACTGATTCGACCCAGGGCATCGTATCGCACGTCTTCAACGCCCCCGGAACCTATCAAGTCTCCTTGACGGTCACCGACAACGGCGGCAACAGGGACACGGTGATCTACGCCGTGACGGTCGGCGGGCAAGTTCAGCAGCCCGTCGCTCCCGTTGCAGCGACGCAGATCCCAATCGCCGACTTCCAGACTTCTCCATCCAGTCCGGCGGCCGGAGACCTCATCCTGTTCAACGGAACCTCGTCCATCGACTTGGATGGACGAATCGAGCGTTCGCCTGGGATTTCGATGGGGACGGCATCCCGGACTCGACCGCCCCGATCGCGAGCACACGTTCTCCTCGGCCGGTGTTCACGATGTCACCCTGACCGTGACCGACGACGACGGAAACCGAGATAGCGTGACCCAAACCATTGATGTCGCGGCCGCGTCGTCGCCGGCGGCGCCATTCCCCCGATCGCCGATTTCGCCTACATGCCGGCCAACCCGGAGCCGGACGCCACGGTCCTGTTCAACGGGACGTTATCGTCCAGACCCAGACGGCCGGGTCCGGTCGTTCGCTTGGGACTTCGATGGGGACGGCAGACTGACTCGACCGCAGCCATCGTCGATCATGTCTTCGCCACCCCGGCACTACAACGTTTCGCTGACGGTAACCGATGACTGCCGGAACCACCGATACACTCACGCTACCCGTCGTGGTGAGCGCACGGGAGACGGCCCGACCACCACCGGTCCATCGACGCTATTGCCCCGATCGCGGACTTCGAATACTCACCTCCGCACCTGGAATCCGGCAGTGTCGTCCTGCTCAATGGGACGTTGTCGACGATCCGGACGGCAGCATCATCGCCTTTGCCTGGGACTTCGATGGGACCAGTGGTCGACTCCGCGGCGGCCATCGCCGAGCACACCTTCACGCTGACGGCGTCCCGATGTCACGCTCACGGTCACCGATAACGCCGGCGCCCTCGGACACGGTAACGCTCCAAATCACGGTGGCCCCGCCCAGTCCCCGCAGCCTCCATCTCCATATTCCGCCGCCGCTGGCTGACTTCGAGTACTCGCCCGCCGAGCCCGTCGCCGGATCGACGGGTGCTGTTCAACGGCTTGCTTTCCAAGGATCGTCGATGGGGAGATCGTCACCTATGCTTGGGACTTCAATGGCGACGGCGTCATCGATTCCAGCAATGCATTCACTGAGTACGTCTTCCCGACCGCCGGAACCTTCAACGTATCGCTGACAGTCACCGATGACGTCCGGCAACGCCGACGCCTTCATTCAGTCTATCCTCGTCGACGCCAGCCCTCAGCCCCTCGACCGCCGCCTTCGTCCTTCCAGCCTCCGGTGGCCGACTTCACCTTCATGCCGATCCAACCGACGGCCGGAGAGCTCGTCCTGTTCAACGGAACGCTCTCCTGGGACTTCGACGGCGACCATCGTCGGCTACTCGTGGGACTTCAACAACGACGGATCGCCGGATGCGGACACGGCCGTCGCCGGAGCACATCTTCCCTTCGCCGGGCACGGTCACCGTGACCGTTGACGGTCACTGACAACTCCGGCGCGTCCGACACGTCTGAGCATTCCCATCGACGTTCAGTAGTCCCTCCACAGCTGTCTCTAGCCAGCAAGGGAATTGCATTTCTCCCTTGAAACTTCCCGAATCCTCGGGTAACATTACGCGGCTCGGCGGAAAATTCGCGTGCTCACGCACCTTCCGCCGGGAGTTGTAGGTTCGGGAGGGTGGGATGCTCGCAACTCTGTCACTGCCATCGTTGCGTTCATCCTCTACCTTCTACTGACGTTCGGCAGTGGAACGATCGGAGCATGGAGCCTCGAAGAATGGATCTCAGGTGCCGTCCTATCCCTCATCGTCGGAGCCATCGCCGGAGCGTGTCGTTCGACTCCCAAGAGACAGGCAAGAAGAGCCCGCTATCGCATGCTGAATCCGCTTCGCTGGTTGCCTTCCTGTCTACCTGATCGGACCCTTCCTTCTGGGCCATGGCCAAGGCGAACCTCGACGTCGCCTACCGAGTCATCACCGGCAAGATCCGGCCGGGCATCGTCCGTGTCGCCCTGGGCTGACGCACCGATTTCGGAACCACGCTGCTGGCCAACTCGATCACGCTCACGCCGGGAACGCTGTCCATCGATGTCGATGAGGACAGCGGGGATCTGTTCGTGCACTGGATCAACGTCACCGACCCCGATCCGTCCGCGAAGACGGTGTGCGGATCATTCCCTGACTGGGCGAGGAGGATCGCGGAATGATCATCGAACCGATGGTGTTCTTTGTCGTCGCGGCCTGCTTCGCGTTCTTCGTGCTGTTCAGTCTGATCCGGATCGGACTCGGTCCCACCGTCGGCGATCGCGTCGTCGGACTGGACACACTCAACACGCTCGTCGTCGCGTCGATGATCGTCCTGGGCGCGGCTTTTGAGCAGGTGGTGCTTCGTCGACGTCGCGATCATCTACGCGCTGCTGTCGTTCGTCGGAACGCTGTACGTCGCTCGCTATCTGGAGGGGGGATTGGAATGAACATACTTCCTCTACATCCTGCTTGGGGATCGGCGTCCTGTTCAACGGATTGGGCTCGGTCGCCCTGATCCGCTTCCCCGACGTCTACACGCGCCTGCACGGCGCGACGAAGTGCACGACGTTCGGCTCGATCTTCACCGCGCTCGGGCGTCATCGTCTACGGATTCGCTCGCGGGGGACGCCGCGTACAACACGCTGGCCATCCACGCCATCATCGCCCTGATCGCGCTTCTGGTCACGAACCCGACGGGATCTCACGCCATCGCGCGCGCCGCGTATCGAAGCGGGGTCAAGCCGGCGGCGCCGTCGTGGACAAACTGGAGGAACGATCATGATCGCACAGGCATCCTCCATGTCGTGCTTCTCGTGCTGATCGTCGTCGGGGCGTGCCTTGCCGTCTGGTTCAAGGATCTGCTCTCGTCGGTGCTGGCTCTGGCCGCAGCCAGTCTGCTCGTCGTCGCTCGAGTTCTATCTCCTGCAGGCGCCCGACGTCGCCATCGCCGAAGCGGGCATCGGTGCCGCACTGACGACGGCGATCTACGTCATCGCCATCCGGCGAACGCGCCGAAAGGAGGAAGAATGAGAAGGCGCTTTCGTCTTCGTCGCGTTCTTGTTGTCGGCGCGTTCCTCTTGCTTGCGGCCGCATCGGTATGCGCCCGTTCGGTGAGCCGCAGACGGCGGCCATGGACGACTACTTCATCGCGCACGCGCAGGGGAAGTCGCGGCGAACAACGTCGTCACGGCCATCGTGTTCGACTACCGCGGTTTCGACACGCTCGGCGAGGCCACCGTGCTGTTCGCGGCCGTCGTCGGCGTCTTGGGCCTGTTCCGCAAGCTCCGGGAGGATGAGCGATGAAACCAAGAAATGTCGGTCATCGTGCGGACGGTGACCCGCCTCACCTACGGCTGATCATCCTGTTCGGCTTCTACGTGATCATGCACGGGCATCTCACTCCGGGCGGCGGATTCCAGGGCGGCGCCGTCGTGGCGAGCGCGTTTGCGCTGCTACTCGTTGCCTTCGGATCGGCCGGGCCTGAAGGGCCGGCTGAATCTCCATTGGCTGCAGAGCCTCGAAGAGGTCGGCGCCCTCGCGTTCCTCGCGCTGGCGATTCCTGGGTATCGGGACGGCCTTCTTCTACAACCTGTTGGCGAACTCGGGCCGGAGTCGCTGTTCGGGGGCGCGGTTCCCTTCGGTCCGAACGCGGGCGTCTCTGACTCCGGCGGTACGCTTCCCTGGATGAACTGGGCCGTCGGACTCAAGGTCATGACCGGCCTCGCCAGCTGTCGTCATCGTCATGCTCGTCGGCGCGCGAAGGAGGAGACGAAATGAACGTAGGGAACCTTCCGTTCATCGCGTCGCCGCGCTGCTTGTGTGCTCGGCCTCTACGCGCTCCTGTTCAAGCGCAATTTGATCAAGATCGTGATCGGCATCTCGCTCGATCGAGACGGGCGTCAACCTGTTCCTGGTCACGCTCGGCTATCGCACCGGCGGGATCTCGCCGATTTACACCTTCGCGCCCGAGGCCCAGCGCATGGTGCTGCCGACGCCGCAGGCGCTGACGCTGACAAGCATCGTCATTGGACTTGGCAACCACGGCGCTCCTGCTTTCGTTCGCGATCTTCATCCATCGTCACTACGGCACCCTCGACGTCCGACAACGTGAAGGAGCTGAAAGGATGACCGCGCTGACGACTGCATGCACCCGTTCTGCTTGATCGCCGTTGCCGCTGCTCGGCGCCTTCGCCGCTCCCTTGATTGGCAAGCTCGGCAGAGGGGCGCGGAACACGTTGATCGGATTGATCGTGCTGGCGTCGGCCGGACTGGCCGCGTTGCTCGCCGTCGATGTGTTCGGAGCTGGCGGTATCCCTACCGTGTACGAGCTGGGAGGCGGAGCGTTCACCGTTCCCGCTCTCTGGCAGGTCAGGTCCCCGTTCGCATCCTGTTCGAGGTCGACGGCATGAGCGCGTTCATGGGCGCTCATCACCGCCCTGGTAGCGCTAACCGGTGCGTTCTTCAGCTTCTCCTACTGGAAAGAACGATCCGGCGGCAACTTGTTCTACAGCCTGTTCCTGCTGCTGGCCGCCGGCGTGTTCGGCATGGTTCTGACCGGCGACATGTTCAACTTCTTCGTGTTCCTCGAGATCACCTCGATCGCCGCCGGCCGGCCTGGTCGGCTTCCGCGTGTGGCGAAGCAGTCCCAGGAAGCCGGGTTCAAGGTCATGGCGATGTACACGCTGTCCGGACTGTTCGTACTGCTGGCGATCGGTCTGCTGTACGGCCAGTACGGCCAGCTGAACATCGCCACTCTCGCCCACAGCCTATCACGGGCAGCCTGACCGACATGGTGGCCCTTGGGCTGCTTGCTCACGGGACTGGCCATGAAGGCGGGCGCGGTCCCGATGCACATGTGGGCGCCCGACGCCTACGGCGAGGCACCGGCGCCGATCTCCGCGGTCCTCGTCGCCAATTCCCAGGCCAGCCTGTACGGGCTGTTCCGCATCCTGTTCACGCTGTTCGGGGTTGACGGTCAGACGTCGCACGCTGGGATGGATCCTCATCGTGCTCGCGCTGCTGACGATCTTCGTCGGCGTAACCATGGCGCTGATCCAGAACGATCTCAAGCGCCTGGTCGCCTACGGCGCCGTGTCCCAGATCGGCTACATGCTGCTGGCGTGTGGGCGTTGGACTGGCGGTCAGCGCCACCAAGCCGGAGTACGGCTTGGTCGCCATGCAGGGAGGCATCTTCCACATGTTGAACGATGCCGCCTGCATCGGATTGCTGTTCTTCGCATCGGGAGCCGATCATTCGCGCTGCCGGTACGCGGGATCTCAATCGGATGGGCGGTCTTGGCCATCGTATGAAGTGGACAAGCATCTTCTTCGCCATCGGTGCGGTCGCGCTCGCAGGCGTACCGCCGTTCAACGGCTTCGCATCCAAGTTCCTGATCTACGAAGCGTCGTTCAAGCTGAGCCCGTTCCTGGCCGTCATCGCGGTTCTGTCGAGCATTCTTCTGTTGGCTGTGTTCGTGAAGGCATTCCAAGCAGCGTTCTTGGGTCCCCGATCGAACGCAATGGACCACGTCTCCGATCCCTCGCCAGGCATGATCCTGCCGATGGCGGCGCTGGTGTTGGTCGTCATTGTGTTCGGGCTGTTCCCCGGATTCTTTGTCGACCACATCGTGACGCCTGCGGCCAAGGCGCTGTGGCTCGGACGTGACGCGTACATCAACGCGGTACTAGGAGGCTAGACGATGAATGGATTGACTTCCGGCTTCGGCGCGTGGAATCCCATCGCCTGGGCGCTTGCTTTTCGTCGGCATCTTAGTGGTGTCCTTCATCGTGCGTTCGCTTCGGCAACAAGGGCTACAAGCGCGGAACCGGGCAAACGAAGGTCTTCTTGTCCGGTAACGACGAGCCCGAGGCCCGAACGCACTCCACGTAGCGGGGAGATCACCTGTACTGGGGAATGATCGACGGGCTTTCCGCCTACTACCGGCGGGTGAAGGCATGGCATACCGGCGTCCTTTCGGACTACGCAGCGTGGTTCATCGGGGTGCTCGGATTGGTGTTCGTCATTCTCGTATTGGTCAGGTGAGCGACATGGCACTACCTCGTTCTTTCAAACGGGCGCTGTGGGTGTTCCACGTAGCCACAGGCTCCTGTAATGGATGTGATATCGAGATCGTGGCCGCGCTGACGCCGCGCTACGATGTGGAAAGGTTCGGCATCATGCTCACGGGTACGCCCCGCCATGCAGACGTCTTGCTGATCACCGGGCCGGTGACTCGAGCCGATGCTACCTCGGCTCAAGCGGATCTACGAGCAGACCCCCGATCCCAAGGCGGTCATCGTCGTCGGCGGGTGCGGTTCGACGTCCGGCGTCTTCTACGAGTCGTACAACGTCGTCGGCCCGATCGACGAAGTGATCCCCGTCGACGTCTACGTGCCGGGTTGCCCATCGCGCCCGGAAGCCATCATCGACGGCGTGGTCAAGGCCGTGGCCAAGCTGGAAACGTTGGAGAAATCGGGGGTGGGCGGATGAACCGCGAGCGAAGTCTTCGCTTCACTCAAAGATGCGCTCGGCCCGGCCTACCTCGAGGATCATACCGTCGAGCGCAAGGTGGGCACGGTGAATCCCG